>CBDUZZ010000001.1:0-122852 GCA_965371855.1 uncultured bacterium
TATTGTTTTACACCTCTAATATACTTATTATTAACTATTTAAACAAGGTTTCTTTAAGTTGTTATTGAAGATAAATCGCTCAATTAAGGTAACATCCATTGTTGCCAATAGTTCCATAAAATTTAATCTCAAAAGGTTCATTTACAGCAATATTTTGAGGTATTTGAATACTTTCAACTTTAATTAAAAAAGACTCATAATCAGGTTCTTGCTCCTTTTCACAAGAACAAACAAGCAAAAAAGTACTAAGGATAAAAAGAATATTTTTCATATAGGTATTTTTTTAGATGTTTTTCTGCCTGCTTGAATTTAGCATGTTGGCAGCAAGCTTTTAGTCTATTTAGCTGTGACATAGTGCTTGATAACAGTATTATCCTTTTTTATAAATTCCAACACGAAAGTATCATTCATATCTGGAGTAAATTTGTATTGAATTTTCTGTGGAACTGCATACCACAGGCAAGGCATATCAGTTTGAGTCTTTCCAAATGCTTTTATTAGGATCTTATTGTCATATCTATCAGAAAGTAATATACCCACATAGTCACAACTACTTGAGCGTGGACAATAGACATCAATTATTAGTTTTTGATTCACATCAACAATATTTGCACCTTTAACTTCTAGTATGTCCCAATGAACTAACCCTTCTGGTGTTTGTAAAGAAAATTCAATTATTTCAGTCTTTTCACAGCTAATAAAAGTTAGTGTCATTAATAATATCAATACTACTTGTTTCATAACCATTTGTTTTGAGGTTGTGTTTTATTCAAGAGTTATATCCTTTATCATAAGTAACTTACCTAACCAAATTTGTCCATTACCTTGTAAAACATCTTTTTTCTCAACTTGAAAACTAAGTCCTGGGTATGTAAAAGTAGCTTTATACTTACCTGGTACTACTTCTTCAAAATTGTTATAGTTTAAAATAATAGTTTTGCTTTGATTACTCTCAATAATTGACAACCAATCATTCTTCCACGAATTCCAAGGCTCAGGCCGAATCGCCTCTGTTTTGTGAGTGTAAGCTTCATGATTTGTTAAATCTCTGATAAATAATCCATTTGTGAAATAATGAAATAAGTTTATTCCCATTTTATCCGGGTCTAAATAGTAGTAATTGAAAGAATCATTGTTTTTTAAAGTCAATTCAACTATTACATTATTTGAAGATAAATACTGAACTGATTCAATTTCACAACTTAATCCGGCATGAAATTGATTATACTTTTTTAAAGCTTCAATGATTCTATCGTCTTCACGTGAGTCAGGTAAAAAATTACCTAGTGTGTCAATGATTTGTATAAAACTTATTGGAATAATATAACCTCCTAAAGACGAAGGATGTGTGTGTATTACAGGGCCAGTAGGTAGAAACGATGAATATCTAGGTAATGTCTGGCCATTATATATTTCTTCTCTATTTGCAAAAACTTTAAATTTCCCAATACTTTCAATATCGTCAGCAAATGATTTGTTATCTTTCATATATATCAAGTGAGTTGAATAATCATAGTACTCAATGTCATAATGACTTAATACAACCTCTTCATTTGCTACAATACAAAATCCATCTGTTAATCCTTTGATAGAATCAATTTCATTTTTCTCACATCCAATGATTAGAGAAACAAAAAAAAGTAAAAATACGTTTGTTGTTTTCATTTGTTTTAAATTTTTATCCAAATAACATCAACTAAATCATCATTTTAATTTTTTATAAAAGGATCAAAGCTCCACCTTAGCTATCTCTATAAGATCAACTAACATTGCACTTGACATAAATCCTCCTGAATTTATCTGAAGAATTAAACTATTTCCTGCCGGGCAACTTAATGTATCGTTACTAATATAATTTGTCCACGAAGTTTCAGAAACCGAAATATAAATACTGCCTGATTCGTTTTTCTTGTGTAAGGATACTGAGCCTCCATTTGATAAGTTCTTTCCCCAGCATTTAAGTACAACACTACAATCTTCTGTCAGTGGGACAGTTTTAAAATATGCATGTGGTATGACACAACCGCCAGAAACGAAGAGCGAATTGTTTCCGCCTGATGCCGGAGCATCCTTAATAATATCATTCTTACCAATACCTATCCACCCTATAGTATCAGAGGGTAATTCGAAAGAGTTGAAATAGAGGCGATCAGCAGTACTATCCACCTCAAAATCTTTTTCACAGGATAGAACTGAGAAAATGATTAATAGTATGGTAAAAAAATATAAAGGTTTCATTATTCTCTTTTTAGTCTACAACCGGAATATGGCTTATCTCAAAGATATTATTAATATCCGAATAGTCATATTGATAAAAGCCGTCATCTCCAATCATAAACAGATGGTCGTCAAAAGGTATAACGTCATAAGCCTTGATATCACTGAACGAAGCAACTTCCCGTTGGTCTATCATCGACAGGTCGGAGATATCAAAAATACGCAGTCCTTTATTGCCGTCACACAGAAATAGTATATCATCGTCTACTCCCAGACCGTATGGTTCTGTCATATCGTATGAATAGGCCAGCGTTGCCTGGTCATAATCCTGACTGAGAGTTAAAACGTCCAGTCGATTAACATTTCGTCCGCACTCGTTACCGGCACGCAGAGTAACATAAGCAATATGATTTTGCACAACAACAGGGTCGCAGCTGTAGATATGAGAGAAACTGGTTTTAAACTGAGGATTCTTTGGGTCGCCCAGTGAGTATATCAGCATTCCTGAGCGGGTGCCAATAAAAATATGATCATCCAAAATGAAAATTGTTTCAACATCATTATTTATAAATGGTTCATTTATCAATTCCGGCTTATCAGCTTCGTCTACATCGAATATATGAAACTTACTGTTATCAACAGCATACAGGTATTTACCATTTAGTCCGAAACGTGCCATTGAGCCGCCAATACCGAATGATGAACCAGAGCCTGCTGCCGAATTAAATGATGAAGAGCCACCAAACTCCATTGATTTATCAAACCAACCAGCTCTGTATACAGGAAAACGACGGTTTTCAATGCGATTCCTAACCATCTTTATCTCCCAGTCAACCACAACGCCCTTTGATTCATCTATCTGGTCTATAAGGAGCTCTTCATTTGTCAATGGAGGCAGTGTATATGGAAATACATCTTTCACCCGTGCCACTTCATGTGGGTTGCTTATATCAGATATATCAATGGCCACAAGGTCGATATAACTGTCGGCATACAGTATATCTCCTTTTATTGCAATATCCATATTGCCTGGGATTTTAATAAAACCCCGATTAACGGGTTCTGCCGGGTCGCGGTTATCAATGATATGTATCCCTTTCAGCTCTTCGTTAATAAATATATATCCATCTTTAAAGTATAACTTACCGGGGTTTTTCAATGGTTCAGTGGGGTTTACATTCACAGACAGTCTGAACTGTTCATAGCTCATATAAACAGGTACGTTCCGGTAATCTTTTTCGTAAATAATGTCCTGACACGAAAAAGATATTACAATTAACAACAGAGTAGTTACAGTAGTTATAAAATTTGTTTTCATAGTCGTATTATTTAAAAATTATTCCAATATCTATGGATAAACGGTTGTACTGGTAATCGAGTGAATATCCGTTATCGCCATAATATCCTATTTTGTGATAGCGATATCCTACTCCCAGACCAAATCCGAAATTATCACTTATCATCACATTAAATCCAATCCCCGGGTTTATTAAAAATCCACCATGGGGCGAGAGCTCCATCTGTTTGTATGCTGGCCACGGAGCTATAGATGATACAGGATCATAATACACAGGTGTTTCCGTCTGGATAGATTCATTTGCAGCAAACAGATATCCACATTTAAGATATACAAAAGGTGAAAAGCGGGTGTTTCGGAATCGATATTCAAAATTGGCAAATGCCGGGATAAATGTTGTCTCTTTATAGTACTCCATACCTGCGCCTATTCCTGCTGAAATATTGTTATATACTGAGTGGTTATACGAAACCTGAAATGCGACAGGGGCAGGCTCTTCATTGCCTCTGTTTCCTATAAGAACAGTAGTTCCAACTCTAAAGAAGTTATTAAACTCAAGCGGGCTTGTTGCACCTGTTGCCTTGTAGATAATAGTATCAATATCCTGACGATTATACACAAATATGTTGCCGGCTGAACGTATTTTTATCAAATCCTGGTTTTCTGTATAAATGATTTTGCCTTTTATTACACTTCCATTATTCAGGTAGATGTACTGTTTCTGGGCATTCAGAAGGGTTGTTCCTGTTGCAATGAACAGGAGCAGAGCCATTAATGTTTTTTTCATAGAACTTTTGTTTAGGTAAATAATTAAGTGTATTGTTAGCAAAAGTTATTCCACAACTATCTTAATAATATCTGGTTCACTAGCCTCGAACAAACCTGTTTCATAGAAATAATTTGCCATCTGTAGAGCATCTCCTTTTGAATCTTTGTCAGCGTATAATGAATACCAATCATTCATAAATTGATTCTGTTCTCTAATCTTGGTATTTGTTTCAACAATTGTCTTGTTTAAATGTGATATATCATTAGGGTCTTTTACTTTTACAAAAAAGATATTGCTGTAACTATTCACACAAAGTTCTCCGATAGTTTCCCATATCAGGTTTGTACAGTCATCTGTTTGAGTTGTATAATGAGCATAATCTATGATTGGATTTTGCTCTACATCGTTAAGTATCCATGCTATTTCACTACAACTACATGTCCTATTCAGTCTTAATCCTAAATATTTGTATCTGTAATTACTATTCTTGAAAATCTCAAAATCGTAGTTTTGGTCAATATAATCCTTTGATTTAATAAAATCTATTATCGAATTATCTGTATTACTTGAATCACTGCCTATCAAGATGTAATCATCTGACATTTCACCTAAAGAATATGACTCGTTATTGTAATATTTGAAATCTGTATAACGGCAAGGAAGTTCATCAATTTTCACATTTTTCTCACATCCCAAAATAAATATAAATAGTAATCCTAGCAGAAGAGTATTGTTTTTCATAATCTTAAATTTGTCGTTATCATAATGATGAATACTATTCTATATTGGTTGCGCCATAATTTTTGCTAACAATATATTTGGGTTTAATAGCTGTTATTTACTTTTATGATGATGATATTGTCAAAAGGTTGCGTTGGGGATTAATATTTTTTCAAAAGATAAATTTTGGTATCTTTGAAAATTAAATGAATGTTACAAATGTAAACATATTTTTATGTCCGGAATATTGATAAAAAAATATATTGATGATTTTGCTGTTGTTGAAAACATAAGGCTTAATCCGGAATATGTTGTTCTAACCCTTCAACTCGACAGAAAATTGCCTGAAATGTATCCCGGACAGTTTGTGGAGGTTAAGGTGGATAACGGTCCAAATACTTTTCTTCGCCGACCTATTTCTATTCATGATGTGGATGAGCAAAAGAGCCGTATAAAGCTATTAATTCAGGAGATAGGTGAGGGTACAAGATTGATGGGCAGGTTGCAAAAAGGTGACAAATTGAACTTAGTTTATCCTCTTGGCAACTCATTTTCAGAACCTCAAACAAAAGAAATTTTACTGGTAGGAGGTGGGTGTGGTGTTGCTCCGCTTCTATTTCTGGGCAGAAGGTTAAAAGAGAAAGGGATAATCCCGCGATTTCTGCTTGGAGCACGTGATAAGAGCGGACTGATAGCGCTGCAGGAGTATGAGCATGTGGGAGAGGTTAATGTTACTACAGAAGATGGCTCGATGGGGACAAAAGGTTTTGTTATTCATCACCCTTTGATGCGTACAGACTCGCCGGTATATAACCATATTTATACATGTGGTCCGGATGCTATGATGCGTGTTGTTGCCAAATATGCAAAAAATCATAATATTAAATGTGAAGTGTCACTCGAAAACCATATGGCATGCGGGATAGGAGCCTGTTTGTGTTGTGTTACTGATACTGTGGAAGGCCATAAATGTACTTGTACTGATGGTCCTGTTTTTGATTCAACTTATTTGAAATGGTAGATTTAACTGTAGATTTAAACGGATTAAAGCTGAAGAATCCGGTAATGACTGCCTCAGGGACATTTGGGTACGGTCAGGAGTATATGGACTTTTTTGATATCTCCCGGTTGGGGGGTATTATTGTTAAAGGAACAACGCTTAACCACCGCGAAGGAAATCCCTATCCTCGTATGGCGGAGACACCGCAGGGGATGCTTAATGCTGTAGGATTGCAGAATAAAGGCATTGACTATTTTATATCAGATATCTATCCGCAGATAAAGGATTACGACACCAATATGCTGATAAATGTATCGGGTTCAACGGTAGAGGAGTATGAGGAGGTAGCATGCAGGGTTAATGAGCTTGAGAATATTCCCGGCATTGAACTGAATATCTCTTGTCCTAATGTGAAGGAGGGGGGTATGGCATTCGGAACTAGTTGCCCATCGGCTGTTGCTGTTGTTAATGCTGTGCGTAAGGTTTATAAAAAACATCTGATGGTGAAGCTGTCGCCCAATGTTACAAATATTGCTGAAATTGCCCATGCTGTTGAACAGGAGGGGGCTGATTCGGTTTCGCTAATTAACACTCTACTTGGCATAGCTATTGATGCTGAGAGTCGCCGTCCGCTTTTATCTACAATTACAGGCGGATTGTCAGGACCGGCCGTTAAACCTATAGCCCTGAGGATGGTATGGCAGGTATCACAAGCAGTAAAAATTCCGGTTGTAGGACTGGGAGGCATAATGACCGCTACTGATGCAGTTGAATTCTTACTTGCAGGAGCATCAGCAATACAGATAGGTACAGCTAATTTTATTGATCCGCTGGTATCTGTTAAGGTCATTGATGGGATAGAGGCTTATTGTGAAAAACATGGATTCTCTTCACCAACTGAATTGATTGGTGCAATGATAACAGATTAAGTTTTTTTATAGATTGCCTGACTGTTGCAGGCAGGCTTCACTTCGTTCACAATGACATTTTATGAATATTTATAGAGTTTTCTTGCAAGTCCTAAATAACAGAACCCCTTTCTTTGTGTTACATGTGTAAACAATGATATTAAACTGCTCTAATATTACCAGGATTGTTTTTAGGAAAAAGATTTATCACTGGTCTGAACTGACTGCGGACATATAGCCATCTGTCAGGATATTTGTTTAGCAACTGTAAAACTCTGCTTTGATGTTTCTTCAGTGCGTCCCGAATTGCCGGTGCTGTTATCGGCTGCTCCATTGCTTTTCCTACTCGTTCGCTACTTGGCTGTATATTTTGCAGAAGTAATTTTTGTGATGCATTTTCCAGTTTATCGAGTAGTAGAAAAGCTTTATCCATACGAGTGATTATTGTTTCTGTTTCGCTTTGTGGCGTTACTCTATTTGTTACGGAAGTTACATCTGTAAACTTAACGTAGAAACTTTCTATTATTACATCTTCACTGCTGTTTAATGGTGTCATCAATCTGGCTAGCTTTATTGCCTCTTCAAGTGCTTGCTTTAATGTTTTGTGTGAATAGCTATTTTCTGTCAACAATTTAAGTGCATCATCCCGGTAAACATAATTAACGCCATCTCTTTCGCCTATCTCATTAAGAGTTGCCTGTGCCCAATCTCTTTTCCACTCTGATAATCCTCTATTATTAGTTTTGTCTTGTCTGGTTGTGTGATAAACCAGCAGCTCTTTGACCTGTTGCTTGATATACTCCAGATTATGACGACTTATAGAAAGATTATCAAATGTTATCATGGCAAAATTAACTGCCAATATTCCTATGATACTTTTTTGTGAAGTGTCAATAGGAGTTGAGTCATGACTAATACCAAAGTTACTTTTGTCATTTCTGAAAAACAGATAGAAAACATCCGACAGAGTTCGGCCTGGGAGTTTAACTCTTACAACTAATATTAGGTATTTATCTTCATTAAACAGGGTAAGCTGGCCTATACTCTTCTCTTCATGTTTAGTGTAGAATGGTATTTGTTGATTCGTTATCCATTGAAAATCGCTTTTGTGCTGCCTGGTTTTCAACAACTTGATTGATATTTCTTCAGATAACAGGAGCTCTTTCTTATCGTAATTATCTCCTTTTCTTAACCATTCAGCAGCAATCCAATCACTGTAATCTCCATCTCCTGCAATAAGCACAACTCTATCTATACCGGGCAGAAAGTTATTCCACAGCTCCGCCATCTCTTCCGGAATTGTTCGGTATATAAAGTCATCAGACATAGAATAGGGCTAATTAAGCAATAAAATTAGTAAAAAGTTAGATAAAATTAAGTAAAAAGTCAAGTAAAATAAAGTTATAATTAAGTCATAAGGTTTTGTTTAGTTTTAATTAAGCAGTGCATAAACCACTTAATATATTATAAAACAGTGTGATAAACACTATAAATTTGAATATTGCTTATGTGAAAACAGATAAATTTAATTACAAATTAAGTAAAAAGATAATTGATATGTTACACTTTGATGAACTTATTGAGAAGCTTGCCGACTGGTTTATGGATTTTTTTCTTGACCCGGTATATGTTGTAGAAACAACAAGTGGTAGGATTGAGGTTGTTTCGATGAACAATCAGATGTTTGAGCCGGTTATGGCAATAAACGATAAGGATATGACTATATTCTCTGATGTTGGCTATACAGTTACTTCTTTGGCAGAAAACCTATCGGCTATTGTTACTTCCGGTATCAAAAAAACAGCTCTTCTTACCAGAGCTGTTGCACATTGTTACAACAATATATCAACAAGAGTTACTCTGTTTGATAATGTAAGTGATTACCGGAATTTTTGTGTAGTATACCCAAAATGGCTGACAGGATAGCAGTTGATTATTTTTGATTATTTGATAGAAGATTTACTAAGTTAATTTAACTTAGTAATTATTTCATTAATATCTGTATTAATCATGGTGCTTGACTATTAGTCCGGCCTAGTAATAAATACCTTGTCTGGTGTTTCTCCAACAATTTTAATTGCCCCATTATATTTTTTACTTAAATCAAGGCCATTTACAAAAATGAATTGTCCAACTGTCGAAATATCACAAACTGTATCATTCCCTCTTTTTCCCTCAAATATTATATTGGCAATAGAATATGTTATATTTTTTCCAACATTATGAATGCTTAAAGTGTTATTTTCTATAAATATCTTCCACCCATTTACGAACATATTTAGTCTACATATTTGAATGTGTTTAGAGGAAATTCTTTTTACATTTAATAGCTCTTGCTTATCATCTTTAATAATAAAATCTTTACCGCTACAAATAATATCATGTTGATTGGTATTTGCATACCAAATATTATCACTTATCTCAGACAATATCTCATTTTTAGAGTTATAAAAAGTTGCATTGATTTTCATCGGGTGTTCAAAGTCTGAACTTGCCTTTATTGATAAAATTGGTTTTAAGTTGTATCGCATAATATGGAGGTTCTTAAAAATATTAGATCCGATTTGGATCAATGCTTCTTTCTCGAGGTAAAACTCATGTATAGATTTTCCTGTTAACTTACATTTAGGATGTTTCATGCTTTTCATTACTAATTCTTTGCTTAGTGCTCCATTTGTCACCAATCTATGACAATTTGGGCATAATAATGTCATGCATTTTGGGTCATGTTTTTTCGCATCATTGAACTCTGGTTTTACATGTTCATAATCTACAATTGCATGACCACAAATAACGCATCCAAAGAAGGAGTTAATTCTTATTTTCTTTTTTACATGTTGCGGTATGGTTCTACTTAAACCATGTTTATTCTTATAGTTGGTCATCAATTAAAACTATTTTTCTTACGTTACTAAATACATTGTATTTTGATGTTAATCTACTTCTTGTTCATACCGCCAAAAGCGGCATATAGTGTAAATATAACTATATTATATATGTAGCCAAAAAACCACATCACATAATGATATCCTTATTTGTTAGGCTAAAAACTATATTAAAGTTCTGATATTGGTATAATAAATATCTCTTAAAAAACCGATAACATGTAAATGGCAGCCACCATCAATAGCAATAATCACCTGCGCCTTAGAATCTGCACTTTTGTACCAACTCAAAACGTTATCATAGAGTCGACGTGTATATTCCAATTGTTCAATATTAAATGTCTGTTTCATTTCAAACCGAGTTTTTTGCTTTTTTTTAATAGAGCAATTGCTTCTTTAATTCTTTAAAGTATAAATATAACGGCTCTACTACCATTTTCGTGGATAGATATTTAATCATTCACTAAATTGACATATTTATTTAGTGAAATATATAAATCCTTATTCATCTTTCACCTCAACCCTAACCCTTCTCCTCACAGGAGAAGGGAAATTGAGGCTAAATAGTCATAACTGCTCCCTCTCCTATGAGGAGAGGGCCGGGGTGAGGTGTTTTAATAACAGTCTTTTCGTACCCACAAAATTCGTAGTAGAACCAATGTAACTATATTATATGTATGATCAAAAAACAACTTTGGATAGCAAGTACCCTTATTTTTTTAGGTTTTGGTGAACAAAAAAGCTATCTTTTTTCTATCTTCGAAAAAAAAAATGAAGCGTATTTTCATTGTGTTCATGCTGGTAGTATTAATGACTACGGCATTTTCTGTTAATCAGATAGAACTATCTAAATCAGCCCGGATATCGCTTATAACGTGTACTTCGGGTGATGAACTCTATTCAATATTTGGTCATAGTGCTATAAGGGTTTATGATGATTCAATGCATATAGATGAAGTGTATAACTATGGTACATTCGACTTCGATACTCCTAATTTTTATGGGAAGTTTGCTAATGGTGAACTTGATTATATGCTTTCGGTAGACAATTTTAAATATTTTTTACCTTCCTATTTCAGAGACAACCGAGGTGTTACAGAGCAAATTTTGAATTTGACAAATAACGAAAAGCAAAAATTATTTAGGGCACTGGAGATAAATAAACAGCCCGATAATAAATTTTACCGTTATGATTTTTTCTATGATAATTGTGCTACGCGTATACGTGATATTATTTTCAGTTCGTTAGATGGTGAAATAGTATATGAAAGCAGGGATACACTGAATATGTCTTTCCGTGATATGATACACCTTGATCTAAACAGGCAACCGTGGACACGCGATGGTATTGACCTGGTACTCGGCAGCAAAATTGACAGTAAAATTACTGCTTATGAAAGTATGTTTCTGCCCGTTTATCTAAAAGACTACTTTATACATACAAGTGTAAAACGAAATAATGAAACTAAACCATTAATAAAAAGTGACAAGGAGTTATTAAAATTTCCGGCTAATACAAAAAGCAATTCTGAAAAAACACCCGAACTAATTACATGGTTATTTTTTATCATTCTTGGCACATTGCTTATATATGAAATTAAAACAAAAAGACGTTTTATAATTATTGATAGATTATTGCTTCTTGTAATTGGATTATTAGGATTTATTATATTTTACTTATGGTTTTTTACAGAACACTCTACTACAGAAGCTAACTATAATATATTATGGGCGTTGCCTACGAACCTCATATTGTTTTTATATCTGAAACGAATAGATGAAAAAGGCTTTTTTAAAATATTGGGATTTATTACGTGGGGTGCGCTTTTAATTGTTTTGGTGGGTTGGAAAATAATTCCTCAACAGCTTCCTCCGGTGGCTTTTCCTGTTGCATTAATCATTTTTATCAGACTCAGCACACTGATTTTCATGAAAAACAAAGGAAAATAGGTTTAATTTTTTTTTTCATCATAAAATATATATTTTTGCAGCATTCAATACAGCTTGAATGATACTAAAGACATTTACAAAAACACTAATAATAGCCTCTCTTGGCGCAACCATTCTCATAGGTAATTCCTTTGTGGCTCCGGAATCGGAGTCTTTCGGGAATAACTTTACAGCACCTGAGAATCATCCTTCTTCTTTTCATATCACAAATTTTTATTCTGAACACAGTGAATTTAAAGCGATTGAAAAGCAGGTAGAACGGTTCATGCGACGTGAAGAGATGGTTGGAGCCTCCATTGCCATTGCTAAAGATGGTAAACTGGTATATACTAAAGGGTATGGATATGCAGACAAAGAGAATGAAGTACCTGTTGAGCCTTACCATCAGTTTCGTGTTGCCAGTGTGTCAAAGTTAATTACAGCAGTAGGTATTTTTAAACTTATTGAAGAGGGTGCTTTAAAGCTCGACCAGCATGTTTTTGGCGTTGATGGCATATTGAATGACTCGGTATATCTTAATTACAGAGATAAAAAAGTTGAGCAGATAACCGTTCTTAATTTATTAAATCATTCGGGAGGCTGGACAACCAGGTGGGGAGATCAGATGTTTATGCCAGGGGTTGTTGCACATAAACTACATAAAAAACTGCCTGTTAATCAACAGGATATAATAGAGTTTGTACTTTCAAAACGCCTTCATTTTAAGCCGGGAGGAATGTCCTATTACTCCAATTTCGGTTTTATGGTGCTGGGTGAAGTTATCAGCAAAGTAAGCGGAATGCCATATGAAGAGTATATTCAGACTCACGTTCTATACCATCAGGGTATTTTTGATATGAAAATTGGAGGTAGTTACCTAAAAGACCGCAATGAATATGAGGTTAAATACTATGAACCGGAAGTAACGTACTATGTCGAAGATTTCTCAGGTTCAGGTGAGATGGTTTTGCGTTCATACGGTGGTAATGATATGAAAACGCTGGGAGCTGCCGGAGGATGGGTCGCATCATCTACCGATCTGCTTAAACTTTTGCTTGCAGTTGATGAGATGCCAACTATTAAAGATGTTTTATCAAAAGAGTCTGTCGAACAAATGGTTACACCTGTTACACCGGGAATGAGCCCTCTTGGTTGGCGAAGGGTAAACAAATACGGCTGGTTCAGGACCGGTACACTTGCAGGAACCTCAGCACTAATGGTTCGCAAACAAGATGGTTGGGCATATACTGTTTTATTCAACACAGGAAACTGGAAAGGACCACAACTGGCCAACGACATATTCAAAATGATGGAGCGGGGGATAAGAGGCGTGGATCAATGGCCTGATTACGACCTGTTTGAACTGGATGAAGTGTGGGCTTCTAAGAAACATCGTCCTCAGGTTATTTTTTAATTTGAACATTTGCTGTTAATACTGAACATTTGGTTCAGTATGTTTTACTCTCTTTTTCTCATCTTTATACTTTTATAATTATTGATTAATAAGTATTGCCATGAGAAATTCTATTATTACCCTATTATTGATTTTTATAGTAACTGTAGGTTGCAAAAACACCATTGAGAGTGTTCCAGACCGGCTTATTCCAATCCCTAAAAGTGTACTTTTTACTGATAATTCGTTTACATTTTCACTAGCCACAACAATTATCGTAAACGATATAGAATTATTATCCGGAATTAAAGTTTTCAAACAGCACATAAAAGAGATCACTGGTAAAGAATTAAAAGTTGTAACAATAGAGGATGGCGTAAGTTTAAAAGATAGAATAACGATAAATAAAGACATCAAATTAGCTAAAGAGGGGTATATACTCAAAACCGGCACAAAGGGAATGATAATCTATGCATCTACACCAGAAGGTGTTTTTTACGCATTACAAACATTTATGCAGCTTTGTCCGGCAGATATATATAACAAAAAGTTACCTGCTGATTTTTCATACAAAATCAAAGGTATAGAGATAGATGATGAACCGGCATTTAAATGGCGTGGAATGATGCTTGATGTGTCACGTCATTTTTTCACAAAAGAGGAGGTGATAAAGCTTATTGATGAATTGGCACAATATAAAATCAATGTTTTTCATATGCATCTGGTTGATGATCAGGGATGGAGAATTGAAATTAAAAAATATCCGAAATTAACGGATATAGGAGCCTGGAGAGTAGATCATGAAAACCTTCCCTGGAACAGCCGTCCACAACAAAAAACGGGTGAAAAAACTACTTATGGCGGATTTTATACGCAGGAGGATATCAAAGAGATTGTTGCATTTGCTAATGACAGGTTTATCACGGTAATTCCGGAAATTGAGATGCCGGGTCATACAACGTCATCACTTGCTGCCTATCCGCAATATTCATGTACAGGCGGACCGTTTACCGTTTTGCCGGGAGGTATATGGCCAATTACGGATATTTATTGTGCAGGGAAAGAGGAAACATTTCAGTTCATTGAAAATATCCTTACTGAAGTTATGTACCTGTTTCCTTCGAAATACATCCATATCGGCGGTGATGAAGCGAATAAGAAAGAGTGGGAGAGATGCAAACTGTGCCAAAAAAGGATTAAAGATGAACAACTGGCCGATGAGAAGGAGTTACAAAGCTATTTTATAAGACGTATTGAACAATTTTTAAATGCTAATAACCGTACTCTTTTAGGTTGGGATGAAATACTGGAAGGCGGACTGGCACCCAAAGCTACGGTAATGAGCTGGAGAGGTATGAAAGGAGGAATAGAGGCTGCGAAGGGTGGTCATGATGTTGTAATGACACCAACTTCGCCATGTTATTTTGATTATTATCAGGGTGATGTAGATTCTGAACCTGAGGCATTTAACGGTGCTAATTCATTAGAAAAAGTTTATTATTTCAATCCTGTTCCTAAGGAACTAAATAAACAGCAGGCTAAGCATATTCTAGGTGGTCAGGCTAACTTATGGACTGAATATATACCCAATGCAAAGCATTTGCAGTACATGACATTCCCGAGAATATTGGCAATGTCCGAAACGTTGTGGTCACCTATTAAATTGCGAAACTGGAAGGACTTCACAAAGCGTGTAGAAGCTACATTTCCTGTATTGAAGCTTAAGGATATTAACTATGCTGAAAGTGTATATACTGTAAATATAGATACAGAGTTCGACCGGGAATTAAAAACCATAAAAATTGCTCTATCTGCTGAGATGCCTGATGTAGAGATCAGATATACAATAAATGACGAAGATTTAATGAACAATTCATTAGTGTATAAATCTCCGTTTGTATTATCAGAATCAGGGATTATTCGTGCAACCGTAGTTAAAAATGGTAGGCCTGTAGGTCAACCGGTTTCAAAAAGTATTAAAATACATAAAGCTACAGCTGCTAAAGTTACATATTTGCAATCGTACAGTCATAAATATACCGGAGGTGGTGATGGCTGTCTTGTCAACAGCTTACGTGGTAGTAAGAATTTTGGTGATGGTAAATGGCAGGCATATGAAGGTAACGATTGTGAAGTGGTGATAGATCTTGGCAGTAAAGAAAAAATTGAAAAGGTTACAGTCGGTTGTATGCAAAATTCAGGGGCATGGATTTTATTACCTACAGAAGTTTTATCTTTCGTTAGTACTGATGGAAAAGTATTCAAAAAGATTGCCAGTACAAAAAATATCATTCCTGCCAATTCTGCCTCTCAAATTGTAGACTTTGAATTAGGTTTTAAGCCTGTTGAGTGTCGTTATTTAAAAGTTCAGGTTAAAAACTTTGGTGTAGCACCTGAGTGGCATAGCGCTCCCGGTTCTAAAGTATGGCTCTTTATTGATGAGATTATCGTTGAGTGATTGAATTGTTCAATAATAAACCCTTAACTATGTTAAACAAGATGTATCTATTTTTGAAAGTAAAAATGTTTGGTGAAATACTACTGTTGATTCAGTACATAAATTTCTCATCAGCGATTGACAACTGCTGTTATATATTCAAATATCCGTTTTATCAAACTTGTTAGTACTCCATTCATCCACCGCTTGTCTTAGAATTGATATTATGTAAAGTATTATAAATATTTTACTTATCATTGTTGCGTTAAGTGTACCCTATTAGGTTCATGAGCGTTTAACAATGATGAAAAAAATTAACCTTAAAAAGTATTGTAAAATAGACAATATATATGTTGTCAAGCTCGGCAATGGTTACGGCTTTGAGTTCCTGCAGGAAAAGAAAGCGCAAACATTTCTAAAAAAGATTAATAAGCATCTGACAGAGCAACTTTATTTCATAAATGAAGTTTACGCATCTGTTTACTATACCTACCGTCAAAATTATCTTTTGTTCACGCCCAACAGCAATTTAAGACAGCAAAATATCTTACAGGCAGAAAGAAAAATAAATGATTTATCAAATGGCATTGTAAGCAATCTAATGAAAGCGGTTAATATGTCAGGAACTGAAAACGGTAATTTCATAGTTTATGCCTCTATCTATTATTGTCTTTATGCTCTTCGTAGTATTTGTATGGAATTAAATAGAGTTGTTGAACGTCAGAAATTAACTACACTGAAATATCAGATTATTAGTTATCACCAGCAGATAAATAATATTGAAAGTGAATTAAATAAGTATGAACAAACAAAAGCTGTTATACATTTTGATAAGGCTAAAGTTATTGATTTAGAGTTGGTTAATATGTCTAAAGTTATATAAAATGAATTATCGCAGAGTCTTAGTAAAAGATAGAAATCTGATTGAAAATGATTATTTCATGTTTCAGGGTGATGAAAGAATCTATCAGGTCATAGCAATAAATCAAGGTCGTTTTTTGTATGAGAATATAGCATCAGAAACATATCAGGATTATAGGATTAAAAATGTAGAGGTTTATTATTTACCTCATATAAACTGAATATCAATAAGTTAGAACGGTCAAAAGGTAGGCCGTAAACAGTTGGCTTGTCTCTACGCCCAGAAGTCAAAAAAACCAATGTAAATGCTTGAATATCAACCAAGAGTTTTAGAAAACGGATTTATTAAGATGCCTTATCTTTCGGTCTCGCCTGTCGGTGTCACTCTTTATAACAGAATATTCACCGAATTGGGAACAGATGTAAATTTTCAACGCTCGGAAATTCCAACCATAAAAGCAGAGAAAGGCGAAATAAGCAAGAAAGGCCAAAGAGCACTTAAAAAAGCGGTCTATTGGTTTTTATACTCCGTCCATCCTGAAATTGTCACCAAGTCCCGGCACAAAAATAAAATATCATTCCTGACGTTAACGCTTCCCAGTAAACAAGTACACTCTGATAAAGAGATAAAAGAAAAGGCACTCAATCAATTCATTACGGAATTAAGGCAGAAATACAATGTAAAAAAATACATTTGGAAAGCAGAGAAACAAGATAATTTTAATTTGCATTTTCATCTACTTACGGACGTTTTTCTACCTGTAAAAGAAGTAAAACAGATATGGAACAGGATTATTAATAAAATGGGTTACGTCTATGAATACAGTAAAAAAATGAATGCTTTAACATGGCCTGAGTATTGGACAATGAGAGCAAAAGAGTATAAACCCAAATACGAAAGTAAAGAGAAGTTCATTAATAGAATACGAAAAGCATATAAAAAGGGAGTACAAACAAGTTGGAGAGAGCCAAATAGTATTGATATTGAAAGTCTCAAAGGTGTTAATCATATTGCAGCATACATATCAAAGTACATGACCAAAGGACACAAAGGAAAAAATAAGGATAAAATGAGTGTTCAGGGGCGTATCTGGTACAGCTCGCAATCTGTTAGTAAAATGAAAAATTTACAAATAGAGGTCTATAATGATGAAATAACAGAGTTTTCGCAGATGTCTGAAAAGTATCTAAAAAAAGATAAAGTGTATGAAACTGATTACAGTTATACGGTTAGTGTTGCAATTGATTTGTTAAGTCTCGCAGGGTTTCAACATATCCCTAACCTTTTTTATGATTATTGTAAAGAGATATTTCAGGAAGTTAAAAAAGATGTTCAGGTAATAAAACAAACCGTAATACAGGAAGTAAAAATCTATAAAGAGCAAATAAAGGAGATAAAAAAAGAGTTTAAACAAACACAAATGATATTGCAAATTTAATCCTATTTACCCCTTAAACACTCTTTCTTAAATATTGGCGAAGCAATAGGCCACTTTTAGCATGGAGTTGTATTTATTAATCGGTGACTCAAGGTCGAAAAACGGAGTGGAGCTTAAAGGTTTGAAAACGTATAGGTTAACGCGAATTATGGTTAACATAATAATAAAAATTAAGAATATGGAATTAACAATACAGGATATAAGAGATTTTTATGGCTGTTCCTCTCCTACTGCCCGAATGCGTGTAAATGAGATAAAAAAGTATTTAAAGCTCCCGCAGGGTAAGAAAAGGATTTTATTGCATCATTTAGCTAAGTATGAAGGTTTGGAAGTACAGGAAGTTGAAACTGTAATACGTATTATATAGAAAAAAAAGAAAATAAAAAGAAACAAATAAAAAGAACTAATAAAGTGCCCCTCTCAGGGTGCTTTTTTTTGTGCTTCATAATTTAATAATAAAAAGTACAAAAATGAAAATTGAAACTATCACAGGAAAAACAGACAGAACGGTTCGTATCTACAAGCCTGTTTCTGAAATTATCATCACTAAAAACGGAAATCTTGCAAGTGAAAAAATTGAAATAGGCCGTGTTAATGGTGCAAAGGGAACACATGAGCAAGTATCCCCCAGAATGTTGTTAGCGGATTTATTTGAGATAGCAAGTCAAGGCGAAGGGCTGTTTATTGATAAAAGTACTGGGTCTCGTGGAATTGTTGCCGTTGGTATGGATGGGGCTGCCGCATTATCTGACCAGAGGTATCTTGAAATAGATTTGACTGGATTAGATTCTGGTAAAGTCTATGTTGTTTACGGAATGGAAGATGGAGATATAGTCGAACGAGTTATTGTTTATCATCCTATCGTTATCAATGCCGATGAAACGTTGAAAGAATACGGAGTAACCGACAAAGAGCTTGGGGCTTTTCCGTTTACAAGTTTAGAGAAATTAGAGCTTGTAAAAACAAACGGACAAAGTGTTACATATATGCCTGAGGAGCTAAAGGCAAAAATGGAGAAAGAAAATGATTTATGCAGCGTGTTTAATGATGGCGCTGGCGAAGTAGCATATTACGGATTTAAGAATATGGCACTTGTTGACGTGTCAGATGTTGAAACCGTAAAAGTTGTTAAGACGGCTGGTGCCGCTTATCAGATTGTATTCATTGACCAGGCATAACAAGACAAACAAAATAAAGAAAGGATAATAAAATGGGTTTATTTAGTAGAAAAAAAGGAGGTACTTTTTTTGGTAATCTCTTAAGAGGGGCAGGACGTTTCGCAAAAAAAATAGTATCGAGTGGTGTTGGGAAAACAATCCTCGGAATTGCCGCGACTGTTGTAGGCGGTCCGCTCGCAGGTGCGGGAGTTGTTACGGCAATTAAAGCACTCGGAAAAACGAAAGTTGGAGAGATGGCTGCAAAGGTTATTGATTCGGGAGTTGTGAAAGTCGATAAGATTATCGAAACTCTTGATAGGAAAAACGTAGAACGTAATCCTCACCTTGTTGAACAGATAGCTTTGGGCTTAAAGAATGCTGCACAAGGCATAAGCCATAAGTCAATAAGTGTTAGTCATAATCCGTCAACTTATCGGCCTTCAAGTAAGGCGCAAAGTGTTGTAGTTAAAATATCATTCCTCGATAGGTTAAAAGGTTACTATACATCTGCTGTTGAATGGTTGAGATTAAACAAAAAGAAGGCTGCTATTTATGGCGGCGTTGCTTTAGTTCTTATTATCGGTGGTTGGTATCTGCTTGGTGGTAGCCGTAAAAAATGGAGGGTTTAATTATGTATGACAGAAATTACGGAAATCAAAATGGTATGCAGTATGATAGAAGTTATCAAGCGCAAAGGCCAATAAAAAAACGTTCAGGGTCTAAGGTTAAGACTGACAAAAACGGACGTCCTTGTATTATAGGTTGGAACAAAAGCAAGTCAAGGGGTTTTATCTCTTTTATTGCTTCGCCTCACAAAAAGAAAAGCAAAACGAAAAGCAAAAAAAGTGATTTGTGGATGGTAAAAATGCAAACAAATTTGGGTGTTAAATGGTTTGTAGGATTTTATTGTGTGGACACTAAAAAGTTAACTATTCCCGATTTGCAGATGGTTGCTAATCCTGCCAAAGATTATTTTGGAACTTACATAAAACGAAAGTAACATGAAAGTATTGAATCAAATCTTAAAGGCATTAGACAAACTAAAAGTAGTAATAAAGTTTGTGAGGGCATTAGATGCCGCTATTGATGCATTCAAAGCAATAGCAGAAAGGGAGACAGAAAATGAGAATAAAAATTAACAAAAAAAAGAGCGTGCTAATTAGTGCGCTCCTTTTAATAATTGGAATTATGGCTATAGTATTGAGACCAAAAAGGAAACATATACCCAATACTGGTTCAGACCAGACAAGGGGTGTAAGGAACAATAACCCGTTAAATCTTCGGAAAACAAATACAGGATGGAAACATAAAGTAGAGGGAACAGATACGGAGTTCGAGACGTTTAGTTCTATGATGTGGGGAGTACGTGCATCATTACGGAATATGAGAACGCATTATTACAGGGGTGTTAATACTATTCAGAAAATGATAAGTATATGGGCTCCCCCATCAGAAAACAATACAAATGCGTATGTAGCATTTATTGTGAAAGAAACAGGTAGAGAGAAGTATAAGGGTTTTGAATGGAATCAGGATAATATTTATCCAATCGTGAAGGCTATGTGCCAGATAGAAAGTAAGTACGATTTGGATGTAAATACTTTCAAAGATGCTTGGAAAAATATCTAATACTGTTGTGAAGTTGGTTAAAAAATGGTGGTGGTTGCTTTTGCTTCCACTGCTGTTTTTATTAAGGAGAAAAACCGCAGATAGTACTAAAACAGGAATTATTACAGAGAGAATTTGGGAAGCAATGGCGCAATATGGTACGGATGAGAATACTATAATTGAATCATGTGAGGAATTGACTACATCTGAATTGAAAGATGTTTATAATAAGTTTGGTATGAGGTATTATAATAAGCAGTTGGGTATAAATTCAGGTTTTCTTTTTGGTAAAGAGCATGATTTGTTTACGTGGTTTAAGTATGAACTTGGTGATAGGTATTTGATTAAATTAAGAGCTATATGGTTGAAAACTGGAATGAATGTTAATTTTTAGTTTTCCCATGTCGATAACCTAAGTAGTATACTATGGTTAAGATGATTAATAGTGTTGATAGTATTAGTACAAATTCGCCGCCTGAAATATAAAACATAATGATAAAGTTTTTAAGTGAATTTTTCACAAGTATAACATTAATAAATTTAATTACACATGAAAGTATTATTCAAGTTATCAGCGAAGTTCAGAACGTTGCTGCTATTATTGCTGTTAGGCTCCTTTGGGCTGGGTGTGAGTGGCTGTATCGGTTTATCCGAAAGAGTAAAAGAGAGAGAAATAAAGATTAACAAAACAAATTTAAAACAAGAAAAAATGAATATGACTATAAGTAATGATGTTGCGATAAAGGAAATAACAAAAGCGCAATTTACAGAGATGGCAAAAAACTTCTTAGAAAGTGAGCGTGTAATTGTTGAGCCTTTTTATGAGAAAATTATAATAGATGATTATGATGACTTTTTAAATCATCACATTGGGGCAAACACTGATAGTGAAGTATTGGTTTTTTTTCAAAGTATTAGGTTGATTTCAGGCTATTGGGAGGATAGTAATGATGATATGTATGTTGTTGGTGTAACTGTAAATGGGCATCTGGATGGATTTAGGCAATTTTCACAAGGTAGTGCTATTGGAGATGGGGAGGTAGTTAATAATGTATTAGTAAATTTTATGCCTATTGTTAGGTCTAATTCACCTCAATTTACTGGGTCTTATCACAATGATACGCCTGCAAAAATTCAACTGATGGGTTGGAGAGCTTACAGGTATTAAGATTTTAACAGAAAGGAGAGTTAAAAGGGGTATATTTTATAGATATATCCCTTTTTTTATTCCAAAGAGTACACAAAAAAGAACGTTCATTATCAGGCACTTAATAAAAAAGTTTGTCGAATTATTGATATTATGTTAAGTTTGACATATTGCTTCAAAATAGCAAATAAATTTATAACCCTACCTTTAGCGGTATCTACGCTTATACAAAAAAAAGGTTGTCCCTAAGAACAACCTTTTTTTTGTATATTGAAATCATATTAATTATAACGCCTCAATTTTAGCTTTAATCTCATTATACTTATCCATTTTGTCGAAACGGTAATATAAACCTTTTAAACTCTCCAGTACATCAGGATTGTCAGGCTGCAATTCTATAGCCTTCTCCATATATGGCAAAGCCAGCTCCCAAAATACTTCAGCTTCTTTCTTTTTACTCTCAAATTTTTTATAATCAGATAGCTCATTAGCTTTATTTTGCTGTTCTACTCCTTTATTATAATAAATAACTCCAACATTATATAACGCATTAAAAAATTGTGGATCTATTTCAATAGCTTTTTTATAGTTTTCAATAGCTTTATCTTTATCTACAGACTCATTAAGCACACCACGAGCATAAAAAAATGAAGCATTTTCAGGATCCTTCTCAATAGCTGTGTTAAGATAATTCAATGCAGCATCGTTCTGTTTTGTTGATAAATAATATTGGATTAAAGAAGTAAGAATTCTATCATCTTCAGGATACTTCAGGAACCCCTCTTTAAGGTTATCGCCCATCTTAACAGAATCACCGGTATTGCTATAAACCTGATTTAATAAAAGGACTGCATCTCCTCCACCAAAATCCAAATCAATAGTTTTTTTGAAATACTTCTCTGCATTATCCCAATCTTCAATGTTATAAGCAGCTAAAGCACAATTATAGATAATCGTTGTATCAATACTAGCTTGATCTTCAGGCACATCCTGTAGCTTAGCTATAGTAGCATTCAATTCTAAAACACCTTCAAAAGCTTTAAAAGACTTTTCAAAATTTTCATTATTAAAACCTTCAATAGCTGCATTTGTTAGTTCTGAGTTGAAAAAAGTCAATGCAAAAAGAATATCTTTTTCATATTTTCCTATTTGTTTTCCTTTTTCGTTCCCCTTTTCATCTAATTCAATAGCTTTTTTGTAAAAATTAAAAGCTTTTAATACACCTTTGTCTTCTTTACCTGCTTTGGCAAGTTCAGTGTAAACTTTGGCTGCAATAATATAAGTTTTAGGCCAGGTATTAGACTTTTCATTTTCTAAAGCAAGATCAATTGCTTTCTTGGCAGACTCTAAATCATTCGTTGTCAGATATGTATCTGCTGCGGCTACCTTCCCTTTCTGGGCAAATACCGCTGAAACACTAAACACAAAAATAAAAAATAGAACAAATCGTTTCATTTCAAAATAGTTTTAATAAATAGTTTGTTACAAATATAATTAATTTATCATTATTATTCATTTGTTTCGGTTGAGGAATTCTCATCTTCAGTTATTTCACTCTCCTTAACATCATCATTTATGCTCTCTGAAGAAGCCACTTTTGTTACTGAGGCTATCTCATCTTGCTTTTTAGAAAGGTTTATTAAACGAACTCCCATAGTAGCTCTTCCCAGTACGCTTATCTTATTCACAGCAAGTCTGATTGCGATTCCCGATTTATTAATAATCATCAGATCATGATTGTCAGTAACATTCTTTATTGTTATCAGATTGCCGGTTTTTTCACTTATGCGCATTGTTTTTACTCCTTTACCTCCCCGGTGTGTTATCCTGTAATCATCAAGTCTGGAACGTTTTCCATAACCTTTTTCTGAAACAACAAGAATATTTTCATCAGGATTAGTTACACATATCATGCCAACAACTTCATCAACATCAGATGAAAGAGTTATTCCGCGTACACCTGCTCCGGTACGTCCGATACTGCGAACCTGTTTTTCATTAAAACGTATTGCTTTGCCTGACTTGGTGGCCATGAGGATTTCAGCATTTCCATCAGTTAATCTGGCTTGTAGCAGCTCATCGTTTTCTTTAATGGTTATTGCATTTACACCATTTATGCGTGGACGAGAGTAATCTTTCAATGATGATTTTTTTATTATACCTTTTTTAGTTCCCATAATGATATAGTGACTATTCAGGTACTCTTCATCATTTAGTTTCTTAACTTTGATAAATGCCTTTACCTTATCATCCGGGTCAATATTCAACATATTTTGTATAGCACGCCCTTTGGTGTTTTTTGCTCCTTGAGGCATCTCATATACCTTAAGCCAGAAACAACGACCTTTCTGCGTAAAGAACATCATTGTATTGTGCATCGAAGCTGGATAGATGTACTCAATAAAATCCTGATCACGTGTAGTTGAGCCTTTAGCTCCTACACCTCCCCTGCCCTGGGTACGAAACTCCGTTAATGGAGTACGTTTAATATAGCCCATGTGAGATATTGTTATTATCATCTCATCATCAGCGTAAAAATCTTCAGGATTGAATTCTTCAGAGCTGTAAACTATATCGGTACGTCGTTCATCACCATATTTTCTATCTATTTCATTTAGTTCCTCTTTAATAATATCCATTCTCATCTCAATGCTACTCAGGATATCTTTCAAATGAGAAATCTCTTTTATAAGTTCATCATACTCAGTCCTTAGCTTGTCTTGTTCAAGTCCGGTAAGCTGGCGAAGCCTCATCTCTACAATTGCACGCGACTGAATATCAGAAAGTTTAAACCTGGCAATTAAATTCTCACGCGCTTCATCAGGTGTTTGAGCAGCTCTTATGATCTTAATTACTTCATCAATATTATCACTGGCAATAATCAGACCTTCAAGAATATGGGCTCGTTTTTCTGCTTGATCAAATTCATATTGAGTACGCCTGACTACAACATCATGCCTGTGTTCAATAAAATAATGAATAAGTTCTTTGATATTTAGCAGTTTAGGTCTTCCTTTTACCAGTGCAATATTATTAACACTGAACGATGTTTGTAGCGCAGTATATTTATACAGGTGATTGAGTACTACATTTGCAATAGCATCTCTCTTAAGGTCAATAACTATACGCATTCCTTGACGGTCAGACTCATCATTTACATTTGATATACCGTCAATCTTTTTATCATTAACCAGATCGGCGATCTTTATTATCAGCTCTGCCTTGTTTACAAGATAAGGGATTTCAGAGACTATAATTTTCTCCCTTCCATGGGAGTCAGTTTCTATCTCAGTACGAGCACGAACCATAACCCTTCCCCTACCTGTCTTAAACGCGTCTATTACTCCCTGATACCCATAAATTATACCACCAGTAGGGAAATCCGGTGCTTTAACGAACTCCATTAATCCTTCAATCTCAATATCAGGATTTTCTATGAGTGCAATTGCAGCCTTAATAACTTCATGTAAATTATGAGGAGGCATGTTGGTTGCCATACCTACAGCAATTCCTGAAGCACCATTTATTAGAAGGTTAGGAATACGTGCTGGCATAACAGTTGGCTCCTTAAGCGAATCATCAAAATTCAACTGAAAGTCAACAGTATTCTTATCTAAGTCTTTCAGTATCTCTTCAGCAAGTTTACCAAGCCGCGCCTCAGTATATCGCATGGCAGCCGGACTGTCACCGTCAACAGAACCAAAATTTCCCTGTCCGTCGATAAGCGGATAACGTAAAGACCACTCTTGAGCCATCCTTACCATTGCAAAATATACTGAAGAATCACCATGCGGATGGTATTTACCCAGAACCTCCCCTACTATTCTTGCAGATTTTTTATATGGTTTGTTTGATGCCATCCCTAATTCGCTCATTCCAAATAAAACCCGTCGATGAACAGGCTTTAAACCGTCACGTACATCAGGTAATGCCCTTGAAACAATTACCGACATAGAATAATCGATGTAAGCGGATTTCATTTCCTCTTCTATGTCAATTTGTATTATTCTTTCTCCTTCAGCCATTTATAATAAAAATTTAGTTTATTTTATATACAAAAAAAAAGGCTTTTAAGCCATATTCAAAAAACGCACTAATTTAGTCATAATCTACCGAATCAAAAAGATTTTGAACCTACAATTTATTAACAATTAATAAAGATAGGTGATTAAGAGATTTTATATTATTTTTGACTAATTAAAATGAAATGAATATTTTCACATTTTATAAAACTATTTGTGACATTTTATCGTTTAAAGTATTAAAAAACAGAGATAATTATTAATATGGACCTTAATTTTTCACCAAGAATACGAGATGTAATCTCGTTCAGTAAAGAAGAAGCTGAGCGCTTAGGTAATCATTATATTTCACCCGAACACTTAATGCTTGGTATTATACGCGAAGGAGAAGGCACTGCTATAACCTTACTTCAAAGTTTAGATTTTGATTTTGAAAAAATCAAAGAGGCTCTTGATAAACATTTAATAGCAGAAAAACCCCATCAGATAAAAAACATACCACTTTTAAAATCATCAGAACGTATTTTGAAACTTGTACATTTAGAGGCCAAATCACTTAAAAGTGAAACAATCAACACCGGACATCTGTTACTGGCTATTTTAAAAGAGAAAAGTAGTTTTATTTGGAAAATCATGACAGAAGAACATATATATTACGATAAAGTACAGCAATTGATGGAAACAATGAAACCGTCAAGCAGTAGTGACTTTCCACCTGACGATGATCAGGAAAGCCCTTTTTCTTCATCCGGTTCAGAAAGTTCAAAGCCTGGAGGATCAGTTAAAAGCAGTTCCGAAACACCTGTTCTCGATAATTTCGGTATAGATATAACTAAAGCTGCCGAAGAGGGACGCCTCGATCCTATTGTTGGCAGAGAAAAAGAGATTGAAAGGCTGGCTCAGATATTAAGCCGGAGAAAAAAGAATAATCCGATATTGATTGGTGAACCGGGAGTTGGAAAATCTGCTATTGCAGAAGGTCTGGCTATCAGGATTATTGACAAAAAAGTATCACGGGTATTGTTTGACAAAAGGGTTGTTACACTTGATTTAGCTTCAATTGTTGCCGGTACTAAATACCGCGGGCAGTTTGAGGAGCGCATGAAAGCCATACTTAACGAACTGAGTAAAAATTCCAGTATTATTCTTTTTATTGATGAGATTCATACTATTGTTGGTGCAGGAGGTGCAACAGGATCACTTGATGCAGCCAATATGCTTAAACCCGCCTTGGCTCGTGGTGATATCCAATGTATCGGTGCTACTACTCTTGATGAATACAGACAACATATCGAAAAAGACGGAGCTTTAGAGAGACGTTTTCAGAAGATAATGATTGAACCTACATCTATTGAGGAGACAATAGAGATACTTAATAACATTAAAGAGAAGTATGAAGACCACCATAATGTGCTTTATACGCCTGAGGCTATTAAAGCCTGTGTTACATTAACCGAACGGTATGTTACTGACCGTCATCTGCCAGATAAGGCTATTGATGCTTTAGACGAAGCCGGCTCTAGAGTGCATATCTCTAATATAGTTGTTCCTGAAACTATCATTGAAATTGAAAATAAAATAGAAGAGACTAAAGCCAATAAGATAAAAGCTGTTAAAGCACAAAACTTTGAATTGGCTGCAAGTTTTAGGGATAAAGAGAAAGGGATGATAACTGAGCTTGATATAGCAAAATCCAAATGGGAAGAAGATCTTCAAAAAAACAGAGAAACAGTTGACGAAGAAAAGGTTGCCGAAGTGGTGGCTATGATGACAGGCATTCCTGTTCAGCGGGTTGCACAGGCTGAGGGTTCAAGATTGCTAAAGATGGGCAGTGAACTTAAAGAGAGTATTATAGGACAAGACAATGCAATACAAAAAATTGTAAAAGCTATACAAAGAAACCGTGCCGGACTTAAAGATCCCAATCGCCCTATTGGGTCATTTATATTTCTTGGACCTACCGGAGTTGGTAAAACACATCTGGCAAAGGTACTTGCTCAGTATTTGTTCGACTCAACGGATGCTCTTATACGTATAGATATGAGTGAGTACATGGAGAAATTTGCTGTTTCGAGGTTAGTCGGTGCTCCTCCGGGATATGTAGGCTATGAGGAGGGTGGCCAGTTGACAGAGAAGGTAAGACGTCGCCCCTATGCTGTTGTTCTTTTAGATGAGATAGAAAAGGCTCATCCTGACGTGTTTAATCTTTTATTACAGGTTATTGATGAAGGTATACTAACAGACAGTCTAGGACGCAGGGTAGATTTTAAAAACACAATTATTATAATGACTTCCAATATCGGTAGCCGTGAGCTTAAAGACTTTGGAAGAGGAGTTGGTTTTGCAACAAAAGGTGCACTGAGCGATAGAGATCATACAAAAAGTGTAATTGAAAAGGCATTGAAAAAAGCATTTGCTCCTGAATTCATTAACCGTATTGATGATGTGGTTATATTTAACAGTCTGGATAAACAAGATATCCACAAAATCATTGATATTGAACTTAAAGGCCTATACAAAAGGGTTGATGCTTTGGGATATAAACTTGAGATTACTGATGAAGCCAAAGATTTTATTGTATCTAAAGGTTATGATGTACAGTTTGGCGCCCGTCCATTGAAAAGAGCTATTCAGAAATACCTTGAAGATGAAATGGCAGAAGTGATCATTCAGGCTTCTATAACTGAGGGAGCAGTCATAAAAGTTGATTATGACAAGAAAGATGAAAAAATCATTACATCGATTAAAAAATCAAATAAGAGAAGTAAAAAACCCTCAACGAACTAACCCGCATTATTCATGATGTCAGTTTGAGTATGTTATTTTAAATATAGTGAATGATTTCAAATCAAATAAAGCCTATCTGAATAGCACATACTTATTTCCTTTTATCCTGATTTATTCGTGAATTTTTCGGGTTAATACATTTATCTATCTATTTTCCCAAAGCAGATTTCATAGCTATTCCGATATCTGCAGGAGAGTCAACAACATGAATTCCACATTCGCGCATAATGGCCATTTTTGCAGCAGCAGTATCATCTTTACCTCCTATAATAGCACCGGCATGTCCCATACGACGCCCTTTAGGTGCAGTCTGACCGGCAATAAACCCAACAACAGGTTTAGTACCATTCTCTTTTATCCAGTATGCAGCATCGGCTTCCATACTTCCGCCAATTTCACCAATCATAACTATCCCATCAGTATCCGGATCATTCATTAAAAGCTCAACAGCCTCTTTAGTTGTTGTTCCAATAATCGGGTCCCCCCCTATTCCAATGCAAGTACTCTGTCCCAAATTTAATTTTGTAAGCTGGTCAACAGCCTCATAGGTTAACGTACCGGAACGGCTTACTACACCAACATTACCTTTCAAATGAATAAAACCGGGCATAATACCTACTTTGGCTTCATCAGGTGTTATAACTCCCGGACAGTTGGGACCAACTAATCTGGAATCTTTATCAGCCAGATAGTCCTTAACCATAACCATATCTGAGGTAGGAATACCCTCTGTAATAG
Source organism: uncultured bacterium (assembly GCA_965371855.1). Classification (GTDB taxonomy): domain Bacteria; phylum Bacteroidota; class Bacteroidia; order Bacteroidales; family Marinilabiliaceae; genus JAADEM01. Next base: position 29,315 of record CBDUZZ010000001.1, read on the forward strand.
CTATAATTACTTTAATGCCGGCATCAGCAGCTTCCATAATTGCATCAGCAGCAAAAGCAGGTGGCACAAAAACTACTGACACATCGGCATTAACTGTACCTACAGCATCTTTTACTGTGTTGAAAACAGGTAGTTTTAAATGAGTCGTGTCCCCTTTTCCGGGAGTAACTCCACCAACTACATTGCTTCCATATTCAATCATCTGGCCGGCGTGAAATGTTCCTTCACTACCTGTAAACCCCTGAATTATAATTTTGGAGTCTTTATTAACTAATACGCTCATTAAACCTTATATTTAATTATCTATATACTTTGGAAAATCAAAAATAATAGAATTCTTCATACTTAAAAAACATTTGGCTTTTAATGCAACTAATTCATAAAATTTCGTAATTTTCACCCTTAATAAAGTGTAAACCATAAAAAGAACAAAAATGATTAAAAAGATTTTATATGTTTTAGGAATAGCCATTGTATTTATTTCCATACCGGCAAACAGTCAGAGTTTTCTTGAAAAAATGGCTAAAAAAGCTCAAAAAAAAGCTGAACAGGAAGCATCAAAAAAAGCTGATAAGAAAGCTGAAGAAAAAATGGATAAAGAGATTGAAAAGGCTTTTGATAATATAGAAAAGCAATCTGAAAAAGAACAAAAAAAGGAATCAAAAGACAACAATCAACAAAGCACGAATCAAAAGCTTAACGATTTTATTGGCAATATGGGTGTTTCAAGTACACCTGTTCCCATTGAGGAGAGTTATACATTTAATTCATCTGTCACTATGAATCTCAAGTCGTACGATAAGGATGGCAAATTGGATAATGATGGCAACATGATATCATACTTTATCGCTGGCCAAAATTGTATTGCATATGAATTTATTGACGGCAACATTAAAACTTCCCAAAAAGAACAAACCGGCACATTTATTCTTGACTATAATAATAAAGCGACCATCATACTAAGTGAGGATAACGGAGAAAAGACCGGTATTGCATATGGATTGGGTGATATGGCAAATGATGATGACTGGAAGAAAGCAATAGAAGACAATCCTGAATTGAATAAAAAGGAAGAGACTGATATGATTAATCCACATCTAAAAAAAACAGGTAAAACAAAATCAATTTTAGGATATAAATGCGAAGAGTATATATATAATGATGAAGATGTTTCTTCAACATTCTGGATTACAAAAGAGGTTAGTTGGAACAATAAAGATTTGATGTCAAACATCTTTTCGGCTTCAATATACTCATACGGAACTCCAAACGGTTTTCTAATGGAAAGTATATCGATTAACAAAGAAACCGGTGAAAAAAACATATACACAATTACCGATATTAATAAAAATGCAAATAAGACCTTTGATGTATCACAATATCAGATAACAAATATAGGTTCGATGAAAATGCAACAGCCTGAGTAGGTTTTATAAAATCATATATTATTCTTCTGAAGTTGTCTCTTGCAGGGCATCTTTAATTATTTGAGTAAGCAGTTCAACATTGATTGGTTTTTCAAGAAAATCATCACATCCGGCCAGTAAGGAGTTTTGCCGGTCTTCAAATGTTGAGTATGCTGTTTGAGCAATAATTTTCAGCTTTGGAGCAAATTCTTTAATGATACGGGTTGCTTCCAGTCCGTTCATCTTAGGCATTTTAATATCCATAAACACAAGGTCAATATCACTATTATTTTTACACAAAGTAATCGCTTCTTCTCCATCTTTTGCATGAAGAATCTCTACTGACTTATCAACCTTATGAATAATTGTTTCAAAATACAGATAATTTATCTCCTCATCTTCAACAACCAATATAGTTGATCTTTTCATGTTAGAACTATCGTAATCACTATTATTCTGGTTTTTGCTATTTGTAGTATTAACAGGGCTGTATGGTATTGTAAACGTAAAAGTTGATCCTTTGCCTTTCTCCGACACAACGTAAATACTTCCTCCCATAAGTTTAGTATTCTCTTTTGCAATGGATAAGCCCAATCCCAAACCTCCATACTCCTTTGACAGATGCTTTTCTGCCTGTGAAAAACGTTCGAAAATAATCTTTTGTTTCTCCTTAATAATACCGATTCCGGTATCTTTTACAAAAAATTTAAGCTTATCATTTACCAGCTCATAACCTATTTCTACATACCCTTCATTTGTATATCTTAAAGCATTATTAATCAAATTATATAAAACTTTTCTCAATTTAGTCTCATCTACCATTATAATGGCTTTTTCATCATCAAGGCCATATTTAATGTACAAAGGTGTTTTATTAATTTTGGCCTGCCTGTCGTAAATGGTAAAAAGCTCTAAAAAAAGTTTATTCAGATTCAATGGATTATTAATAACTTTTACCTGTTTTGTTTCCAGTATTGATATCTCCAGAATATCATCAATAATCCTCATTAACTGATAACTGCTGTTCTCAATAATATCAATGTATAGTTTTTGTTGCTCCCTGTCCTCCTCCTCTTCTAACAATCTGGCAAATCCCATTATACCATTCATTGGTGTTCTTATCTCATGACTCATATTTGCCAGGAATTCAGATTTTAACTGGTCACTCTTCTCAGCCTTCTTTTTGGCAAAAAGCAACTGCCTGTTTTTTTCAACAAGCACCTGCTCTTCCTTTTTTCTTTCGGTCATATCCCTTACTATTGCAAGATAGTAGTTGTTTTTCAAAGCTGTTGTATTCATCTCAATTGGAATATGATTCCCATTCTTACTAATAATTTCGCGCTCTGAAATTATTGAATGACCTTTATTAAGCAGATCAAACCGTAACGGTTTCTTATTAAGTGAACTTTTTGAAAATATCTCAGCAATAAATTTATATAGTATTTCATCACGTGAATATCCGGTAAGTTTACAAAAACTACTATTGGCATCAATTATATATCCATTTTCATCACCTACAAGTATACCATCAGCAGCATGTTCGAATATTGTTTTAAACTTTAATTCATTCTCCTGTAGCTCTTTTTCTATTTTTATCCTGTCAGAGATATCACGTACCAGAGAAAGACGCATACTCTTACCTTGAAATATTATATTTCTGCCATAAAGCTCTGCTGAAAATTTAGTACCGTCTTTTCGTATTGCTTTCACACGATAAAAACCTGTAATCTTTTGAGTTATTCTTTCTATAATTGTTTTCTTATCTACTGGCTCAAAAACATCGGGTGCTTTTAATCCTATTGCTTCTTCGTATGTGTATCCAAACATTTCGCACCCTGTTTGGTTAGCTTCAACAACGATGCTGTTTTCCAGAATAAAGATTCCCTCAGTAGAAGCAAAATCAAGAACTCTATGCCACTCATCTTTTCCTTCTAAATCAAGATGCGAACTATGCTTATCACCTGTATTTCGTTTGAGTTCTTCTTTCAGCTGATTAACTTCAAGCCGGAGCTTATCATTAATCTCTTTTAACTCATCATATGAATTCTTCTTGCCCTCCATAAGTGTTTTCTATAGATTTCAGAAAACTAAAGATAATAAAAATATGCTAGTTTAACTATTAACAAATACAAATATCTAAATGTTTATTAAAGCATTAATAAACCTTCTAATTCCTTCCTCAATCATGTTTGTGGCAAGTGAGATTCTAATTTTGGAAGGTGCTCCAAATGCAATACCCGGAATTACCACTACCCCATTTTCTTTTTTAGCAATATTTATGCAAAAGTCTTTAGAATTATTACCAGTATAAGATTTTAAATCTGCAAAAACATAAAAACTACCGGTCGGTTTTACAAATGGTATAGAGTATTTTTGCAATAGAGACATCACCATATCTCTGTTCTTTTTTAATGTTGAATTATAGGTGCCTATGGTTTTTTGTGTATCTCCTTTTACAACAGGGATAGCAGCATATTGATTAGCCGTAGGAGGGGCACTGATGATGGTGGCATTATTCGAGACAATTGCTTTAGCCAAAAGAAGGTTTTTTGTAATAACCCATCCTACCCTTAATCCGGCAACAGCTCCGCTTTTCGATATACCATTCACAACTATTGTTCTATCAAAGAAGGCTGAAAAAGAGACAGCAGCCTCTCCATCATAAACCAGCTTAGAGTATATTTCATCAGAAATAACATATCCACTGGTTAATTTTCCAGCAAGTAATTCGCCTAAGGCTTTTTGTTCATTATGAGATAACACACGTCCTGTTGGGTTTGCAGGCGTATTTAAAACAAATATGTCATCACTCTTTATCTGCTTGCTTAATGCATCCAGATCAATGCCGTAATCATCTGTTAAACTGTATGTTATTACCTCAAGATTAAATTCCTTCGGAATTTTCTTATAGATACCAAAATATATTTCTGGGATTAATACTCGGTTAGCCCCAAGTTTGCTTAATGTTTTTATTGAAGAATATATGGCATTTTGCACTCCTATTGTGACGACAACATTATCTATTGTATAATTATATTTATCCTGCAACTTCTGACTCTCTGCCACAGCAGTTCTTAACTCAGGTAAACCGGCATTGGGACAGTAATTTACACCTGAATTTTTTAGACTATTGGTTAGTGCAGTTAAAATTTTCTTGTCCGGTTGAAATGTTTTTAACTCTCCCAGTCCCAAAGAGATTCCGGTTTTATGCATTGCCATATTTACCTCACGAATTGCCGGCAAGGGAAAATCAGTAGTTGCTAATTGTTCGTCAATATTCATTTAAAGAAATTATTAAAGTTATAGTACCAGAAGGTTGTAATTTGTTTATGGCACAAATATAGTGGAAGAGGATTTTATATTAGTATAACAATGTAAAAAGTATTACAATTTCAGTATTTCTATATTGATATATAGTAGCTTAACACAAAAAAGTGTGATTATTTTTCAACAAGTGTGATGTGGTGTGATGTATTTAAAAATTATTGTTATATTTTTGAGTATCTTTTTTTGATAACCTTAATGCAAAACAAAGAATATATACCTGTATACAAGAGGCTTATAAGCAGCTATAAAGCTGACATATACTCAGGAAAGTATATACCGGGTCAGCAAATAGATTCCATAAATAAAATAGTAAGTAAACATAAGGTATCAAGGGAAACTGCAAAGATTGTGCTAAGGCATCTGGCTGATTCAGGACTAATTGTTCAGATATTGGGAAAGGGCTCTTTTGTTAAAGTTGTTGAGAATAGAGTTCATAAGTGGGGTGTAATATTACCTCTATACTCTTCAAATATGGAACAACTTATAGAAGAGTTAATCCTCTTTGCAAGAAAAAAAGGTATGGAGCTGGAGTATTACCTTCATTATAACAACCCTGATGAAGAGATGAGATTAGTTAGCTCTTTAATTCAAAAAGGATACAACAGCATTTTTATAATACCCAACTTTAACGAAGCTCTTACTGCTGATTTCTATACACGTCTGCATAAAGGAAACACAAGAATATTTCTGATAGATAACACAATGACCGGATCGGCTTTTAACTATGTAATTCAAAGCTATGACCTGGGCGTTAAAAGGGCAGCTGAATATCTGGCAAAACAAAACAGTGGTAATTTTTTATTTGTTCGTGACCCGGCATGGTCGGGAGTAAATATGGTAGCTGAGTCGATGTTTTCAACCTTTACCCGGTATGGAGAAGAGATATACAATAGGAAAGTTATTGATGTAGAACACCACAAAAAAATAACCCCTGACTTAATGAAAAAACATTCTATAGGTGGGATTTTGTGTTATAAAGATAGCGATTCTATTAAGACTATCAGAAAAATAAAAGAGTGGAATTTTAAAATTCCAAAAGAAGTTTCGCTTGTAAATTATGGGAATACTGAACTTATAGAAATTTTTAATCCAGGAATTACAGCTGTTGATTGTTGTTACAGCGATATGATTAAAAGACTGGAACTGATATATGAAAGAAAAAGTTTAAATAATATGGAACAACACGTTATTTTACCTAAATTGATAATTAGAAAATCATAAATCAATCTCATCATGGAAATTTTAAAGAAAATAGCTTATTGCGTAGAGTTTGGAAAAATCAATCTGGCATCTCCTTATCCCCCAAACATGAAAGGTGAAAACGGAGCTGATGAATATGTAAAAAAAGCACTGGACGATGGCATCAAGCCTGATACAATACTTAAAGAGGGGTTAATTGTGGGTATGGGAATTGTTGGTGTTAAATTTCGCGAGAACAAAGTTTTTGTTCCACAGGTTTTAATGTCAGCTAAAGCAATGTCTGCAGGAATGGATCATCTTCGTCCCTATTTCACATCAGGTGAAGTAAAAAGAAAAGGAAAATTTATTATCGGTACAGTTGAAGGTGACCTGCACGATATAGGTAAGAATCTTGTGGGCATGATGCTTGAAGGCAACGGCTATGAAGTGATTGACCTTGGCACAGATGTAAAATCCAATCAATTCATTGAGGCTCTTGAGGTCAATCCAGGTAGTCTTGTCGGCTTATCTGCATTGTTAACAACAACAATGAGAAACATGGAAAAGATAGTAACAGAAATTAAAAATTTCAAAGCAGATCAAAAAGTATTTATTGGCGGCGCTCCTGTTTCCCAAGAGTATTGTGACAAAATAAATGCTGACTATTACAGTCCGGATCCTCAGGGAGCTATTGAAATTGCAAATATGTTGATGGAAGCGTAAGTAATGATTAATGGTTAATGGTTTCAACTGCCTGCAATTGGGCAGTTGAAAAAGATTAAAAACATACGACTATTGCCATACCCCCGAAGGGGCGAAATATTATTAACGCGGAGTAAAACCCCGGGAATAAAAATTATAAAACAACGTTTTGGCGGGATTTTTGGCACAAAAATCCCGCCTTGCCAGCAGACAGGCATGACAAACAAAATCTCCCAATATTGGGAAAATGAATATTCATTCAGTAGCAGCTAAAATTTAAAATGTGAAAAGTATAGATTTAGTAAAAAAAGCTTTTAAAACGGAGGAAATTGATCGAATTCCCTGGATTCCTTTTGTTGGTTGTCATGCCGGCAAATTATTAGGTATAAATGCAACAGATTATCTGAAATCAAAAGAGCATATTATTAATGGTATTGGCAAAGCCATTAAACTTTATAAAGCTGACGGGATTCCGGTAGTATTCGATTTGCAAATAGAAGCGGAAGCAATGGGCTGCAAACTGAACTGGGCAGACGATAATCCTCCGGCCGTTATATCGCACCCCATCGCCGAGGGTGTTAATCTGGAAGATATAGCTGTTCCAACCATCAACGACGGACGTATAAAGATGGTTATGGAAACAACCATTGAGCTACGAAAATTGCACCCTGAGATTGCACTGTACGGATTAATTACAGGGCCTTTTACTTTAGCTCTGCATCTGCTTGGCACTGATATATTCATGAAACTTCTGATGGAACCTGATTATGTACATGAGCTGATGCAGTTCACTACCAAGGTCACTAATTTTATGGCTGAAGAGTATATAAAAGCCGGTGTGGATATTGTTGCATTAGTTGACCCTATGACCAGCCAGATTGACCCGGAATCATTTGAGACATTTGTACAGCCTTATGTTACCGAAGTATTTGATATCATAAGAGATAGAGGTGCATTAAGTTCATTTTTCGTTTGTGGTAATGCCAAACAGAATATTGAAGCTATGTGCAATTGTAAACCAGACAATATCTCCATTGATGAGAATATTCCTTTAGATTATGTTCGTGATGTGAGTTTGGCCAAAGGTGTAAGTTATGGTGGAAACATACAACTTACGGTTTCTATACTTATGGGTACTGAAGAGGATTGTGAACGCGATGCTTTAGCATGTATGGATACAGGCGGACGAAAAGGTTTCATTTTAGCTCCGGGTTGCGATATACCTATGGATACTAAGGTTGAGAATATGCAGGCAATAGCCAATTTAGTACATAACGATTTGCACCAGGGTGAGCTAAGGGCTTCGGAGGCAGTAACAAAAGAGGTTGAACTTTTAGACCTTACAGACCATTGGAAAGATGATCAGGTAATTGTTGATGTGGTAACTCTTAATGCAAAATCGTGTGCTGCATGTCAGTATATGCTACAAGCTGCTGAGGTTGTTTGTGAGCCTTTTGGGGAAAAAGTGGTTTGTCGTGAATATAATATCCTTACACCCAAAGGTGTACAGATGATGGCAACTCTTGGAGTAAAAAATTTACCTACTTTAGTTATTGATGGTAAGGTTGAGTTTATATCTCAAATTCCTCCATTAAATAAAATTAAAGAGAAGATTGAGGCACAAATATCGAAGAAAGAGATTTAGAATTACGAATTACGAATTGAGGAGTACCAGACTTTCGACTTGATGAACTTTTAACTTAATTATGATTCCATTCTATATTGTTACCGGTTGGTTAGGCAGTGGAAAAACCACTCTGTTAAAGAATATACTCAACCAATTCGGCGATAAGATTCGGATGGCTGTTATTCAAAATGAGTTTGCTCCAAATGGTGTTGATGGTAAAGAGTTAGAAAACACAGGGCAACCATTTAAACTAATAGAAGTTAATAATGGTTCTGTGTTTTGTGTGTGTCAACTTAATAATTTCACAGAAGCTCTTGAAAAACTAGCATCTGATTATAATCCGGATGTTATCTTTCTTGAATCGTCAGGATTAGCTGACCCCATAAGTATTGCCGAGATATTAAATGATACCAGAATAAAGAATAAAATAGCTTTAAAGAAAATATATACAGTAATTGATGCTATAAATTTTGAAAGAACATTTCAAATGATGGTACGTTTTAAGCATCAGGTAATGGTAGCCGATAAGCTAATTGTTAATAAAACAGATTGTGATGAAGCTAATACTGAAAAAACTTTAGACCAATTAAAAAAGTGGAATCCATTTGCTGAAGTAGTTCAAACATCATTTTGCAATATTGAATTGAACGATTTGTTTTACAAGAGTGATAATATTGGCAAAAGCAGAAGGTTCTTACCCTTGGTAAAGGCAGGTAACAAGCCAGATATGGGAGTATCATTTTTAAGAATGCATGAAAACATTTCAAAAAAACAGCTTCTGCTATTTATTGAAGATATAATGCACACAAGTCAACGTATAAAAGGTTTTGTAAATCTAAAAGATGGTGGAGCGTTAGCGATTCAATCTGTTTATGACAGACTTGAACATGCAGTATTAGAAAAGTATGAGGGTAGAACTGAGTTAATAATTTTTAATAATAATTATACTCCGCGCGATTTGCAAAAACTATTTAAAACAAGAGCCATTAATGATTAAATCAGAAGAGTTTGATATTGTCGTTTTGCAATTGTTCGTAACGCCAAATGAAGTTATGAGCTATATGAATGGAAATAAATGCGAACTGCCTGAGTTATTTGTTGATATTGTACATAAACAACTTAAAAGTATTGCTAATTACAAGGTACAGATTGGGTATCAAGTGTTTCTCGCAAAAATCAACAATAATGAGCTAAATATTAACAATGTAGTATTTAATGTGGCCAACGAAGTTAGTCTATTATTAAATGGCATAGAGAAGGTTGCGGTTTTTGCCTGTACAATTGGCAATGAGTTAAGTAATAAATTCCATGAATACATCGACCCTTCTGAAGCGTATGTTATTGATATTATCGGTAATTTGATAATAGAGAAATCATCAGAATATTTACTACAACATATACAAAATGATTTAACTAAAGACTCATTAAAATCAACGAATATAATTAGCCCGGGTAATTGTGGATGGCCATTTTCTGACCAAGAAAAACTATTTAAACTTTTACCGCAAAACTATTTAGGCATAACACTTAATAATTATGGTATGATGAATCCAACAAAATCATTGAGTGGAATTATGGGTATTGGAAAAAATGTGAAATTTACTCATTCAAACTGTAATTTATGCTCAAGTAAAAATTGTTTATACAGGAAAAATATAAAAATTAATAATGAAAGCAAAAAATAGTATCACCCCATTAGTTATGCCATTAATTGGTGTTGCAGGTGTAAGTTTATCAAACACAACAATAAAAGATAACTTAACAGATAGTGAAACTCAATTTAATACATTAAAGCAAATACATGAAAAATTTAAACCTGATTGCATATTTACTTTTATGGATTTAACTGTTGAGGCTGAAAGCTTAGGCCTTAAAATAAATTTCCCCGAAAATGACTCTCCGGCAGTTAGCGAACATTCAATAAAAAACAGAGCTTTACTTGAAAAAGTAAAAGCCAGTTATAAAGGTATAACAGGGAGAATGGACATTAATATCGATACTGTTAAAAAACTTTCTGAAAATTTAGATATAAAGAAAGGAGCTTATGTAATTGGCCCGTTTTCTTTGGCTTGTGAATTGTGCGGAGTAAATGATTTATTGTTAAATACATTGTTAGATCCTGAATTAGTGAATGAGTTTGTCGATTTTACTGTTGATGTAATAAGTGATTATGCCAATAAATTATTTGAAGCAGGTGCTGATACTGTATGTGTTTTAGAGCCTACAGCCATGATGCTTTCAGCTGAGCAGTATGAAGATTTTTCACTTAACCCGTTTAAAAAATTATTAAATAATGTAAATAATCAACCATTAATTTTGCATATCTGTGGTAACACTACTCATTTAATTGATAGTATGTGTAAATCGGGAGCTTCAGCATTAAGCCTTGACTGGCAGGTAGATTTTAAAGAAGTTATAAAACATATTCCTGAAAATATCGACTTAATTGGCAATTTAGATCCGGTGAAAATATTTTTAAATGGAGACTTTCAATCTGTTTCTGAAGCAACCAGAAAATTATTAGACGAAATGAAAGGTTATTCAAATTTTATTTTAAGTTCAGGCTGTGATATACCGTTAGAAACACCATTAGAAAATATTGATACTTTTATGAAAGCTGCTCGAAACAAATAAATTACAAATAACTTTTATGTGGATTGATATTCCAATAAAACATAATAAATATCTAACAATTGAGTCATATATGTTGATAAACACAAAGTATTAAACGATGAATTATAGAGTTAATTTATATAAAAAGGGAAATATCACAGAGTTAAGTGTCGAAGAGGGTACGAATTTATTAAAATGTATTCAGGAGCATGTTTCAGATTTCTATGCACCGTGTGGCGGTAATGGAACTTGTGGCAAATGTAGGGTTAAAATTCCTAATGATGGTCATGTTACATCTTGCCTATACTATGTTCATAAAGATATTGACGTAATTCTACCCGAAGAGACGGAAATGAAAGTGTTATCATCTCAATATAGCTTAACTAAAAATGTTATGCTAATGCCCGGAAAAACGGCACAATTAGCTCCAGTCCCTTATGGTGTAGCTGTCGACATCGGTACAACAACCATAGTTTTTTATGTGGTAAACTTACTTTTTGGCACTGTGGTTGATGTAAGAACCTCAGTAAACCCACAATCAAAATATGGTGCCGATGTTATTTCGCGTATTAATTACAGTGTTGAGAATGAGAATGGTGTTAAAGACCTGCAATCGGCACTTATTACTTCACTAAATAGTGCCATTGATGAACATTGTACTGAGTATAAAATATCAAAACATGATTTTGTGAAAATATCTATTGTAGGTAATACCACAATGCTACATAACTTCATGGGAATTAATGCTCTGTCAATAGCACATGCACCTTTTACACCAAACTTTACTGATGCAAAAACAGTAGAAGCTAAAAAAATAGGTATTAAAATTCATGATAAGGCCGAGGTTGTTTTATCGCCCTCATTAAGTGGTTATGTTGGTGCCGATATTATTGCAGGACTGGCATCACTCGATACTACAAAGCTGGATAAAACATATCTGTTTATTGATATTGGCACCAACGGTGAAATAGTTTTAGTAACAACCGACAAAACACTTGCGTGTGCAACAGCTGCCGGCCCTGCCTTTGAGGGAGCAAATATATCATGTGGTATGAGTGCAGTTTCTGGTGCCATATCTGAATATAACATTTCAGATTACAAAGTAATAGGAAATACCGAACCTAAAGGAATATGTGGTTCAGGCCTTATTGATATTGTTGCCGTAATGCTTGAAAAAGATATCCTACTGTCTGATGGTAATATTACCATCAATTTTGTTATTTATAATGCACATAATGACCAAAAACCTATTGTGCTAAATCAACAGGATATTAGAGAAGTTCAACTGGCAAAATCAGCTATTGCTGCAGGCATTAATCGTATGCTTGCATTAGCCGGAATAACAATTAACGAATTAGATCATGTATTATTGGCCGGAGGGTTTGGTAATTATATAAATATTAAAAATGCAATACGAATAGGACTACTTCCGGATGTGCCTTTTGAGAAATATATTCAAATTGGAAATACTGCCGGTTCAGGAGCTGTTCTGGCGTTAAAGTCCGAAGCTTATTTAAAAGAGATGGAATTACTAAAAGAGAAAATGGAATACATTGAGCTATCAAACGATCCTGATTTCTCAATGGAATTTGCTATGAATATGTTTTTTAACTGTTTTTTTATATAATTTCATCATTAGGGGCCGCAATACTATTAAAATCTGATAATTTAACAGATATTAATCTGGGATTAACAAGGGTATAGTTACTTTCTAATGATGGTAATATTAAGGTTGATTTCGTCATTCCATTCTATGTTTTTTTTCGCAAAGTTCCATAATTAAAGTTACAAAAACTTATATACGCAAATGTGCTTATAGGCCTCTCCCGGTTGCAACACTGCATTGGGAAAATGTTCATTATTGGGTGAATCGGGGAAAATTTGCGTTTCAAGTGCAACTCCTGCCCATTTTTCTATTGGTTTTCCCTGCTTACCTGTTTCCGTACTATCGAAATGATTTCCGGTATAGGCCTGTATGCCGGGCTGGTCGGTATAAACCTCCATTTTACGCCCTGATTCAGGATCAGATAACACTGCTGCCAACCTAACAGTTCCATCATAGCCATCAATCACAAAGTTATGATCAAGTCCTCCACCACCAAACCTTAGCTGGTCTGCATCAGCATTAACCGCTTCACCAATTATTTTAGCAGAAGTAAAATCGAAGGGTGTACCCTTTACTGGAACAATATCACCTGAAACAGTTCCTATCGCCTCATCGATGGGAGTATATTTTGAAGCAATGATTTTCAACTCATGATTTTCAACTGTTCCACTACCGGCATCTTTAAGGTTAAAGTATGGATGACTGGTAAGGTTAATTATTGTAGATTTTGTCGTTTCTGCTTCATACTCAATAACAAACTCATTATCGTTAGTCAGTCCGTATGTTACGAAAACGGTTAACTCGCCCGGATATTTCTGATCTCCATCAGGGCTGACAAGCGAAAGCTTATAAGCCTGAGTAAATTTACTGGTAGAAACAGGCTCAACACTCCACTCTCTTGAATTAAATCCTTCGATTCCACCATGAAGATGATTATCACCATTATTGCAGTCCAACTGATAATCAGTTCCATCAATACTGAACTTACCATTTACTACTCTGTTGGCATACCTGCCACAAAGAGCTCCAAAATACGCATCACCCTTTAATGCAGCCTCAGGAGTATCGTAACCGATAACTATGTCTGCAATATTTCCTTTTGAATCGGGAACTTTTATAGAAATAATGCGGCCTCCATCGGCCATAAAAGATACCTCTATATTATTTCTGTTTTTTAAAGTATAAACATCAGTTGATTTAATCATATCGTTAATTTTTTTGATGCTAAATTATTCTATTTACCTTTTATTTAAGTTTTTGAAAAATACAAAAAAAATCGGAAGAACTTAACAAATTCTTCCGATAAAAATATTATAAATAAATGATAGTTAGTCAACAGGAATATCCTTATTTACGTTTTTACTGCCAATAAGGGCATAGTACAACATAAAAACTAAACTGGCAATGATTAACCAATAACTGTTCAAGTAACCTGCTTTATCAGCAATAAAACCCTGAATAAGAGGAAGGATACCACCACCAACAACCATTGTCATAAAGATACCTGAGCCCTGAGCCATGAACTTACCAATACCTTTTGTTGCCAGATTAAAGATACCCGGCCACATAATTGAAGTACAAAATCCAGTTAATATTAATAACATAACACTAATTGGTACTTCTGCAAATTTAAAAGCCAAGTTACTTGTTATAACCGGCATTCGTACAGTAATATCAAGAGGTGAATAAATAGCACCAAAAACAAGAACTAAACCTAGAGATGAAACAAAAGTAAGCATTTGTTTACTGGTAAACACTTTACCCAAAGCTCCACCCACTAATCTTCCGATAAGCATCAAAAACCAATATGTTCCAACAATTGTACCGGCAATTGTAGTATCCATACCCAATCCACCATTTATTGAACTATCAGTCATAAATAGGTTTGCTATGTTAGGAATGCCGACCTCAACACCTACATAAATAAAGATTGTGATAATACCCAAAACAAAGTGTCGAAACGACATTGCACTATGCTTATCTTTCACCTTACTTTCTTTTTTTACAATATGAGGTTCAGGTATGCTAACGAAATAAAGAACAATGAAAACAATAACAAATATTCCCATAGCAAGAAACAACAGTGGATTGGCATCACTAATAGATTTCTGAAGTGCATTACCCATCATGTAGCCACCAAGGATAGGCACTAAAGTTGCACCAACAGAGTTTAATGCCCCTCCAAAGTTAAGACGCTGATTAGCACCTTTTTCATCACCAAGCACAGTGATAAGTGGGTTAACTACTGCATTTAGCGTACACATTGTGAATCCAGAAACAAACGCACCGGTAAGATATAGATAAAACATACCCAGATGGCCACCTACAAACATAATTAAAACTCCTGTAAATCCCATTACAAGCGCAACCAGTGCAGTTTTTTTATAACCAATGGATTCAATCATCTTACCTGCCGGAATACCCATAATAAGGTATGCCAGAAAGTTTGCAAAATTACCTAACTGCGACTGAAAGTTGCTTAATCCAAACTGATCCTTAACAATTACCCCAAGCGGATTCTGCAAACCTGTAACGAAAGAGATGATGAAAAACAGAAGAAACATCATCATCAACGGAAGTGTGTAATTAGTTTTTTTTTCACTCATAATTTTTTGTTTAGTTTTTAAATTAAAATGTTCTCTTATTAGTTAAACGATTTTATGCAAATTTTTATAATTCCAGTTTTATCGACCCCTTAGATCTGATGAACAGTTTATGACAATTTCCTTTACCGAAAACACTTTCCAGTGTATCAACATATTCATCAAGCAAAACCTGTGGCACAAAGGCCTGAATAGTTCCGGCAAATCCGCCACCATGAACACGCCATGCACCTTTTCCGTCAAGTATCTGTGCACTCAAAGCTAAACCTAAAGCTACACTCTGTTGAGTAGAATCAAAAGTAGTGTAAACATTTTGGTTATACATATATGAACTGTTTCCTGATTGAATAACCATCTTCAGAAACGAATCAAACTTATTACTCTCAAGAGCTTCAACCTGATCAACAACACGGCTGTTATCTCCAAGAAAATGTATAGCACGAAGGATTGCACGATCACCGACTTTCTCACGAATTTGAGGAATAGCTTTTAACAACTCTTCAGTTGATACTTCACGCATAACCTCTTTACCCATTGCCTGAGCCACAGACTTCATCTCTATTGGCAGTGATGCATATTCATCATTCAGGTTGGCATGGTCACCACCGGTATCAGTTATAACCAGAGCATAACCTGTTTTCATAAAATCAAAATGAAGTGCTTTAACAACAGGTTTAGCTGGGTCTTTAAAATCAATAGTAATAAAACCACCTACCGAACAAGCTGTTTGATCCATTAAACCACAAGGCTTGCCAAAATAGTTATTTTCAGACCACTGTCCTACTATTGCATTTTCAACAGGATCAATCTTGCCTGCATTGAACAGATGACTGATAATAGCACCTATCAACACTTCAAACGATGCCGAAGAACTCAACCCGGAACCTTTAAGTACATTCCCGTGAATATGAGCATTAAAACCACCAATCTCATGTCCTAATTCTTTCAGACGGACACATATACCTTTAACTAAAGCTTCTGAAGTATAAAGTTCTGACTCATCTTTCGAAAGATCTGAAATATCAACAGTAAATTCAGGATAACCGGCCGATTTTATACGAATAGTGTTTGAATTATTTTTAGCAACTACCGCAATATTATCCATATTTACAGCTCCTGCCAACACTCGTCCATGTTGATGGTCGGTATGATTTCCACCAACCTCTGTCCTTCCCGGAGATGTAAAAAGATCAACATCGTCAGTGCCATGAGCTTGTTCAAATTCACTCATTAATGCCGCATACCTGTCAGCCTGCTGTTTTAGAGTGTCTGTATCATTTCCATATAACTCCTGAAACAAATGGTTATCACCATTGTTTATCTTTTCAATTAATGATTTAATCTTGGTCATAATTATACTTTTTTATTCTTTAAATTAAGATTTCATTTTTTTATCTATTTGGGAATTAAAGAACGACAAATATAAAAGTAATTTCCACTTAATAATAAAATCACCTGCTTATTTTTTTCAATTTACTTATTGATCGTTCTTTGTTTTCAATCAGAATTCGGCAATAGGAAGTCTTCAATAAGCACTCTTCAGCATATAGTCTTTTGTAAACAGTCTGTATTCACATACCAATGTTTATAAAATGCTTACTGCTTACTGCTTACTACTTACTGTTAACAGATAACTGAATCCTATTTCTCCAGCTCTTTCCATGCCAAAGCACTGGCTCCGACAATCGCGGCATCACCTGCATCAAGTTTTGAGGGCAGTATTTTTATTTTATTTCTAAAAATAGGTAAAAGATTCTCTTCCAAAGCCTTTTTAGTAGGTTCAAAAATCAAATCTCCGGCAGCAGTAGGACCGCCAAACAGGAATATAGCTTCTGAACTTAAATGATGAACCGTATCAGCCAACCCTTGCCCCAGATATTTACCTGTGAACTCAAATACTTCCAAAGCAATTCTATCTCCTGCCACGGCAGCATCATATATCATCTTGGAATCAAGTTCATTGAATGATTTATCAGCCAATAGACTATCAGTTGCATTATACTTAGCCAGTAATTCAAATGCCGTTCTTTTCATTCCCGGAGCTGAACAATAAGCTTCAAGATGACCTTTACCACCACAACCACACAGACGTCCGTCAGGCACTAATGTTGTATGACCACATTCACCGGCAAATCCGTCATTTCCGTAAAGCAGATCACCGTTAACTACAAGACCGCTACCCACACCCGTTCCGAGTGTATACATGGCAAAATTCTTCATCCCCCTGGCACCACCATATACCATCTCTCCTATTGCTGCTGCATTAGCATCATTAGTTAATGCGATAGATTCAACATCAGAAAAATGCTTTTTCAACATTTCTACAAAAGGTACCACACCCTTAAACGACAAATTTGGAGCCTGCTCGATAGTTCCATTATAATAGTTTCCGTTAGGTGCTCCAATGCCAATACCTACCACTTCAATATCTGTACTGATTTGTTTAACTTTAGCAATCATCTCATTAATTGCTAAAGCAAGGTCATTAATGTATCTTTCAGCATCTCCATGTTCAGGAGTTGAAATAGAATTCTTTTCTAATACATTTCCATCAATGTCAACAATTCCTATTGCAGTATTAGTACCTCCAATATCTACTCCTACAGTTACCTTTTTCATATTTTTTTGTGTTTATTAATTATATATGTTCCAAAAATATAAATAAAGATTTAAATAATCATCACCTGACGCCCACTAGTAATTAAAAATAACTCGACTCGTCCCAGCAATGTGTACACAACTTTTCTTTTGGCAGTCCAATTGCTTCAACCAGATCATTCAATTTTTGATATTTTAGCGAAGTGAGTCCCAGATTTATCCGAATTCTTTCAACCATGTCTTTATTAACAAACTTTAAACAAGGTTGAATTAATAATTTTTGTGCACACCACTTACCTGCAATATTCATTAATAAGATTTATTGGAATGTATTCATTTGAGTATGAAAGAAATATTACCCTTACATTATTTCACAACTTTAACTTTTATTTTACTTTTGGGTTTTTATTTGATAATTATGACAATAGACCTGTTTATACCATGCTTCATTGATCAGATGTTTCCAGAAACAGCCTGGAATACTGTTAAAATTCTTGAAAAAGCCGGAGTAGAAATAAATTACAATCCAAAGCAAACATGTTGCGGACAACCGGCATTTAACAGTGGAGACACTAAAAATGCAAAAAAATTAGCTCAAAAATTCATTCATGACTTTCCTATCGACCGGCCTATTGTTATACCATCAGCTTCTTGTGCAGGATATGTCAAAAATCATTTCAACTCACTTTTTAAAGATGACAAGGAGTATTTAGCCAAATCAGAAAAAGTGTCTGATAATGTTTTTGAATTAACCGACTTTTTGGTCAACCAAATAAATTTTACAGACTTCAACTCTGAGTTCAATCATAAAATAACATATCATGACAGTTGTTCAGCACTGCGCGAATATGGAATTAAAGAAGAACCGCGAATATTATTGAGCAAAGTGAAAGGGATTGAAATTATTGAGATGAAAGAAAATGATACTTGTTGCGGTTTTGGAGGAACTTTTATGGTAAAGTTTATTCCTATATCAACTGCGATGGTAGAACAAAAAGTTCAGAATGCTATAAATACCGGGGCTGAATATATTATTTCTACTGAAGCATCCTGTCTAATAAACATAGATAGTTATATAAAAAAACAAGAACTACCTATAAAAACCAAACACATAGCTGATGTTTTGGCATCGTTTTAACTCCAATTAGTTATATTAACAGAAAATAATAATTTGGAACAAAACTAATTATACTTAATTTTTATTGTTTAAATCATATTTTTATTACTGCAGATTATGAGATGATACGTTTTATATTTAGGAACTTAGTTCATAATGCTATAAAATTCACTCCTGAGAATGGAAAAATAATTTGCAGGGGTAGCACAAAGAATGACACATATATTATTGAGGTTGAAGATTCAGGTATAGGTATAATAAAAGAAAAACTGTCTACCCTGTTTGACATAACTGACATAATGGAGACAACAGGAACAAATGAGGAAAAAGGTACCGGACTGGGACTCTACCTGGCACGCGAGATGACGTTAAAAAATAACGGCTCGATAAGTGTAACCAGTATTGTTGGCAAAGGAACAATTTTCACAATCAGCTTACCTTTGTACAAATATTAAAAACCGGAATGAATTGTATTCATCCCGGTTTTAGTTAAAATCTTTTCGTAGTCCTAATTATTCCATGATAGCTTACGAATATTTTTCTTAATCAAATTATTAAAATAATCCGGATTAGTCAATCCGTTATCCTGTAACTCCCAACCTGCAAGAAACATATATTCAACAGGCTTGTTGTTTTCAATATTCAGACTTACAACATAAGTTTTTGTTATTCCATCACCCTCTTCCGGTGCACTAAATAAATCATTAAAGCTCTTCATATTCACCAATACAGCCATTCCCAGATTTTCATGCGTATACGCCTGACCACCAAAAGTATAAAAATATAGAGTTCCTTCGTATTCACTTTTATTCAAAGGAAGATCATGATCAACAATTCCTGTTATTAAGTTTTCATCTCCTTTTAAACCTTCAACAGTAACCTTGTTTCTGTAAAAGTTGTCTCCTGCATAAATACTTATTTGATGAGAAATATTATAAACTCTGTCATTTATGTTTACATCTGAGAACGTCAATTCAAACATAGCTCTAACTGGTCCCTCACAAATAAAACGGTAGTGTCCTTCACCTGAAGGTCCAATACGATATAACGAATCTCCTATAGCCATTCCAATAGCACCGGCTCCGAGTGAATTACCAACTTTAAGAACATCCATTCCCCAGTCGGCCAATTCGTGGTATGTTTGTTTTCCCGGCAATCCAACACTATCAAGCACCATTTCTATTGTTCGCTTTCCATAAATATCCATCCCGTTACGGGCATCAAAATAGTTCCGAAAACCTACAACATCATTCTCCCATGCAGGCCCTTCCATCTGGAATGCTTTTGAACTGCTGGAACTCTCATTTGTTTTCAACCTTGTTCCATTAAGTATCTCCTTATAGGGTGGTTTCTTATCCCCAAGCCTGACATTTGTTCTTTTAGAAAATTCCGGTGCGTCTGATTTATCAACAGCATTAAAAGAAAGTGATTTTGATTCACCTGCCTTAAAACTAATTAAAAAAGCCAGTTCATCCCATATCCCGTCACCATCTATATCGTCACATTGCGATGTTAAAACATTTCCTTCGTTGTCTTCAATTAAAACAATTTTTGTCCCCTCAACAGTTACATATGTTGCCACTTCATCACGAGACAAGACAACAGCTTTACCGGTAATGTCATCATCAAAAGGGTTTGATATAGTAAAATTCTGTTTTTCGGTACATCCAAAAAACAGAGTAATAACGGCAACTAACAGCAGGTTTCGAACATTGTAATTCATAATTCGTAATTTGTAATTTGTAATTAAAATACTATTCCGGTAAATCATTTTCACCTTTTACATAACCAAAATTGGCAAGAATACCTCCATCAACATACAGCACATGACCATTAACAAAGTCACTTGCGTTGCTTGCCAAAAATAGTGCCGCATTACCAACATCTTCAGGCTCACCCCAACGACCGGCAGGAGTACGTGTCATCACAAGGTCGTTAAACGGGTGGTTACCCTCACGTATAGGAGCTGTTTGAGCTGTTGCAATATAACCGGGTCCGATTCCGTTTATCTGAACATTGTATTTCGCCCATTCACAAGTCATATTTGCAGTCAGCAGTTTCAAACCACCTTTTGCAGCAGCATAGGCAGAAACAGAATTACGCCCGTAAACACTCATCATCGAACACATATTTATAATCTTGCCACTTCTTTTGGCTATCATTCCAGGAGCAACACGCTTAGAAATAATCAGAGGAGCAATAAGATCCACGTCTATCACTTGCCTGAAATCTTCAACAGGCATATCCAAAATTGGTATGCGTTTAATAATACCGGCATTGTTTACCAGGATATCAACTGTTCCCACCTCTTTTTCAATTTGAGAAATTCCTTTCTCTACCTCTGCCTCATCAGTAACATTAAAAACCAAGGTGTAAACATCTATTCCCTCTTTAGCATACTCTTCAACACAGCTTTCAAGTCTTTCTGTAGAGATGTCGTTAACACATATTTTAGCTCCTGCTTTACCAAGAACCTTTCCAATAGCCATACCAATACCGTGAGTACCTCCAGTAATAAGTGCTACTTTTCCTTTTAAATCAAACAGTTCATTTATCATTATATAAAAAAGTTAAAAGTTTATAAAGTTAAAAGTTCATCAAGAATTAAGCATATATTAGAAAATTCAACATCATCAAATCCACGCATATTCATACATTTAATACTTGATGAAGTTATTTTAATTCATTTGGTTGAACAATATCCATATCGGTATAGTCCAGATTTTCACCGGCCATACCCCAAATAAATATATAATTAGATGTGCCGGCTGCACTGTGAATACTCCATGATGGTGACAATACGGCTTGTTCGTTTTTCATCCAGATATGACGTGTTTCGTCAGGCTGCCCCATAAAATGACAGATAGCCTGGCTTTCTGGAACTTCAAAATAGAAATATGCCTCCATGCGCCTGTTGTGAGTGTGGGCAGGCATTGTATTCCACACACTACCGGGCTTAAGCTCAGTCATTCCCATCTGCAACTGACATGTAGGAACAATCTCTTTTACCAGCAGTTGATTTATCTGCCTTTCGTTCGAGGACTCCAGGCTTCCCATGTGCAGAACATTAGCTTCAGCAAGGGTTATTTTTCTTGAAGGAAATGATTTATGTGCCGGAGCTGAGTTAAGATATAGCTTTGCAGGGTTTGCTGAATCAACAGATTCAAAAGTTACATCTTTCACCCCCATACCTAAAAACAGTGCCTCTTTATATTCAAGAATATACTCAACCCCATCGGCCATAACTTTGGCTGAACCGCCAACATTTATTAACCCCATTTCACGTCGTTGCAGAAAATAATCAGCCTTTATCTCATCATAAACTCCGAGCTTAACAGTTTTATCAACAGGCATTACACCTCCCACAATATACCTGTCATACATTGAATATGTCAAACTAATTTCATTCTCTGAAAAAACTTTCTCAACCAAAAACTCCTCTCTTAATCGTGCTGTATCATAACTTATAACATCATTAGGATGAACAGCGTAACAAATTTTTAAACTCATATCTATTATTTTTAATTGTTAATCAATTATATTTTTTATCTGGAGATTTGGGGAATTGAGTAAAGCATGTAATTGTTTAAGTTCCTCAATTCACTACCTCACCCCAACCCAACCCTCTCCTGAAGGAGAGGGGGATTCTTAGTTTACTTTTCCCCGATTCCTCAGTTCCTCAATTTGCCAACTTAATAACCTCGCTACCGGCCAACAAAAAACCGCCAACACCATAAACCTCTGTCATTTCAGCTGTAACACTCTTCGGGTTTTCACCTATAGGCTGAACCCAACCCAGTTTACCATCAGGCCAAACTGACTCCACCAAAACTTTCCACCCTTTTTCTACAGCCGGCAGATAAGTCTCTTTATCCAGATACCCGTTGTTTATACCCCAGGCCAAACCATAAACAAAAAATGCTGTACTACTCATCTCCGGATTAGGATAACTTTCAGGATCAAGCATACTTGCATGCCAATAACCCTTCTTGTCCTGCAAACCGACAAGTTTTACAGCCATCTTTTTAAAGATATCTTCGTAATACTTTTTATTCTTGTAGCCATCAGGCAACTCTTTAATAATTATTGGCAATCCGGCAAAAACCCAACCATTACCTCTCCCCCAAAATACCGATTCACCATTAGCTTCTTTCTTATCAAAATACTTTGAATCACGGTAATACAAACTATCTTTTTCACTAAAAAGATAATCAGTTGTTGCTTTATACTCTTTATCAAGAAACTTCAAATATTTTTTATTTCCTGTAACCTTAGCCATTTTAGCCCATACTGTAGGCGCCATAAACAGAGCATCACACCATGACCAACGCTCTGTTGGAGCATTCTCTTTACTCCAGTCAAAATCCAGACTAATTACAGAAGGGTGCTCAAGTATATAATCAAAGTAATCCTCCATAGGTTTCACCATGCGCTTATCATCATAATAACGATAAAGCTCAACGTACATTTGCCCTACACAATAATCATCGGCATGGTATCTACCTCTGGGACTCTGACGTACCATGTGATTCCATCCATTCTTATTTCCATTTTGTTTCAGCCAAATAAAATAGGTATCATTATCAGCCATTTTAGCCCATTCCACCATTCCTGCATATAGTGCCCCATTAGTCCAGTCAGCAAGATTGTGCCTTAGGGGAGTTTCCAACTGCCAGTCAGCAACTTTCTTCATCGCACTTTTTACAGCATCCTTAGTGAAATCTGCTGGAGGCAGGGGTTTAAGAGTATTCATCTTAATAGATACATCATACTTTGTATAGTACTCATACATTCTGTTTTCCATCCACACCAAATATGGAGCTTCATTACCTGAATGGTTTCTGATAACAAAAGGTCTAATATTATCGAGAGATGATTTTGCTGTTACAGATTCAACACTCCAATTTTGTCCATTATCATTAGTCTGATATTTAAAAATCTCATACACATCATTAACAGGCTTTGACAGATATATGATATCAATGTTTTCATGGTCAAGAATAATACCACCACTATAATGAGGTTCCGGATTGCGGTCTTCCTTTTTATATTTTCTTCGTGGAAAATCCCGCCCACCATTTGACACAAAATGATTTTCCCACTGCAAACCATTCCATTTTCCGTAATAATATTTATGATCTGTCTCCTCCTTCAACAGAGTATAAACGATAACCGGATATCCCTCTTTGTCAAGAGCAATATCCCAAATCCAGGCTCTAACTTTTGCCTCAGTACCGTCATAGGCTTTATTCAGGTTATTTTGATTGAGAGGAAGATTATCTATTGAACCAATCTCAGTGCCATCAACCTGATAAAACTTCCCTGCTTCATAGTACATTACATATATTGAATTCATTGGCTCATCTCTGGGATGGCCGTCTGTAATTGCAAACCAAATACGATTCTTTCCATCACTTATCACTTTGGTATAAGGTCTGTTATACTTATCTTCCTCTGGCTTTCCAACCATTACAATCGGTTCAGACCAAGTATTACCCAAATCATCAGAGGTTATAAAAGATGGTTTCCAATCATATCCTCCACGGAAGAAAACATAAATACGATTACCTTCTTCGGATAACATAACAGGATTTGAGTAGGATAACAAACTTCCCATATCGAGTTTCTTTACCTCCTGCCACTGTGAGATATCTTCAGGTTTATTCGTTGAAGTATAATACAATCCACCATTATGTTTTGTGAAAAATATCATCAGCCTGCCATCGGGTAGAAACAGCAAGGATGGTACAACATGATCATCAGCCTGAAATTTTGAAACAACAATATGATGATCAACCTCCCTATTTTCATTGTCATACGTGCTGATAGTTATATCTCCTTTTTTCGACACTGTTCCAATGTATGTTCTGTCATGTACTCCCTTATAATGAACAGCTCTTGGGTCAGAAAACCAACACCATGCACCATCCTCAATAAGCGTACGATAAGATGAAGATTGATAATCATCCTGTTGTCCTTCAACTGTGTTTAAGAACGAAACAAAAAACAAAACCAATAAAACTAAACTAAAGTTTTTCATTTTAATATAATTATTTAAATATTATTTATTTCAACCTTAACCGATGACGATTCTCTAACTATTAGTCGTACCGGAATATTTATATCTTCAACATCCTTTTCTCCTATAATTGCTTTTATTACAGACTGAGCAATACGGTTGCCCATTTCATGTGGATTTTGGTCAACCGATGATAGAGTTGGATGCATCAACTCTGCAAAAGGTTCATTTGCAAATCCCACAACACCAAACTTCTCAGGCACTTTAATATTCAACTCCTTAAGTTTATCCAGTGCTCCTAACGCTGAATAATCGCTCGAGCTGAACAATGCATCAACCCCCAACTTCTTAAATGCAATGTCAATATTCACTCTTCCCGCTTCTCTGGTAATCGAATTTTCAAACACAAGTTTCTCATCATACTCAATTCCTGATTCTTCCAATGCACTTATATAACCTTTCAATCGTTCAGAATATATGTTCAACCTTAAAGAGCCTGAAAAGTGTGCAATTTTCCGATAACCACTTTTTAGCAAATGATTAACTGCAAGGTATGCCCCCATATAATTATCATTTACTATTTTAGTTCCACCAACATCTTTACATATTCTGTCAAACTGTATTATGGGCACACCCTGTTTCCGAATATCCATCAGATGGTCGAACTCTTTTGTTTGAACAGATAGTGACATAATAATCCCTCCAACCCTATTTCTTAGTAATGCCTGAACAGCACGCTTCTCATTTGCAAAGCTCTCATGTGTTTGGATAATAATCAGATTAAACCCTGCTGGATTGAGAATCTCTTCAACTCCACTTATGACATTACTAAAGTAGAAACGATTTATTCCCGGCACTATCATTCCTATTATATCACTTTTCCCTTTTCGTAACGAAGAAGCAATTATATTAGGTTCGTAACCCATAGTAGTGGCAGCCTCAACAACTCTCTTACGGGTGGATGCAGCAATCCGAGTATTCCCGGCAAGTGCCCTGGAAACTGTAGATGCCGTTACACCCAGTTGTTTTGCTATATCTTTTATTGTAACTCCTTTTTCTATCATGAGATTATATGATATGCACAAAAATACAAACGTTTGCACAACTAACAACATTTTCCTTGTATTTTTTTTAATTTTTTATTTTAACAAATCAGATTTTATCAATAATTTAATAATGTTCCAAAAAAAATATGAACTTCCTTACATTATCTACACATCAATCTGATTATCTACTTTTTAGAAAAAACTTAAAGTGTACTTTAAATTGTTTTACAATTAATATATTTAAATTATTTGGAATATAATTAAAATAATCTGTATATTCGTGTCCGTTAACGGAAATAAATATCACGTAAAAATGAACAAGACTTTTATACATGATGATTTTGTTTTAAATAACAAAACAGCCCAGAGTTTATATCACAACTATTCCAAAGACTTACCAATAATTGATTTTCATTGTCACCTGAGCCCTGAGGCTATTGCCAACGACCATCAGTTTAATAATATCGGTGAAATATGGCTTGGTGGTGACCATTACAAATGGCGTGCAATGCGAATTCATGGTGTTGATGAAAAGTATTGCAGCGGAGATGCTTCCGACAAAGAGAAGTTTATGAAATGGGCTGAAACAGTTCCTTATACTGTAGGTAATCCTTTATACCACTGGACGCACCTTGAACTATCAAGATATTTCGGTATCCAGGAGCTGCTATCACCCAAAACAGCTGAAAGCATTTACTATCGTGCATCAGAAATGCTTCAATCACTTGAATTCTCAACTCTCAACCTGCTAAAAAAGATGAAAGTGGAAATGGTTGGAACAACTGATGACCCTGTGGACTCCCTCGAATATCACAAAAAAATCAATAGGAATAAAAGCATTAAAGTATTACCGACCTTTCGTGCTGATAATGTTTTAAAAATCGATAACCCAAAAACTTTTAATCAGTATATTAAAAAATTAAGTGAAGCAGCAAATTTAGATATTAATTCTTTTAATATCCTTATTGAGGCACTTGATAAAAGGCACACCTATTTTCATGAGGTTGGTTGTCGTCTGTCCGATAGTGGCTCAGACCGTTTCTATTTTACTTCATACACTGAAAATGAAGTTTCCGGCATTTTTCAAAAAGTTTTAGCAGGAACTATTTTGTTACAAGAGGAGATAGAAAAATACCGCACTGCAATAATGGCTGAATTAAGCAAAATGAACCATAAACGAGGATGGGTACAACAGTTTCATGTTGGAGCATTGCGAAATAATAACTCGCGTAAATTCCGTGAGATGGGAGCTGACACCGGATGGGATTCAATAGGTAACTCAATAGACAGCAGTAAAATGTCACAATTTCTAAATCTGCTGGATAACACAGATCAATTGTCCAAAACACTGCTTTACAACCTTAATCCGGCAGACAATGAGATGATGATTACGATGTGCGGGAATTTCAACGACGGCTCAACTGTAGCCAAAGTTCAATATGGCGCAGCCTGGTGGTTTCTTGATCAAATGACAGGTATGGAAAAACAATTGCGCGACCTGTCTGCTCTGGGATTACTAAGCCACTTTATAGGCATGGTTACGGATTCCAGAAGCTTCCTCTCCTACCCTCGTCACGAATATTTCAGACGAATAGCCAGTAATTTTATCGGACAGGAGGTTGAAAAAGGGAACATCCCAAATGAAGAGTTGCTTTTAAAACCACTTATCGAGAACATATCATATAATAACGCTAAAAACTATTTCGATTTTTGAAAAAACTCAATCAATCAAACAGACAAATCCTCAAATAAACAGACAAAAGATAAACAGATAAACAAGATATTATGTCAAAGAAAGTAATCACATTTGGTGAAATAATGTTGCGCCTGGCAACTCCGGGATATCTGCGTTTCTCTCAGGCAAATTCATTTAATGTAGTATATGGCGGAGGTGAAGCGAATGTCGCTGTTTCAGTAGCTAACTACGGCTTAAACAGCTCCTTTGTAACACGCTTGCCAAATAACGATATAGGTGCAGCATGTGAGATGGAGTTAAAAAAACATGGCGTTGATACATCTAAAACAGTTAAAGGTGGCGAACGACTCGGGATATATTTTCTTGAAACAGGGGCTGTTGCCAGAGCAAGTAAAGTTGTTTACGACAGAGCCTACTCCTCTTTTTCAACAATTGAAAAAGGGATGATTAACTGGGATGAAGTATTAGATGGTGCAGATTGTTTTCACTGGACAGGTATCACTCCTGCAGTATCACAAGGTGCCGCCGATGTGTGCCTTGAAGGGATTAAGGCAGCCAATAAAAAAGGCGTAATAGTTACATGCGATCTTAACTATCGTAAAAACCTTTGGAAATACGGCAAAACAGCAAGTGAAGTGATGCCTGAACTTGTTGCAGGTTGCGATATAGTTCTGGGTAACGAGGAGGATGCTGAAATGGTTCTTGAAATAAAACCTGAAGGTGTTAGCGTTACCGGTGGCCATGTTGATGCTGATGCCTATCTTTCGGTATCTCAACAAATAATGAAGCAATACCCACGAGTGAGAAAAGTTATAACCACACTACGTGGTTCAATCAATGCCAACCACAATTCATGGTCAGGAGTATTGTACGATGGCACAAAACTCTACAAAGCACCAACATATCAGATAACTCATATTGTTGACCGTGTGGGAGGAGGAGACTCATTTATGGGCGGACTAATTTATGGCTTACTCACTTTCAATGACGACCAAAAAGCACTAAACTTTGCTACGGCAGCATCGTGTCTGAAACATACCATTTACGGTGATTTTAATCTTGCTACCATAGATGAAGTTGAGAAACTTATGGGTGGTGATGCATCTGGGAGAGTGTCAAGGTAATTGTTAATGGTTAATGATAAATTGTTAATTCTATTGATATGGGTGAAAATATTGTTAAAAATAAAAGTTTTGAATTCGCAATTAGAATTATTAACCTGTACAAATTTCTGATAAGTGAAAAGAAAGAATATATCTTATCAAAGCAGTTATTAAGATGCGGAACCAGTGTTGATGCCATGATTAGAGAAGCTGAACATGCAGAATCGTCAGCCGATTTTAAACATAAAATGAGCATCGCTCAAAAAGAAATAATAATTGACCTCAATTATACTTGTAAATATCAAGATACAAAATTAACCATTAACAACTAACACTTAACAATTAATTTAAAGATGGCAAAGTATACAAGAATAGAAGTATTTCAAACGATGCAGAAAACGGGTGTTGTTCCTGTGTTTTTCAACTCCGATTTGGAAACAAGTAAAAGCGTTCTGAAAGCGTGTTACAATGGAGGAATTAGGGTATTTGAATTTGTTAATCGTGGAGATTTTGCTCACGAAGTATTTGGCGAACTTAATAAATATGCTCTGAAAGAACTGCCCGGAATGATACTGGGAGCAGGTTCAATTGTTGATGAAGCAACTACTGCCATTTATATTCAAATGGGTTCAAACTTTATTGTTTCACCTTTACTAAATGAGAATATGGCACGTATCTGTAACCGCAGGAAGATAATGTGGTCTCCGGGATGCGGAACACTATCCGAAATAGGCAAGGCAGAAGAGTTAGGTGCTGAGTTGGTGAAAATATTTCCGGCATCAGAAGTGGGCGGTCCTTCTTTTGTAAAAGGTATTAAAGCCCCTTGCCCATGGACAAACATAATGCCTACAGGTGGAGTAGATGTGAATAAGGAAAACCTTAAAGAATGGTTTTCAGCAGGCGTAACCTGTGTTGGCATGGGATCTAAGCTCTTTACAAAAGAGATTATTCAAAACAGGGATTATGAACTGTTAGCAGAAAGATCAAAAGAACTGATTAACACAATTAAAGAAATTAAGGGTGAGATAACAACTTAGTAAAGACACACCACCCGTGCGTCTCAACAAATAAACAAATAACCGAATAAACATGAATAAAATTACAGAATTAAATTTAGAAGGTAAAGTTGCTGTCGTCACAGGTGGCGGTGGTGTATTGTGTTCTACAATGGCTATGGCTTTAGCTGAAAGAGGCGTAAAAACTGCAATCCTTGACCTAAATGAAGAGGCTGCAAAAAAAGTTGCCAGCGAAATATCAGAAACATACAAAATCAAATCGATAGGAGTAGCTGCAAGTGTACTGTCAAAAGAGTCACTGGCAAATGCCCGGGATATAATAAAAAAAGAGCTGGGTGATGTTGATATCTTAGTAAACGGAGCCGGTGGTAATGCTGCTTCTGCAACCACTCAGGTTGAAAAAATTACGGCTGATGATATCAGTAAACCAGACACAACATTTTTCGGACTACAGCTTGATGGATTTGACAAAGTGTTTGCACTTAACTTTCAGGGAACAATTCTACCCTCAATGATTTTTGGAGAAGAGATGGTTAAGCGTGGTACAGGTAGTATCATTAACATATCGTCGATGAATGCCTTCACTCCACTAACAAAAATCCCGGCATATTCGGCTGCTAAAGCTGCTGTTAATAACTTTACCCAATGGCTTGCTGTACACTTCGCCAATACCGGTGTTCGTGTCAATGCAATTGCCCCGGGATTTCTGCTCACCAACCAAAACCGTTTCTTGCTAATAGATGAAAAAACAGGTGAAGCTACACCTCGCGGAGAAAAAATCATCAACAACACACCAATGGAGCGCTACGGTGAGCCTGAAGAACTTACAGGCACACTTCTTTATCTGGTTTCAGACTGGGCAAAATTTGTTACCGGCATTGCTATTCCAGTAGATGGTGGTTTTTCTGCATTCAGTGGAGTGTAAACATAGTGAAAAGTTGAAAGTAAAAAGTTCATAAAGGTGCAACCTGATAAACTTTACAAACTTTTAACTTTATAAACTTTTAACTAAAAAATATGGCATTAGAACAAACATGGAGATGGTATGGACCTTCTGATTCGGTTACGCTGGCAGACATAAGGCAAGCCGGAGCAACAGGCATAGTAACGGCATTACACGAGGTTCCTATTGGTGAGGTTTGGACAGAAGAAGACATTACTTGTCGAAAAAAGCTGATTGAATGGGACGAAAACTTTTCCCCTCGTCGCCCAAGAGGATTAACATGGTCGGTAATAGAGAGTATTCCTGTACATGAAGATATTAAACAGGGTCGCTCAAACAGAGATGAGTGGATTGAAAAATATAAAGAGAGCATCAGGAATGTTGGAAAAGCAGGAATACCTGTTGTTACATATAACTGGATGCCGGTGGTGGACTGGACTCGTACCAATCTGGCGATGGAACTGGAGGATGGAGCTAAAGCACTCTCTTTCGACATGGTTGAGTTTGCTGCGTTTGACATGTTTATCCTGAAAAGAAATAATGCTGCAAATAGCTATTCAGAAGAGATAATACGACTGGCAAAAGCTAAGTTTGGGTCAATGAATTCAGAACAACGATATATACTTCAAAAAAATATTATTGCAGGCTTACCCGGTGGTCAGGAAGGATATTCACTTGAAGATTTCTCACAGCGATTAGCCGAATATGATGATATTGATGATAACAAATATCGTGAAAACCTTAAATATTTTCTGGAACAGATAGTTCCTGTTGCTATTGAATCGGGTGTCCGGTTGGCTATTCATCCCGATGACCCACCAGTCTCACTTTTTGGACTACCCCGAATAGTAAGTACTGAAACTGATCTTCAATACATTGTGAATATTGTTGATTCAATCAGCAACGGATTGTGTATTTGCACGGGTTCACTTGGTGTAAGACCTGATAATGACCTGCCCGGAATTATAGAACGATTAGGACACCGTATTAACTTTTTGCATTTAAGAAGTACTCAACGCGATGCACATGGCAGCTTTCATGAAGCAAGCCACCTGCGTGGAGATGTTGACATGTACAAAGTGATGGTGGCCTCACTAAAAGAGGAGAAGAAGAGAAAAGCTCTAAATCGCAGAGATGAACATATTCCCATGCGTGCCGACCACGGACATACGATATTGGATGACCTGAATAAAAAAACCAATCCGGGATATTCAGCCATTGGTCTGTTACGTGGAATGGCCGAGTTACGAGGACTGGAATTAGCTATTGAGAGAAGTGAGGTTGTGTATAGGTAGTGGTGAATTACGAATTAGGAATTACGAATTACAAATTACGAATGAAGAGGGGTGAGTGGTTAGTGATAAATGACTGGAAACTTGACAAACTTGACAAACTTGATAAACTTGATAAACTTGATAACTTTACAAACTTGATAAACTAAAATGATATACTTCCAACAAGGCTCCGAAACTGCTAACCTCTCTTCCGAAGATCTAAAAAAAGGTCTGTTTGAAGCATTAGACAAAATTGGCAATGTAAACAGTGTTATGGCTGTACCGCCCGATAATACCCGGTATCATTCAAAAGCAGGTGAACTTACCTCTTTCGCTTACGATTATTATAAGGACAAGATGAAAGATATAATGCCAGCTCTCGGCACTCACGTTCCAATGACCGATGAAGAGATTAGTCACATGTATAAAGGTATTCCAAAAGAACTATTCAGAATTCATGACTGGCGAAACGATGTGGTAACTGTAGGTACGGTACCTGAAGAGTATGTATCGGAAATAACCGAAGGTGCGCTAAATTACTCATGGCCGGCACAGCTCAATAAACTGATTTGGGAAGGTGGTCATGACTTGATACTATCCATCGGACAAGTTGTACCACACGAGGTTGTTGGTATGGCCAACTACAATAAAAATATCTTTGTGGGTACCGGTGGTGCAGAAGGTATAAATAAAAGTCATTATGTTGGTGCTGCGTACGGAATGGAACGTATTATGGGACGAGCTGATACTCCTGTTCGCAAACTCCTGAATTATGCTTCCGATAATTTTACACCCGATTTGCCAATTATATACATCCAAACTGTTATAGCCATGGATAGTGATGGTAAGCTAAAAACCAGAGGGCTGTTTATAGGTGACGACATAGAGGTGTTTAATAAAGCCGCAGAGCTGTCGTTAAAAGTGAATTTCCAAATGCTCGATAAACCATTGGATAAAGTAGTTGTTTATCTCGACCCATCGGAGTTTAAAAGCACATGGCTTGGGAATAAAAGCGTTTACCGTACACGTATGGCACTGGCTGATAATGCCGAATTGATAATTCTTGCCCCGGGACTCAAGGAGTTTGGTGAAGATAAAGAGATTGACAGACTAATTAGAAAATATGGTTATTGCGGCACTCCTGCAACATTGAAATATGTGGAAGAGAATGAAGAGTTACAAAATAACCTGGGAGCTGCTGCTCACCTTATTCATGGAAGTTCAGAAAGCAGATTCAACATAACTTATTGCCCGGGACATTTAAGCAAGCAGGAGATTGAATCGGTCTATTTCAATTATGCTCCTTTAGATGAGATGATGAAAAAATACAACCCACAAATACTGAAGGAAGGCAAAAACATTATGCCTGACGGAGAAGAGATATTTTACATATCCAATCCGGCACTGGGGTTGTGGGCAACAAAAACAAGGTTTAGTTAATCAAAAATCAGCCAAAAAGATATATGACACTAAAAAAGAACATACGGATTGTTGCTGATGATAAAATTCCATTTCTTAAAGGAGTATTGGAACCTTATGCCAAGGTAGAGTACTTTCCGGGTGCAAAAATAGATCATGAAATACTTAAAAATGCAGATGCTCTTATCACCCGTACCAGAACAAAAGCAAACAAAGATAATCTGAAAGGTTCAAAAGTTAAGTTTGTTGCTACTGCCACAATCGGGTTCGATCACATTGACATCGGTTGGCTGGAAGAAAACGGTATCAGCTGGACAAATGCTCCCGGCTGTAACTCTACTTCGGTAATGCAATATATTGCTGCCTCTTTAGTCTTCTTTGCCCGTAAAAAGGAATTTATATTCAAAAATAAAACTCTGGGAATAGTAGGTGTGGGTAACGTAGGCTCTAAAGTCGCAAAGATGGCAGAGATACTTGGCTTTAAGGTACTACTGAACGACCCTCCACGGGCAAGGAAAGAAGGGTCAGGCTCTTTTGTTTCTCTCGAAGAGATTAAAAAGAAAGCTGACATTATCACTTTTCATGTTCCTCTAAATAAAGAAGGTAAAGATAAAACCCTGAACATGGGAGACGCGGACTTCTTCCATTCGTTTAAAAAATCACCTATTGTAATTAATAGTTCCAGAGGCCAGGTAATAGATGGTGAGGCATTCAAAGCAGCTATTCGTGAAGAAAAAGTATCAGGTGCAGTACTGGATGTATGGAATAACGAACCAAATATTGACTCTGAACTTGTAGAGATGCTCGATATCGTAACACCCCATATTGCAGGTTATTCAATGGATGGAAAGGCCAACGGAACATCGATGTCGGTAAATGCCGTTGCTAACTTCTTTAACCTCCCTTTGAAGAATTGGGTTACTGAACAGATTCCTGAACCTGAGGAGACAGTAATTCAAATCGACAATACAAAACTTACGGAACAAGAGGTGTTTGAAAAAGCAATTTATCATACATACCCTATTGAAAAGGATGATGCCAATCTACGTTTAAACCTGCAGGATTTTGAAAAGCTAAGAGGGAATTACCCTGTCAGAAGAGAATTTCCTGCTTATCAGGTAAAACTAAAATCAGAAGATGAACATATTTTGGAACAATTAATAAAACTCGGATTTAATAATTAACAATATGAAACAAAAAGCAGACATAGGACTAATCGGACTTGCCGTGATGGGCGAGAACCTTGTTTTAAACATGGAGAGTAAAGGATTTACCGTTTCCGTTTATAACAGAACAACAGAAAAAGTTGATAACTTCCTTAAAACTCGGGCGAAAGGAAAAAACATCATCGGCACACACTCTATGGAAGAGCTTGTTGATTCACTTGAGAAACCAAGAAAAGTGATGATGATGATTAAAGCAGGCCCTGCTGTTGACAAAACTATAGATGCACTAATCCCTTTGCTGGATAAAGGTGACATCATTATTGACGGAGGAAATACTCACTTCCCTGATACCAACCGCAGAACTGAATACGTTGAAAGTAAAGGCCTGTTGTACATCGGTACCGGCGTTTCGGGTGGTGAAGAGGGTGCTTTGTTAGGCCCATCAATAATGCCCGGTGGCTCTCCTAAAGCCTGGCCTGCTGTTAAACCTATATTCCAAACTATTTCGGCTAAAGTTGAAGACGGTACTGCTTGCTGTGACTGGGTTGGTGAAAATGGTGCCGGTCATTTTGTGAAAATGGTGCATAACGGAATTGAGTATGGTGACATGCAGTTGATAACTGAGGCATATCACATTATGAAAACACTGCTTGGGATGAGTGCAGACGAGATACACAAAGTTTTTAAAGAGTGGAACGAAGGTGACCTTGACAGCTATCTTATCGAAATAACAAGAGATATACTAACGTTAAAAGATGAAGATGGAGAACCATTAGTAGAAAAGATACTTGATACCGCAGGACAAAAAGGAACCGGAAAATGGACAGCCATTGCTGCTCTTGATTTGGGTATACCTTTAACATTGATTGGGGAAGCCGTTTTTGCCCGTTGCCTGTCGGCAATTAAAGAGGAGCGTGTTGAAGCCTCCAAAATATTAAGCGGACCAACTCCTGCTTTCAACGGAGACAAAAATGAATTTCTTAATGATTTAAGAGATGCTCTTTTTGCTTCAAAAATAGTATCTTATGCACAAGGTTATGCTTTGATGAGTGAAGCAGCTAAAGAGTATGGATGGAATCTGAATTACGGTGGCATAGCACTAATGTGGCGTGGTGGTTGTATCATACGTTCGGTATTCCTCGATAAAATTACAGACGCATTTGAAAACAACCCTAATTTGCAAAACCTGTTACTTGATCCATATTTCAAAGATAAGGTGATGAATGCCCAAAAAGGATGGCGTAATGTTGTATCAGAAGCTGTACGAAACGGCATCCCTGCTCCAGC
Organism: uncultured bacterium; assembly: GCA_965371855.1. Lineage (GTDB taxonomy): Bacteria > Bacteroidota > Bacteroidia > Bacteroidales > Marinilabiliaceae > JAADEM01. The sequence goes on from CBDUZZ010000001.1 coordinate 65,062, forward strand.
ATTCTCTGCTGCACTGAATTATTTCGACGGATACAGAAGTGAACGGCTCCCTGCCAACCTATTACAAGCGCAGCGTGACTATTTTGGCGCACACACCTATGAGCGGGTTGACAGACCAAGAGGAGAATTTTTCCATACTAACTGGACCGGACGAGGTGGTGATACCGTTTCATCAACATATAATGCATAGTTAGTTGAAAGTTTATAAAGTTCGTAAAGTTGAAAGTTAGGTTCAGCGGTTAGTAATACATCGGTAATTGATATCATTATTGTTGCTTGAACTTAATAAACTTTTACAATTGACCATAGGCAAAAACATCATAAGATGGGTTTTGAGATAGGAATAACAGGGATAAAAGTCCCATAGGGACGAAATATTAGTAACCCCGGGTTTTAACCCGGGGAAATGAAAGAAACGATATAGGTTTTGGCGAGATTTTTGCCATTTTGCAAAAATTATGACAAAACAATAATGAAAATAATAAATATAACAGCAAATACTTTAGCGAATGAAAAACAAATTTCACATCAGGTTATTAGTAGCTGCCATTTTAATGGCTATTACATTTAACTCATGTCAATCTGAGAAAAAACACAGAGTACTAAAATTGGCTCATGGGTTAGACCCTTCTCACCCGGTTCATAAAGCAATGGTTTATATGGCTGAACGAGTAAAGGCAAATTCTCATGGAAAGATGGAGTTAGAGATATACCCCAGTGGCCAATTAGGTTCTGAACAACAATGTGTGGAACTTCTTCAGATTGGTTCATTGGCCATAACAAAAGTCTCGGCGGCTGTAATGGAAAGTTTCACAGAAAACTTTCAGGTACTGGGGCTACCGTATATCTTCCGCTCAAAACAGCATAGTTTTAATGTTTTGGACGGGAAATTAGGAAAAGAGCTCCTTACATCAACCGAAAAGTTCAATATACGAGGTTTATGTTTTTATGATGCAGGCTCAAGAAGTTTCTACACCATCAACAAACCGATTCATACTCCGGATGACTTGAAGGGTTTGAAGGTAAGAGTAATGAAAAGCCAGACAGCAATGGATCTGGTACAAGCAATGGGTGGCTCCCCTACTCCTATCTCATGGGGTGAACTTTATACAGCTCTACAGAGCGGTGTTGTTGATGGTGCTGAAAATAATCCGCCAAGTTTTTACACATCGCATCATTACGAAGTGTGTAAATTCTACTCTCTTAACGAACACACAATGGTTCCCGATGTTTTGATCATCAGCACAGTAATATGGGACAAACTTTCAGAACAAGAAAAAGAGTGGTTACAAAAAGCTGCTAATGAATCGGTTCTTGTTGAACGTAAACTATGGGCTAAATCGGAGATAGAATCACTTGAAAAAGTCAAAGAAGCAGGCGTAACAATTACTTATCCTGACAAGAAACCATTTGCCGAAAAAGTTCAGCCTATGTTGGAATCATACCGGGACAAGCCTGATCTTTACAGATTAATAACAGAAATACGAAATGTTAAAGACTGATGTGAGGATTGAGGCTTTAGGATTTGGGGATATGTAAAATCGATTACTCAATTTCTCAATTTCTCAGTTCTTCAAAACCTTCTACTTGAAACTTTATAAACTTACATACATGAAATTAAAAGCGAAAATTGACAAGATACTGGAAAATGTACTCATAGTATTAATGAGCATTCTGGTAATTGACGTATTGTGGCAGGTCTTAAGCCGATACATATTATCATCTCCAAGTTCATTTACAGATGAGCTGGCCGGATTTTTATTAATCTGGGTAGGTGTGTTGGGTGCTGCTTATGTTGCCGGCCGACAAGAGCACCTGTCAATTGACCTTCTTGTTCAAAGATCATCACCGGCTACACGTAAAAAACTAATGATCCTGATAAATACATTTATAGCATTATTTGCATTAATGGTAATGATAGTAGGAGGCACATGGCTGGTTGTAACACGCTTCATGTTCAATGTAAGTTCTGCAGCTTTGCATCTTCCTTTGGGATATGTTTACATTGTGATGCCCATAAGCGGTATGCTAATATTATACTATTCAATAATTTTCATCATCAAACCTGAAGGAGGGCAATCATAATGGAGTATTTAGGAATTATAGTATTAGTAGTCAGCTTTCTGTTTCTTCTAATTATTGGCGTACCAATTGCATTTAGTATTGGTATTGCAGGTATTTTAACTATGTTGGTAAGCATTGATGCTTTACCGGCATTTACCACATTTGCTCAACGGATGGCAACAGGCCTCGACAGTTTTGCACTTCTGGCAATACCCTTCTTTGTTTTAGCAGGAAATATAATGAATAGCGGTGGCATTGCCATGCGACTTATAAATCTTGCACGCGTGTTAGTTGGACGTTGGCCTGCCGGTCTGGCATTTGTAAATGTATTTGCTAATATGCTTTTTGGTGCCATATCAGGTTCTGCGGCAGCTGCCACATCAGCCATTGGTGCTATCATGGGACCGGAAATGAAAAAAGAGGGATACGATGAAAATTTCAGTGCTGCGGTAAATATCACATCTGCAACTACAGGACTATCCATTCCTCCAAGTAATATACTTATTGTTTATTCTTTGGCAAGCGGAGGTGCATCAATAACAGCTCTTTTCCTGGCAGGCTATCTGCCAGGTATCCTCACCGGCGTATCTATAATGTTAATGGCAATGAGCATGATGGTTTACAAAACCAAAGGTGTTTCAGGAGTCGTAAAATCCCTTGTGAAATTTTCTACCGGATTAGCTGTAATAGCTGCAATCGTATGGGGATTAATAGCTGCCAAAGATAGCTCGACTACGGTATTCAATATGGCAATTTCTGTTTTAATGCTACTGATTGCAGGGTATGTAACATTAAGGTACAGACGAAGCCCCAAAAAAGCAAAACAGGCCTTTAAGATAATGTTTGATGCGATACCCAGCCTAATGTTACTGGTAATTGTTATTGGTGGTATTGTTGCAGGGTTTTTTACAGCAACAGAAGCTTCGGCCATAGCTGTTCTTTATGCATTAATCCTTGCTCTTCTGTATGGTCAAATGACTTTCAGGGATATGCCAAAAATCATTCTTCGTTCAATACACACTACTTCTATCGTGCTGCTGTTAGTTGCTGCCAGTATGGGATTATCGTGGATAATGGCTTTTGAGAATATTCCGCAAAATGTTAGTGAGGCTCTTTTAGGATTTAGCGACAACAAATTAATTATCTTATTAATCATTAATGCAATTTTATTGGTAGTGGGAGTTTTTATGGATATGACTCCGGCAGTATTGATATTCACTCCTATTTTCCTGCCTATTGCTACGGGCTTAGGATTAAGTCCTGTTCATTTCGGTATAATAATGGTATTAAACTTAAGTGTTGGATTATGTACTCCTCCTGTGGGTTCAGTTCTCTTTATCGGTTGCAGCATAGCAAATGTAAAAATAGAGAAAGTAATTAAACCGCTGCTACCAATGTTTATTGCTATGATAATATGTTTATTGCTTGTGACATATATTCCGGAAATAAGTTTATGGTTACCAAATGCTTTTGGTTTTTAGTTTAACAATTTCTATTAGCAATGAATAATAAAAATCACAATTCGTAATTCATAATTCGTAATTCCCAATGGTTAGAATAAAAGATATAGCTAAAAAAGCAGGTGTGTCAATTGGAACAGTTGACAGGGTGTTACATAACCGGGGGGAGGTAGCAGAGAAAACAAGCAACCTGGTTTTAAAGATTGCAGAAGAGATGAAATACACCCCAAACCTTGCTGCACGCACACTTGCATCAAAGAAAAAATATAATCTTGCAGCCATACTGCCTAAAGGCACCGGGGAAAATATTTTTTGGAATGGACATATTGAAGGCATTCGTAATGCGATTGCTTCGTTACAACCGTTTTTGGTCGATATCACTTTTTATCTGTTTGAACTAAATAATGAAAAAGAATTTATTGACCAGAGCAAACTGTTATTAAATAATGGTGCTGACGGAGTTATTATAGCTCCTGTTATGAAAAATGAAGCTTATGAGTTATGTTTTAAACTTGACGAATTGAATACCCCTTACATTTTCATTGACACATTCATAAAAGATACTAATAGTCTGGCCTTTATAGGTGAAGATGCATATCAAAGCGGAAGGATTTCAGCAAGTCTAATTGATTTTGGGTTGGCTGAAGACAAGGATATTTTAATTGTGAACATATCAAAGAACCTTGATAACACTCAGCATCTAAATAGCCGTAACCAAGGCTTTCTGAGTTATTTTATGGATGCCGGTAAAAACACAGGACTTAAGATAAGTGTTGAGATACCATCAAATTCGTTTCAGGATATTGAAGCTAAATTAGACCCCATACTTAAAAACAATCCGGGAATTGGTGCAATTATGGTTTCCAGTGCAAAAACATATACAATTGCACATTATCTCGAAGTTAAAAAAATTAGGAATATCATTTTAGTTGGATATGAGGTGTTTGATAAAAATATTAAATACCTGAAAAGACGATATATAAATTTTCTGATTGGTCAAAGGCCACAAGAGCAAGGAGAAAAAGCTGCGTTAAAACTATTTTATTTTCTGGCACACAAAACTATTCCTGATAAAAAGGAGTACCAGGCTGTTGACATAATTAATTGTGAATCGTTGCCACTGTTGAGTAAATGATATAATGATGTGCCATAAAAATTAATGAACTTTACAATCTTGATAAACTTGTTTTCATGAAAAAACTAAACAAATACTCGTTTGGAATTGGAGACCGTTTTGGTCATCAGGGAGAGGCTCAGTTAAAAGCTTTTATTAAAGCTAAAGAGTCGGGACTAAATATCACTCCGGTATGGAATAAATCGAATCGTGAGCATGAGATTATCGGAACTCAGCCGGATGATGTCCGTGTTGAAGCAGACAATGCAGTTAAGAATCTTGGCTGGAGTGACAATTACTTTGTTGATGCTGACCATATCAATCTCGATACAGTAGAGCACTTCATTCAACCGAGTGATTTTTTCACTATTGACGTTGCCGGATATATCGGAAAACCGGCATCACAAGATGATATCGACCGTTTTTTAAATAGTTGTGCTTCATACACAGGTAAATTAAATATTCCCGGTATTGACAATACATACGAAATAACTTCCGGTACAATAAAAAATATAGCTGAACAATATCTTTATGCGACACAAATGGCGGGAAAGATATACCGTACCATTGAAGAAAGAAAAGGGAAAGGAAATTTTATAACTGAGGTTTCGATGGATGAAGTTCCCTCCCCTCAAACACCTATTGAACTTTTCTTCATACTAAAAATGCTTAGTGATGCAAAAGTACCTGTACAAACCATTGCCCCGAAGTTCTCAGGAAGATTTAACAAAGGAGTGAATTACGTTGGTAATGTTGATGAGTTTGCTGTTGAGTTTGAGCAGGATGTATTAGTATTAAGTTACGCAATCAAAGAGTTTGGTTTACCGGAAGAGTTGAAATTGTCTGTTCACTCAGGTTCTGATAAATTTGCAATCTACCCCCACATTGGAAGGATAATAAAGAAACATGACACAGGCATTCATGTTAAAACAGCAGGTACAACCTGGCTGGAGGAGGTTATCGGACTGGCAACCGCTGACGGCGAGGCTCTTGAATTCGTAAAAGAGATTTATGAGAAAGCATTGATAAAACAGGAGGAGCTTTGCGCACCCTATGCCGATGTGATTGACATTAAACCTGGAAATCTCCCTTCGGCTGAAGAGGTTAAAACCTGGAGTTCACAAAAAATGGTTGACAGCCTTACTCACGACAATGCCTGTAAATATTATAATCCTGATATGCGCCAGTTAATACACGTTGGTTACAAACTTGCAGCCTTGCAAATTGACAGGTATTTTGAGCTACTCGAAAAACACAACGAAATTGTGAACAACTGTGTTTTTGAAAATATTTACGAAAGACACATGAAGCTGCTGTTTAATTTATAGCTATTATTCACCGGGTGATTTAGAATCACCCGGTGAATAATAGAAAGCCAAAATATGATTCAAGATATAAAAATCAGTACTTATTATGATATAAAACAATGTTTGGATATATCTAGTAAAAATCAGGTTAATGTATTAATAGATGCAATCCAGAAAAATCCGGAACTTCTTAAGCATGTTTATAAACTTTCAATCAGCAATGAACATCCTTATGCATGGCGTGCATCATGGACATTAGTTCATTTAACAAACTCCTCATCCGGTTTAGTTAAACCATTTGTTTCTCAAATTATAAAAGACATTAATCATCTGAAAATTGATCGGCAGGTTGCCAGCTTTTTACAGATTCTTACCAAAATAGATTTTCCTGCTGATGAAGCAGGTCATTTGTTTGATCTTGCTGTTAGAATTTTACATGACACAAAAAAACAGATGTATTTTAAACTATATGCCCTACAATTCTTAATAAAATTTGTAGAAAGAGTTCCTGAACTTATCCCGGAATTACTACTGTCTGTTGAAGATGAACATTTAATTTCAAATAATAAATATATCAGTAAACAGATTAAGAAACTACGCGAAAAATTAACAACTACTTAATTTGACGATTCGATGTCCTCCTATCGTCGGACGATCGAATGTCTTTGTCCGCCAAATCTCGAATCATGTTATTACCACCTCGAATCGTTTGTAGGTCATTAGAGTGTTGTTACTAACTCTCTCCCAACGCTTCGAGGTGCAAGCACACTCGAGGGTTTTACAAATTTGATACGTTTTTGGCACTGTTAGCGCACATTGCAGAGACGACCGTGCAAGTCTTTGAGAAATTCTAGATTTAGTAATTGATATTTCCGAATTTTCCTTACTGCAAAAAATGAAACGAAAAGACCAATAGGTGCACCAACAATAAGACCTATAACGGATTCTTCGGTATTTAATACTTCAATGAATGATTTGTTTTCAAAATAAACATGTATTGACAAAACTGTTAAGAAATAAAGAAAAGGAATTAATAAAATATATAGTTTGCTGAATCGACCTGTTAACCATTTGGATAAAAGATTTATTCTTTCATTTAACCACTCCTTTAGAGGCAGATTGAATCTGTTGTTTTGTATTTTATACCATGACAATAATCCGGAAATAAGGGATACTATTGCTACTATTCCAAGAGTCACGTTGTTTACTAAATAAATCAAATCATTTTGTCGGTTTAGTGAAGTGATAGTCAAATAGATTAATAGACCAACACAAACAAGGATTGAAATACTCCTGATAATCAAGAAATTATTGATAGTTTGCCTGGTTTTTGATGTCAGTAACAAATTCAACTCATCTTTGGATTTCTGATTGATTTCAGTATCAATAGTTTTCCATATTTTTTGCAATTCATTATTTTCCATGATTTGAGTTTTTAAAGTTTTGTTTTAATAATTCTTTTGCTCTGTTAATTCTTACACCAACATTTGATTTTGATAAGCCAATGATTTCTGCTATTTCATCATAACTCTTTTCTTCCAAGTAAAGTAACATGATTGATTTGTCGACTTCATCAAGATTATAGATTGCATTTAACAATAATTGTAATGATTCATTCCGAGATATTTCGTCAATAACATTTGACTTGTCAGACAATTCGGGTATTGTTTCTCTATATTCGATTCGTGACACCTTTTTAACCCTTGAGATTGAAGTGTTAATTGATACCGCATAAATCCACGAGCCTATACTATTAAGGTTTTTTAAACTTGGGTATGATTTCCAAAGCTGATATATGATTTCCTGAAGATTATCTTCTCTGTCATGTTTGTTTTTAAAATAAACAAAACTGACTTTGTGCAATATCCCTTGATAATTAGAGAGTATCTCAAGAAATTTTTCCTTAGTTGTTTTCATACTTGATGTGTTTCTTATAAAGTATCATTTGAATAGGATTTATTACAAAAGAGCAGAAAAATATTTTAAGAAGTTGAAAACAAGCTATATATTTGAGAGAAATAAAAGCAACGATGCGCTAACACGCAATATAGCAAAAAGCGGTGAAGAGCTTAATTGGGGCGGTTTTAAGCCGTTTCAACTTTGTGTCGGGTTGACAGGAAATAACTCGCAATTCGCTTCATGCCATATTGCCACACGTTATTCTTCAACCCTATCTTCTATCTCTGAAAACCTTAAGATGCTCTGCTGTTTCACGCACTATTCGCTGAACAGCCAGACCGTGTTTCAGATCAGGAATAAAAGACTCGTTGTCATTATGGGTAAAAAACAGATAGTGAGCATGTACCAAAGCCCTTAACCAACCGGGTGATACGTGTACAGACGGGAAACCGGATGCCGGTAAATAATCACTCCCTACCACCTGTTTAATCCATTGATTAGAGCCTTCTAAATAATATTCGAAATATTCAGGATGTAAAGAAGAGTACCGCAAAGACCCTTTTTCGGCATACAGTTCAAACTTCACCAGGTCCCCTGAACCTGAACTTATACGACTGGCAGACAAATTTCCTACAGCGCCGGTATTAGTATCGTACAATGCAATAGTACTGAAAAGATCAGAACCTTCAGACACATCATTAAATTGTCCTCCTTGCAATGCACTATGAATTTTTATGTCATTACCCATAAATGCCATTAACAGGCTAATACCATGCGAGCCCAGATCAGCCATAGCACCACCATCAGGTGCCGGAGTTAAACGAGAAACTCTTTTTGACCTGTAATCAGGTTGAAGGTAGTCACCATGGTAATATTTGAGATCGAAATGGACAGGTTTTCCTAACTTGCCGGATTTCCATAATTTCATAGCACTTCGCAGTCCGGATGTTTGCAGATATTGGAATCCCACCTGAATTTTAATACCTGATGTGTGTTCTAACAGTTTGTTCATTTCTACTTCCTCTTGTATTGAAGCACAAACAGGTTTCTCCAGATAAATATATTTTACGCCCTTCATATTCAGTGCATTCTCAAAATGCTCAAAATGCACTTTGTTTGGTCCAAGAATAAACACGGCATTTATTTCACTGTTTTCAATGAAGTCATTAAACTTATCAGCTCTCCTAAAACCATATTTTGAAGCAAATAACGTTCTGCTGTTTTCATGCATGGATGTAACAGCCTCCAGCTTTAGGTTTGGAATATCATCATAATAATATTTCAATGAACTAATAGAATATGCATGAGCTTTTGCAATACTACCGGCACCAATAAAACCAATATTTATATTTTCCATCAACCTATAGATTTTTTAATAAAACGTTATCATCACTGGAAATAAGGTTGTTATCAAAGTCATCCAGAATATTACGCAAATGATTTAGTTCATCTGTTTCCTCAAAGTGAAAGTCACTACTGCCACGTGACTCTACCATAGAAATAACAGTAGTAATTGTAATTTTATTGATATCAAAGGCAGGCTGATAATATATTTCCTTTTTATTATCAAGGCTAACTTCTGAGAACACCTTTGATTCAACTAATTCAAACAGTAATTCATTAACTAATCTTATTGGTAATCTTAGATTTACAGACAAATCCATATTTGTGCCCGGTTCTTCCCCTCTTTCAAAACGTTTAGTAACATAATGAACAATGAGCAAATAGACAAGACGTTTATACCTGTAGCTAATTCTTTTTATATCAGCATCAAACTCAAAACTACGATAATTCTGATATGCAAATGACAGTTCGGCTCCGAACAGTACAATTAACCAGCTTAATTGCAGCCAGATTAAAAACAGTGGTAAAGCCGCAAAACTACCATAGATTGCATTATACTTTGATACCCATACCTGAGAATGTATATATCCGTATTGCAATAATTGAAACATTGTTCCGGCTATAATACCTCCAAAAAGAGCAGCACTGAATTTAACTCTTGTATTAGGCACTATTAATAGCAATATTGTAAATACAAACGATATTACTATGTAGGGAAAGAACATGACCACAATAGGACTTGTATATTCTAAAAATGCAATTCCCTTTATTTGATTTGAAATAAAAACTACAACACCACTCGTAGATACAAAAAACAGTATGGCAAGAAGAAACAGTGCAATATAATCACTAAACTTCCTGATAAAACTTCTGGAATGCTTAACTTCCCATATATCATTAAATGATTCTTCAATATTTCCCAGAACTTTCATTACAGACCATAACAGTATAGCAAATCCTATGCCGGCAATCTGACCTCCTGGAGTACTTTCAAGATAATTAACAGCAAAATCAACAATCCAGTTAATTACCTCTTCCTGATTAGGAACAGATATATTACTCGTCAACAGTGCCCTTATTCGTTCTTCAAAACCAAATCCTTTAGCAATACCAAAAACCATAGCAACAACCGGCACTACCGACAAAAGAGAATAAAAAGTTAAGGCAGAAGCTTTTAATTGGCATTTATCGTTAATAAAACCTTTTATCGACAAATAAAGAATTCTAATACCCTTAATAATGAAAAACTGGCGTTTTGTAGTATCATCAGATTGAACTCGCCAAATATCTTCATTAAGATAATTGAATAATTTAGATATGAAGTTATTTTTCATCCGGATTTTTTAAGTAGTAAAAAAAAATAGCAAGCTTATAAGCCGGGTCCTGTACCAAAAACTGGTGTCTATCATTTATCTGGGATTATGGTTACCCATAACCTCAAGCGACCTACCCCTCACAACTTTCAAAAGAAAACAAAGCGGACAACTTCGCCCAAAAATGGAATCATGATATACATGGTCTTGCAGCCTGCAAGGTGTACAGCTATTTTAGTCACCTAAAATACTGGTGAGCTCTTACCTCACCTTTTCACCCTTATCCCGATAAATCGGGACGGTTATTTTCTGTTACACTACTGTATTCTCACAAATACCTTCCTGTTAGGAAGTGCAGTATCCTGTGCTGCCCGGACTTTCCTCAATTACCCCAAAGGATAACAGCGATAGACCAGCCTGCTATTTCAAGTGCAAAATTAGTAAAAAAAATAGAAAGTTCGTCAAGTTGAAAGTCTATCAAGTTTATAAAGTTGAAAGTTTAAAGTTTTAAAGTATAACTATACACTAACAACTAACAACCACTCCTTCTCTACTCTATTTTGAATGGAGCATACTTATCAAATTCGACCAGATATGCATCTTTGTATCCCATAGCTTTAATGCTTTCTAATTCATCTTTAACAACAGAGCCAAGAAATTTCCCAACAGTATAGCGGAAAACCTTATCTTTCATCCTAAACTCCATTACGTTTTCTATATCTTTAAAATGAGAAAGATATACAGGGAAACGAAAAGCACTCAACTGAATTGTATAAATTTTATCAGGATCAATTTCCTTAGCACCATAATTGCTCCAGGTGCTACCCTCAATATTATAATTACGGGTATTAACAACAAAAGCCTGAACATACCCTAATGCTTTAATTGATGACAATTGCACTTGTGCAGTACTCCAGTTGTTAAACTGACCTACACAATACCTGACATACCCATCAGCACAGGGATATTCGTAAGCGACATTAACTTTTTTAAAAAACTCAGGCTCACCAGGCGGTTCTCTTAAAGCTACAATCTGTATAGAATAAGACGATTCCATAGCTTTATCCATACGGATAATTTTCTTTTGAGTCCTGAGTTCCGAAAGCTTATCCTGATTTCCCGCTGATATATTAAGTGCATTTACTGCAAATACAAAAAGCAAACTAACTATTAATTTCATCATATTTATATTAATACTGTAAATTTACTACTCTTTTATTTTCCAAACAACAACTTCAATTCTTCTATTTTTCAAATGTTCAGCATTTGAGCAATAAACACCCCTTTTACATTTGTTTATCAGATAACGCTCACCATAACCCCTCGGGATAATATCTTCATCATTAACACCTTTATTTACAAGTATTCCCTCAGCTTGTTCAGCTACATCCTGTGATAAGCTTAGGTTATTATATCTATTTCCACGTACATCGGTGTGACCAATAAGCTTAATTATAATATTTGGATTACTAACAAGCAATGCAGCAAGCTTATCCAATATTTTCAAACCGTTATCCGTAATTTTGTTTCCTATATAAGGAATTACCATCCCACTAATTTCATCAAGAACGGAATCATTAAATACTGGAGTCATCATCAAACCATTATTATTAACATCTTCCAATTCCATAATATTCACAATCATACGTTTGGAATTGTATTCTCCGTCTTTTGACATTTTAATCTCGAATTCCTGTTGATCGTTTTTATATTTATCAGGAATAACAATATTTAGTTTTCCGGAAGTATCTGTATTCGCCTGACCAACTATTTCACCAGTATTGGCATCATTAATGATAACCTGAACACCTTCAATAGGAGTGCCATTAAACGTACTTGTAAACAGTGTTGACAAAGCAATAGGAAATCCGGCTAAATCAACATCTCCGGAAGTCTCATCTGCAACAGCAGGTTTATTAATAGTCACAATATTTTCCAAACCGGCTATAGGAGCAACATCTTCATCTTCAGAGCCTTTATTTATATCTCTTGGCTCTACAATAAATATTACATCTTTAGTATGATCACCAAAGTTGTTAGATGACAGGAAACCACGTATAGAGTCATTCGGATCAATAACATAACCAAAATCATCACTATTACTGTTTATAGGTTTCATTAAGTTGGAAATATTTCCCCACTTGTCATTTATGTCCTTAACAGCAGTAAAAATATCTAATCCACCAAAGCCAATGTGACCATCCGAAGCAAAATAAAGTTTATTATTTTTACTTACAAACGGGAATCGCTCATTCCCATAAGTATTAATCTCACGGCCAAGATTTACCGGTGTACCAAATTTACCGCTTGATTTTCGTTCAACAACATAAATATCTGTTCCTCCCATGCTTCCACGCATATTTGAAACAAAATAAAGAAATTTATCATCAGAAGAAACAGCGGGGTGTGCAACATCATAATCATCACTATTAATAGAGAGTTCCGTTTCATTGACCCAATCACTACCATCGTAATTAACCGAAAAAATCTTAATTATACTCCTACCACCTTTAACTCTGACACTTTTAGTATAATACATTGTTTTATAATCAGAGGTAAATGATATTGCTCCTACATGGTAGTCAAACATAAGATTTTTTGAGAATGGTCTTGATGTTCCTTCAACAATATTACCATCCTTAACTTCAGAATAAAAAAGGTTCAAAAATTCTTTACCTGTTTTATCAAGTTTTTTAGTGCTCACTTCAGAAGCAGAAGAATAGACAACACCAGCTTTATAATACTGAATCCCGAAGGATTGACCAAATGTTAAAAGAGTAGAAGGATTCACACGTACATTATTGCTCATTTGGCTATTTTGTTCAGCCCATTTGCACGATTTCACCAATTCATTAACCTGTATAGGATTTGCTCCTCCCTCCTTTTTGGCTTTTTCATACCACTCAATAGCTCCCTGATAAAATCCAAATTTATGTATAGTGGAAGCATAAATAAAATAATCATCCGGTTTGAGCTCCCCTTCGATATTGGCAAAAGCATTAAAAGCATTATCAATATCATTCAGGTAATAATAGCAGGAAGCAATGTTTTTCTGAATATCAACAGAAAACTCAGCACCCTTATCTTTTGCAATATTATAATATTCGAGTGCCCTGAAATACTCTCCCTTCTTAAATTCTTTGTTACCTTTATTTATTTCACTTTTTTGAGCATATATCCAACTATTTGAGCTCAGGAAAAGAACCAGCAGGATTAAATAACTTTTGAATTTCATAATATATTTGTTAATAACAAATTTCATTTTTCTATAACAACATTAGTATCACTAAAAATATCTAATCGACCGCATTCCGGCACGTTTATTAAAAGTAAAATCAAACTGAACTCCAATTTCATGTGAACCAAACTTAGCATATCGATTTAAAGACGTCAAAGAGTAGTCAAATGAATAGCGAATTGTGAATTGTCTGTTAATAATAAACTCTGATAAGAAAATCACGTCAGATGTTGTTCTATATGATAAACCTACCCATAGTCTTTCGATAAGTAATACATTAGCAGACACATCAAATTCTAATGGGGCACCATAAACCAACCTGAACAATGCAGTAGGTTTTACTTTAATATCTGCCCAGTCAAATATATAACCACCATAAAGGTATGAGTACAGGTTTTTATAGTCAATAGTATTCTTAAATTCAAACTCATCCTCATTAAAATTCTGAGTAAAGAATTTAGGTATAGAGAAACCGGCAAAATAGTTATCGGAATAAAAATATGCTCCAAAACCAAAGTTGAAGCCAATCTTGCTTTCCTTTCCCATAAAAACGGGGTCCATATAACTATCAGTAACAGCTTTTGTTGCATCATACACATTAGAAGTAACCCCAACCTGTAAACCCAAAGAGAGAAATTTATATCTATCAAGCTTAAGTTTATATGAAGCAGAGGCCATAAAATCAAGATTATTGGTAAATCCAATCATATCATTAATCAATGAAACACCTAAGCCAATATTTGTATCTTCAATAGGGCCATGTACATTTAAACTTTGAGAATTTGGAGCACCTTCGATCCCAATCCACTGAGATCTGGCAACAATTAAACCACTTATCACATCTCTTGTACCATTATAGGCTGGGTTTAACAACCCCTGATTGGCAACATAATTATTATATTGCGTCTGATCCTGTGCCAATAGGGTTGTTGAAAAGATTCCAACTAATGCCAATATTATTATATATAGTTTCATCTGTATATATTTTCTTTCAATTATCTGCGTAATTCAATATAACCACTGTACTCTTTTGTTACAACTTCTCCTTCCAGATTAACTTTCACACTAAAGACATAAAAATATGTTCCATTTGGCAGATCATCGCCTGCACTAACCATAGAACTTTCAGTCGATTTTCCTTCCCATTCATTATCATAATTCTGACCTTTGGAACGATAAACCCGAGTACCCCAACGGTTAAATACTTCAAATTTTGACTCTTGTTTATCTTCAACTCCGGTTATAACAAATTTATCATTAATACCGTCACCATTTGGTGAAAATGCGTTAGGAATTATAAATGAACGTCCTTCTCCCAAATCAACATTTCCAACAAAAATGAATACTGTTGCTGTATCAATACGCTCAGGATATGAAGTGTTGTAGATAATATACCTTACTGAATCACGTCCATAGAATGAAGGCAATTTCTTGTATTCAAATTTACCTTCGTCATTGATTGAAACTTCGCCAATAGTTGTAAACTGTTGTCCAATATTATTATCATCCAAATATATCCACGATGTATCCAGTTTGAAGTAGATATTCTTACCCGGATCCAGAAGACTATCAATTCCATTCAGAAGTATATCATTATCAACAACACTTATCTCACCTATCAGTTCGCCTTCTGATAGAGACATCATATCATTAATTGCAATTAACGGAAACTCATACAATCTGGCTGTACCATTCATCAGTGCAGAGCAACCACCCGTTGCAGTAGCAAGAACAGAGTAAACACCTCCTAATGATTTTGTACCATAATTAATAAAATTGCTTGTTCCCAGAGAATCTACCGGGGGAATGAAGGCTGTATCATTAATTAACAAGCTGTATATAACTCCAATCTCTGAACCATCAAGTACAAGCTCTTCAGTATTCACATATCCTGTACAACAGAAATTGTAAACTATAGGCATAGGATTTTCAACAATTGTAACAGCATCAGTAAACTCATTAGAACAACCTGAACTGAAATCTATTGCATTTACAATATATCTTCCGGCCATATGAGGATTATTAAAATAAATGGTATCCCCATCACCAACAGTAAAATCAACAATATCAGAAAACTCATTAACCAACTGATAACCTATATCAACCTGTGAACTGTCAAGACCAATAATAATACCGGGCTCACCTGTACAATATTGTGAAATATCATTTTCAGTAATCATATTGAATGCAGAAGGAGAATTTTTATAAATAACTTCTACTATTCCCATAGATAAATCGCATTTGCCGGCTGATATTGCTATAATCTCATAACTAATAGTATCAGGTGTAATTGCAGTATTTACATGCCAGCTAATTGGATTATCCGTTCCGGTAATAGTATCATTAAGGTTAACTCCATCAGCAAGGATGTAGTAATAGCGACCGTTTTCACTGCCATCTAATAAAACATCAGTACCGGTAGATCCACAAACGTTTGTACTGCTTACAGAAACATAAAACTTAACAGGTGTTGGTATTTCTGTTATTACGACATCATCACCGCCATTCATATCTGTTTCACAAGCATCACCACCATAGGCACCTACAACACTATATCTTCCTTGCATGAATATACCAAGTGAAAGGCTATCACTACCATCACCTGTTACTTCAATAATTAGATTATCAGTATCATCATAAACGCTATATACAATATCTGCTTCACTATGCTGCATCCACAACTCTACACCGGCGTTATTATCACAATATGCAGTATCCTGAGCCAACACAGTGAAATCCTGAGGAGCAGGTTTTTGTGTAACGACTACCTCACCATTCATACTTGACGTACAACCTTTTTCAGTAATTGCCACTACCGTATATGAACCAATATCGGTAAATTTACCAAATATTATAGTATCACCGGTCAATCCTCCAATAGCATTAGCCCAATTAAGTTTACCCGATCCATCATCAAACTGAAGGGTATAATCAACAGTATGCTCAGAGCCATTAATTCCTATCTCAGCTCCATCAGCCAGGTCACAGAAGAATCCGGAACCAATCATTTTAAAGGCTATAGGCAGAGGATTAACAGTTAATGTAACACGATTAAGCATCTCCATTTCGCAATCAACACCGTTATTTCCTAACACATAATACTCACCTTCTTCATTGGCAAGATCAAAAGTAATGGCATTACCTGTTCCGGCAACAGCTCCGCCAATCTGTTTATCACTGCCAGGGCCATTTCCATCAACAAGATACAGTGAATACAGGACACCTGCTTCAGAGCCATCCAGTCCGAATACAACACCCGGATCTCCATTACAGATATCACCTGCACCTGTAACACCATATTGTTCTATAGCACCGGGCACATTTATAAATATTGTATTATTCAGGATATCTTCACATCCATTAATATTGGCAAACACTGTATATGTTGCACCTGTATCAATAACAGGATCAGGAAATTCAACATCGTTTCCGTCTCCGGTAACAATATTACCTGTTCTAACACCACCTTTTGCTAATTCATACACCACTCCCAATTCTGAATTTTCGACTATTACAACAGCACCATCACTACAGTTAGTACCTGTACCGGCCTTAATTCTTAAAGTCTTTGTAAGGTCTGCAAAAGGTTTTTCTGTAATAGGAAATCTTCCATTCATCTCGGTAGTACAAGATGTTACTCCATCATCTCTTTGAGCTGTAATATAGTATGTATCTGTACCTGTAATTTCAAAATCTAACAATCCACCTGTTCCATTAACCCATGCACCGGTGGCAACATCACCCTCTCTCTCCCAACGATACAGAACATCAGCTTCAGAACCATTAAGATGTAAATATGTAACACTTCCTGTACAATAATCACCATCACTTGAAATATCATAAACAACAGGCAGCGGATCAGCAATAAGGTCAATCTCATTATTCATGGCCGACATACAGCCAACAACAGGAGTAACAGCCATAACACTATAACGTCCGGCCACATTGTAATTTCCAAAGCTCAATGGAGCATTAGCATCGTCAACGGTACCTGTTACAGTTGTTACAAGAACACCGTCACGATATAACTGATAGTTAATACCATTCTCCTGACCTTCAATTGTAATATTTACTCCTACAGCATCATCAATACAATAATGGCCATTATTTGAAGCCATTAAATCAAATGATGCAGGTAGGGCAACTTCAATAACATCAACGGATCCGTTCATTGGATAGCGACATCCGGTGGTAGTATTTACAATAACGGTGTAACTTCCAACAACATTATATGGTCCAAAAGTATGTCCTGCAGTTCCACCGGCAGTCCAAATATCACCTATATCAACGCCATCACGCAATACATGATAATCAACTCCATCATCAGAACCACCTAAAACAACACTTGCTCCGGCATCTCCGGCACAGAAATGTCCATCTCCTGTAACATCATATACATTATAAGTTCCGTCTGGTTTAATCTCAAAAGTATTACTCATCACCTCAGAACATAATGTAGCATCATCAGTTGCTAATATTGTATACAAGCCAAATATTCGTTGAAAACCGAATGTTATCTCACTGCCGGTACCGGCAACAGGAGTTCCTACATTTCCACCATACATAAGCAGTTGATAAGAAACACCTATATCAGAATCTTCAAGTTTAATTTCATGTCCGGCACCACCACCACAACCAGTAACATCACCAGTTGGCAGTATGCTATATTTATTTGGTAACGGATTTTCAGTTACTGTAATTCTATTATTCATTTCAACACGTGATGAAGGAACTGAAATATAGTATCCTTCTACTTTATACTCTTCTGTACCAAGGATATTATCCCACTGTACAGCATTAGTTCCATCATGGGTAATAGTACCGATAATGGCATTATCAGAAGTTCTTATCAATTCATAAGTTATGCCATCCTGAGGTGTGGCAATATAAATACTTACACCACCTGAACCTGCACAATAATCTGTTGCAGATGCAGAGACATCAAGCAGGCTAATTGCATCCATAACACTCATGGTCAATATTGCAGTACTAACACAACCATTTGCATTGTAAACATTTACAGAAACAACATCACCATCAACTAAAGTATTTGAAGAGTATGTATCATCTGCACTCTGAGCCTGAACCTCAATACCATTAACAAAGAATTGGTACTGAACACCTCCGGTAGCAGTAAATGTCACATTTGTACCGGCAATAATATCAGTACCTGTATCAGCAGTTAAACCGGCTGTTGGCAGATCAAAAACAGTCATTGTTATATGTGGTGCAGCAGCAGAACAGTTAGCTCCTGATGTAACCTGAACATATACTTCATCTCCGTCATTTAATAAATTTGTTGAATAAGTGTTAGAAGTTCCATTTTGTACTTCAACATTATTAACATAGTAAACATAATTAAAGTATCCTGCAGTGGTTTCAAAAACAACATCTGAACCATTACAAACTGTATTGCCTCCAGGAGAGGTTATACTCAATACAACAACAGGATTCGGATTGACGGTCATAGTAATGGAAGTAGACTGATTAGTACAACCAGTGGTATTATCAATAACTATAACGTATACCTCATCTCCATCAGTAAGAGAGCTTGTAGTATAAGCAACAGATGTGGAATTTTGAACAGAATTATCTACTCCACCGCTTACAATATGGAAATCAAAATTGTAATCACCTGAACCATCAGAGCCTAAAGCATTAAATGTAACCGGTGTTCCGGCACAAATAACTGTTCCAACAGGAGGTGTACTTATGCTTATTCCAGCAGTTACTTTATTAACTACAACAGTTGTAAGTGAAGTATCAGTACAACTATTTGCATCGGACACAATAACTTCATAATCACCTGCCTGATTAACTAAAATATTTGTAATTGAAGGATTCTGATTAGCACTTGTGTATCCTTGAGGCCCCGTCCAACTGAAACTCAGTGGATTTGTTCCGCCACTTGCATTAGCTGTAAGGTCAAGTGTCTCATCCTCACAAAGAGGGGAATTATTTAATGCTGTAACAGAAGGCGCAGGATAAATCACTACAGTTGTATTTGCAGCAACAATATTGCCACAACCATTATTATCAGTAACAGTAACCTGATATACACCATCATTTAAAACAGTAACACTATTAATTACAGGATTTTGATTACTGCTTGTAAAGCCATTTGGTCCTGTCCAGCTAAAAGTATATACACCACTTCCCCCAATAGGAGTACTTGTTAAATTCAATGTGGTTTTTTCACATACCGGGCCATCATTGTCAGCAGTTAAAGTAGGGCTTGAGTTAACAACTACTATTGTTGTTGTAACATCAGTACAATTACCATCATTAACAGTTAAGGTATATGTGCCGGCAGCAGCAAGGGTAATATTTGCTATTACAGGATTTTGTTGAAGACTGGTAAAACCATTAGGGCCAGTCCAACTATAAGTATAAGCTCCGGTACCTTCTATGGCACTACCGGATAAGGTCAGTGTTCCTCCTTCACAAACAGGTCCGTCATTTATTGCTGTAGCAACAGGTGCATCATTCACAACAACAGTAGTTGTAGACATAGCACTCGAGCATAAGTTCCCATCAGTTACAATCACATCATAGTCACCTGCCTGTGTTAATAAAATATTGGAAATTATAGGATCTTTATTCGTACTGGTATATCCAACAGGGCCTGTCCAGCTATATGTATAAACACCATTACCTCCTAAAGGAGAAGCGCCTAAATGTAATGTTTCATCCTCACAAACCGGGCTATCACTACCGGGAGTAACCGTCGGATTTTCATTTACAACAACTGTTGTAGAAGCGGTAACAACACTAACACATCCATTATCGTCAGAAACATTTACCTGATATATGCCAGCTTGTGTTTGTATAATCGGATTGATAACCGGATTTTGATCTGTACTGGTATATCCTCCAGGTCCGGTCCAGCCAAAAGTGTAAACACCTGAACCACTTAACGGAGTACTACTAAGAGTTAATGTACCATTTTCACAAACAGGTCCATCGTTAGATGCTGTAATTGTTGGGTTAGCATTAACAATAACATCAGTAGTTGTAACATCAGTACAAGTACCATCATCTACTGTTAAGGTATATGTACCGGCAGCAGCTAATGCAATATTAACTATTTGAGGATTTTGTTGATTACTTGTAAACCCATTAGGGCCGGTCCAACTATATGTATATGCTCCGGTTCCTTCAGTAGCACTACCCGACAAATTTAATGTTCCGCCCTCACAAACAGGCCCATCGTTTGAAGCTACAGCAATAGGTGCATCATTAACAACAACTGTTGTAGAAACTGATATACTGGAACAACCATTTTGGTCAGTTGCAACAACACTGTAACTGCCATCCTGATTTAAAGCAATATTTGAAATAGCCGGATTTTCAGTTGTACTAGTATAACCCAGAGGACCTGTCCAGCTGAATGTATATGGTGTAGCACCATTATCGTCAGCACCTGATGTTAGTTGTAGTGTTCCAAATTCACAAACAGGTCCGTCATTAATCGGTGAAACAACAGGTAAAGTATTTATTACAACAGTAGTAGAAACTGTAGTACTGCCACAATTGTTTGCATCGGTTACTGTAACCTGATACACACCCGCCTTAGCAAGTGTAACATTATTAATAACAGGATCTTTATCTGTACTTGTAAACCCATCAGGGCCTGTCCAACTAAATGTATAAGGAGCCAAACCACCGGTAACTGTAGTTGTTAAAGTCAGATTTCCTCCAACGCAAACAGGGCCGCTATTAGTAGCAACAGCAACCGGATTTTCATTTACAACTACATCTGTTTGATCAGTATCTGAACAGCCTTTGCTGTCTGTAACTGTTAATGTAAATTGTCCTGTATGAGCAGTGACAACACCATTTATTGTTGGATTCTGTTCAGTCGATGTAAAGCTGTTTGGCCCTGACCAACTATAACTGTATGCAGGAGTACCATTACTGGCACTACCTGTAAGATTAAGATCATCTCCTTCACACTTAGGCGAATCACTTCCGGCTGTGGCAATAGGTGAAGGATTAACCGTAACGGTTGCTGTCCCGCTCATTGTGTTAGAACAGGCATTATCAATAGTATTTCTGGCTTCAACTGTATAGTCACCAGCCTCAGATACCGTAAATGTTAACGGATTACCATCACCGGAAGTTGGTAAAGGACTAACTTGAACTCCATCTTTATAAAGAAAATACTCCATGCCATTTTCAGATAACTGGAGAGTCAGTACTGTAGATTCCCCACCACAAATAACAGCATTTGCTGGTCCAAAACTAAAAGCAGTAGGAGTTTGATATACATAAGTAAAGTCATAAGAAGTAGCAACACCACCAATTCCATCAGTTTGTGTGTATGCAAACACTATTACATCACCAAAATAATTTGAAGGAACCCTGTCTGGATAAAAAACCAAAACAGTGTTGGTTCCGGTACCTTGAATCTCATACCATCCAGGATGAGAAATATCTCCTCCGCTGTCTTTTGTATAAACATCCCATGTTATTCCGGTGGCAGCAGGATCCCAACTATCAGGTACAATATTATCGGAACCACCTGTAGAACAATAACTGCTTTCCAGACTGGAAATATTACCATTTTGACCTTTTAACCTGCCGGCGCTACTTAAGAAACTTGCATTTTTGTCAATCTCCTTCTGAACCTTTTTATAAAGTTTCTCACGCTTTTTTAATTCTGAAGGAGTAAGAGGTACTTTACGTGATTCCTGAGCAATATTTTGTTGTGGGAATATTAACAACAACCCCCAAAGAACGATAAGCGTATTAATAATTCTCATTTTATTCATAGCATGTGTATATCAAGTACAAAAGTTAATGCAACACAAGACTCTACTACTTGCATTGCAAATTTTATTAATTAATATCTATATTAATCATTAATCATATTTAACATTTGTACGAACCTTTTTTGGTTAAGTTTCATTATTTTTAAATATCGTAATAATCTACTCTCCCTGACTTAACAGCTGTTTCAACCAATCTTTATTCTCAGCAGAAGTACCCTGCACCGCAATTCGAACTATTTTAATGTAATCACTAAGCCATTCCTGCCATTTAACAGTTCTGATTCTCTTCTCCTTAACAAGCTTACTTACATTTGCAGTCACCCTTGAACACTCCTCTGTAAGTCGCTGCAATCCTTCCATATCTGACTTTAGTTTTTCTACATTCTGCTTGCTAACACCAAAAGATGTCATCTTTTCCAGATAATCAGGGTTAGCCAGTAAATTATTGCAAAAAACAGTTACCTGATAGTGCCACTTATTATAAATACGCTCCCTTGCTCCCTTTAACATTAATACATCATATGCCTCATCATCCTTGTTAAAGACAATTCGGGCTATCTTCAAAAACTTCATATTTTCAGCAGCTAACTTCGCCTGACATTCTGCTTTTTCATCAAAGCATCGTTTTTTCTCCTCCTCCTTCTTCTCTTGCTGTTGCGCAATTTCCACAAGTTCGTCATACAGCTGATAACCCTGTGCAAGACGGTCATCGGTATAGCCATAATCACCAATAGCCTCCTTTAAGCCGTTTGCATTAGCACTAATATTTAGTATTGTTCGGCTATTAGTAATAAAGCTGTGAAATTTTTGCTTCGAATAATGCATAATTTAAGTCTAAATTACAAATTATATTATCTTATTATAGATAATTATATTCAATATTTAAATTTTGTTTAACTATTAACAATATTTACAATCTTATTTTATAAAACTTATATATATTCAATATTACATTTATTCTAAATATTAACTGCATATATAAAATTACTTTTTTGATAAATAAACTTTAAAATAAGAACTATTCATTTATAAATTAGAATAGTTATTTTTTATTTACGAATAATAATAATTAAAGTTATATATAATCAATTTATTTTTAGATTAAATTTATTTCACTCAGGATTAAATTATTTATAAATTAGGATTTATATTCTAACACAAGTTAATCATACATCAAAAAAAACGTCTGCTCCCTTAGGGAACAGACGTACATGCTTTCAAATTATCTATAAAATAAGTTATAAATAATTATTAATAACTATTTTATGCCATCTTAGAATTTACCAAACTTAAAAGTAATCGTTGCAACGAAACCATCAATAGCTTTTTTGTCAACCTTTATAACTTGTAGTTCATTAGAATCGTCAAAATACTTGTATTGTAGATTAACTCCATCTGTAAGTTTGTAACTAACACCTAAAGCTAAACGAAAGAACTTAACGATATTAATCTCCATTTCAACACCGGGTTGAAAGATAAAATAGGGATCCACATCTTCATAATAGCTAGGGTAGTAACTACCACTATTTGGATAAAACATATCGTAAGATGAAGCAACTACTCCCCCAGCACCAAATATTATTGGGATTGAGACATGAACAGTAGACATAGATGCAACAATAGGCTCTATCAATACACCGCCATAACCTCCATACAAAGCATAGGTGCTGTTATTAGCATTATTAGGCAATTCATAAGAATCGCTAAAGAAACCATTTCCTGCCAATCCAAGTGCAAAGTAGTGATTGGCAACCCAGGCACCTCGTCCTCCAATAGTGATGGCACTTTTTCCATTAAGTTGTGTCCACCCAAACTGAAATGCACCATATCCACCATTTGAAGACTTTTCGTGTTTTGGTTTAAAGAGTAGTTTCATCTCTTCATCTTCCTGAGCCAGGCTTATCGCAGTAGCTCCAAATAAAAATAGAGTTAATAGTATTAGAATTGATTTTGTTTTCATTATTATATTGTTTAAATAGGTGTTTATAATTTAATAACCGAACCTGAACCTGTTATCACAACATTTATCTGGGGAGTGCCAACATAGTAAACTGAGCCGCTACCGGAAATATTCACATTTAACTGGTCAACTACATTCAAGTTCATATTTCCGGATCCACTAATACCGCCATTACAGTTTTTTACAACAAAATCTAAAGCATTTATATTACCTGAGCCATTAATTTCATGAGTTCCGTTATCAGCAGTTCCCTCCAAACTAATATTTCCTGAACCATCAATCTCTGTAACGATATCAGAACAATTTGTCTCAAAAGATATATTCCCTGAACCGTTGATGGTTGCATAAATAGTATTAGCCAAAAGTTTACCACTAATTAAACCCGAACCATCTATCTCAGCACTAAATTCATTACTAGCTATACTATCAAACATGATTACCCCTGAACCCTCCATAGCAACAAATTTCACTAAGGGTGATTTAACATATACATTTATCGGATAATTTGCATTAATATTTTTTTTGGTGTCTATAATCAAACTATTACCATTTACAACTGTACGTATGTATGGAATTATATTAGATTCAGCCTCCACTATTACCTCATGATTGGTATCGTTGGTGATATAAACATTGAAAGAACCTTCGTTGATAACACTCTCAAATGAAACCATCTGCCTTGTTTCCTTCTCCACATCATGATTACCTTTAACTTTTCCATAATTATCACAACCTGCTGAGGCAATCAGCAATGTTGCCAATACAGATTGTAATAATAAATTCATATATTTCATATTTTCTGTTTTATTTTCGTTTAAGCGACAAAACACCGGACTCTGTACTAATCTTTAATAGAATAATTTGCTTTATATTATCTCCAACAATACAGTCTACCTGTATTAATTTTTCTTCTCCCTCTATCTCACTGTTTTTAATATTTGTGATACTTGATGAGTAGTAAACTTTTGTATCTTCAGTTGCCAGAATATCCAAATTGTATTGCTTTTCATCAGAAAAGTGCAGAACAACATTGGAGTCTTCTGTATTAAGATTGAATAAACTGACATCATTACCAAAACTTCTAATCACAATGTCGCCATATTTAGCACTAAAATCAACCTCTTCATCGACACTCTCAATCTCCATCCGTGAAAAATCAGAGTTTCCCTTAAGTCTTCCTAATTTAGTAACAAAGAACTTATCCCTCTTTGAATTTAACTTCATTCCTGTAATTTCAGTAAAATGAAACTCTGAAGATTTACTCTCAATAATTAACTGCTCAGCCTGTTCAAGATAAACTCCTCCATATCTGATGTTCAATTTCCCTTCATCAATTTTCTGAATATCACACATTCCAAATTCCGAGTTGATAGTTGTATAACCGGTCAGGTTATTTGCTTTAAAGTCTCCATTCGACAACTCAACGCTTAGTTTTCCTGAATAATTATTAGTGTAAATATTCCCGTATTTATTAGATATTTTCAGACTGATTGTTGAAGGCAAATAGACATTATAAACAATTTTGGCTGTCGTTTTGCTGCCGAAAAAATTACTACTCTTATCTGATATATCATTCCAAAAACTACTTCCTACAAAAACAGTATGAGCATTGGTATAGTATTTAGTTGATTCAAACTCAAAATCGATCAGGTTAAATGTTTTATCCACTTTACTCTGCTTGGGGCCTTTTACTTCAAGTTCAATATCAAATTTCACAGAATCTTTTTCCCAGATGATAATATTAATATTACCATATTTATTGGAGATTTCTATTTCGGTATTTCTATTGGCCACAAATGTCCGTGATAACTGTTTACTTTTTTTAATTATTTGAGCCGATAATAATGTTCCGGTACTCAAACTAAAAAGAAGCAGTAGACTAAATATTAACGCTCTTTGTCTCATCTTCTCTGTTTTTTTCATCAAACGAATTCAAATGTTTTAATATATCTTCTAGTATAGTCAGTTTAAGTCTGTAGTTTTGAATCATTGCTACAATCACCTCCTCATTATTGACATTGTCTTTAAGGTCTCTTTTCAACTCCTTAAGCACCTTATCCAGATCGAGCAGTTCGGAATCAATCTCATTTTTAAGGTCAGTATTATCATCAATCATTTTAAAAACTACAGCTTTTGTCTCTTCTATTTGTGAAGTATAATAATATCTGGCTTCTTGCAACTCATGGTACATATTGTTCCGGTCTTGAACATTCTCATCTGAAGCAATCACTTTTTGGGAACTATAATACTTTTGCATAAAATCGTGAAAATAGTAAGATGAGATAAAGATAACTACTACAGCAGCGGCTCTTATGCCAAAAGTTTTCCATCGCAAGCTTATAGTTTTGTCGTTTTGCTTCTCAATTCCGCCCCAAACCATAGCTCCCGGTTCCATATCATCAAACTCATCTCTGTTTTCTATAACAAACTGTTCTAATTTATCAGTTTTCATTTTTACCTCCTTTCAGAATCTCTTTAATTTTATTTTTTGCCCTAAAATATTGCGACTTTGAATTAGACTCACTTACACCAAGAATGTCAGCAATTTCCCTGTGATCGTATCCTTCCATCAAGTATAGTGAGAATATCATCCGGCTTCCGACCGGCAACTGTTCCATTGCATGTTTGATGGCTTTTACATCGAATGAAACTCTACTCTCCTCTTCAGTGTTTTCATGATTATAAAGTGACAAATCCTCAACAAATACCAAATCTGCTTTTTTCCTTTTAATCTCATTGATACACCTGTTCACAACTATTCTTTTTAACCAAGCTCCAAATGTTGATTCATATCTGTAAGATTCCAGTCTTCTAAACGCCTCTGAAAATGATTCCTGCAACACATCTTCTGCAGACTCACGGCTATAAAGTATACGGTAACATGTATTGAACATCGCTTTAGAGTAACTATTGTATAATTTATACTGTGCTCTGGTATTACCACGCTTACTCTGTTCTATGATATCTTTATGTATATCCAATTGCACTATCTCTGCTTTGTGTACTATTAATGACAATTAAATTTGTAAAGGGTTGCAAAAAGGTAAAAAATAAATGGATCTATAAGGAATGTAGTAAATAGTAAGACATAGATATTTCTTATACCCCATGCCTGGGGCCATGGAGAAACATAAGACCATCCATCATTTTACTGACTTAAAATCTAATAGTTATATTATCACCATAGTAGCACCATAACCATATTCCCTGAATGAAGCATCCTGGTAATAGTGACTTTTATACTTTTTATCCAATGCTTTTCTGAGTTCAGTTTTTAGTGTTCCATTACCAACGCCATGAATGAAAACAATTTTTCGTTTTTTTCTATTAATATTCTCTTTCATCACCTGATGAAATTTGTCCATCTGAATTCCTAACATTTCAGTATTAGATAACCCCCGGTTATCATCCAATAATTCATTAACATGAAGATCCACTTCCAGTATATCCGGTTCGTCTTTCCGTTTTACTTTTCTCCTTATACTTTTCTGTGACTTCTCCTGCTTTACCTCATCTATCTCTTTTGAAGTAAGATTTTCAACATACTTTTCCATTTCACCTTTTAAAACCGGATACAAAAAAGCTCTTTCATTAAAATAATCATTTTCCGTATAATTATTCTCATTCATTAATTTAGCACCTTTAAAAGCAGATATTTTCTGAAAAGCAGGAATTGGCATGAACCGTTTACTCTTTTTATACATAAGAACCTGAATATCCCACTTTTTACCATCCAACTCAGTAACCAGTTGCTTGCCTAATTCCAACTTTGTATTAGGCTCAAGGTTACCATTATAAATATTTATCGCCTGATTGTTACCTCCAATCTCATTAATCACAAAGAAACAGAAATAATTACTGTCATTTATTAAATTCATTCTAACTCCACCAGACTGAACGCCTGGTTTATCTCCCTGGAGAAACGCAAGAAGAAACCTTGTGTTTTCATCTTCTGAATTATCCTCTTCATGTTCATAATCATCTTCAACATCATCAGTGCCTTCTCCTGAAACAGCATTATCCGCATACTCTTCTTTTGAAACATTCGACTCCCTCCTTCTTTCTGTTTGTTTTTCAACAACAACAACTAACTCCGACATCAAAATAGGTATTTCAAAACCATCCTCATCATCAACAAATGCAAGTCTCCCTTCAATTCTGGTAATCACTCCACCCCCGGTAGTATCCATAAAACGAACTTCATCACCCACTTGTGCTTTCATAATCTATATTTATATTATTCTAATCTATATATTTTGTGAGTAAAGTTAATTAATTTTGTGAAGAGAAATGTTTCACACGTGAAGAGATAAATATATAATTGAAAATTGTAATTGAAGCATTTTAAATGAAACCATCGAACCCTAAAACCATTAACCATATAATTAAATGAATAGACCAAACATATATATATCTAACTACACTTACGATCTGCCGGATAAACGTATAGCCAAATACCCACTAAAAAACAGAGATACTTCAAAACTGCTTATATACAAGGGAAATGAAATAACTCAAACTGTTTTTTCAGACTTACCACAACTACTCCCTGATAATTCACTACTGGTTTTCAACAACAGTAAGGTTATTCGAGCCAGACTTAAATTTAGAAAAGAAACCGGTGCAGTAATTGAGATATTCTGTCTGGAACCTGTTGAACCTGTTAATGTACAACAGGCATTTGAAACGACAGAAACTACACAGTGGAAATGCATTATTGGTAATGCAAAAAAATGGAAATCAGGAGCATTATCTCAGGAAATTGATATTAATAATAAAAAAATAACTGTAAGTGTAGAAAAGAAAAAACAAGCCGGTCAATCCTACATTGTTGAGTTTAACTGGGATAATAGAAAACTCTCTTTTGCAGAAATAATTCAAAATATTGGAACCGTCCCCATACCTCCATATCTTAACAGAAAACCTGAATCAGTTGACAATAAGCGATACCAAACAGTTTACAGCCGCCATAAAGGTTCTGTGGCTGCTCCTACTGCCGGTCTGCATTTCACTAATGGATTGCTCAGCAAATTGCAACAAGAAAAAACAGGCATTTTAAACATCACCCTTCATGTTGGTGCCGGCACATTCAAACCGGTACAATCAGAAACAATTGCGGACCATGATATGCATACTGAACATTTTGTGGTTGAAGCTGCAGCAATTAGTGAAATATTACAAAAGAAAGACAGAATTATTGCAGTAGGAACCACATCGGTTAGAACACTTGAGAGCCTATACTGGCTGGGAGTTAAACTTATTGAAAACATTGATATATCAGACGGCATTCAACAATGGGATCCTTATAATCTTCCTGATAAATATTCTGTTGAGGAAGCATTAACGGCTCTTCAAAAACATATGTATAATAATAAGCTTTCATCCTTCAACAGCAAAACAGGTATAATAATTGTTCCCGGATATAATTTCAAATTGGTAAAAATATTAATTACAAATTTCCATCAACCTAAAAGCACTTTACTCTTGTTGATTGGGGCTTTTATTGGCCAGACTTGGAAAGATGTGTACAACTATGCTTTGGAAAACGATTTCAGGTTTTTAAGTTACGGTGACAGCTCGATACTATTTAGTGGAAAGTAAGAAAGTAGAAAGTAGAAAGTTTATCAAATGATAGACTAACAATTTAACAATTTAACAATATAAATCATGAATTTCGCACTAATCGGAACAGGAACAATTGCTCACACCCACGCAAAAGCATTAGAATCACTACCCAATGCAACTCTTATTGGCTGTTACAGCCGCACACCGGAAAATGCTGAACGTTTTGCATCCCGGCACAATTGTCGTGCATACACATCACTCGACAGCATGTTGTCGAGGCCGGAACTTGACATTGTTATTGTTTGTACTCCATCAGGCAATCACCTTGAATCGGGTATCAAGGCAATGGAACACTCAAAACATGTCATCATAGAAAAGCCACTGGAAACAACACTTGAAAAGATTGACAGACTTATCGATTATTCCAAAAAACAAAATGTTAAATTAACCTGCATCTTTCAATCACGATTTGCCGAAGCATCCCGGGAACTGAAGAAAGCTATTAACCAGGGTCGTTTCGGAACTATTACCATGGCCGATGCAGTGGTGAAATGGTATCGCACACAGGAGTACTACGATAGCGGCAAATGGCGTGGCACATGGGATTTGGATGGCGGTGGTGCATTGATGAACCAATCCATTCATGCGATTGACTTACTGCAATGGTTTGTGGGAAAAGCCGATTATGTTCAGGCCATTACAGCAACTCTCGGTCATAAACGTATTGAAGTGGAAGATACTGCTGCGGCTGTTTTGAAGTTCAGCAACGGGGCCATAGGAACTATTCAGGGAGCAACTACAGCTTATCCCGGTTTCCAAAAACGTATCGAGATAAACGGAACGCATGGCAGTGTTGTTATGGAAGACGACCATTTTACGCACTGGATATTTAAAGAAGAAACAAACGATGATGACAGAATAAGAAAGAATATTGGTGAGTCAAAAACGCCCAAAGGAGTGGAATCTGACCCTTCAATCAATCCTGTTGAATTATTTGCAGCCCAGATAGCTGATTTTATTGAAGCAGTAGAGAAAGACGTTGCCCCATTCATTACTCCCACAGATGCCCGCAATTCTGTAGAAATTATTCATGCAATCTATGAAAGTGCTAAAACATTAAAACCATTTACTTTTCAATAACCATAGTATCATTTACTTTATTAGTATTTTTGTATACACATAAAACAAACAACAATGAAAAACACCCTATTATTTTCCTTAATTATTCTTTTTACCATCTCATCAGGATGCTCAAAGAAAGAAGAACAAAAGAAACCCAATGTTTTATTTATTCTCGTTGATGATTTGGGATGGAATGATTTAGGATGTTACGGCAGTACATTCTACGAATCACCAAATATCGACAAGCTGGCATCATCAGCCATAAAGTTTACTGATGCTTATGCCGCCGGCAGTGTCTGTTCGCCCACCAGGGCTGCATTAATGACAGGGAAACATCCTGCACGTATCGGAATTACAGACTGGATTCCGGGAGCAAGAGATAAGAACAAAAAACTTAAAACACCCTCTATTCTCAATGAACTACCATTGGAAGAGTACACTGTGGCCGAAGCTTTCAGGGACAATGGATACCAAACATTCTTTGCCGGCAAATGGCATCTTGGTAAAGAGGGATTTTTCCCTGAAGACCAGGGGTTTGACATCAACATAGGAGGAAATCACACAGGTTCACCAAGGGGTGGTTACTACTCTCCATACAAAAATCCTCAAATGCAGGACGGCTCCAAAGGTGAATACCTTACCGACAGGCTCACTAATGAAACTATTAAGTTTATCGAAAACAATCAAAAAAACAATCCGGACAATCCATTCTTTGCCTATTTGTCATTTTACACTGTTCACTCTCCCATTCAGGGTTGTAAGAGATATATAGAGAAATTTAAAGAAAAAGCTAAACAACTTCCTCCGGCACCAAACAACGGTTCTATAGCAGAGCATGGCGGATTTACCAAAACACAACAGAACAATCCAAAATATGCTTCCATGGTTTATGCAATGGATGAAAATGTTGGCCGATTAATTCAAAAACTTAAAGAGCTGGAAATTGATGATAACACAATCATTGTTTTTACATCTGATAATGGAGGATTAAGCACACTGTATAGAAAAGGTGCTCCAACATCGTTGTTACCCTTAAGAGCGGGTAAAGGTTGGTGTTATGAAGGTGGAATAAGAGTACCCCTCATAATCAAAATCCCCGGAGATAAATATAGAAGTATAGTTGTTAACGAGCCTGTTGTAAGCATGGATTTATACCCCACATTAGTTGACCTTGCCGGATTACAGCCTGTGCCAAAGCAGTATGTTGATGGTGTAAGCCTGAATCCTGTTTTTAATAACAAGAAACTAAACAGAAATTCTCTCTTTTGGCACTACCCTCAATATCACGGCAGTGCATGGACTCCCGGAGCCTCAATCAGGCAGGGAGAGTGGGCATTAATTGAATTCTACGAATACAACAATAAAGTTGAACTGTACAACCTGAAAGATGATATAGGAGAAAGAAATGACCTATCTGAGAAATATCCTGAAAAAGCTGACAGCTTACTCAATCTATTACGACAAAAACAAAAAGAAACAGGTGCAAAGTTTCCTGTGCTGAAAGAAAACATCAACAAATAGCCACGAATACACAATATTAAATAGCCGCGAATGCGCTAATGTAAGACTAATATTTATTCGCGTATTCGCGGCTAAAAAGCATAAAAACATTCGCAGCATAAAGGCCATAACTGTTTTAATTTAAAGCACTTTAACATTTTTTGTAAAAAATATCATAAGTTTAAATTATCTTTGCAGCCGAATTAACAATTTGGTTTAGCATGTTAATAATTAAAAGATCTACATATTTTGCAGCATTATCAGTATTATTGATAATAGTATTATTCTCATCATTTCATAAACCTCATACAGAAGTATATGAGGTAGTGAAAAAAGCTGATATTACCAACGATAATTATGCGCTATCAAAATACCAATCTCTTGCTTGTCCGGAATTAAACTATACCGCATTCAGCAATGCACTGAGAGGATACTACCAGTTAAACAGTGAAGAAAAGCTCAATAATGACTCAATAATTACTGTTATTGATTTTGAGAAATCTTCAAAACAGGAGAGACTTTTTGTAATAAACCATAATCAAAATGTAGTTGTTATAAAATCATTGGTTGCTCACGGAAAAAATACCGGAATAGAGTATGCCACCAAATTCTCAAACAAAAAATTCTCTCTGCAAAGCAGTACCGGTTTTTACATTACAAAGAACACATACATAGGCAAACATGGTTATTCGTTAAGGTTGCAAGGGTTGGAAAAAGGCATTAATGATAATGCATTAGACAGAGCAATTGTAATTCACCCTGCTAAATATGCAACAAATGAGTTCGTAAAGAAGTATGGCCGCCTTGGCCGTAGTTTCGGATGTCCTGCCCTTCCTCCTGAAATAAGCAAGAAAACAATCGAACTTATTAAAGATGGGAGCTTACTATATATTTTTCACCCTAATTACAACAAATCAACCATTTTGCCCTCCACCAAATCATTAGTTAACAATTGAACCGGTAATAAAAATCCGGGGTTTTAGTTTGAAATAGTGCAATAAACACTATTTTTATAGTAAAAAATTGTTACTATATGAATTTACTTATCCTGTCTTTTGCTCCTGTACTGATTATTTTATTGTATATATACTATCGTGATAAATATGAAAAAGAACCATTATCATTGCTCATAAAAGGTCTATTATTAGGGATGATAATTGTAATTCCTATTTCTGCCTTTGAAGAAATTGCATTCCTGATAATTAACCCTGCCGGATTAAGTCAAATGTCATCAGCATTTTTCACTGCATTTCTCATTGCTGCACTAGTTGAGGAAGGATTTAAATACCTGGCCGTATATCTGTTAATATGGAAAAGCAAAGATTTTAATGAACGCTTTGATGGTATCGTTTATGCAGTGTTTGTCTCTTTGGGGTTTGCTTTGATTGAGAATATAATGTACATATTCTCAAATGAAAATGGATTTGCTGTTGGCGTTACAAGAGCCTTAACAGCTGTACCTGCTCATGCCATATTCGGGATATTAATGGGCTACCACCTAGGACTTGCAAGGTTTGATATTAAAGGCCGCTCAAAGCATCTTATAAATGCATTCTTTTATCCCTTTCTTTTTCATGGCTTGTATGATTTCATCCTGATGTCAGAACATCAACTTCTACTTTTGTTGTTTATTCCTTTATTGGGGTATATTTACTATCGGGCAAACAAAAGAATGAAAACACTATCCAGGATGTCGGTTTTTAATCCTGATAACCAAAAAGATGTTTAATCACAATAAAATAAGAACTTTAGAAAAAGACTTTTCAAAAGAGTTTGCATTTTCCACTTCACGAAGTAGCGGTGCAGGAGGCCAGCACGTAAACAAAGTGGAGACAAAAGTAGAGCTACGTTTCGATATATTAGCATCAAAAATACTATCTGACCAAGAGAAACAAACAGTTCTTAATAAATTAAAAAACCACATTAACATAAAAGGAGAATTAATAATAACCTCTCAATCTGAACGGTCACAATTGAGAAACAAACAACAGACGATAAACAAATTTTACACTTTAATAAAATGGGCTCTCAAAACAAAGAAAAAAAGAGTAGCTACAAGGCCGACAAAAGCTGCCGTTAAGCGACGATTGGATACAAAACGTAAACATTCTGAGAAAAAATCCTTTCGACGTAAAAACTATTTATAAGGTTTTTGAGAGGAAAAGTAGAAATTTGAAAGCATTACAAAACAGCCAACAGCTAAAAGCTATAAACTAAAAGCTAAAAACTAAAAACTGATGAATAACATAAAATTAGGAACAGGAATAGGAGACATTAAGTTCGGTATAAAACCGGATAAATTAATTAATCTGATAGGTGAACCAAATGTTATTGATGAGCCCGCTGATGAAGACGGACTTTTAATACTACATTATGATGATTTAAACCTCTCTTTCGGTTTTTCAACGGCTCTTGATGGCAATCTCCTTTCTATAACAACAAGTAATGATAATGCCAAGTTAGAAGATATATCATTCATTGGTAATCCCCTGCAAGAAGTTTTAGATAAACTTGAAATTTTTAACTTCGGCGATATCGATATCGAAGATATCTCAACTGAAGAGACTCCCAATCAGCAACTTCTAACCGTTTTTGAATACAGCCTTAATTTTTGGTTCGATGATAATGAGTTAGCTGAAATTCAATGGGGGCCATTTTGGGATATTGAGAAGGATAAACCGGTGTGGCCGTGATGAAAGGTTAAGTTAGCAGTATCCAATTTATCAATTCCTCGATTAATCAAAAAAGACATGAAAAAACCAAATACAAAATGGTTACCACTGTTTGTCACCAATTTTGTAGGAGTATTGAATGACAATTTTCTAAAAAACCTAATATGTTTTGTGAGCATAATGTGGCTGGCACAAGAACAAAAGTCTTTAGTTATAATGTGGGCATCAGCATTATTGGTTCTACCCTATATACTATTCTCTCCATTAGCCGGCAAACTGTCAACTGAACACCCAAAAGCAAAAATAATACAGATAACTCAACTGATTGAAATACCCATTATGCTTATTGCTGCAACAGGATTTTATTTTCATAGCTTATGTATCGTAATGATAGCCATGTTTCTTATGGGATTACAAAGTTGCATATATTCACCTGCCAAATATGGAATAATACGGGATATCGGTGGAAAGAAAGGAATATCATTCGGAACAGGATCTATGGAGATGCTCACTTTTGTTGCAGTACTTCTTGGCACTTTCCTCGCCGGTGTTGTTTCTGATATACATAAGAATCCTGTTCTTGGAAAGTATCAAGGGTTAATACTTATGGGAGGACTTCTGTTTTGGGCTGTTTTTGGGTGGCTAACCAGCTTACGCATTAATCCAAAAGAGAGTGCTCCGGAAACTACAGACCAAACGTACCTGAATCCTATAGCTTTTACTCTTCACTCCTTTAAGTGGGCTAAACAGATCAAAGGTCTGAATTATTCAATTTTAGGATTATCGTCATTCTGGATGATAGGTTCATTGATACAGATGAACCTCATTGTTTACGGACCTGACATTTTAGGATTATCTAATACTAAAACAAGTTTAATAATGGCACTTGTTGCTATTGGAATAGGATTAGGATGTTATCTTGCCGGCGTTATTTCGAATCACAAAGTAAGAACATCGTTAATACCAATAGGCGGTATTGGAATGATGTGTTGCATTGTTTCGATACTTATATTGAATCCGGGTGCGGTTGTTTTTTCAATATTAATTGTAACAACTGCCTTTTTTGCCGGATTCTTTAAAATACCACTAAATGCTTTTATGCAAGACCGTGTGAAAGGCAGAAAATTAGTACAAATTCTGGCATATAACAATCTTATGGTCTTTCTGTTTATTTTAATATCAGCCGGAATATTTGGTCTGATTAATTCCTTTATCGGGCCAAGAGGTGTATTTGTAATCACAGTTTCTATTATTGCAGTTATAACAGTTATTATGTATTTTAAAATACCAGGCGCAAAGAAACAGTCTTCAGTGAACAGTGAACAGTAAGAAGTTGAAAGTAATGAGATTGAGCAATTGAGTAATCGAAGAGTTGAGAAGCAAGAACAAGAGATAACCAAAAATAACAATGGAAGAGCATCACCCAATATTTATATACATCTCCAAAATAATTTTCTTTCTCGGAAGGATTATGCTCTTTTTAAGATATAAAGTGAAACTAAAGGGAACAGATATATTATCCGGCAACAATCCAATGCTGTTTCTACCAAACCATCAGGCAATTGTTGACCCGATGTTGTTCATGACCCAAATTTACAAATTCACTACATGTGTTCCTGTCATTGCTTCAAATTATTATGACATGCCAGTCATTAAATCACTTTTCAAAAAATGGGGCGCAATAAGAGTAAGTAATCTGCAACAAGGAAGTCGTAATGTAAAAGTATTAGATAATATTACCACTTCAGTGACTAAAGGTTTTAAACTTGGTAAAAATATTGTCCTCTACCCTTCCGGACAACTTCAGGCACAAGGATTGGAAAAGATACACAACAAACAAAGTGCTAAAAAAGTGATGGAAAACCTCCCCCCTGATGTAAGAGTTGTCGGAGTAAGGGTAGCCGGATTGTGGGGCAGCCTATGGTCAAAAGCCTGGACAGGTGATTCTCCCTACTTCTTTCTCACTCTGTTAAAAAGTATCTGGTATACTTTAGCCAATCTGATATTTTTTATACCTCATCGGGCTGTCAGCATTGAATTTGTTGATATCACTGAAGAGGCATTGGTAAAAGCAAAGTCAGACAGACAAGTATTTAACACTTTTCTTGAGAATTTTTATAACATACACGGTGAAGAAAAACCTCTTTTCCTTAAACATATTTTTTATGCACCACAATCTAAAAGAGAGTTGCCTAAAACCATTAACCCGCATTATTCATGATGTCAGTTTGAGCCTGATATTTAAAATATGCACGTATTTTCGATTTACTTCAACAAATACTCATTCATTCCGGCAGCCGCCTGACGACCATCGCCCATAGCAAGGATGACAGTTGCT
Organism: uncultured bacterium; assembly: GCA_965371855.1. Lineage (GTDB taxonomy): Bacteria > Bacteroidota > Bacteroidia > Bacteroidales > Marinilabiliaceae > JAADEM01. The sequence continues at coordinate 102,732 of CBDUZZ010000001.1, forward strand.
CCTCCTCTTACAATATCACCCCCGGCAAACAGATCAGGAATAGATGTCTGCATAGTCTCTTCATTTACAACAATAGTTCCCCATCGTGTAACTTTCAGCTCAGGCAATGCAGCCGGAATCAGGGGATTTGGGGATACACCTACACTAACAATAACGGTATCAACATCAATATAATATTCTGATCCCTCAAGAGGTATCGGCCTGCGACGACCACTGGCATCAGGCTCTCCCAGCTCCATCTTCTGAACTCTCATTTTATTAACCCGTCCCATTTCATCAGCAAAATACTCTACCGGACTGTTTAAATTCAAAAACTCGATTCCCTCTTCCTGTGCATGTTTAATCTCCTCGATACGTGCAGGCATCTCGTCCATTGACCGACGATAGATTATCATGGCATGTTCAGCACCAAGGCGTTTAGCTGTACGAACCGAATCCATTGCAGTATTTCCTCCGCCAATAACTGCCACATTTTTACCTTCAAGCAAAGGCGTATCAGTGTCAGCCTCTGCTGCCTTCATTAAGTTAACACGGGTAAGGTATTCATTCGAACTCAGTATCCCTAAATAATTCTCTCCCGGAATATTCATAAAACGTGGTAATCCGGCACCGCTTCCAACAAAGAAACTTTTATACCCTTCGGCACGAAGGTCATCAATCGTTGCAGTTTTCCCGACTATAAAATCAGTTTCAAACTTCACTCCCATCTTCCTCAGTCCGTCAATCTCAACATCAACAATTTCATTGGGTAGCCTAAACTCCGGTATACCGTACTTAAGTACTCCGCCTATTTCATGCAGCGCCTCAAAAACAGTAACATCATACCCCATTTTTGCCATATCACCGGCAAAAGCCAATCCTGCAGGACCTGAGCCAATAGAGGCAACCTTAATTCCTTTTGCCCCTTCTATCTCAGGCACAGACATGACACCTGTCTCTCTCTCATAATCTGCTGCAAACCGCTCAAGATGGCCTATAGCAACAGCTTCCCTGCCTAATTTTACCTGATAAATACATCTCTCTTCACACTGCTTCTCCTGCGGACAAACACGACCACAAACTGCCGGTAAAGTACTTGTTTCTTTCAGCACTTTTGCAGCCTCAGCAAAGTCTCCAACTTCTATTTTTTTAATAAACTTAGGTATATTAATCTCAACCGGACATCCTGTAATACAAGTAGGATCAGGGCAATCGATACATCTATGAGCCTCTGCAACGGCTTGTATACTTGTAAGTCCTTTGTTAACCTCTATGTCCGATTTTATACGCTCAAGGGGTGACTCCTCGTTCATCAGAACACGTATTAACTCAAGTCGCTCTTTGTTTTTTATACTCTTACGCAATTCAGTTCTCCACTCCTGACTACGTTCATTCTTTAAATATTCTTTTGATACAGGCATTTAATCTAATTTTTCAATTTTGCAGTATACTCTTCAAAAGCTTTTTGTTCTATCTCTTTATATCCATTTAGCCGTAATAACATCTCATCAAAATCAACCTGATGAGCATCAAATTCCGGCCCGTCAATACATACAAACTTTGTTTGACCACCTACAGTCACTCTGCATGCTCCACACATACCTGTTCCATCAACCATAATTGTGTTTAAACTGGCCATTGTTGGAATACTATACTTTTTAGTTGTAAGAGCAGCAAACTTCATCATTATTGCAGATCCAATAACAACAGAAAGATCTACATTCTCCCTTTCTATAACTTTCTGTATTCCATCGGTAACCAATCCTTTTTCGCCATAAGAACCATCATCAGTCATGATAACAACATCATCGGAAAACTGCCTTATCTGCTCTTCTAAAATAATAAGATCTTTACTCCTGGCTGCCAGAATTGTGATTACCCTGTTACCGGCATTTTTGAAAGCTTCAACTATTGGCAACAAAGGAGCAACACCAACTCCACCTCCACACATCAATACAGTACCAACTTTTTCTATATGTGTGGCCTGTCCGAGCGGGCCAACAACATCAGTAATAAAATCACCTACTTCAAGAGAAGCCAATTTGGCGGATGAAACCCCAACTATCTGAATCACCAAAGTAATTGTTCCGTTTTCCACGGAGGAAGAAGCAATAGTTAAGGGTATCCTTTCCCCTTTTTCATCAACCCTCACAATAACAAAATGGCCTGCTCGCCTTGCCTTAGCGATCCTGGGTGCATCTATTACTATTTTTACAACATTTTCTGAGAAATATTCTTTCTCAACTATTTTATTCATGTATTAAGTATATCAAGTTATTAAGTTATCAAGTTTGTAAAGCCTGCCTGACGTCAGGCAGGTTAAAAGAACATTGGACATTAGAGTTTTAATTAACACTAATTTCCTTTAACATTCAAAGATAAAAAGTATGATCCAAAATAATGCAATTATTATGTAATAATAAAACATTTACAAATATTAATTTCTATACAATAGGTTTATGTCTGATTTTTAATTAAATTAATCAGTCGTTAATCAATAAAAATCAGACAGATGAAAATAGAAGCTTTTTTCAACATTTCTTACGGATTGTACATAATATCAACAACACATGACGGCAAAAAAAACGGATATATTGGCAATACAGTTTTTCAGGTAACTGCCGAACCGGCACAATTAGCCATTAGCTGCAGTAAAAATAATTATTCCTGTTCTATGATTGAAACTTCAGGGATATTCTCTGTATCTGTTTTGAAACAAAACATTAAACAAGATATTATCGGAACCTTTGGTTACAACACAGGGAAAGATATAGATAAATTTAAAAGCATTGAGTATTTGGAAACAGAAAACAATACTCCTGTTGTTACAGAAGACTGTCTTGCCTGGTTTGAGTGTAAAGTCATTAAACAAGTTGATGTTGGGTCACATATTATTTTCATTGCAGAGGTTATTGATAATGACATTCTTGAAAAAAACGGCATTCCGCTTACCTACTCTTATTATCATGAAATAAAACGTGGCCTCGCACCTAAAAATGCACCAACATATATTGATAAAAGTTTATTGACAGAAGACACTTCAAATACACCTGACACACAAAAATACCGTTGTCTTGCATGTGGTTACATTTATGATCCAGCCATAGGAGATGAGAATGCCGGGATTGAGCCGGGAACACCGTTTGAAAACCTCCCTAACGACTGGGTATGCCCCACATGCGGATCTCCAAAAGATATGTTTGAACCACTTGCCTATTAAAACTTACAAAAAATATAATAATCCAATTATTTTAAAATCTCAAAAAAAAACAGAAAAATGAAAAGTTTAAAAGGAACACAAACAGAGCAGAACCTGCTCAAGGCTTTTGCCGGCGAATCACAAGCCAGAATGCGCTATGACTATTTCTCGAAGCAGGCCAAAAAAGATGGACTGGAACAAATTTCAGCCATTTTTGCTGAAACAGCATTAAATGAGAAAGAACATGCCAAACGTTTTTTTAAGTTTCTTGAGGGAGGTGCTGTTGAAATTACAGCAGCTTATCCTGCCGGTAAAATAGGAACAACCTTAGAAAACCTTAAGGCTTCTGCCGACGGTGAAAATGAGGAGTGGACAGAACTGTATCCTGAGTTTGCCCGCATTGCCGAGGAAGAAGGATTCAAAGAAGTTGCTGTAGCTTTTAAAATGATAGCAAAAGTAGAAAAAGCTCACGAAGATCGTTACAGGACTCTTTACAACAATCTTGAAGAGGGGAAGGTATTCAAACGAAACGGAAAAGTAATTTGGAAATGCCGTAATTGCGGATATATTCACGAAAGTGAAAATGCACCAAAAATCTGTCCTGCTTGTTTACACCCTCAGTCCTATTTCGAAATTAAAGAGAGTAATTATTGATGTGATGATGCGAAGTGATAGCGGATTTTCGTGCAACGCAATATTTCAACCCTCCAAGAGTTACAAACTCCTGGAGGGATTATAAAAGAATACTGTTCAAGTTATGATGCAACACATCATTCCTCTTCAACCTCTTCCAGTGGTTTCAAATTCTCCGGAATATCTTCATCTTTAAAATAAGGGAAAAAATCGAGAATGGGGCTTTCAGCAATGGCATTAATTTCGTAGTCGACAGTCATACCCTTCATGCTTTCATTAATTTTATCAAATGCATCTTTCACATCATTTGCCAAGACCAGAATCTGATTTGATATTTTTTTCTCTTTACCGGCTTCTTCGTCAATTGACACAAACGAAACTTTACTTTTAAACCACCTGTCACCATCATCAAAAGGGAAAATATCGGTGTAATTAGCCTTCCTGATACCTGTTATCATAAACTCACCCCTGATCATCGACTCCATCTCTTTATAAATTCGTGTTTCAGCCTCAGTAAAAGATATAGCATCTATAAGATATGTTTCTGTTACTTTTTTCTCTTTCCCTGATAGTTCGTCAATTTTTGTATACTTTACCTTACACTCAAATAAATTTTGCATTCTATTATTCTTTTTAATTTGTGAGCGGCAAAGATAAAAATAAGTCTAATAAATAAAAACTAAAAAGCTTCTTTGAATGTAATGTAAAAACCATGTTCTTGTTTGCCGAATCCGGCATCCACCCTGATATTCATTCTTTCACGCACTTCAAATCTAAATCCTAATCCGGCATTAGGCAACCAACTTGTCATTTCACCCGTTTTTTCTCCAACACTACCTGTTCCTACCCATGTAACATATCCAAACCGGCTGTTATAATTGCCCTTTTTATTTAATCTCTTACGCTTAAACATGTGTCGGTATTCAATAACTGCCGTTAATAGTTTTTGATCTCTGAAGCGCCCCAGTGTATATCCACGTAAATCATCTTTTCCACCTATCATCGACAAATCCGTCCAGGGAACAAAAGCACCTTCCGTATAAATACTTTTCACCTGCCAGGCTAAAACTCTTCTTTTCCTCCTGATGGTTTTATATTGTCTGTATATAATCTCTGTTTTCAGATATTGTGCATCACTCTCAATCCAGTCATTATAATAAACAGCACTACCACCAAGATACCAGCCATGATAAGCATTGGATGGAAAATCCCTTGAATCATATTCAAAAGCAACACCAAAACCCATCGGGAGAAACTTAACTCCTTGATCTTTTACATACTCATCCTGAGCCATGTAGTCATTCATCTCATTTGCCTTAGTAAAATTGACATCAATAACGGGTCCAAGAAACAGACTATTTCCCAGGTTAAACATAAACCTCTCCCTTATTTTAAAATACTTTCTGACGTATGCAGTTGTGGAATCAGATTTTTCAACACTAATACCTTTACTATATCCTACTCCCCAATAGTTATCAGGCATATCTTTATATTGAAATTCACCTATTATGCGAAATTTATCATTAACCCAAAATATTTCATTGTTGATCACCAAATTAATTGCACCGGATGTAGAATAACCAAAAGAAAACGGAATAGATGAATAATTCAATTTTGCATCATCCTTATGGACTTTAAAACTCATTAAACCTCCCCCTGCAAGCATCCATGATGTTTCAGGAGAATAAGTAGGTGCAATATATGGTGCAATTTTAAAAGCTCCGAAACTAACTTTTGCAAAACGTAAAGTGTCAATATTATTCAACACTTTCTCAGATAAAGAATCTATTTGAGCATTTCCACTGGTAAGTATGAAACACAGAAGAAGATTAATAATAAAAAACTTCTTAATATTCATTATTTGACTAATTGCTATTTCCGATTATAAAAGCTTAATTAGTGTCTGCAAGAAAACATGACACGGATCGTCATTGCGAGTACGTTAGGACGAAGCAATCTGTTGATATTCAATAGAGATTGCTTCACTCGTACCTCGTTCGCAATGACGCAAACCTCTAAATTTGATAGTTTTCTTGCAGACACTAATTACAAAAATAAGAAATAAAAATAACAACGCTATCATTTATTTCCCATGCAATTTAACACATTTTATAATTCTTTAATACGTATGACATACATTTCGTTTGTCATATCCTTGAAATTAAACAAAAACAGACATGAAACTTGATACAATCAGACGGGATTTATATCGTGTATTTAGAAAAACAGGAGTCCCCAAAAAGTTAATTGATGATAACGCCACGCTTAATGAGGATTTGTTTTTGGACGAAAATGACATGACATGTTTTTTATATTTACTGGAAACAAACTTTGATGTAACTCTTAAAAATGATGAGATTTCAGAACTGGTTTCGGTAAAAGACACCATAAATTACTTACAATCTCATTGTGCCTAAACGTTTTTCAATAACCAATAAATATAATAGGTTACTCTAATTTAGGGTAACCTATTTTTGTCCTTTGTATGATCGGTTATTTTTAATGTGATTTTTTAAAAACATTTTCGATATCCTCATCAGGTTTTATTACATTATAATCTTTCCAGAACTCAGGGTCATAATCTTTAATTTTATCCGTGAGTATGTAATTTGATTTATAAAGTTCCGATGGTTTAAATTTTATCTTTCCTGCATCTTTAAAGTCACTCATCAACAATTCCGTAACAGCCGTAAACATAGTTTTATTTTTGTTTTTTTTATCATTTATATAAATCTTCAACTCCCCTATTAGTTTATTCAATACCCATCTATTTTCATATGGCCTGTAATTAATTGAATACCTGGCATAATACGGTTTAGCCTTTACTTTCCTTGATTCTTTACGAATCAAGTATTTTCTACTTTTATGAAGTGTATTTTTAGTCAGCTCAAACTCTGCACTAATCAATGCATATGTTTCCGTATCAATACGCAAAACGCCTTTATACAACAAATCACCATTATCTGTAATGGGTTCAAACGTAACCAGATATACCATTCTGTCATATTCGTAATCTAACCCTTCCAGTTTATATTTGTATATTGGCTCTTCATCGTCAGCGGGGAAAAAATCCATATAACGGGCAATATCAATTCTGGAAAAATAGAAAGGACCACCCTCAATACGAAAATTTATGTCTCTCATTTTTTCAACATCCTGATATTTTCTTCCTTTTATAAACTTTACATGCTCAAGTTTAAACGGTTGGTCATAAGGATATTTTATTATTTCCAATGCAGCTTCCGAAACATTTACAAACCGGTCGTTCTGCTTTACTGTTTCTCTGAAAAACGCAGTAAAAAGAGTCCTGTCTTCCAAATAATTTTCTTTTCGATACTTTTTGAACGATTCAACAATCTCATTTACATTTCTGTATTTAATAATAACCTCAGGTAACGACACTGACGTTTCTGATAATTTAACCGTAATTGCCAAATCACTTGAAATAATAGGAACGCCAGCTACTTTATATCCAAGGCACGAAAAAAATAATGTATCTCCAAAATAGTTAACAGGTGCACTAAATTCAAACTCACCCATATTGTTTGTAACTGTACCTATAGGGCGATTTATAAAACTGATATTAACCAATGAAACCGGTTGGTTATTGTAATCTATTACGCGCCCTCCCAGCCTAAAAAATCGTATCGGTTCTTTCTGTTTTTCCCTGATGATAACCTGATTGCCATTAAAAAGGATCTCAACACCTGAATTATAAAGCAGAATTTTTAATGCATCTAAAGGATCTTTATCAATAACATGAACGGATAAAAGTGAATCAACAGGTATACTATTTACATCATAGGCTATTTTAATATCTGCCTTTGAACGAATGGTATCGATTAATTGTGGCAATGTAATATCATCATAATCCAATGATATTCTGCTATACTGCTGTTGTGAAAAAGCATATACAGAAGAAATAAAGAGGATTAGAGTAAGAAAAATACTATTCAATAATGATTTGCCCATCAATATATTTTAGATTTCAAATTTACGACCTTACTAATTAGCCTCTGCAAGAAAACACATGAATATTCATAAACCGTCATTGCTAACAAAGTGAAGCCTGCCTGTAGCAGGCAGGCAATCTGTAATTCAAGAGATTGCCTGCCCGACTTTAATATCTTTTAATTGTGATCAGGCGGACTTTCCCATAAATCGGGATTCCTCCTCGCAATGAACGTACAAATATTTAGTTTTCTTGATGGCTCTCCTTATTCCTTCTACCTTATTACATACTTGTTTTTTTCATGTATATAGTGTAAATGGTAAGTATCACAAATAGTTTTTAAAACAAAATCAATAGAGTGTTTATCAAAATTAGCATCAATTCTTTTATCCCTTAAAAGAGAATCATTCTTAATTTCAATTTTTACCTTATAAATATTTTCAATTGTTGTAAAGGCCTCAGTCAATGGAGTATTAACAAACTTTATTTGTTTTGTTTTCCAGGCTATATAGTTAGCATCACTATTCGTAAACTTTGTTAATGTTCCCTCATTCCTGTTAAACAATGCCGTTTCGCCAATTTTTATTAAAACAGATTTATTCTCTGCTGTAACCTGCACTATTCCTGATTCAACCACAACAGAAGCCATGGAACTACCTTCATCTGCTTTTATATTAAAAGAAGTACCTAACACACAAATAACCATACCTTCAACATTAACAACGAAAGGATGTTCTTTATCTGAAGTAACATTAAAAAAAGCCTCCCCTTTCAATGAAACATTCCTCTCTTTTCCAACAAATGCGGAAGGATATTTAAAAACACTTCCTCCATTAACAGCTACATTTGTTCCATCAGGAAGTGTTACCTGCTGTATTTCTGATCCATCAGCTATCAGCGTTTTGATTTGTGATGCCCGGTTTTCCCATAAATAATATCCTAAACCAATACTAAAAATTAAAATTACAGATGCAGCAACTCTCCAAATCAGGCTTAATCTTTTTAACTTCCTACCAGCTTCCCCATCAGTCAGACTTACCGCCAGATTTTTAGCACCTTTGTTATGTATTCTCGATTTTACTTTTTGCCATGCCATTTCAGAATTTATGTCATTTGCATTCATAGCGTCATTTATATTTTTCAACATATTATTAACCTCAAAATAGAAAGTACTATTTTCCTTATTTATATTTTTCCATAACTTTAACTCCTCTTCTTCAACCTCGCTACACTCTCCGCTTAAACACTTTACCAGCAGACTCCAGATTCTTTCGTTCTTATTAATAATTTCCATAATCTTATAGTGCTTAGCTGTTAGCCTTTAGCTGTTAGTGAATAAATATTTCTACATCCCATACTAAATATTGTTTCAATTTTCAATCACACATCAATGCTCTAAAAACCCACCCCTAACCCCTCCAGGGAGGGGAATCAAATTACCAAATCAACACATTACCAAATCACCTACAACAACTGTCTTTTTAGAGGAAGCAACTTTTCACGCAAATATTTTAATGCCTTACCCATTTGCACCTCTACTGTTTTAGGTGAAATAGCCAATATATCGGCAATCTCTTTATATTTTAATCCTTCAAGCCGACTCATCTTAAATATCTTTTTTCTGCGAGGAGGTAATTCCTCTATAATTTTATTAATTTTTTCAATATTCTCCTTTTCAGGAAATTGCGGCCACTCCTCTACATTTGGTTCAATAGACTTTTCATAGTTTCTAATTACTCCCTGCCGCTTTAATTCATTATGACAACGGTTTCTGACCGCAACAACCAAATAACCTCTCAAAGAACTAATATCTAATACAAATCTCTTTTCCCAAAATATAACAAACACATCCTGAACAATACTTTCGGAACGATCCCTGTCATGCAAATAATTCATTGCAAAAAGGACCATAGAAGCATAATATTTTTTAAAGATACTTTCAAAGGCATTCTCATCACCATTTCTTAGTCTCAATAATAAATCTATATCATTAGCTCTCTGTTCCGAATTAGATATCATTAATTGATTTGTTTTATAAAGGACATTTCAATATGATCTTTCCCTTATTGGTGACTATTATTTGTTTAAAAAAAATACGGTTACTAAAGCTGCATGGTCTGACGGAAACCCATAGGGATGATTATCAATAACATAACTCGTAACAGGTTTCAACATATCTCCTTTGTAAAAAATATAATCTATTCTATCCTGCAGAGTGTTTTTAAATACAGGCGACCATGTTTGTCCCAAATATTTCACTTCATCAGGGTGCAACATCCGGTAAGTATCAACGTATCCCTGATCTTCCATAATTTTACTAACAGGAAATTCAATAACAAGATTGTAATAATTACTCTTATTACGTTCAGTCCAGTCAAGATGAGAACCACTGTTAAAGTCACCGGCAACAACAAGCGTTCTATTGTTACTTTGCGAAAAAGATGACAGCTCACCCAGGATAAACCGTATCTGACGGCCACGAGTTAAGATTTCCCTTTCAACAATAGAATCAGGAATTGCATTACCCGATTTAATATATGCACTTGTATTAGGCAGGTTATTTAACCATACAGGACAAAACAGCACATCACTATCTCCACCCAGGTCAATACTTACACAGCCAAAATTAAGAGGATAATAAATATCATAACTGTCAACAATTGGGTATTTACTCAACACACTCAGATTTGCTGAACGATAAAAGTAATTGTACTCCAATGAATCAGCAATTTTTTCACCTGATCCGTAAGTCTCCTGTAGAAGAATAACATCTGCATCTGCATCGCGCATAATATCAACAATCCTTTGAATACCGACAGCTTTCCCCGGATGTTTGCCACCATGCCAGATATTCCATGTCATAACAGTAATTTTATCTTTCGGCTTTTCCTTTTTTGGCAACCTATCACCACTATGTGAAATAAATAAATTTTTCACCTCATCATCTTTCAGCGCTCTGGCCCATAATTTAAAACCATCAATAAAACCGTTAAATGTCTCCATTTGCAAATCCATAGCCAAAGGATCTGCTCCAATATAAAACTGATGACCAACGCAACTCTTCCTCAGATTTGTTAAAGAATATACAGCTCTGTTTTTACCGTCAAAATATATTCGTGCTTCATTTTTATTTACATTTAAAGAAAAAACTATCTGATGCCATCGGTTATCATTCAAATCCTGTAACTTATTTGTAGGATGATAACTCCAACGCGACTTTCCATCAGACAGTGTCCACACCCAGCTTCCATTCCCGGCAGTAGCTAACTCCCATCCAATAAAAGATGTTTCCAGTGCATTTTTCGAGCTGGCAATCACATAATGTTCATTATCTCCCGGAACTTTTTTAGCCCAAACCTCAACTGTAAACTCATCATAATCTGCCAAATTAATATCGCCGGAACATGTGATTATTATTGGATTTCGGCTACTGCTTGTTCCCGATAGGTTTAGGCAGGTGTCTTTTAATCCTTTCTCATATTCTGCAAGTTTATCTCCTTTAACAGTAATATCTGCCATACCGGTATTACCAATACTATTATTAAAATCAATATCGATCATAGCCATACCGGCATTACCAATCACCTCTTTCTCACTGCATCCGGATAAAACAGCGACAATAAATAGAGGTAATAAATTATATCTGATTACATTCAACATTATATTCTACATTATTTTATTAACAACTCATTTGACATTCAGATGTTTGTTATTCTCCAGTTCTTTCAGCAATATGGATAATTCTCTAAACGTTTCTTTCAATAATTGTCTAAAAGAAGATTTTTCTTTTAGAAATGCACTTTCCAATTCAATGGCAAGAGGATATAGTTTAACTGAGGCAATTGTACCGGTTATTCCTTTGAAAGAGTGTAACATTCGGACAATCAGTTCCTCATCATTGCTTTCAATAGCCTTCTCTAAATCATTGATAAAATTAATATAATCATAATTAAATCGCTCCAATAGACGCTTGAAGAAATCCCATTTATTGGCAAACCTCTTAATACCCTCTTCAACATTAATCCCTTTAATTATTATTTTATCATTTATGTCTTCCATTTTTTCTTCAGTAATTTGCCTTGAAGATAAAGTAGATTTGATATTTCTTTTCTGCATCACCCACTTTGCAACTTTCCGGTATAACTCATCAGGTTGGATAGGTTTAGATATCATATCAACCATCCCGGCATTAAGATATTTTTGACGTGCATCGCCAACGGTATCAGCAGTCATGGCAACTATAGGCAATCCTTTTGTTTCCGGAAGTTCCCTGATAAGCATTGCTGCTTTATAACCATCCATAACGGGCATTTGAATATCCATTAAAACCAAATCTAATGATTTTAACATATTGAGATCTTTAAGTTTATCAACGGCAATTTTTCCATTTGCAGCTACTTCGACCGAAACACCGGCCAAACCGAGCATTTCAACACCAATCAGCTGATTTGCCTCATTATCCTCTACCAACATTACCTTTACACCTTTAATTGATTTAAGTTCATCAAGAAAATGTGATATAGACTGCTTGTACAAAGTCGATTTTGTTCCCTCTTTACCGAAAATTAACATTATAGTATCATAAAGAGAAGAATAATTAAACGGTTTATTCAATGACCAAACAACACTTTTATTAACTAAAGATTCATACCTTTTGCTTTCATAAAAGGCTGAGGATGTTAAAATAACCGGTATTTTTTTCTTCCGGCCAACATTTACAATATTTACAATATCATCTTCTGCTTTTTCATCTTCAATTGGCCAGTCGATAATAACAAATGCATACTTCTTATTTGCTGTTGCAGTAGCAAGTTTGTTTTTTAACTCCTGTGCCATTTCAGCAGTATCATGTAAAAATCCAAATTTATCAAGCATCTCAATAAGAGTCTTTTTTGTTTCAGAATTAAACAATCCTATTAAAGCACGATGACTCAAAATTTCTTTAGGCATGATAAGTTGCATACTTTTTTGTTGTGACTGAACCTGAAATGGCAAAATAAATTTAAAGGAACTACCTATTCCATAAGCACTTTCTACCCATATTCTGCCATTCATTAAATCAACCAACCTCTTACATATAGCCAATCCTAAACCGGTACCACCAAATTTTCTTGTCGTTGAAATATCAGCCTGAGTAAATGACTCAAAAAGAGCCTTTTGTTGCTCAGGTTTAATACCAATTCCGGTATCCTTAATCTCAAATAATAATTCAATTAAATCACCAGTTCTATTATTAACATTAACTGATACAACTACATATCCCTCATCAGTGAACTTAACAGCATTATTAACCAGGTTTATTAATATCTGCCCTATACGCAATGGGTCGCCAATAACATTTAACGGCACATCAGGATGAATGTTGTAAACAAACTCAATCCCCTTTTTGAACGCCCTGTATGATACCATATCTGTCATGTCAGAAAAAACTTTCTCCAAATCAAAAGGTATCTTTTCTATTGCCAGTTTTCCTGCTTCAATCTTTGAAAAATCCAGAATATCATTAATAATACCCAATAGAGATTTTGATCCTGACTTTATTCTTTTGAGATATTCTATATTAGTATCATCTCTGCTTTTCTCTATTGCCAGATGTGTCCATCCCAATATTGCATTCATCGGTGTGCGTATTTCGTGACTCATACGTGCCAGAAAATCACTTTTCATTCTGGTAGCTGACTCAGCCGACTCTTTTGCTTCTTTCAGAATAGCAGCGTCCATCTCTTTTGCTATAATTATACCTAGAGTAACCGCATAGGCTTTAAAAATGGCTTTATGTGAATCTATCCACTCCATTTTTTTGTCAGACATACCAAAACCAATAAAGCCCCAAAATTCATTCCCGGTAAAAACAGGTACCAACAACATACTTTCAAGCTCTAACCAATAAAATAGCTGTTGCTCTTCTTTCTCAAAATCACTTTTATTACCACTTATCAGGTTTTTATCTCTTAAAGAAAAATACCATCTTGAAGATATCTTTTCATAGTTTATCATTTGAAGATCATCACGCTTTACCTGTTCAATAGAGTTTTTTAACCATTCAAACAGATGTGATGTATATCGAACCTGATTATCTTCCGAATCTTCATTTTTAAATATAAAAGCACTGTCAACCATTGCACTATATCCTACAATGCGCAATGACTTACTTATGGATTCAAGAGTATCCTTACCAATAAGTAGTTCCCTAACAGCATCAGCAACTCCTTGTAAAAAACTATCACGCACCATTACTTCAGAAATTGCATTCATTTGTTCAGTTACGTCAATAATAACACCCTGAAGCATAATGCCGCTTGAACCGGTTTTATTTATAGCCATCCCTTTTTCATGTAACCACTTAACGTTACCCATGGCATCCTCAATACGGTACTCTACTTCAAAAGATTGATTTCTGCCAATTGCATTTTTTATCGTTTCTATAACGTTTGCTCTGTCTTCAGGAATTATTAAATTTGTATATGTTTGAACACCATCGATAAAATTCACCCTGCTAAAGCCTGTTATTTTTTCAAATCCACTACTCAAAAATATCATTGTGCGGCCATCATCATACAAACAGTTATAAACAATACCAGGAACATTTGAAACAATATTTCTATAGTTCTCCCTGCTTTTCTCCAGTTCCTTCAATGCACTCTTTAAATCAGTAATATCAGTTGACATTCCGCATACCCCAACTGTTTTTCCCATCTTATCATGAACAGGGAATTTATTCGAAAGGTAGTACTTCATATTTTCACCTGTACTAAACTCTTCTTCTGAGATTAAAGGCTTGTTATGTTGAATAACTTTCATATCTGTCTCCCTCCATTTATCAACCATCTCTTTTGGAAAAAACTCATAATCATAATGACCAATAACCTCAACGTCTTCATCAATTTTCATCTGCTTACGCCAATTCTGATTCACCAAAGAGTATTTTCCTTCCAGCATTTTCACATAAATCAATGATATGCTATTGCTAATTATATCATCAAGTAACCTGCGATTTTCTTCAACCTCTTCTTCAATCTTTTCACGTCTTTTTTCATCTATCACAATTTTTCTGAAAAAGAAAATGAATATCGCACCTCCTCCAAAAATTGACATTATAACTATTATTACCAAAAAGCGTAAACTTATAGTACTCCAGTACAATTGTTGAGATGCCTGCACCTGTGATGCATGCCATGCTACATCCTGCATTTTCTTTCCGCTTTTTCTTAAATCGGAAACAACAACCATCATATTCTGAACAAGCTGAATATACCTCATCAAAGCCTGTTCGTACTCACGTAAACCTTTTCTCAAAAGAACAACCTTACGATTCAATTCTTTTGAAGCAACTGATCGTTCGAGAACATACGTATATGCATACATACGGTCAAAACTAAAAGATAAGCTATCCAATAGCGGTTTAAAGTTTTTCTCTAATCCAACTCTTTTAACTTCATACCTAACCTTTAAAATATTTGAATGAATATTATTCAAATCATTTAATACAATAATAGGTTCTCGCGGATAAGTTCTGGTCCAACTATCAACGGTTAGCTGTGAACTATTCTTCACATTATCAACAGCATAAGAAAAACTATCCAGCTCAGTTTCCAGATTTTTTTTAGTCGAAATTAACTCAATATAAATTTTATAATTCTTATTAAAATCAGCAGCATACTCAATCATAGGATCTAATAACTCAACAGTTTTAGCGTGAAGTTTTTTTTGATTAATTTCCATTAAAATATTGTTCATTTTATTTGTCAGGGAATCGATATAAGAAGTTAAGCTTGTATCCTCATTCATAACAAGATTTTTTTCACTTAACCTCACCTTATAAATAACATCCAGAAGTTCGCTAACCGCATTAGTACTTAAATTAATCTTATTTAAATGATTAATTCCTCTAATTCCCAGAAAAGAAACTATTGATAAAAGAACCAGAAGAATAGAGAAACCAACAATAATTTTTCTTTGAATTGCACTTTTTAACTGTTTTCTTATCAGACTATTAATCATGATATAAACCTATTTTTTTCGCACATAATTACAAATATTAACAGCTTTAATGAAAAAGCATTACTTTTATCTGAGCATAAATTTTGCAGTAACTTAACAATAAAGATAATAAATTCAAAAATGCTATCCTATAAATCATTACTATTAACACTTTTTTCTATAAGCTTTTCTTACTTTATCCCGGCTCAAAATCCTAAAAGAGAGATGAGAGGTGTTTGGGTTGCAACCATTAAGAATCTTGATTGGCCAAGCAAACCGGGACTAAACTCAAACATTCAAAAACATGAAATTGATGATATTTTAGCCCACATAAAAGAACTGGGTTTCAATGCAATATTTTTGCAAATTAGACCTTCTTGTGATGCTTTTTACTATTCTTCAATTGAACCCTGGTCAAAGTATTTAACAGGTAAACAAGGTGTAAAACCAAAACCACTATATGACCCTTTAAAATATTGGATAAACAGTGCACGTATGATGGGAATAGAAATACATGCCTGGATAAACCCTTACAGATTAACATCTAACATTGATGAAGAGCTATCGCCTGATCATCCTGTTTTACAGCACCCCAACTGGGTATTACAGTATGGAGATAAATTATATTTAGACCCGGGAATTACAGAAGTAAAAACATACATAAATAAAATTATCACAGAAATAGTTGCTAATTATGACCTTGCAGGTATTCATATGGATGATTATTTCTATCCCTATCCTGTTAATGGAGTTGAGTTTCCGGATACTGTATCATTCAAATTATATTGCGATACTTCTAAGTTCGAATCTGTAGAAGAGTGGAGACGGGATAATGTAAACAGAACTGTTGAATCGATTCATAACACTATAAAAGATATTAAATCCTGGGTTGCCTTTGGTATAAGTCCCTTTGGCGTATGGCGTAACATTGCAGATGACCCGGATGGATCAAACACCAATGCCGGCATAACTAATTACGATAACCTTTATGCCGATATATTAACATGGCTAAAAAACGAATGGGTTGATTATATAGCACCTCAGATATATTGGTATATGGATCATCCAACTGCCGGTTTCAAAGAATTATCATACTGGTGGAACAAGCACAGCTATAAAACACCGGTATATGCCGGCCTGAGTATTTATAAAATAAACTCCACCAAACCGGAATGGCAAAACCCATCTGAAACACCAAATCAAATTAAACTTGGTAGAGAACTTGAAAAATTTAAGGGAAACATTTTTTTTAGATATTCATACTTGAAAAAAGATATTTTAGGACTTCAGGACACACTAAAATATAAATTCTACTCTACTCCCACCCTTACACCCATTATTAAAGGGAATGTTGACATGCCACCTATACCAATAAAAAAGATAAGAGCCGGCAGGAAGAAGCTGAAATGGAAAGTTAACAAAACAGACATTAAAAATATTAAATATTTTGTTATTTACTCATATTCACAAAATGGGGAGTTTAACCCGAATGTGGCAGAAAAGATAGTTTCAATAACCGGAGAAAACACTTATGTTTTTTCAACCCCTCAAAAAGCTTCTGGTCAAACAATGAATTACAGAGTATCAGCAGTTGATAAATACGGAAATGAGGGAGAAATTAGTAAAGTGGTTAATTAATGGTAAGTAATGAATGACAGGGTGGCTCTTTATATAGAAATGGGAGCCACCCCGTCATTACTGTATGGCATTTTAATTTATCTTTGTACTAAGAAAAACTTAATCATATGACAAAAGAGGCACTATACGGAAAAACATTACAGGAACTGAAGGATATAACCGATTCTTTAAAACTACCCGGATACACTGCAAAGCAGATAGCTGAATGGTTGTACAAAAAGAATGTGACAGAGATTGACATGATGAGTAACCTGTCGAAAAAAGCCCGCGCTGCACTAAATGAGAATTATGAAATAGGATTAACACCTCACCACTCGTTTCAGGAATCGGTAGACGGCACTAAAAAATACCTTTTCCCCGTATCGGAAGAAAAGTTTATTGAATCAGCCTATATTCCCGATAGAGAGAGAGCAACGCTCTGCGTGTCATCCCAGATAGGCTGTAAGATGAACTGCGCTTTTTGCATGACTGGTAAACAAGGTTTTCAGGGACAGCTGAGCGCAGGTGAGATATTAAATCAGATCAGGAGTATTCCCGAATACAAAAAACTTACCAACGTGGTGTATATGGGAATGGGAGAACCATTAGATAATTTAGATGAGGTGCTCAAGAGTCTGGAAATATTAACCTCGGACTGGGGTTATGCCTGGAGTCCCAGACGCATTACCGTTTCAACCATAGGAATAGTTCCGGCACTAAAACAATTCATCGAACAGAGCAATGCTCATCTTGCCATCAGTCTGCATACTCCATTCAATGAAGAACGCTCAGATTTAATGCCAATAGAAAAAACAAACCCGATAGAAAAAGTAATTGATGTTGTAAGAAATTATGACTTTAGCGGACAACGGCGCATCTCATTTGAATATATTATGTTCAAAGACCTGAATGACACTCCCGCTCATATCAAAGGTCTTACAAAACTTCTAAAAGGATTACGTTGCCGCGTTAACATTATACGTTTTCATCCCATTCCCGGATTTCCACACAAGTCATCATCCGAAAAAACAATGGAATGGTTCAGAGATACATTAACATCTAAAGGAATAACTACTACTATTCGTCAAAGCAGAGGTGAGGATATTTTCGCTGCATGCGGTATGTTATCTACAAACAAACATCAGAAAAAGTGACAGTGTGATTACCCTGACAATAATTTCATATCACCCCGTCACTATTTATAAAAATGTTCTTCAACACATTCCATTGACTTTTTTATTATTATCTCATAACTTACATGATATTAATTTTTAAAATCATAATCATGCTTAAAGTTATTTTAAATGGCGCATTAGGAAATGATGCAACAGTAAAAGAGGTAGGTAACAAAAAAGCTATAAATTTTGACGTTGCCGTTTCAATGGATTACAAAGACAGCAGTGGAAATAAAGTTGAAAAAACCGAATGGGTACGTGCTGTAATGTGGAAATATGAGGGCAGAAGCACTAAGATAGCTGACTATCTGAAAAAGGGGCAAAAAGTATTAATTGAAGGTGTTCCTGCAAGTGAAGCTTACAAAACAAAAGATGATCAACTTAAGTCTGCTTTGCATGTAAATGTTAAAGAATTGGAGTTGTTAGGTTAAAAAATATATAGTTTTTTTAATATACTATTTTCTATTGAAAAAAATATATTGACAGTAAAAAAGGGAGGATACTTTTAATTCTTCCTTTTTTTATGCCTAAATTTCTTTATTTTTGGAAAAAGAAAAACAACTTATGAAACGAATATTCTTTATACTAATTTTTTCCCCCTTTTTATTCAGTTCTTGTGGCCCAACACCCGAACAAGTTGCCTCTGATGCTTTTGCACGTGCTCAAAAACTTTACGAGGCCAAACAGTTTAACGACACAAAGCTACTGCTCGACAGTATTATTGAAAACCTTCCGGGCCAGATTGAGTTTGTTACCCTATCAGAAGACCTGTTACGCAAGATAAAAACAGCAGAACAGGAACAGAACTTATTGTTTCTTGACAGTCTGTTGCAAGCCAAAGAAGAGGAACTGAAACCTCTGATGAAAAATTTCAGAAAATCTGATGAATATGGAGCTAAAGAAATTTTAATACATAAACGTCAGAAACCTGAAAACTCATATAACAGAACTTTCATAAGGGCACATCTCGATGTGGATGGTAACTTTTATATCTCAAGCCGGCACACCGGTGATTATCGGCTTCATCACAATCAAATAAAAGTATACTACAATGAAAAAAGCGCTACTACCGAAAAGGTGGAGGAAGATGGGTTTTTGAATCGCAATTTCGAGGATAATGGTACAAATTGGGAAATTGCAAACTACAAAGACGGTAAAGATAATGGCGTTATTGATTTCATTGCAGCTAACTGTAACAAATCTCTTAAAGTACAGTTTATCGGAAAAAAGTATTACTACATAGTAATGGAAAAATTCGATAAAGAGGCCATTCGTGATGCAAATGAAATATCGTTCGTTTTGAAAGAGATCACTCGCATCAAACAGGAGATCAAAAACGTTAAATACCAGTTATCACGCTTGAAACCACAGTAATAGTACTCAGTCAGCAGTCTACTAATAACCAATATCCAACATCCAATAGCCAATGGAATTTGGAAATTGAGTGTTCGATATTGGGACTTGAAAATCTTGAAGCCATTAATCTCTAAATATCCAATAACCAATATCCAACATCCAATAACCAATGGAGTTTGGAAATTGAGTGTTCGATATTGGGACTTGAAAATCTTGAAGCCATTAATCTC
>CBDUZZ010000002.1:0-117981 GCA_965371855.1 uncultured bacterium
TTTCAGCTATTTAATGAACTTTTTTTAACTTATTTTCAACTCTTGATTCGCATTACTTACTGTTTTTAATATTGCACCAAGTATCTTCATTATCTCCTCTACGTCTTCAAGCATGCTATTAGCAATTTTTTCATCAATATAATAGCTGTCTTTTAATAACCTTAACCAATAATGCGTTTCTCTAGCTTCTTTATATGAAATAAAAAACTTCGCTCGAAAATCCTTTTTAGAAATACTTCCTGCTGCCTCTTCTGAATTAGCACCAATAGAAGTTCCACATCTAAGAATTTGTTTTGATAATGTATATTCTTTCTTCTCTTCTACAAGATGTTTATACAATTTTATAATGCGTAAAGCAAAATTGTAAGTTTTTAAAAGTATTATATTCTCCTTCATTTTTATTCATATTATTTATCTTCATTATATCATTGCACCATTACATCATTATACCATTATACTTATTTCTTCTTAAAGTACACATTACTTACATAAAGCAACACAAGCATAATTGTAAGTGTTCCTACAAAACTTGTAAACATATTTAGCGATACTAATGCTCCTAGTTCCCGGTTTGGAGGGAATACAGAGAATATTAGTACTAAAAATCCTGCAATAACAACTATGGCATTGTAAATTATTGCACGTCCTGAGTGTGCCATGGTTTTTTGGGCTGCTACCAATTTGTTATCTGTGTTTGCGGCATTGTACCTGTATTGTTCAAGGAAATGTACTGCATAATCTATTCCTATTCCGATGGCTATACTTGAGAGTAAGGCCGTAGTGGTATTTAAAGGGATGTTTAAAAATCCCATTATTCCAAAACTTATGAGAGCCGTAATAATGATGGGAACTGAGCCAATTAATCCTATTTTAAAATTCTTGAACATTAGTGAAAGTAGAATAACTATTAGAATCAAAGACAGGATTAAACTCATGACTTGCCCTTCGAGTATCAAATCGGTAAAAACCAATCCTTTATATCCGCTACCGGCATAGTTCATTGTTATCCCTAATTTTTTAAAATCATCTTCATATGTTTTTATGATAGCAAGGGTTGCATTCATTGCTTTAGAGTTATCGCTTTTAAGCTGAAATGTAACATTGGCTTTCTCATAATCATAATCCACAACCTTATTAAGGTTCTCCGGATCTCCTGACATTTCGTATAACAGCAGGTACTGGGCGATCATATCCTTGCTGTCAGGTATAGTGTTGAATTCCTCCTTATCGGCATTCATAACCTTATTCATTCGGTTGATATAGTCGGCAAGAGAGAATGTGTTTCCTACAACTTGTAGTTGGCCGTCAACATCTTTCTGCATATTGTCAATCAATTTAAGTACAGTCGGTTCTTTAAATGCATCTTTTTCACCGTTGGCATCAAGAATAAGATTTAATGTGCTTGTGCCACCAAAATGCTCATTAATAAATTTATCAGTTAAAACAATTTCGCTGTTTTTTTCAAACTTTTCAAGGAAACTTGAATTGATCCAAATCTCCTGCATTCCTATTATTGATAGCACAACTATTACAGCAGTGGTCATGATAGAAATATATTTGTGTTTTATAATCCAGGCAGTGAAAGAGTTTGCCAGTTTTGAATGAGAATGACCGCCTTTATCTTCATCTTTGTCTGTTGGTTTAGCTTTTGGTAAACCAAAAATCATTATGCCTGCAGGTAAAAACAGTAACGAAAATACCATTGCCATCATTACACCAAAAGCTGTGAAAATTCCGAAGTATTTAACCGGATAGACCTGCGATGTAAGCAGTGAAATAAAGCCTACAGCTGTTGTAATTGAGGTCATAATAACAGGCTTCGAAAGATGTTTTAGCATATCCATTACAGCTTCGCGTTTTGTTGCAGTCGGATTATGATTAATAAATACCTGTAAATGGCTATACAGATGTATTCCATCGGCTACACCAATTGCAATAAGCATTACTGGTATCATTGTGGAAACGGCATAAATTGGTATGCCCACGGTTGCCATCAATCCAAATGCCCAGATAGTGGAAAAGAAGACTACGCCAAGTGTTATCAACGTACCTTTAAGGCTTCTAAGTGTAATAAACAGTACTAAGAAAATAATTAAAATTACGATAGGCACCATTTTTTTCATATCGGCTGGGCCTAAAAGTGCCATTGTTCCTTCTACTATAGGACGGCCTGCAACATATACTTTAATATCATCAGTTTGCGATGCTTTTGCCGTTTCAAGTATTTCATTATAAAACTCCTGAGTAAAAACATCATCGCCAATTTCGGCTATTATTACAGTAACTGTTTCATCTGTAGAAACCAATCGGCCAAAAATCATTTCATTATTCTCAACATTTTCCTTTAAACTTTTAAGTTTCTCTTCCGATTTCGGTACTCGTTTGAAAAAGCTCTTTACATCCATTCCATCTTCTGTACCAACAATATTATCTGCTGTATAGAGTGATGTTACATCGTTTTTGTCAATTTCTTCAAATTTCTGAAACCGCTTTGTCAACTGCTTTAAAGTGTCAAGTGTTTCAGTATTAAAAATACCATTCTTGTTTTCCAGGGCTATAATAATACCATCTTTAATATCAAACCAACTCTCTGCTTTATTGCTATAAATAAATGCCGGGTGATTTTGTGGCATATATTTATCAAGATTAGTTTCCATTCTGGTATTTTGCTTCATTTCAAATATGAAGAATGCCGAAATAGCCAATGTGGCAACCATTGTTAACCATCTGTAATTAAGTAATTTGTTTAATAGTTTCTCCATTGTGTAATTCTTTTAATAGTTAACATTAACTAACTTTGTTTGTAAATAAAAAACTTATTTTTCCAGAATGAGTTTCAGTCCTTTAAGTAACTGTTGACCTTCTTCTTGTAAGTTTTCATGCTGATTATTTAAATCCCATTGTTTTACCATTAATCTTAATGACCCTATTACAATCAGAGCTAAAGTTTTATTATCAATATCGTTTCTAACTTCTCCTTTGTCCTGACCTTCCAATATTATATCTTCTATAGTCTTTACTTTTATGGTCATTATTTCAACAATCTTTTCTTTAAGTACTTCTTCATTCTTGAATACTTCTTCAGAAAAGATAACAGAAATATGGGAAGGTTCTTGTGAAAATATTTCAACTATTTTTGAAAACAAAAATTCAATTTTACTGATAGCAGAATCTTTGCCTCCTTTCATAGCTTCATTCATAAATAAAAACATCTCTTCAAAATTCTTAAGGATAGCCAGCAGGATATCGGTTTTACTTTCGAAATGACGGTAAATAGCCGGTTCAGAAATGCCAATTTCTTTTGATAGATTTTTTATAGTTAACCCTTGAATACCTTTTGTAGCGATTATTTCAATGGATTTGTTTATTATTTCTATTTGTCTTTCTGTTAGCATTATTCACTTGTGTTAAATGATTACAATACAAATGTAGTTAATATTCACTAACCTCCAAATATTTTGATAACTTTTATCTTTTTTCGGCTATATATTATTTTAGGTGCTGACTTTAGTTTATCACTCTTTTAATGCCATTTCTAAGTAAGGCGGTTTGATAATTCAAGAGTGATTGATTTTTAATTAAGTCATTGCGAACCTTGCGATATCTCTTGCGACCGTTGCGGTTTTTCTTTTTGAACTCTTATTACTGCCAACTTTAGATTTTAATTGTAAGTTCGCTAGTTTACTGAAAGTAGACACAGTGTCTCTCAAAGATGGATTTAATAGTTTCGGTTCTATGTCAGTTATGGGTAGTAATCAATTAAATATCTTTATATACGCCTTTCATTTTTGTCTTGACACAAAAACGAAACAAAAAAGTCAAGGCTTATTTCATGTTGTACTTTCCATGTGATTAAAGATTAAGTTCGGGCGCGTGATCTCCGAGTATCTCGGAGCTTCTCGCTCTCTCTAAATCTTCAAACACACTCCAAGCACAACATGAAAGAGGCCACAATAAAAGGTTTGTTTATTTATAAGAATTTGTGCCTGCTTGCTGCAGGCAGGTAATTCGCGGATAATATATTTCCCTATTTATGGATTCACCCAATAGAATCAACATAGTGCCATAATTTCTAGTAGCACCTCAAAATAATATTTAGCCCTTTTTTCGTCAAATGTCGATAGTTTTGGTAAATTTGTTAAACCCAAATCGGGGTTAAACTTCCGATAAATCGGAATAGGCTTTACTAAATGCAGATAGTTCGTTATTTCATAATTCCTACTGCATAAGGCGGGTTAAACATAGCATTTTGCATGTTATTGTTTTTTTAAAAATAAAAATCATGACAGAGGAGTTTCTGCAATTTTTATGGGGTAACAGATTGTGTTATCAGGCAGGCCTGCAAACTGTCTGTGGGCAGGCTTTTGAGATTATTCATCCGGGGATACCTAATAATGATGCCGGACCCGATTTTTTTAATGCAAAAATAAAGATAGGAGATACTCTGTGGGCAGGAAACGTAGAGATCCATATTCGTGGAAAGGACTGGATTACCCATGGTCACAATAGTGATCCTGTTTATGATAATGTTATACTGCATGTTGTTCAGGAGAAGAAAAATATAACTTTAAATAGCAAAGGAGAAGAAATACCTGTTTGGGAAATGCGCTATGACGACAAGCTGTTGTACAATTATAACAGCTTGCTTGGTAAAGCCTCGTTTGTAGCCTGCGAGAATCACCTTTCCCGGATTAGTGAATTTGAAATGAGTCAGTGGCTTGAAAGGGTGTTAATTGATAAGATTGAGCACAAAAGTGAAGATGTAAACCGCTACCTTTCCATTACAAACAACGATTGGAATGAAGTGTTTTATATACTGCTGGCACGTAATTTTGGTTTCAGTGTTAATGGTGAACCGTTTGAACGGCTGGCTCGTCAAACATCATATAAAATATTGTTGAAACACGCAGATAATCTTTTTCAACTTGAGGCACTCTTGCTGGGACAGGCTGGTTTCCTTGAAGATGGGGAGACGGATGATGATTACAATAAAAGATTAAAACAGGAATATCTTTTCCTGGCACATAAATATAGTCTTAAAAAGCTTGATGTTCATTTATGGCGTTTCTTACGGTTGCGTCCTGCTAATTTTCCTACTGTTCGGATCGCTCAGTTTGCAATGCTCATACATAAATATCACGGACAATTTGATGATATTATTAATAGCCCCACATTGAAAAGGATGGTAGATATGTTGCGTGTTGGAGTTTCAGATTACTGGAAAGGGCATTATCGCCCGGGTAAACTGTCGAAGAATAGAACAGAAAAGATTGTTGGGGTAAATTCATCCAGGTTAATTATTGCGAACTCTGTAGTTCCGTATATATATATGTATGCCAAAAGCAAAAATGATGAAGAATTGCAGGAGAACGCACTCGATATATTATCACAGTTACCCCCTGAAAAGAACAGTATAGTGGAACAATGGGGTGAAAAAGTGTTTAAGGCAAAAGATGAAGCACAGGCACAAGCTTTAATTTTTTTGAAAAAAAATTATTGTAATCATAAAAAGTGTTTATCTTGCCGTATCGGACGTAAAGTGATAGTTAAAAGTTCGTAAAGTTGAAAGGACAAAGTAGTAATCAGTAATCAGTAATCAGTAAACGGTAATTCGTAATTCGTAATTAAATAGTGGACAGTGTAAAATCTTTATATCGCGATACATTAAAAACTCTATATGTAGCTGGAGGTTTATTGGCATTTATTATATCTGCCGGTACTATTGGTTATATGTTTGTAGAAGATTATCGTTTTCTTGATGCAATTTACATGACTGTGATTACCATCGGTACTGTGGGGTTTAGAGAGGTTATGCCACTGTCTGATTATGGAAAAATCTTTACAATATTTCTTATTGTTATTAGTTTAGGTATATTTGGTTATGTTCTTACATCTATTACCCGTTTGATTATTGAGGGGGTATTACATCAATCATATAAAGAATATCAGGTGAGAAAAAAGATTGTAAAATTAAAAGATCATGTAATCGTTTGTGGTTATGGCCGTAACGGCTATCAAGCTTGTGTTGAGTTAATGGAACATGGCGAAAAAGTTGTTGTTGTTGAAAAACGAGACCATGTTGTTGCACGTATTTTAGAAAATCCTGAGTTGTTGTATGTCCAGGGAGATGCCAGCTCAGAGGATGTTCTGGAGGTGGCTCAGATAAGAAAAGCAAAAGCTCTGATTACTGCTTTGCCTAATGATGCCGATAATATTTTTGTAGTGCTAACAGCGAGTGAGATGAATCCGGGGATGAAAATTATTAGTCGCGCCAGTAATTTTGGTTCGGATGTGAAGTTAAGGCGTGCCGGTGCCACTAATGTTATTATGCCCGACAGGATAGGAGGACAACGTATGGCAAAACTTGTTGCTCAGCATGATGTTGTGGAATTTATAGAGTATATCCTGTTACAGAGCTCAAAAGATGTGCAGTTACTTGAGATTACTTGTTCCGATATGGCAACATGTAATTTGAGTAAAACTATACGGGAATTGAAATTGAGGGAGTTGTCAGGCGCCAACCTGATAGGCATAAAAACAAAAGAAGGGAGATACATTTTTAATCCATCTCCGGATATTGAAATATCGCGTGAAGATAAACTGTTTGTTTTGGGAACACCAAATCAATTAAATCAATTTGAAAAAGTTCTAAACGATGGAGTGTAATTGTGAAAAAACATAAAAATATAACCTTTGGTTCGCTTTTTGAATGTGAATAATTGTTAATAAATAGTATAAACCCTAAAATTTGTAGTTATGAAACTAAGAAAGATTATTGGTATAAGTGTATTAATGCTTATTGTAACTTTTGTTTTTGAAGGATGTAAATCAAAAGAGAAAGTATCTGCTAAAAGTGCAGTCGGACAGATTATGGACGATATGCCTTGTACAAAAGAAGGCCGGTCTGACAGGAAGTTTTTCCGTGCAGCGAGTATGGCAACAAGTACAGATTTACAACTGTCGAAAGAAAAAGCTCTTCTGTTAGCAAAACAGCGTTTGGTTACTCTTGTTAAGTCTACTACTAAATCTGTTACCGACAGATATATTAACGAAAGAGGTTTTAGCGACAGAAGTGAGGTGGAGAGTAAGTTTGAGAATATGACACGCGAGGTTGCAGATGAGACTCTTAGTAATGTTGTTGTTGTATGCGAG
Organism: uncultured bacterium; assembly: GCA_965371855.1. Taxonomy (GTDB): domain Bacteria; phylum Bacteroidota; class Bacteroidia; order Bacteroidales; family Marinilabiliaceae; genus JAADEM01. The sequence goes on from CBDUZZ010000002.1 coordinate 7,153, forward strand.
AAATCAAGTGTGCTGGATAATGGAAAATATAACTCTTTTATTGCCATTGAGGTTGGCCGTGATGATGTTCTGACGGGAATGGATGCAAAACTCACAAATGATCAGAAACTGCAGGTTGATTACGACAAGAAAAAGTTTGAAGAGATATTCAATCAGGAGATGGATAAAATGAAAGAGGAGAGAGGGTATTGATATGATGATGTGATGATGTATTGATTAAAAATCGTTAATCCGGAATTTTATCTGTTTTGGGTTAACGATTTTTTATATAAATGCATTTCGCGATGGTTTAACCTCCGGTGAAACTCTAACTGAAATTATGAAATAAGTGACGTTTCGATGTCCCGCTAGGCGTGACGATCGAAAGTCATTGCCCGACAAAACCTCAAATCGTCACGCCATAGTGGGACATTTGAGCGTTGACAGGTGATAAAAACAAATTATTTAAAATGCTATTGTTGTTATTTTTGAAATAATATTTATCTTTGCACCCGCAATTAAATATATATATAATGTACTTAACAAAAGAGAAAAAGCAGGAAATCTTCGAGAAGTACGGAAAGTCTAATTCTGACACTGGGACATCTGAAGCCCAGATAGCATTGTTTTCGTTCCGTATCTCGCATTTGACTGAGCATTTAAAGTCAAACAGAAAAGATAATAGCACAGAGTATGCTCTGAAAAAATTGGTAGGTAAACGTCGTAGTTTACTTGATTACTTAAAAGCTAAAGATATCACTCGTTACAGAAAGATTATAGCAGAGTTAGGTATCCGTAAGTAAAAACAAACTATTTTGTTTGTATCAAGGCAATTCATCAACTGATGGGTTGCCTTTTTGTTTGCCTATATCCTATTTAAAGTCATCTGATGACTACCAAGTATTGGCAAACAGTCATCCGATGACTAATCGCATATCTTCTCCTCCAATGTTTCTATGACCACTATCGGCGGACGATCGTTAGGTTTAGTATGACCTCAAATCGTCCCATTTAGCGGTACATTTGAGCGTCAAGAGTTCAATACAAACGAGGGTTTAACACTAGATAATTCATATATGGATTTGCATTGGTAGTTAAAAAAACATTAGTCCGCGAATTACGCTAATTAATAGTGGCTCATCCGAATAATGCATAGTTGTCTTAATATTTCGGTATTCTGTACCTTATAAACCGTATTTAATTACTATTTCTACAAAGATTTTGGCGGCTCTGCCGCTATATTTATCAGGTGCAGAGCACCTCAAACATTTGTAGAGATATTGTATAAAAGTTTTAATAAGGTGCAGAGTACCGTAATGCTATCTTTTGTTTCATGGAAAGTGCTATCATAAGTAAGCCTTGATTTTTTTGTTTCGTTTTTGGATCAAGCCAAAAATGAAAGATGTTATTATGGCTACCGACTATAAATCATACAGAGCCCTAAAATAATATTAAGCCTATTATATTGTAATCTAAGTATATTACATATCTTTGGGGGAATTTTTAAAAATAATAAGAAGAAAATATCATGATTAAAGCTATTGAAAAGGTAATCGACCTGGGTGACGGTCGCACAATTACCATTGAAACCGGCAAATTAGCCAAACAAGCTGATGGAGCTGTTGTTGTAAAAATGGGCAACACATTCCTGTTAGCTACTGTAGTTTCGGCTAAAGATGCCAGAGAAGATGTGGATTTTATGCCACTATCGGTTGAGTATAAAGAGAAATTTGCTGCTGTTGGGCGATATCCTGGAGGATTCATGAAAAGAGAGGCTCGCCCTTCGGATAATGAAATATTAGTGTCACGTTTGGTTGACAGAGCATTGCGTCCTCTGTTTCCTGATGATTATCACGCTGAAACATTTGTAACTGTAAATCTTGTGTCTGCTGACACAGAGATTTTGCCTGATGCTCTGGCCGGGTTGGCTGCTTCTGCTGCATTGGCAGTTTCAGATATTCCTTTTGGCGGTCCTATTTCGGAAGTGCGTGTAGCTCGCATAAACGGAAAGTTTAAACTACATCCTACAGCAAGTGAATTGAAAGATGCTGATTTGAATGTTATGGTAGGTGCTACTTACGATAATATTTTAATGGTTGAAGGTGAGATGGATGAGGTGTCTGAGGCTGAATTGCTTGAGGCTATGAAAATTGCTCACGATGCAATTAAGATACAGTGTAAAGTTCAGATGGAGCTTGCCGAAATGGTAGGTACCACAGAAAAGCGTGAGTATAACCACGAAGATAATGACGAAGAGTTAAAGCAGAAAATATGGGATGCTACCTATGAAAAGGTGTTAGCTGTTGCAGGTACAGGTAATCCTGACAAGCATGCTCGTAAAGAAGCTTTTGATGCAATTCGTGATGAGTATATTGAAAGTAACTATACAGAAGAAGATGAAGTTCCTGAAAAACTTATACATAAGTACTACCATGATGTAGAGAAAGAGGCTGTTCGTCGCGCTATACTTGATGAGGCTATTCGTTTGGATGGTCGTAAGACTGACGAGATACGTCCTATATGGAGTGAAGTTGGTTACCTTCCGGGGCCTCATGGATCAAGTGTGTTTACACGTGGTGAAACACAATCGTTAACAACTGTTACATTAGGAACAAAGCTTAACGAGAAAATGGTTGATGAGGTAATGTTTCAGGGGTCTGAACGTTTCATGTTGCATTATAATTTCCCTCCATTTTCAACCGGTGATGCACGTCCTGTAAGAGGTCTTAGTCGTCGTGAAGTAGGACATGGAAATTTGGCGCATCGTGCCCTTAAAGGTATGCTCCCTGATGAGTATCCATACACTGTTAGAATTGTGTCAGATATATTAGAATCTAATGGTTCATCTTCGATGGCAACCGTTTGTGCCGGTACACTTGCGTTAATGGATGCCGGAGTTAAAATCAAGAAACCTGTTTCAGGTATAGCCATGGGACTGATTACCGATAGCAAATCTGACAAGTATGCTGTTCTATCTGATATACTTGGAGACGAAGATCATTTGGGTGATATGGACTTTAAAGTAACCGGAACGAAAGATGGTATTACTGCAACCCAGATGGATATTAAAGTTGATGGCTTATCGTATGAGATACTTGAAAAAGCTTTAAATCAAGCTAAGGATGGTCGTTTACATATTCTTGGTAAAATGCTTGAAACCATGAGTGAGCCACGTGACGATTTCAAACCTCATACTCCACGTATCATTGCTATGAAGATACCTAAGGATATGATTGGTTCGGTAATTGGTCCGGGTGGAAAGATTATTCAGGAGATACAAGCCTCTACAGGTGCAGTTATTACTATCGAAGAGGAAGGTAACTGGGGTAAAGTATCTATCTCTGCTTCCGATTTGGATGCAATAACTGCTGCCGAAAATAAAGTGAAGGCAATAGTTGCCGTACCTGAGGTAGGAGAGATATATAAAGGGAAAGTAAAATCGATTGTGCCTTTTGGTGCTTTTATCGAAATTATTCCCGGTAAAGATGGATTACTGCATATTTCAGAAATAGAGTGGCATCGTCTTGATAAGGTTGAGGATGTGCTGAAAGAGGGTGACGAAGTAGAGGTAAAACTGATTGAAGTTGATCAACGATCAGGTAAATTGAAGCTTTCAAGAAAAGTATTACTTCCACGTCCTGAAAGGAGATAGGAAAAATAAATCAGGAAACTGAATTAATTAATTTGGCTGCTTTATTATAAAGCGGCCTTTTTTTTGTTAAATTGACATGGAAATATTACTTTTCATTCCTAATCATAAAGCCTGATGCATGGTTAAAGATATTGTTTCTGAAAAATTGAATAATCAGTTGGTTAATATATCAAGAGGTGAGATACGTGCTGCCAGTCTGGATGTTTTTCCTCGATTGGTTGGTACTTTGCATGAACGGTCAGCATCATGTTCTCAATGCAAGGAGTTGTATGAGAAGAGTCTTTTGTATGTGGATGATATCATTCCCGTTTTGAGTGGTTCTAATGAAAAACGTAAAGAGTTCGAGCATTTTGTAAGTGATGCATTTATGCATCTACACGATGAACATAAAACGATGCCTAAAGGGAAAATCCTTTCGGTTTCAGTTTTAACCGGAATGCTGTTAGGGCTGAGTATCGCGGTTTTAACAGGTTATTTTATAAATGAAAATATAATGGAATATGGTGCTTTGGGGTGGCTGACAGGTGTAACTGCGGGATGGTTAATCGGAAAAGTCAGGGAGCATAATTTTAAAAAGAAAAACAGAATATTTTAACTTGTAACTTTTTTAAATTTATTAATTACTAAGAAAATTAAACGTTTTGATATGAAGAATAGAGCAATTTTTACAACTCTAAGTGTTGTTGTTATGATTTGTGCAGGATGTAACAATGCTAAAGAGGCTTTGAAATATCCTGATACAAAAATGGTTGATACCGTTGATGTCTATTATAGTCATAAAGTGGCTGACCCGTACAGGTGGCTTGAGGATGATAACTCTGATGAAACGAGAGCATGGGTTACTGCAGAAAACAGTGTTACAAATGAATATCTAAGTAGAATCCCTTTCCGGAAGAATGTGGAAGAACGTTTATCTGCAATTTGGAACTATCCTCGTGTTTCGGCACCATGGAAGGATGGCGGAGTGTATTTCTTTACTAAGAACGATGGGCTTCAGAATCATCGTGTATACTATAAAATGGAAACTCTCAATAGTGAGCCGGAAGTGATTATCGATCCTAATAAATTTTCTGAAGATGGTACTGTCGCGCTTTCTACGTTTTCGGTTTCCGATGATGGTAAATATCTGGGGTACGGAATATCCAGAGGTGGATCAGACTGGAGCGAGTTTTATGTAAGGGATATAAAAACAGGAAAAGACCTTTCCGACCATCTGAAATGGATTAAGTTTTCGGGCATAGCGTGGTATAAAAACGGGTTTTATTACACTCGTTATCCTGAGCCTGCTGAGGGGGATGAATTAAAAGGAACCAATGAAAATTCAAAAATCTATTATCATCAAGTTGGTACTGCTCAGTCTGAAGATGTGCTTATATATGAAGATAAAAATCATCCTGAATGGGGTTTTGGAGCACAGGTTACTGATGATAATGAATTCCTTATAATTTATGTTACTGAATCAACCAGTGGAAATGCGTTGTACTATAAACGGTTAGGAGTTGAAAAGGCTCCTGTTGTTAAGGTAATTGAAGGATTTGATAACGATTTCAGTTTAATTGACCATCAAAAAGGTATGTTTTTAGTACTAACAAATAGTAAGGCTCCTAAGTATAAACTGATAAGTATTGATGTTGATAATTATGAGTCTGATTATTGGAATGATATTATTCCGGAATCAAATAGAGATGTGTTGATGAGTGCATCCGTATTGGATAACCGTATTGTTACAAAATATCAGAAAGATGCTCATTCGGAAATATTGGTGTTTGAATCAGACGGTTCATTTTTGCATAATGTAAAGTTGCCCGGATTGGGTTCGGTATCCGGGTTTGGTGGAGAGAAAGAAGATATAGTGACTTTTTATACATTTTCATCATATACATATCCCAATGTTGTTTATAAATATAATTTAAAGAAGAATACTTCAGAACTCTATTCTTCTACAAAAATTGATTTTAATATTGAGGATTACGAAACCAAACAGATATTTTATAAGAGTAAAGATGGAACAGAGATTCCTATGTTTATAGTACATAAGAAAGGGCTGGAATTAAATGGAAAAAATCCAACATGGTTATATGGTTATGGTGGATTTAATGTTAGTCTGACACCACGTTTTGATGTCAGACGATTGGTGTGGCTTGAGAATGGCGGTATTTATGTTGTGGCAAACTTGCGAGGTGGTGGTGAATATGGTGAAGCTTGGCATAAGTCAGGAACAAAAATGGAAAAACAGAACGTGTTTGATGATTTTATTTATGCTGCAAAATATTTAATAAGTAACAACTACACTAATTCTGAGAAACTGGTAATACAAGGAGGCTCAAATGGAGGCTTATTGGTTGGAGCCGTTGTAAATCAAAGACCCGATTTGTTTAAAGTGGCATTTCCTGCTGTTGGTGTTATGGATATGTTACGATATCAGAATTTTACAATTGGCAGATATTGGGCTTCAGACTACGGCACAAGTGCTGATAGTGAGGAGATGTTTAAATATCTTTTAAACTATTCTCCCATACACAACGTTAAGCCTGATGTGGAATATCCTGCATTAATGGTAACTACTGCCGATCATGATGACCGGGTTGTGCCTGCTCACTCTTTTAAATATATTGCTACAATGCAAGATATATATAAAGGAAAGAACCCGGTTCTTATCCGAATAGAAACAGATGCCGGTCATGGTGCAGGTAAGTCAATATCCAAAACTATAGAGGAGTGGGCTGATTTATATTCGTTTGCATTTTATCAGTTAGGTATAAAACCAAAGTATTGAAGTAAGGTTTTTATGGCAAAAAATGACAGTAAACAAATAAATCAAATAGTAGAATAACCAATTTATGCTTGCCGGCAGCAAATTTATTGTGATTGAAGGAAATATTGGAGCAGGTAAAACAACTCTGGCCTTAAAAATGGCTGAAGTATATAATGCCAGGGTAATTCTTGAGACGTATGATGATAACCCTTTTCTTCCAAAGTTTTATAAAGACAAGGAAAGATATGCTTTCCCTGTTGAATTATCTTTTTTGGCAGCACGGTATCGGCAGGTGAAAAATGAAATTCAAAATAAAGACCTGTTTCATCAAACGACAATTGCTGATTATCACTTTCTCAAATCACTAATATTTGCTCGTGAAACATTATCAGAGGATGAATATAAACTATTTAGGCAATTATTTGATATTATCTATGAAATGGTTCCGGTTCCGGATTTATATGTTTATATTCACAGACCTATAGATGTTTTACTGAATATTATTGCCAAAAGAGGTAGGGATTATGAAAAAAGTATTGATGCAAATTACCTAAAAAAACTACAGGAAGGTTATTTTCGTTTTTTTAAAGAACACCAGGATTTGTCTGTTTTAGTTATTGATGTGGGATATTTAGATTATGAAAATGATGACAATCTGTTTAAAGAGATGTTAAAGCTTATGGATTTTGACTATCCAAAAGGCCTATCTTATCGTTATTTAGTCGAAAATGAACAATAAATTGGTATAAATTATTAATATTTTTAGATGAAAAGAAAAAATGATTGTTAGAATTGTTTAGAATTTCTATATTTGTAATAATTAAATACATATTTTTATTTTTTCAAAACATTATTAAATTTGTAAAATAATTAGGATTAGTTCAAAAACAATAATTGGATAAACATTATGAAAAAAACAAAAATCAATCTCATTGCTACTTTAGCACTTGCTGTAGTCTTTGCCAGTTGCTCTGGTTTAGACAAGATGAAGAAGAAAGCTGAACAAATCAACTATACTGTAACTCCGGAGGTGTTAGAGACTCATGGAGGCAAAGTTGATGTAACTGTTAAAGTTCAGATCCCTGAAAAGTTCTTCGACAAAAAAGTTTCCCTCGAAGCTACTCCTGTATTAGTTTATGACGGTGGAGAAACTGCATTCCAGCCTTACAGATTACAAGGTGAATCTGTTGAAGGAAATGATAAAGTTATTTCTAATGCAAATGGAGGTAGTTTTACTTACACAGGAACAGTGCCTTATAATGAAAACATGAGGGTTTCTGACCTGGTTGTAAGGGTTAAGGCTTCTAAAGGAGATAAAACACTGGAGTTTGATCCTTATAAAATTGCTGATGGTGTAGTTTCTACTTCTGCATTAGTAGCTGATAAGGGTGCTAAGGCGATTATTGGTGCTGATCACTTCCAACGTATTATTCCTGAGCAAAAAACTGCTGAGATTTTCTTCCTTATTCAACGTGCTAACCTTAGAGGAACTGAATTAAAGAAAGATGAGATTAAATTATTAAAAGAGTACATCAAAGATGTTAAAGAAACTGAAAACAAACAATTCAAAGGAATTGGGATTTCAGCTTATGCATCTCCTGACGGACCTACTGACCTGAATACTGATCTTGCTGCAAAACGTGAGAAAGTTGCTCAGAAGTATTTAGCTAAAGAATTGAAAAAAGCTGAAGTAGACGAAGCTAATGAGGAATCATTCTTTGATGTTAAGAGTACTCCTGAAGATTGGGAAGGTTTCAAACAACTTATGGAAAAATCTAATATTCAGGATAAAGAGTTAATCCTGAGAGTTCTTTCTATGTATAGCGATCCTGAAGTACGTGAGCGTGAAATCAAAAATATGTCAGCTACTTATAAAGTTTTAGCTGATGATATTTTACCAAAACTACGTCGTTCAAAATTGGCTGTTAATGTTGATTTGATTGGTAAAACAGATGCAGAATTAAGTGAATTAGCTGCAAATAATCCTTCTGAATTGAATGTTGAGGAGATTCTTTATGCCGGTACATTGACTGACGATAATGATTTGCAAATAGATATTTATAAGGCTGCTGCAAGTAAATTTGCTAAATGTTGGAGAGCTCATAACAATTTAGGAGTAGCACTTTATCAAAAAGGTGATTTAGCAGGTGCTAAAGTTGCTTTTGAAGAAGCTAATTCCTTAAAAGCAGGTGTTCCTGAAATTAATAATAACCTTGGTGTTATTGCATTACGTGAAGGTGATGTTGCAAAAGCTGAAGAGTATTTTGGTGCTGCTGCCGGAGCTGGTGCTGAATTAGATAATAACCTTGGGATAGTTGCTATTCATAAAGGTGATTATGATGCAGCTATGCGTTACTTCGGAAATTCTGCTAATTGCAATGCTGCTTTAGCAAAAATTTTAGCCGAGAAGTATGATTCTGCATTATCAACATTGAATGCAATTACTTATGAAGCCGGTTTTAAATATTATCTGAAAGCTATTGTTGGTGCTAAAACCAATGATTCAGATATGATGTTTGAAAGTTTACGTAAAGCAACTGAACTTGATGCTAAATATAAGAAGTTAGCCGCTACAGATATGGTATTCGGTAAATACTTTGAAGATGCTACATTTAAGTCTATCGTTCAATAAAGAATAAGACAATATATAAAAAAGGCAATCCATCAGCTGATGGATTGCCTTTTTTTTTCATCAAATCATCACATTTTATTATAAAACTCCCAAAGAACAATGCCGGCAATAACAGAGATGTTCAGTGAGTGTTTAGTGCCTTCTTGTGGTATTTCAATAGAGTAATCTGATATGTCTACTACTTTTTGTTGTACTCCTTTTACTTCATTACCTAATATTAAAACATACTTATTGTCTTTTGCTATTTGAAAATCGGGGAGCATTATGCTATTTTCAACCTGTTCGATACTGCAAATCGTATAACCTCTGTTTTTTAAACTCACAACTGCTTCAACTGTATTCTCTATATACACCCAGTCAACTGAATCCTCAGCACCAAGTGCAGTTTTATGTATCTCTTTATGGGGGGGAGTAGCGGTAAATCCGCATAAAATTATTTTTTCTATTCTAAATGCATCTGATGTTCTAAAAACGGAACCAACATTATTTAAACTTCTGATATTATCAAGGATAACAACTACCGGGATTTTTTTTGATTTCTTAAATTCCTCCAACGTCATCCTGTTAAGTTCACTGTTTCGTAGTTTTCTCATTTTTTTTATTTTGGTTCAACAAAAATAGCACTTTTCTTGTTTGTTTTTGCAAGGAAAACTATTACATTTAGCCATATATTTAGATACATTAATGTAAAAGTGTTTTTAATATGAATATTCACGAATATCAAGGGAAAGAGATTTTAAAATCATTTGGAGTGCCTATACAGGAAGGCATCGTTGCACATCATCCTGAACAGGTTGTTGAAGCAGCTAAAAAGCTAAAAGAACAAACCGGAACTGGATGGTGGGTAGTTAAAGCTCAGATTCATGCAGGTGGCCGGGGTAAAGGTGGTGGTGTTAAACTGGCTAAGTCATTAGATGAGGTTAAAGCGATTGCTTCAAAGATTATTGGTATGACATTGGTAACTCATCAGACCGGGGCTGAAGGAAAATTTGTTAGTAAGGTTTTAATAGCACAGGATGTATATTATCCAGGTGAGAGTGATACGAGTGAGTTTTATATGAGTGTTCTACTTAATCGTGCTACCGGAAGGAATATTATAATGTATTCAACCGAAGGAGGTGTGGATATCGAAACTGTTGCTGACAAAACACCGCATTTGATTTTTAAGGAGGAGGTTGATCCAGCTACCGGATTACTTCCTTTTCAGGCAAGGCGTATTGCTTTTAATCTCCGACTAGATGGTAAGGCATTTAAGTCAATGGTGAAATTTGCATCTGCTTTATACAATGCCTATGAAAAAACTGATTCATCAATGTTTGAGATAAATCCTGTACTGAAAACATCTGATAATAATATTCTGGCTGTTGATGCAAAAGTCAATCTTGATGATAATGCTCTCTATCGGCATCCTGATTATGCTGCTATGCGTGACCTTGATGAAGAAGACCCCGCAGAAACTGAAGCATCTAAAAACGACCTTAATTTTGTTAAGTTGGATGGAAATGTTGGGTGTATGGTTAATGGCGCAGGACTGGCTATGGCAACAATGGATATCATTAAATTGTCGGGTGGTGAACCTGCCAACTTTCTTGATGTTGGTGGTGGGGCGAGTGCAGAAACAGTAGAAGCAGGATTGAAGATTATTCTTGCTGATGAAAATGTAAAAGCCATTTTGATTAATATCTTTGGAGGCATTGTTCGTTGCGACAGGGTTGCTAATGGAGTAGTTGAGGCCTATAAAAAAATAGGAGAGATTAAAGTTCCTATCATTGTGCGATTACAGGGCACAAATGCCGAAGAAGGTAAAACTGTTATCGACGAATCAGGGCTTAAAGTATATTCGGCAATTACACTGAAAGAAGCTTCCGGTCTTGTTCAGGAAGTGTTGAACTAGATTTTATTATTTATATATATAGTGACGGGGTGACTTTTTTCTGATTAAAAGAGTCACCCCGTCACTTCATTCGTTTTTACCACTCAACGTCTTTTCTTCTTACCGGCATTGACATGCACCTTGCTCCACCACCACCTCGTGATAGCTCTGAACCTTCTATGGTAACAACACATTTTTGATAATTATTGAGGTTGATACTACTGTTTAGTACATCAGTGGCTTTAATTATTTCATACCCGTTGTTGTTCATTTCTTCCATTGTGTATACATTACGTTCATAACCTATTACTTTACCCGGTGCTAAAGCAAAGAAGTTGGCTCCACTGTGCCACTGTTCACGTTCCTGAATCCAAATATCTTTAGTTCCACCGCAGTAGATAGGTTTCATGTCAATACCTAACTCTTTTAAAGCAGAAATAATATTCTCTTTTTTCTCTATGGAAGCAACTTTTCCATTATCAATTGTTATGGTTATGGTTTGACACTTTGTTGAATGCATGATAACAGGTTCATAAACCATACATTCATTCTTGTTAAGAAGTGTAAATACCATATCGAGATGTATGAATGATTCCGGAGTATGAGGTAGTTGCTGAACAACAATATGATGTTTCTCCTTTTTCTGCTTTAGCTGCTCCACGATAAAGTCAATCCCTTTTGTTGTAGTTCTTGCACTATTGCCGATGATGAGTATGTCATCTCTTGCAATAATAACATCACCACCTTCGATGGCTACATCTTTTTCTTCCCGGGAAATATCGAATGGGGTGAATGTAGAAGATTTAATTAATGAGGAATAGTTAAAAATGGCTTCCATGATAATTGCTTCGTGAGCTCGAACTTTACTCGCCATTTTGGATATTAAAACTTTATCATATGTAGTAACAGAGGCATCGCGAGTGAAAAAGAAGTTGTGTAATGGACGCAGTGAATAACGTTCATCAGAAAGAAATGTAGTTAAAGAGTTTTTTTTTAAAACTACTCCTTCAATAAGCTGACGAGCCAATTCTCTTGCAGGTAGTTCTATTAATTCAGTTTTAATGTTTTTAACCTGTTCAAAAGTACATATCTTGTCAATAAGTTCTTGTTTTACTTCGGTTTGTTCCAATATTTCTGTAAGTAAGTCTTTAACCTGATATGTTTTTGTTACTTTATTCAGAACTCCGGCAAACTGGTTGTACTCTTCAGTAGCAACAGCCAGATTCAGAATGTCACTGTATAGAGCTCTTTCAGCGTTATCGGGAGTCATATTCTCAATTTCCGGCCCGGGTGTATGAATGATGACTCCTTCAAGTGTGCCAATCTCGGAAAAGACTTTTGTTTCTAACGGTGTCATGATTTTTGGTTTAAATTAGGTGGTTTCTTTACCATACAAATTTATAACCCTAACTGGATAAAAAAAATGATTTGCATTGAAATATCTTTTCAGACAAAAACCGGTAAACGCAACTCTGTTATGCTAAGAACATTTATCAACTATATATTTAAATAGGCACTGAATTCTAATGCCATAACAACATCTTTCCGGTAGGTGCCATATTATCCGGAGGTGGTTTACCTGTTTGTTTTCGTATTTCTTTTCTTTTACATTTCTGTGACTTCTCTTTACTTTCGCAAAACATTTTAATCCAGCTATTCTTAATTGTTTCAGTGTTTCCTTTAAAATTAATAAAGAATCCACATTTGTCAAGTAACTCACATTTTTCCGGCATAATTTTGTCTCCTATAATTTTATTAATTATTTCTATCAATTATTATTTTGCTAAAATTAGTACTGCCAATAATTTACAACATGTATCTTTTTTGTCTTGCTTTTTGTTTGATTATTGCAAAAGCAAATATTTCATTATGGGTTATCACTTGGGTTTAGTGTTTTTTACATAATTATGAGCCAAATATATAGAATGATAATTTGACAAACAAATAAAATAGTATGAGGATTTGTAATAAAATTCACGAGAGGGAGGATAAGTGTCAGATAAAGAGGAGGAAAGATATATGGAAAAATATCAGCAAATCTACGTTATTGGTTATTGAATAATAACGTTACTTGTTTTATTCTTTTCCTCAGCACCTAATCTCAGGCTCTTCTCCTTGATGGAGAGGGTTAGGGGGAGGTGAAATAAAGCAATAAAATACTCAATATGTTTGGCATAGAACAAATAAAAAACATATTGCAAAGTTATCTTTTAGTCGTTAATGATTGTTAAATAGCATGTGAAAACATTTCAATTTTATATGTTTGTTTATAATTTAATTAAACTAAAAAAATATGATGTTAAGAAGAATTGTTTTTTATTGCATTTTTGCAATTAGTGTTTCCTCATTTTCGCAACAACCATACGATCTTAGTGGTTCTGTTCCTTTAGACTCTGCGTTAAGAACCGGAGTTCTTAAAAATGGGATGACTTATTATATTCGTGCAAATAAGGAACCAAAAGATCGTGCCAGCTTTTATATTATTCAGAATGTAGGAGCAATACTTGAAGAGGATAATCAAAACGGGTTGGCTCACTTTCTTGAGCACATGGCGTTTAACGGTACCGAGCATTTCCCTGAAAAAGGTATTATCAATACTTTGGAAAGGCATGGCGTTGCTTTCGGTCGTAACATTAATGCTTATACTGCCAAAGATGAAACAGTTTATAATATTAGTAATGTTCCTGTTGGGCCTGAAGGTTTGTTAGATACTTGTCTTTTGGTCTTGCATGACTGGTCAGATTATCTGTTGTTGACAGAAGAGGAGATAGATGCCGAACGTGGTGTGATATCAGAGGAATGGCGTACACGAAGAACTTCTTCTTTCAGACTGCGCAATGAGTATATGCCTATTTTGGTTAATAATTCAAAATATGGTGAAAGGGATGTTATTGGAGATTTGGATCTGATTAAGAATTTTAAATATGATGTGCTACGTCAGTTTTATCATGACTGGTATCGGACGGATTTGCAGGCTATTGCTATCGTAGGAGATTTTGATGCAGGTGAGATGGAGAAAAAGGTTAAGGCTCTGTTTTCTGATATTCCTGCTGTTAATAAACCTATGGAACGATACTATGTTGAGATTCCGGATAATGATGATCCTATGTATGTTCTCGCTATGGATAAAGAAGCCACTACTTCAAACATCTCTTTATATATCAGGCATAAAAGTGTTTTGCCTGAGGATAAGAATGTTGGGTATATGAAAACTCAACTTTTAAGAAGTCTTGCTTTTTCAATGATTAATGCCAGAATATCAGAACTGTTGCAGAAAGGAACGCCACCATTTATAAATGGTTATATAGGGTATGGTAACTTTACTCGTAGGAATAGTGTATTGTATTTGTCGGCAACGGCAAAAGATAATGAAGAGACACTTGCTTTTAAAGTGATACTTACAGAGGCTGAGCGTGCAAGACGTTACGGTTTTACACAGGGGGAGCTGGAAAGAGCTAAACTGAATTTGCTAACATCTTATGAAAATGCCTTTAAGCGTAAAGACAAGACTTCTCACGATAGTTATTGTTCCGAGTATAAGTCCTTATATCTTACAGGAGAACCTTCTCCGGGTATTAAATATGAGCACTCTTTTGCAAATAGTGTTATACCCCAGATAACTATTCAGGAAATTAATTCTCTTTTTGCAAGCTATTTTACTGATAAAAACAGGGTAGTGGTTATTACCGGGCCTGATAAGGAGGAGTTGAATCATCTTACTAAGGAGGATGCTTTTGCTATAATTACTGAAGTAGAGAATGATAATAGTATTGAGGCGTATGAAGATGAGGTAATAGCCGGAGATCTTGTTTCTGAGAAGCTACCCGAAAGCACAATAATTGCAACTAAAGAGTTGCCAATGTTTGGTGCCGTTGAGTGGACTTTAAGTAATAATACTAAAGTTGTTTATCGTTTTGCCGATTATAATAAGGATAAGATTTCATTTAGTTCATACAGTAAAGGTGGTACATCGCTTTATGATGTGCCTGACTTACCTACTGTAGGTATGATGCCCGGGATGATTGGTGCTTTTGGTGTAGGTGAGTTTGATGCTATTGCTTTAAAAAAGAGTCTTACCGGAAAAAGTGTAAATGTTTCACCTTCCGTAGGCAACCTGTCCGAAGGATTGTCAGGAAGCAGCAGAAAAGAAGATTTTGAAACTATGCTGCAGTTGGCATATCTTTATTTCGAGCATCCTCGTTTCGACGAAGAGGCATACAAAACATTAATTCAGAGATACAGAGCCTATATAGCAAATCAAAGTGAGAATCCGCAAAAGATTATGTCTGACAGTTTGAGTAGAATCATGAGTAATTATAACCCACGCACTATACTGTTTAATGAGGCGTTTCTTGATGATGTATCTTTTGACAAAATGAAGGAGATTTATAAAGAGCGGTTTGATAATGCTGCTGATTTTGTGTTTTTCATTGTGGGTGATATACCCGAAGAGGATGCAAAACGATTGTCGACAAAGTATCTGGGAGCAATATCATCTAATCAGAACAGAGAGAACTGGATTGACAGGGAAGAGAATGGCCCTGAAGGTGAATTATATAAAAAGATACCTTTAAAAATGACTGTTCCTAAATCAACAGTTGTGATAAATTACAATGAGGATCTTGCGTATACTCCTAAAAACAGAATTGCACTATCGATGATAAAAGCTATCCTGACACTGAGATATACGGAGTCGGTGCGTGAGAAAGAGGGAGGTACTTATGGTGTTGGAGTAAGAAGCAGTATTTCTCACTATCCGGAAGCTGAGGGTAGTGTTTCAATAAATTTTGACTGCGATCCTGATAGACGCGATGACCTAATTCCTTTAATCTATAAAGAGATCGATATTTTGAAAAAAGATGGTCCTACCCAGATTGATTTGGATAAGGTGAAAATGAACATTCTAAAAAAACGCAAGGAGAGTAAGGAGAATAATAGTTACTGGATGAATGCTATTTATAACTATTATGTGAATGACATTAATAACGATCTGCCTGAGAATTACGAAGATATTGTAAATGCCATGACAGTGAAAGATATTAAAAAAATAGCTAACAAGTTTTTTAAGAAAGCTGATAAGGTGGAGGTTGTTTTTTATCCCAAAGAGTAAAATATAATCATCCGATGACTTATAACCAGTTACTAAATAAAAGAGGCAACCATTGGGTTGCCTCTTTTATTTAGTATTATTCAAAACTCTTTGCTGTAGAATTTTGGTATTATATAGCTTCAGTTTCCACTACTTTACCTAAAATGTCAGCATACTGAATTAAAAGGTATTTTTTGTTGTCAAATTCTACTTCGTTACCTGAGAAATCTTTGTATAAAACAGTGTCTCCAACAGCAATTTCTACATTTTCAATATTGCTGATACCAACAACTTTACCGGTTTTTTCTTTAGTTATTGCACTATCAGGTATAATAATTCCTGAAGTTGTTTTTTGCTCAGTTGCTTCTTCCTTAAGTTCGAGCAACACATTCTCGTTAATAGG
Organism: uncultured bacterium; assembly: GCA_965371855.1. Lineage (GTDB taxonomy): Bacteria > Bacteroidota > Bacteroidia > Bacteroidales > Marinilabiliaceae > JAADEM01. The sequence continues at coordinate 23,536 of CBDUZZ010000002.1, forward strand.
TTGTAATTCTTTCATCTTTATTTTATTTTAATTTATATTTAATAATTGGTCAATTTTTGCTTTGTCAAAGCCAATAACAACCTTACCTCCAATAACTGTTTGAGGTACGCCTTGTTGTCCGCTTCGTTTTACCATCTCTTCAGCTGCTTTCTGGTCGCGGCTTACATCAATATCTCTGAATCTAATGCTGTTCTTACTGAAGTAGTCCTTAATAGTTCTGCACCATGAACATGTTGGGGTGCTGTACACTATTACTTGTTTCTGAGGTGCTTTGTCATCTCCTTTAAGTCCTACTGAACTTTGAGTAAAGATGTTCTCAAAAAAACCGGGTTGGTGACAGCCCTTGTATGTGTTAACAGCTTTTCCTTTATGGATTTCAATAAATGTAGGGACAGAATTAACACCATAAGCCGGATGAACATCACTAACACTGCTGACATCAACCGCAAGAACCTTTATCTCAGTTTTTGCATTTACTGCTTTGATATTCCCCAATGCACATATGCTTTGATCATGCCCGGATTTATAAATCAGTAGAAAAGCTCTTTCTTCCTGTGCTGTTTGTTCTTTAAGATTGTTAAGTGAGTCTATATTTATTATTTCCATTTAATCAGTTTATCAAGCCTGCTTGTTGGCAGTCAGGTTGAAAGTTCTTAAAGCATAAAGCCTGCCTGACGGCAGACACATTCATTAACATCGCCCTGGTTCGACAAGGCAGGGTTAAGATATTTGCGAAAAGCATAACTCATAAATTATGCCAATTTTATTGGTTGTCAAAATGGCATGAAAATATGACAACATGAAAGTGTTTGTATTGTAGAAACATTTTTTGTAGAATTGTTGCTGATTAGATTGAGGAAGCGAGGAGTTGATGATGTGATGAAAAAGTCAAAACTTTATACTTTAAGAACTTTCAACTTTACAAACTTTATAAACTAATTTTATGAAATACATTGGAGCGCACGTTAGTGCATCAGGAGGAGTGGAGAATGCGCCAGTTAATGCGGCAAATAAAGGAGCCACAGCATTTGCTTTGTTCACTAAGAATCAGAGGCAGTGGGTAGCTAAGCCGTTAACAACAAAAAATATAAATGAGTTTAAGGCTAATTGTGAAAAATATGGCTATTTGCCTAAGCATATTTTACCTCACGATAGTTACCTGATAAATCTTGGGCATCCGGAGAAGGAGGCATTGGAAAAATCAAGAGATGCTTTTCTGGATGAGATACAACGGTGTGAACAGCTTGGACTTGACAGGCTCAACTTTCATCCGGGCAGTCATCTGAAAAAAGTCAGTGAAGAGGTTTGTCTGGATACTATTGCCGAGTCAATTAATTGGGCTCTTGATAAATCATCAGGAGTGACAGCAGTTATTGAAAATACGGCAGGGCAGGGGAGTAACCTTGGATACAGGTTTGAACATCTGGCACATATTATTGATAAGGTTGAAGATAAAACGCGTGTAGGTGTTTGTCTTGATACTTGTCACATGTACACATCAGGGTATGATATTGCTTCAGAAACAGAATTTGTTAAAGTTTTTGAGGAATTTGAATCTTTAATAGGTTTCAATTATCTGAGAGGGATGCACATTAATGATTCAAAGAAAGAATTGGCTACAAGGGTTGACAGACATCACAGCCTTGGTAAAGGTTTTATGGGTATCGACGTTTTCAGGTGGATAATGGAGGACCTTAGGTTTGATGATATTCCGATGATTCTTGAAACACCTGATGATTCAATTTGGGCTGAGGAGATTAAACTGCTGAAAAAGTTATCAGGGCAAGTTGAAAGTTGAATTGAAAATTAGCCATTATTTGTATCTGGCCTTATCTTTGTATAAGATAGTTTTGTTATGAAACCGGTATATATTACAATATTTATCTTGTTTTTGGCTTCTGTGAATTTGCATTCGCAGGAGACAAAGGCTTTAACCGGGGAAAAAACTATTATTCTTGAAACAAAGATAATTGGCGCTGATACATTGCCCCATATTACACTAAGAGAAGTGTCGGTGGTTCCAACCTGGAGATTTAAAAACAGCAGACAGAAAAAGCGTTATTCCAAATTAGTTATTAATGTTAAGAAAACACTTCCATATGCCAGATTAGCATCAAAAAAACTAAGGGCAATTGAGGCACATATGCATACTCTGAATATTGAAAAGGAAAGAAAAGTATATTTGAAAAAGGCAGAGAAGGAGATGTTTTCCGAATTTGAGAAACCGTTAAGGCATTTAACTTTTTCGCAGGGGAGATTGCTCATACGCCTTATTGACAGGGAAACAGGTGATACGAGTTATAATCTGATTAAAGAGTATAAGGGTGGGTTTTCTGCTTTTTTCTGGCAGTCGGTTGCCCGCATCTTTGGTTCCAACCTAAAAGCTGAGTTTGACCCTGACGGTGATCAAAAAATGATTGAACACATTATTATCTTGATTGATAATGGGATGTTGTAATAAAATTACTATTTTTGATATGAGATGATTACAACTATCCCTGTTAGAATAAAATATAATTTCCGTCTTGCTCACCTTGAGGCTTACTTTTGGTTCATGGCACTGCTCAGTATGGCTCTGACAACGCCTACTCATGAAACACATTTTACATTCTGTATCTTTAAATTGTTGGGGATTGATTTTTGCCTGGGATGTGGACTGGGACATGCAATAATATTTCTTTTTCATGGTGATTTTGTTGAATCGTGGAATTCTCACCCTTTAGCAATATTGGCTGTTGTTGTTTTATTGCACAGGATATACAAAATATTAAAGAATGATATAAGAGTTTTTAAATTAAATACTAACAAAAATGAATAGAATTTTTCCACTGCTTCCTGAAATTGAGAGCGAAGAGGCTATTTTTATTGAGTCGTTGTTAAAGGACAAATCAGAAGAACAATTGAGGAATTTTGCAATGTTATACCGTAACCGCAGAAGAGAGCCTCAATTGATTTTGTTTACTGCACTTTTGGGATTTGTTGGCATTTCCGGAGTTCACAGATTTATGATTAATCAGATTGGTATGGGTATTTTATACTTATTTACTGCCGGGTTGTGTTTAATAGGTACAATCGTTGATTTGGTTAACTATAAAAATCTGGCTTTTGAGTATAACCAACGTATTGCAATGGAAGTAAGCACTTTCGTGTAGATTTCTATTGTTTTACTTAATAAAACACCTGACAGGTTTTCAAAATTTGTCAGGTGTAGAGATATTTTCTGAAAAGCTTCTAAATGTGAATTGCTTCATCGTAAGCAGCTGCTGCAGCTTCCATTACAGCCTCTGACATTGTTGGGTGAGGATGCACTGCTTTAATGATTTCGTGTCCGGTTGTTTCAAGTTTGCGAGCAGTTACAAGCTCTGCTATCATTTCCGTAACATTAGTCCCTATCATATGTGCTCCCAGTAATTCACCGTATTTTGCGTCGAATATTAGTTTTACAAAACCCTCTTTATGGCCGGCTGAACTTGCTTTACCCGAAGCTGTAAATGGGAACTTGCCTATTTTCAATTCATAGCCTGCTTCTTTAGCCACTTTTTCAGTCATACCTACTGAGGCTACTTCAGGTGTTGTATAGGTACAAGCAGGAATGTTACCGTAATCAAGAGGTTCAGGATTTTCTCCTGCAATCTTCTCTACACAGATAATCCCTTCGGCAGAGGCAACGTGTGCTAATGCCTGCCCCTGAACAATGTCGCCAATGGCATAGATACCCTCAATGTTTGTTTGGTAGTATTTATCAACTTTTATCTTGTTGTTTTCTGTTTCAATACCTACATCTTCCAGCCCAATATTTTCAAGGTTTGGTGTAATGCCTACAGCCGAAAGAACTATATCAGCTTCATGTTCTTCCTCTCCTTTTTTAGTTTTTATAACTGCTTTAACTTTGTTGCCTGATGTATCAACTGACAAAACCTCAGCACTAGTCATAACCTTAATACCTGCTTTTTTGAACGACCTGCCAAGTTGTTTTGACACATCTTCATCCTCAAGAGGAACAACTGTTGGTAAATATTCAACCAAAGTAACCTTTGTGCCAATCGAATTATAAAACCAGGCAAATTCACTTCCTATAGCACCGGAACCAACTACAATCATTGATTCAGGTTGTTTCTCAAGTGTTAAAGCTTTACGGTAACCTATAACCTTTTCGCTATCTTGAGGCAGGTTTGGCAACTGACGGCTTCGGGAACCTGTGGCAAGAATAATGTTTTTAGCAGTAACTTCGTTCGTAGTGCCATCTGCTGCTGTTACTTCAACAGTTTTGTTTTTGGTTACCTTGCCGGCTCCCTGAATAACTTCAACCCTGTTTTTCTTGAATAGATATTGTATACCTTTACTCATATTGGCAGCAACACCACGGCTGCGTTCTATCATTGCCTTAAAATCTGCTTCTGCATCTCCGTTAATATTAATGCCATACTCTTGAGCATGTTTGATATATTCAAAAACCGAGGCACTTTTAAGAAGTGATTTGGTCGGTATGCATCCCCAGTTAAGACAAATGCCACCCAACTCTGCTTTTTCAACAACAGCTGTTTTTAACCCTAATTGCGATGCCCTTATTGCAGCTACATATCCGCCAGGGCCACTGCCTATTATAACTAAATCAAAATCCATATTTGTTTGTTTTAAATTCAGGTTAACAAATATACTTTGTTACTACATGCAAAACAAATCTTTACTCTCCATGTGCATAACATCCCGGACAAGTGAGACATCCGGTGAGATGTGTACAAAAAAAAAGGAAGCCAAAGGCCTCCTTTTAATATAGGTGAGATAAATTTTTTAGTTCAATAATTTCTGGAGTTTCTCTTCTAATGCATCTCCTCTAAGGTTTTTCTCAATAATTACACCTTCTTTGTCAAGCAATAAAGTAGAAGGAATAGAATTCACCCCATAAAGCGAGTGAGAAATATCGTTGCCGTCATGAGCTTGTAGCCAAGTCATTCCGTCGTCTTCTACCGCTTTTTTCCAGGCATTAAGATCTTTGTCAACAGATACACTTAATACCTCAAAACCTTTACTATTATATTTTGTATAAGCAGCTTTTACATTTGGATTTTCAGCACGACAGGGCTGACACCATGAAGCCCAAAAATCAACTAAAACATATTTTCCTTTCAGTGATGATAAAGTAATCTCTTTACCATCTATGGCTGTAGCAGTAAAATCAGGTGCTGTTTTGCCAATCTGAACATTTTCTACAACTGTTAGATAGTCCGCAAGCTCTTTATATGAAGGAATAATGGCTAAAGAAGTATCCAGTTTAGTGAAAACATTGTTTAATTTATCAAAACTTTCTCTCATAAACAAAGATTGTACTAATGAAAGAGAAACAGGAGATGATGGATTTACAGCAATGAAATCAGCTGTTTCGGTAAGTTGCTTTTTCATCATGTCTTCATGCTCTTTGTATATGTCGCCAATAGCTTTTTCATCCTTCGAAGTCTGGGCTGCCTGATATCTTGTCATCAGTTGTTTGTTCTGGTCATTGTACTTCTCCATACTTCCGGTGTAGCCTTTCATCAGATCGTTAGGTGCAGAACCTGTTATTTCAGCTACGTGTAAACTGTCAGCATTTCCTACGAATGCCATAGTACTGTTTTCACCAAAAAATTGAATCACAGGTCTTGGTTGTCCTTCTACTACAATAAAAAGTTGTTGAGGGAAATCAAGTTTCCCAATGAACTCAATCTTACCATTCTTTACAGTTGATGTATCAATTCCAACTAAATTTCTACCTTCAACTTTTGCAAGAACGTAAGTTACGCTGTCAGCACCATCAATTTCACCTGTTAAAATGAATCCGCCATCAGGTCTGTTATTCTGACAGGCTGTAAATGTAAATGTTACTACTAATAATGTTAATAAAATACTTTTCATCAATAATTTATTTTAAGTGTTAAAAATTACGCAAACATATTATTATTTAACGGGAAATAAAAATTATTAAAGGTTACTTATTCAGCAACTCTTCAACTTTATCGTTTAAATCCTCCATAGATTTAAGAACAGTTTTCATATTTTCAATATATGGATGTTCTCCCATGTCAGTTTCATATTTTTCGATAAGCTCTTTTAATTCTTCCATACTTAATGATTGTGCCATTTGTGAACCTAAAAAAGCTCCTACAACAGAGTTTGTATTTGATTTAACAAAATCGGTATAATACCTCTTTTGAGCTTCAAGTATTGATTCTACCTCTTGCGTTAATCTTTGTAGTCTTGCTGTGTCTCCTGCCATTTGAGCTTGCATATATTCCTGACGGATTTCTATGCTACGATCTAAATGTGGCATCTCTTTATTGAAACTCAGGAAAAGGTCTGTTTCAGGTGAACCTTTTATTTCAGCTTTATCAAGACTGTCAATATTTGCCTTAATAGTAATGTTTTTATTCTCGAGAAAGAATGCAATTGGAACCCGGGTTTTGTTATAATAAACCAGATAAAGTAAAGAATTTGTTATATTGCCTGTGAATATAAATTTTTCATTGGTAATTTTTGTAGAATCTGTAGAAACAGGTACTCCGTCTTGAAGGCTTTTAAGATAAACCATTCCATCTTCTGCACCATTAATTGTTCCTTTAACTTTATAGCTTCCGTTATTTTGGCATCCTGCTAAAACAATGATACCTAATACTAAGGTTAATGATTTTTTCATTAAAAAAATGTTTGTGATTTTACTTTGAATTGTTTTCTATCTGTTTATAATACATGTCTAATAAATCTTTTGCAGCTTGAAAAGAACTTTTTTTGTCGGCAAAAACCATTTGCTCAAAAGCAGATATCTGTTTTTTTATTTTTGTATGCTTATAAAAATTATTCAATAATGCTTCATTTATCGATTCAAACATCCTGTGCTTTGCCTGGTTTCTTCTATTATGTTCAAAATAATTATTTTCTTTTGTTTTTCTTTCATAGTCCAGTATCATTTGCCATATCTCATCTATTCCGGTATTGTTGAGTGAAGAGCAGGTTTTTACCTGTGGTTCCCATTCCGAATCTGTAAGTGGAAAGAGATGAAGAGCATTTTTATATTGAGCTTTTGCCAGATTTGCTTTGTTGATATTTGAGCCGTCAGCTTTATTTATGGCTATTGCATCAGCCATTTCCATTATGCCCCGTTTTATACCTTGCAGTTCATCACCGGCACCGGCCAGCATAAGAAGAAGAAAAAAGTCAACCATAGAATGAACGACAGTTTCGGACTGGCCAACCCCTACCGTTTCAATAATGATAGTATCAAAACCTGCAGCTTCACATAAAATAATAGTTTCTCTGGTTTTTCTGGCAACTCCGCCAAGTGAGCCTGCTGCAGGTGATGGACGAATGTATGCATTTTTTTCTACTGATAATTTTTCCATTCGTGTTTTATCACCAAGTATGCTTCCTTTGGAACGTTCACTTGATGGATCAATAGCCAATACTGCCACTTTTCGTCCTTTGTCAATAACCAACATGCCAAGAGCTTCAATAAAAGTGCTTTTGCCTGCTCCCGGTACACCGGTGATTCCGATGCGAATACTTTTCCCGGAAGCGGGAAGGCATCTTGTTATAATCTCCTGGGCTAATGTTTGATGATCGGGATGGGCACTCTCAATAAGGGTTACTGCTCTGCTAAGGATTGTTATATCGCCCTTCAGAATGCCCTCTACATAATCATCAGCGGTAAGTAACTTTCTTTTTCGTTTAATGAATTTTCTTGCAGCATCAGGATTAACTGTTGATATCTTTTCAATTCCTTTATTTACCTTTAATCCTTTATATTTCGGGTTGTTCTCAGGATGCTCGTGCTCTTTCATAGTTATATAAAAAAATCAGCGGAATACAGAAAAATATTCTGCATTCCGCTAAAATATGCAATAGTTATAATAGATTCTATCCTTCCAGACTGTTTTTTATTGTATCTTAACATTTCCCGATATTCTCAGTAAAAGATTTGTGCTTTTCGGATCATTGCTAATAATTGTGACAGACTTGTTTTGACGGCCTTTTTTATGGGCTGAATTAAATATAGCAGTAATATATATACTCTCTCCCGACGTTAATTCCATCTTGTCAGGCTTAATGGCAGTACATCCGCATGATGCTTTTATTTTGTGGAAAATAAGATTTGAATTTCCGGTGTTCGTAACTTTGAATTTGTGTTCAACCTTTTCGCCTTGTATAATCTCTCCAAAATTGAAAACCTTTTCGTTAATTTCAATTACCGGGGCATTTCTTTTCTGTTCTTCAGTCCATGAATTAAAATCTTCTTCAATATTGACACTCAATGCAAGTCTGTTTTTGTAATTACGCTCATCATTAAACATTATATAAATATTATCAACAAGCCATCCCCAATCGCTTCTTAAAGCCGCATCATAAGTTGCTACAATAATACCTGCTTCACCAGGTTTTAACAATTCGGGAATACATTTAATCTTTATGTGGTTTGGAACATTGACAAATCCTACTTTAATGATGGAATCAGAAGCGTTAACTATTTTAAGTTGTTCGGTTTTCTTTGCTTTAGGGGTCATTTTTGTAAATGCCATATGTGTTGATTCCAGCCTTAAACCACCCATCATTGCCGGATATTTATCTTTCATGGTAAGTTCTTTCGGAAGTACTTTACCTGTAATTCGCAAAACAACAGTTGAGTTTTCAGCATTTGAGCTAACTGTTATTGTTTTATTAAAGTTCCCGGGGCGATTAGCAGGATCAAAGGCTACTTTGATTGTTCCACTACCTCCGGGTGGTATAGGTTTTTTTGTCCAGGTAGGGGTTGTGCATCCACAAGAAGTATTAACCCTGTGCAAAACTAACGGTTGACCTCCTGTATTGGAAAAACTAAAAACGTAAGTTTTAAGTCCGTCACTCTCTTTAAACACCCCAAAATTATGAATAGTTTTTTTAGTTGTGATGTAGGGTTTGGCGTGTTGAGAGTATGTAACAACACTTATTATAAAAAATGAAATTGCTAAAAGTGCTATTCTTTTCATGATAATTAAATTTCAAACAAATTATTTAAATGTGTTCCTTAAATATTGGCTTAATACGATTTTATATCAATAAAGTTTCCTGTTGGTTAAGAAATATTACTTTTATTAAGCATTATATTAATGTTTGACACAAATAACGTACAAAAATATCAAATATTTCATACTAATGTAACTTATAGAGCATATAAATTTGCTCAAGTCTGTTTGCTGAAGTATTTTTATGAAGAATATATTTTATTAAAATTATGGTTATGAAAAAGTTTAGTTATTTTGTTTTACTAATTATTGTTGGGATGAGCTTAGTTTATTGTTCTCCATATACAAAAAAAGGTTTGGGAGAGGTGAATATTGTTCCAAAACCTAAAGAAGTTGTTATAGAGGATGGTTTTTTTATTGTAAATAATAAAACCAAAGTTATTGTAGATGCTTCTGATAATGAGGCTGTGTCTGTTGCCGGATATCTTGTTGATTTAATGCGTCCTTCTACAGGATATAGTTTAATTATAGAATCAAATGACGAGCCATCTAATCGTATTAAATTAACTATTGACTCTTCAGTAAAAGGAGCGAAAGGTTCATATATGTTGGAGGCCAATAAGAATGGTGTAACCATTAGTGCTGCCGGGGCTATAGGTCTCTTCTATGGGGCACAGAGTTTACGCCAGTTACTTCCGGTAGATATTGAAAAAGACATTGTACAGGAAGGAGTGGAATGGACTGTTCCTTTTGTTAAGATAAATGACGAACCTGAATTTGTGTACAGAGGATTACACCTTGATGTTGCTAGGCACTTCTTCCCGGTTAGTTTTATTAAAAAATATATTGATCTTTTGGCTTTGCACAAAATGAATATTTTCCATTGGCACCTTACTGAAGATCAGGGATGGAGAATTGAAATAAAAAAATATCCTAAACTGACAGAGGTTGGAAGTGTGCGTAAGGAAACATTAGTGGGACATTACGGAACTAATAAATATGATGGTAAACCCTATGGCGGTTACTACACACAGGATGAAGTAAGAGAGATTGTTGCATATGCCCGGTCGAGGTTTATTACGGTAATACCTGAAATCGAGATGCCGGGGCATTCACTGGCTGCTTTAGCGGCATATCCTGAGTTGGGATGTACCGGAGGCCCTTATGAGGTGGCAACCACATGGGGCGTTTTCCCTGATGTTTATTGTGCCGGTAATGAAAAAGTGTATGCTTTTCTTGAGGATGTGCTAACTGAAGTTATGGAACTGTTCCCAAGTGAGTATATCCATATCGGTGGGGATGAGTGTCCTAAAACTAAATGGAAGAAATGTCCAAAGTGTCAGGCTAAAATTATAAAGGAGGGACTGAAAGATGAGCATGAATTACAGAGTTGCTTTATTCAGCGTATGGAGAAGTTTTTGAATGCTCATGGTCGTCAGATAATTGGTTGGGATGAGATACTTGAAGGCGGCCTGGCTCCTAAAGCCACTGTAATGAGCTGGAGAGGCGAGAAAGGTGGTATTGAGGCTGCCAAAGCTCACCATGATGTTATCATGACCCCCGGGTTTGCCCTTTATTTAGACCATTATCAGGCAGACCCTAAAACAGAGCCATTGGCAATAGGCGGATTTACTAATACTAAAGGTGTATATAGATATTATCCTGTCCCTAAAGATTTGGCTGCTGATGAAGTTAAATATATATTAGGTGCTCAGGGGAATGTATGGACTGAGTATATGGCCACTCGCGAATATGTTGAATATATGGTTTATCCTCGTGCCTGTGCTCTTTCGGAGGTGGTGTGGTCACCTAAAGAGTCAATGGATTGGGATGATTTTACAAATAGAATGCAAACTCATTTTAAGCGATTGGATGCGCTGAATGTGAATTACTTTAAAGGTGCGATGGATAGTAAGAAGAGTAAGGAAAAGAAATAAAATTTTATCAAAGTATAAAAAGGCAGTTGTATAGCTGCCTTTTTTGTTACATATATATTGTGTTATCTTTGTTTTAAATTATCAGTTATGACAACAACACAGCTTATAATTGTTTTAGTTATTGGATTAGTGGCCGGAATAGTTAGCGGGGCTCTTGGGGTAGGAGGAGGAATAATAATTGTTCCCTCGTTAATATTTTTTTTAGGATTTTCGCAACATATGGCTCAGGGAACCAGTATTGCCATTTTGATGCTTCCTACAGGAATCCTGGCTGTGATGCAATATTATAAAAATGGCTATGTTGATGTGAAAGTTGCTTTAATACTGATGTTACTATTTGTGGCAGGAGCCTACCTTGGGAGTTTGTTCTCTATGAATTTACCTGATAAAGTGTTAAGAAAAGTATTTGGTGTTTTCATGTTATTGGTTTCTTTAAAAATGATACTTGGAAAATAGATATTATGGATATGAAAAAGCATATACAATCTCTTGCCGGCGAATACCTTCAGGAGATAATTGATATAAGAAGGCATCTGCATAAATATCCCGAACTCTCTTTCAATGAAAACAAGACGTCACAGTTTATTCAGGATAAATTAAATGAATATGGTATCCCTTTCCAATCCGGTTTTGTGAAAACAGGCATTCTGGGAAGGATAGATGGGGAAAAGTTTGTTGGTAAAGTTGTCGCTCTAAGGGCAGATATGGATGCACTACCAATTCAGGAGGAAAATGACCTTCCGTATAAGTCGATATATAGGGAAGTAATGCATGCCTGCGGTCATGATGCTCACACCGCTGTGTTACTTGGTGTTGCTAAAATCCTGAACTCTGTAAAAGAGGAGTGGGGAGGAACCGTGCTACTCCTTTTTCAGCCCGGGGAGGAGGTTTCACCTGGAGGTGCAAAATTGATGATGGAAGAGGGGATTTTTGATGATATAGCCCCCGATATTATTATTGGTCAGCATGTATTGCCTGAAATGGATACCGGACATGTAGGTTTTAAGGAGGGTATGTACATGGCCAGTGGCGATGAGGTACATATTACTGTGAAAGGGAAAGGTGGGCATGCTGCAATGCCGCACATGCTTAATGATACAGTTCTTATTGCATCACAAATTGTAGTAAACCTGCAACAAATTGCCAGTCGTTTTGTGCCGGCAGGTATTCCTGTAGTTTTATCGTTTGGGAAAATGATTGCAAACGGTGCAACAAATATTATCCCCGAAAAAGTTGAGATTGCCGGTACATTGCGCATTATGGATGAAGAGTGGAGGAGTAAGGTGAAGCAAAAAATAGAGGATATTGTTATCAGTACTGCAGGTAGTATGGGAGCAGAAGCTGATGTAGATATAAAAGACGGTTATCCTGTTGTATTTAATGATATATCTGTTACGAGAAAGGCTGTTTCTGTGGCAAAGGATTTTTTAGGTGAAGATTGTGTTGAAGAGATGGATATTCGTATGACAGCAGAAGATTTTGGGTTCTTTTCACAGTTATATCCAAGTCTGTTTTATCGGTTTGGGGTTCAAAAAAAAGGTGAGGAAACAGGCAGATTGCATACATCAATATTTAACCTAAATGAAGAGTCATTACGCACTGCGTCGGAAACAATGGCCTGGCTTACTTATGAGTTTTTGAAAGCAGAAAAGTAAGTTATTTATTTATGTAGATATAAATATCAGTTAATGAGTGTGTTCAGGCTTTTCTCTTCTTTCCGGACTATTTAAAAGCAAAAAAAATTGAATAATTTTAGGGATAATGTTTTTTTATTAAAAAAAACAAAATAATTTTGTTTTTCAATATTTATAGTAAAACTAATATTTAAGTAAAATGGCATACGTAATTAATGACGATTGTATAGCATGTGGTACTTGCATTGACGAGTGTCCGGTAGATGCTATCACTGAAGGAGATATTTATGTAATTGATCCGGAAGCATGTACTGACTGCGGTTCTTGTGTTGATGTTTGTCCTACTGATGCAATTCACCCTGCATAAGCAGAGCATAAGAAGAAAAGTTAAACCCTCTGTTTTTACAGGGGGTTTTTTTATTTTATCATATCAAAATGTACTGTTTATCTAATAATAGTTACTCTTGGACAAAGTTTTTTAACAAACTGAAAACTATGACGTAAATTTGATAAAACAAATTAAAAGTGTTTTTTAAGAATTGAATAAAATAAATCTGTTTTGGAAAATAGTAAATTTAATATCATGAAAGAGAAAATACGAAGTTTTATAGCTGAAACCACTTTTACAGATCCTGAAAAGATTTCAGATGAGATAATGATTTTTGATGAAGGGATTTTTGATTCTATGGGACTGCTCGGACTTATTAACTTTTTGGAAGAGGAGTTTGGAGTTGTAACTGATGATACGGAATTAGTAGAAGAGAACTTTGGTAATGTAGAGCGAATTGCTGCTTTTGTTGAGCTTAAAAAGGCAGCAGTAGCCAGTTAAATTATGTGCGGAATTGCCGGATTTTTAGATTATCCCGGAACTGAAATTAAACAGGGTGAGCATATTTTAAACAGAATGCTCTCTCGAATTCAACATCGTGGTCCGGATGAAACAGGGCTATACTTATCCCCAAAAGCCTGTATAGGTAATGTTAGGTTGAGCATTATTGACCTTTCAGGAGGTCAACAACCAATGGCTACTGCTGATGGAACTAAATGGATTGCCTATAATGGGGAGGTATTTAACTATTTGGAACTCAGAAATGAGTTGATTGCATTAGGACATAAGTTTAAAACGAAAAGTGATACGGAAGTAGTTCTTCATCTTTATGAAGAGTATGGCGAGAAGTGTCTTAACAAACTGAATGGTCAGTTTGCTTTTGCTATTTATGATAGCCGGAGTGAAGAACTTTTTCTTGCACGAGACAGAGTTGGAATCCGGCCACTATATTATTATCACGATGGTAATCAGTTTGTTTTCGGCTCGGAGATTAAATCTGTTTTTGAGCATCCCGGTATCGAAAGACGGTTACATCCCCAAGGGTTACAACAGGTTTTTACTTTCTGGACAACCCTGACACCCGACACTATCTTTGAAAATATAAAAGAACTCTCTCCGGGGCATTTTCTTAAATTCAAGAATGGAAAGATAAAAACGGAACCTTACTGGAAATTATCATTTGCTAAAGAAGATGGTATATTTAAAGGCACAATAGATGAAGCTGCAGAACAATTAAGGTTTCTGTTTAATGATTCTGTCAAGTTAAGATTGCGTGCTGATGTTCAAGTGGCTGCCTATTTGAGCGGCGGATTGGATTCGAGTGTTACAACATCATTTATTAAAGAGATCCAACCGGATGTGTTAAATACTTTTTCCATTGGTTTTGCTGATAAAGTTTTTGATGAAACTAAGTTTCAGAAAGAGGTGTCTTCGTATTTAAATACTAACCACAGTTCAATAATTGTTTATGATGAGGATATTCCTAAACTTCTTTCCAAAGTAATATGGCACACCGAAACACCAATTTTACGTACATCACCATTACCGATGATGAAACTTTCCGGTTTGGTGAGAGAAAACGGAATAAAGGTAGTTATTACGGGAGAAGGTGCAGATGAAGTTCTATGTGGATATAATATATTTAAGGAAACAGTTATAAGAAATTTTTGGGCCAGAGAACCGAAATCAAAGTTGCGCCCATTATTATTAAAAAAGCTATATCCTTATTTACCTCAAATGGCAAATGCCAGTCCTGCAATGTTACGAATGTTTTTCGGTTATCAACTTGAAAATACTTCATCACCGGTTTATTCTCATCTATTGAGGTGGAAAAACAATAGTAGGATTTTAAATCATCTCACCGCAGATATGAAACAATATACTATGTTCCCGAAGCCGGTAGATGAGTATGCTAATAGTATTGAAAATATTGTTTCGGGTTATTCACCATTAGAAAAAGCTCAATATATAGAAGCCAACGTTTTTATGTCCGGCTACTTATTGTCATCGCAAGGTGACCGTATGGCTATGGGTAACTCTGTTGAAGGAAGATATCCGTTTTTAGACCATCGCCTCATTGAGTTTGCTGCTACTCTTCCTGATGATTTTAAACTCAATGGAATGAATGAGAAATATATATTGAAATATATGATGAGGGGTAAATTACCTCAGAGTGTACTTAAAAGACCAAAGCAGGCTTATCGGGCACCGGTAGCCACTGCCTTATTGAAAAACAAATCGGAAATGGTGGAAGATATGTTGTCCGAAAAAAGAATGAAGGAAGCCGGTATTTTTAATCCTAAAACAGTTGGTAGCCTGGTTGATAAAATTAAGAAAGGGGCAATCCCTTCTGAAGTAGAGAATATGACTGTAATAGGTGTTCTGTCAACACATCTTCTTATAAAGCAGTTTATTGATGATTTTAAATATTTAGATTACAGGGATATTAGGAAGGGAGTTGTTAGAAACAGTAATCAGTAAACAGTAATCAGTAAACATATAAACAAATAAACAGAAATCATGAGCACAACACAAAAGCCACCATTTTCAAGGGATATTATAAAATTGAAAAATCTTGATGAAGTAGTTGAGAACATCTGTTCTAAACTTAAACAGGATATAGGTAAACGATTTCGTCGCAGAGGTGCAGTTATAGGTATTAGTGGGGGGATTGATTCCTCAGTGTGTTTGGCTTTGACGGTAAAAGCTTTAGGCGCAAAAAATGTATTAGGTGTTTTATTGCCTGAATCAGATTCCAGTCCTGATAGTAAAGAGTATGCACTTGTTCTGGCAAAGAAATTTGGTATAAATACTATAGAAGAGAATATTAGTGGAGCATTGCAAGGGTTTGGATGTTACACTCGTAGAGACGAAGCTGTAAAGCGAGTTATTCCGGAGTATAATCCGTTAGTAGATAAAATGAAAATCGTTATTCCTGAAGAAATTATTAAGAGTAATCTGCCTCCTGTTCATTATGTAACAGTAATATTTAAAGATGGAAGTGAAAAATCCGTACGCTTGCCAATGAATGAATACTTGCAAATAGTTGCGGCTTCTAATTTTAAACAACGAAGTAGAGCAACTATGTTGTATTATCATGCTGAAGCATTGCATTATTGTGTTATCGGTACACCCAACAAACATGAGGTTCAACAGGGCTTTTTTGTGAAGTATGGAGATGGAGCAGCAGATGTGATGCCAATTGGGAATTTATACAAAACACAGGTTTATCAGTTGGCTGAATATCTTGGTGTCCCCCAAATAATAATAGATCGCACACCTACAACTGATACTTACTCAGCAGAGCAGACACAAGAGGAGTTCTTTTATCAAATGCCATTCGAAGAGATGGATCTTTTATGGTATGCATGGGAAAATGAGTATTCACCCAAAGAGGTAGCTCCTGTAATGAATATTACTGAGGAAGATGTAATTAGAATTTTTCGAAACTTTGAAAGGAAAAAGCAAACTACTGAATATCTTCGTACTCCTCCTGTTCATGGGTATTACGGAGTGTGATTTTTTTTAAAGAGTTTGTAAGGGATTGTTGATTTTACTTTGTTAATTAGCATTACTTTTAATCTTGTATTATGAATTGCGTTAATTATTTTTTTGAAAATAGTCATGGCTTTCACAAAGATTTCATTCTTAGTGGAAGAGAGAATATGAGTTTTGCCGATCTTAATACCAAAGTAAATAACCTTACCGGTTGGATTCAAAAGAATATAGGGGCGGAAAAAAAGATAGTTTTATCAGCACCTAATGGCTCATTTTTTATTATTGCTTATCTGGCTATTATGAAATCAGGTAATGCTGTTGTTCCAATAGATCCCGCAATTGAGAAGGAAGGTTTTGAATATATATCGAAACAGATCGATGCTGAATTAGCATTTATTGCAGCTATGGTTAGCAAGCGGTTAAAGCCTGAGATAAAAAAGATTATTGATGAAAAGGAGTTGCTGGAGATACTCAATGAAGACTACACACAAGATGAAATAAATGAATATTCTTTTCATGAAAACCATTTGGCTCAGATTATATACACTTCGGGTTCAACTGCTCGCCCTAAAGGGGTAATGCTTTCGCATAAAAATCTTATAGCTAATACAGAATCAATAGTTGAATATCTTGAGTTGAGTGAGGATGAAAGAATGTTGGTGGTGTTACCTTTTTATTATTGTTATGGTTTATCACTGCTTCACACGCATTTGAGGGTTGGAGGAAGTATTGTCTTGAGTAATAATTTTATGTTTTTAGGTTCAGTATTGAATGATCTTAAAAAGTATAATTGTACAGGGTTTGCAGGAGTTCCCAGCCATTTTCAAATACTTCTTCGTAAGTCGGATTCATTTATCAAGTCAGATTTTCCTGCATTGAAATATGTAACTCAGGCGGGGGGCAAATTGCATCCTGTATTTATGGAAGAGTTTGTTCGCTATTTCCCTAAAGTGTTGTTTTATGTTATGTATGGTCAGACTGAAGCTACAGCACGTTTGTCTTATCTTTTACCTGACAGGTTAAAAGATAAGTTAGGTTCTATAGGGAAAGGAATCCCCGGTGTTACATTAGATGTATTTGACAGTGAAGGAAAACAGGTAAAACAGGGAGAAACAGGTGAGATTGTAGCAAAAGGTGATAATGTAATGCTTGGTTATTTTAGAGATGCTGAAGCAACAAATTTAACGTTAAAAAAAGGTTGGTTACATACCGGGGATTTAGCGAAAAAAGATGAAGATGGGTTTATTTATCATGTAGCCCGTAAAAAAGAGATCGTTAAAGTTGGTGGGAAAAGGGTTAGCCTTAAGGAGATTGAAGAGGTAATTGTTTCTATGTCCGGAGTTATTGATTGTACAGTTTCTCCTGTCGAAGATTCAGTATTGGGAGAAGCCATAAAAGCCACTATTGTTATTAATAAGGCCAATAATGATATTACTGCTGTACAAGTTCGTGAATATTGCAGTAACAAACTTGCTGTTTACAAAGTTCCTTCCATAATTGAATTTGAGGATAAGGTGAGAGTTAATGCTGCCGGAAAAAAGGTTCAGCAATAATTTAGATTCATATTTGAAAATAGTCTCTCTTTTAACTATTAGTAATTTAAATTATATGAGTATCCGTATGAATACCTAATTGGGGTAAACGAATTGATATTCAGGGTAAAATCCATAATCATAGGTATATATACGGATACTCATTTCAATTTAATACTTCTGTTTATTGATATTAAGCTAAAACTGTTGTAAATTTATTATCTCTGTTTTTTCCTGATATAATAGTTTTAAGTAATGCCGTTAAGTCTTGTAAAGCAATATCCCATATTAAGGGTGGTGATTCCGCTTGTTTTCGGGATTTGGATTAGTGATAAAATTAGCTGTCATAATATTCTGATTGTTTTTCTTCTTTCTATTTTCACAGGATGGTTAATACTTGCTTTTTATTTCTTTAAGCATCCGGTATATCGTTACCGTTACCTCACGGGACTACTGTTTGTTGTAATTGTGTTTTTGTTTGGTGTAGAGTGGTATCATGTACGAACTACAAATATTATCAACAGTTCGTCATCGGTAATAATTAAAGGTTATGTATCATCTATAGAGGGTGAGACACAAAAAAGCTATAAATACAAAATTACTTCTGATATATTAAAAACTGATTCTGTTGTTACAACGCAAAAGCTTATCGGGCTGTTATATCTAAAGAAAGACAGCACTGTTGAGCCTTTAAGAATAGGAGAAACGGTATATATATCAGGTGTGCTGTTTCCATTTGCAAAACCGGCAAATCCTTATGCATTTGATTATTCAAAATATCTTGAAAGGGAGAGGGTTTCATTCAGAGTATGGACAACTGCAGATAAAGTGAAGAAGATAGATGTCTTACCTGTATCAACATTCAATATTTTTATTGGCAAAATACGTGAGAATATAAGTTTGTTCTATGAAAAAAATGGAATAGAGGGAGAGGAGCTCGCTGTATTAAAAGCTATGTTTCTGGGAGACAGGTCTGAATTGTTGCCGGAAGATAAACGTAGCTTTTCACATACAGGAGTAATTCACCTTTTGGCTGTATCAGGTTTACATCTTGGTATAATTTATCTGATGTTAATTTTGTTATTGAAACCTTTAAGTAGTGGTAAATTAAAGAGATATAGAGTTGTTATTGTTCTGCTCGTATTGTGGTCTTATGCTTTTCTTACCGGTCTTTCATCTTCGGTATTTCGTTCTGCAATAATGTTTTCGCTGGTAGAGGTGGGTACACTCTTAAAACGTCATTCATCAGTTTATCATCAACTTCTGGCCTCAGTTTTGATAATTGTATTAATAGAGCCGTATTCAATATACAAAGCAGGGTTTTGGCTTAGTCATGTAGCCGTAGCTAGCATTGTTTATTTTTATCCGTTAATTAATAATCTTGTTAGTTTTAATTTTGTTGTTTTCCGTTGGGTGTGGTCATTGATATCTGTATCACTTGCTGCTCAGATAGGAACATTTGCTCTTAGTATTTATTATTTCAATATGTTTCCGGTCTATTTTATCATTGGAAATATTTTACTTGTTCCATTAATGGCACCTGTTTTGATTTTGGCTTTTATTTCTGCGGTTTTATCATTTTTACCATTTCTAAACTTTGCTGAGATATTTGTGTACCCAATAAATGACCTAATCGGTTTTATGATTAATGTTACTCACTTTACAGAACAGCTACCCGGTGCTGTGATAAAGTATATTAGCATAACTGATTTAGAGTTGGTTTTATTTGGATTAATACTTGTTTCTATTATTTTTTTTAATCGTGAGAAAAGAAAAGCAGCAATTTATATGACTATGATTTCTCTGATTTTGTTGATTGTTTCTTTTTCTTATTCGAAAATTAATAGATTATGTCATGAGGCTTTTGTCGTTTATTCTCAGAGGGGAAAAGGCATTTATAATTTTTTGAACTATTACGAGAATATTGTCTATTCAACTGATACGTTAACAGAAATTCAACTGGGCTATATTTGCGGAGGGTATTGGGCAAAACATAATGCAAAAATACCGGTAGTAAATGAAATAGAAAAAAATAAGCAAAGAGCTGTATTTTTTATTGTAGGAGATAGGGAAGTATTGTTATTGAACAGTGTTTGTAAATTTCCATCAGCAAACTACAGACCTAAAATAGATTTTGTTGTTTTGTCAGTTTCTCCAAAATTGTCAGTAAAGAAGATTATCAGTGAAGTAGATTTTGAACAAATAGTTTTAAGTTCTGATAATAAACCATGGGTTATTGAAAGATTTGAAAAGGAGGCTGCTCAACTGGATATTTCATGTTACGATGTTATTAAACAGGGAGCATGGATTTGTGATATAGAGAGTTCAAAAAAAAATAGTGGATATTAGTAAAAAAAAGCTATTCTTTTTGGAAGAATGAGTGTATTATCTGTTACTTTGTCGCCGTTTTAATAACCTCAAATAGTATAATTGGTTTAATTAATAAAGATGAGAATATTAATATATGGAGCCGGAGAGGTTGGTACACATTTAGCAAAAATGCTTTGTAACGCAAATCACGATGTTATCCTCATGGATGAGGATGAGGATAAGTTGCAGCAGGTAGAAGCACATTATGATTTAATGACAATTGTGGGCTCAGGCACTTCAATAGAAAACCTTAAAGAAGCAAATGTTAAGTCATGTAATTTGTTTATTGCAGTTCCTCCTTCTCAGGATAATAGTATTTTATCTTCCATTCTGGCAAAAAAAATGGGTGCGAAAAAGACCGTTTCCCGTATAAATAATAACGAATATTTGGATTCTGAAAACAAAGAGTATTTTAAGCAGTTGGGTATTGATGAACTTATATATCCTGAAGAACTTGCCTCTGAGGAGATCACTGCTTCTTTGAAACAAGTGGGAGCAAGACAGTTATATGAGTTTTCAGAAGGTAAGTTGGTGATGTTTGCACTCAAAATCCGGGATAATGCTCCTATTGCAAATAAAACATTAGCCGAGGTATCTGCTATGCATGAAAAGCAGATCTTTAATACCGTAGCAATTATACGTGATGACAGAACTATAATTCCGCGTGGTGACGATAGTTTTTTGCATAATGATTTGGCATATATAATTACAACCCATCCGGCTATCCCTCAGGTTTTGGAAGATGCCGGTAAGGTTCAGTTTGATGTTAAGAATGTTATGATTCTGGGGGGTAGCAGAATAGGTGAAAAAGTTGCTAAGTTACTTGAAGGTAATTATAATGTTAAAATTATAGAGATAAATAAAGAAAGGGCAATTAAATTGGCTGATATTTTAGAAGAAACTTTGGTCATAAGCGGTGATGGGAGAAATCTTGAATTGTTAAAAGATGAAGGTATAAAAAAGATGGATGCTTTTATTGCCGTTACAAGCAATTCGGAAGTTAATATTCTTGCTTGTCAACTGGCAAAGAAATATGGGGTAAGAAAAACGGTCGCTGAAGTTGAAAATATTGATTATATTGATTTAGCAGAAAATATAGGTATCGGCACACTTATAAATAAAAAATTAATTGCAGCCAGTCATATTTATAGGTTAACTCTTCGTTCTAATGTAGCTCATGTTAAGTGTTTGACTGCAGTAGATGCTGAAGTGTTAGAATTTGTTGCACAGGAGGGGTCGAAAGTAATAGGGAAACCTTTGAGAAAACTGGGTTTGCCCAAAGATGTAAATATCGGTGGCATAATTCGTGGCGATGAGGCAATAATTGCCAGAGGAGATACTATGATTATGCCTGAAGATAAGGTCGTAGTTTTTACTCTTCCTTCAGAAATAAGTAAAATAGAAAAAATGTTTACTTGAGTTTTTATTTTCTAATTAGGCAGAGATGTTAAACTATCGTTTCATTCTTTATGTTCTTGGTTTATTATTGATTATTGAAGGATTCTTCATGTTGATATCCGGGGGTGTTGCCTTTATCTATGGTGAATACGATTTTGTTTTTCATTTAATCTCAGCATCTGTTTGTGTTGTTCTTGGTGGTAGTGTGGCATTTTTTACCCATAATGTTGAAAAGCATATTGGTAATCGTGAAGGCTATATTATTGTTACAATGGTTTGGGTTGTTTTTTCTTTGTTTGGGTTGTTGCCTTTTTGGTTAAGTGGGGCTATACCATCGTTTACTAACGCTTTTTTTGAAACCATGTCGGGGTTTACAACTACAGGTAGCAGTATCCTAACCGACATTGAGTCATTGCCTCACGGATTATTATTCTGGAGAAGCCTTATTCAATGGCTGGGAGGGATGGGTATAATTGTTCTTTCTTTAGCCATATTGCCTATTCTGGGAGTAGGAGGGATGCAATTGTTTATTGCCGAAGTGCCAGGTCCGACACCGGATAAGCTACATCCCCGAATAGCTGAAACGGCTAAGCGCTTATGGGTTATTTATTTTTCATTTACGGTTGTTGAGGCTATTTTGTTGGCTTTTGGAGGTATGGATATTTTCGATGCTGTTTGTCATTCATTTACGACTATGGCAACAGGAGGATACTCAACAAAACAAGCCAGTATTGCTTTTTATGATTCTGCATATATTCAGTATGTGATTATTTTATTTATGTTCATTGCCGGAACAAATTTTACATTATCATATCACGTATTTCACGGACGGTTAAGGAAAGTAATTAAAAATGAAGAGTTCAGGTATTATTTTGGTTTTGTTTTAGGGATATCTATTATAGTTGGTGTTTTATTGTATTTTACAGAAAGTACTTTGGGAATAGAAAAATCTTTCAGAGATGCTCTATTTCAGGTTGTTTCAATTATTACAACTACAGGGTATGCAACAGTTGATTATTTGTTATGGATTCCTTTCCTGAGTTTGATGGTGTTTGTATTAATGTTTTTTGGTGGTTCTGCCGGTTCCACTGGCGGAGGAGTTAAAATTGTAAGAGTTGTATTGTTGTTGAAAAACAGTTATTATGAGCTTAAAAGGTTAATTCATCCTAATGCGTTGATTCCTGTTCGTCTGAATAACAGGGCTGTTTCGCAAACTATCATAACTAATGTTTTGGCATTTGCAGCTTTTTATATCATTATTTTTGGAGTTGGTACAATTGTGATGTCTATTATGGGATTTGATATGGAGACATCATTGGGAGCTGTTGCTACTTCTCTTGGAAATATTGGACCGGGGCTGGGAGAGGTTGGTCCAAGTTCAAATTTTGCAGATATACCAACTTTTGGGAAATGGTTCCTCTCTTTTCTAATGTTATTAGGCAGACTAGAGTTGTTTACTGTATTGCTGCTTTTTGCTCCTGCTTTCTGGAAAGAGTGATCAGTAAAATCAGTAATCAGTATTCTGTGATCAGTTAGCAGTATGGCTCTATAGTAATTCGTAATTCGTAATTCGTAATTCCTAATTGTCTATATCTCAATTACCCCTTTCCCCTGTCGAATAATTTCAAAGTCATGATTGGTGCAATCAATTATTGTACTGGCTTCATTGCCTCCATAACCACCATCGATAACAATATTTACCAAATCTTTAAATTTTTCATGGATTAATTCCGGGTCGGTTGTGTACTCTAATATGTCGTCTTCATCTTTAACTGAAGTTGTAAGTATAGGATTTCCAAGTTCTTTTGTTATTTCGAGTATTATGTTATTATCAGGAATTCTTATTCCGATAGTTCTTTTATTATTTTTAAAGAGTTTTGGAACATTGCTGTTGGCAGGAAGAATAAAAGTAAATGGTCCGGGTAAACTATGTTTCATTAGTTTGAATGTTCGGTTGTCAAGAGGGCGGGTAAAGTTTGAAAGATGCTTAAAGTCATGACATATAAATGAAAAGTTTGCTTTTTTTAAATTAACTCCTTTTATCCAGGCTATTTTCTCCACAGCTTTATTATTGTATATATCACACCCTATGGCATAGATAGTATCTGTAGGATAAATAATTAATTCACCTTTTTTTAAAGCATCTACTACAGTGCTAATTAGTTTGTAGTCCGGATTGTCTGGATATAATTTAATAAGCATGTGATAATTTTAAAATATTGATACAAAGATATTCAGTTTTTTATAATATTACATCGGATAATATTTAGTGCTGCAATATATGAATAAAGAAAAAAATACATTAGAACTAAATAATTTTGATTCTACAGACAGGAAATATCTTGAAGAAATTGTTTATTTAGTTTACCATGAACAGATAGTTAAGGTTTAAATATTCTTTTATCTTTGCTTTATGAATAGGTTAATAATAATTTTAATAATAACATTTGGTTTAACTATATATGTTGATGCTCAGAACAAAGAGGCAGAGCAATTAGTAGAACAAGGTATCAAATTTAGTAATGAAGGCAGCTACCGAAGAGCTATTACTAAATTTGAGGATGCTCTTCAGTTAGATGAAAAGTTAAATAAAGCTAAATATGAATTGGCTTATGTCTTTTTACAAACAGGAAATTCAGAAATGGCTGCCAAGTATAGTAAAGAGGTAATGAAGTCTGATGAAACGTTAAGGTTAGAGGCTTCTCTTATTTTAGGTGCTGCGTATGACCAGCAAAAAGAATATAAAAAGTCATTAAAAGTATATAAAAAGGCTGTAAAAGAGTATCCTGAAAATAATCTGGCTCATTTTAATTTGGGATTAAGTTATTATAATCATCATGACTGGGATGAGGCAGAATTATGTTTGACAAAAGCAACAATGCTGGATAAATCATACTCGGGCAGTCACTATCTTTTAGCACATATTATGCTTAATAAGGGTGAAACTATTAAGTCAATGTTATCTTTTTACTATTTTCTTTTACTTGAACAAGATACAGAGAGAGTTGAAGATGCATATGATATATTGGAAGAGCTATGGAAATCAGGTGTGAATAATTCCGATGGACAAACAATAGTTTCAATTAATAAAGGGAATAATGATTATTACAAGATGGTTGACCTTGAAGTTAAATTAAAGGCGGCTTCTTATATTGGTAATTTTGAACCTGCTGACAGACTTAAAGTCTTTTCTGACAATACATATTTGTTATTTGATGTTATCAGTCAGTCATACGATGGTAAGATAGGTTTTTGGGAGTTGATATATCTGGATTTTTTTAGAGAGTTGCATGAAAAAGGGTACACGGCATCTTTTGCCTACTATATAAGCAACACTAATTATCGTCCTCAGGTTTTAGTATGGCTATCTGACCATTATTCTGAGTTTAACTCTTTTATAAACTGGATGGAGCTACAACAGTAAGATTTATAACCACATAAGAATCATATGATAGTATAATTTACTTATGTGTCTTATGTGGTGGAGGATTTGCAAGTTATAACCTGAATTCTTGTTTTGAACTTCTACCTGACTTCGTATGCAGGTCGTTCCGGTTTTTTATACGGTTCTGTTTCTAGTTTTTTCGTAATTACTTCAATAGCTTTTTCCAATTGTGGGTCAATACCTTTTGCCAGTTCCCCTGCATCTTCATCAATCTCAATATCCGGATCAATACCGTGACCTTCTTTAAACCATTCGCCTGTGTCAGGATCATACATTCTGAAAGTAGGAACAGTAACTGTACCACTATCAATTAACCGGGGTGCGCCGGAAATGCCAATTAAACCTCCCCATGTACGTGTGCCTATTAGTTCACCCATTTTCTCTTTACGGAAATATGCAGGGAAAGCATCTCCTCCTGAGCCGCTCCAACCATTTATCATCATCACCTTTGGACCGAAATGACCTACAGGCGGATATTGCCAGTCCTGTCCATCGCGTACAGCCCAGTATGCCAATGGCTTGCGATTTAGTAGTTCAATGAACCTGTCTGGTATCTGACCTCCATTCTTCTTTAGGATTAACAACCATTTGCATATCGTTCACCGGTAATGCTTTATCTGCTTTTTGATCAGGATTAGGACTTATAATATACCACGATGAATCCTTTTTTATCAGAATCTTTTTACCATCAGCTGAAAGTTGATATCTGCGAATTCCTTTAATTATTGATTTTTCTTCACGTTTTTTCAGGTCGTAATATTTAAACTCACTGTCTCCGGTAGTAAATAATACTTTACCTGAAACAGCAGAAACAGAACGATAACTGCCATGAGCAGGAGGTAAAAGAACTATTCTGTGCTCAAATCCGGACAGATCAATTATTGTTTTTTTCTTTTTCTTTTTCTCCTTTTTTTCTTTATCCTTATCGTCATCGTTTTCTTCACTTTCTTTTGATTCTTTTTTG
This sequence comes from uncultured bacterium, assembly GCA_965371855.1. GTDB lineage: Bacteria > Bacteroidota > Bacteroidia > Bacteroidales > Marinilabiliaceae > JAADEM01. The sequence goes on from CBDUZZ010000002.1 coordinate 49,608, forward strand.
CCTGTTTGTGAGGAAATAAAGGTACTTACCATCAGGGTCAAATGCCGGCGAGAAATCATTATAATATCCACTTGTAACCTGATGAACAACACGATTTTTAACATCGTAGAGAGCTATCGCTTTTGATAAAACGTTCTTTACCACTTTTTCTTCTCGATGCAAAAAGTATTTTTGTTCCATCAGGATGCCAATCTACAACTCTGTCAGAATAGCCGTGATATGTAAGTCGTTTTCATGATTAAAATCAAGGTGCAGATTATAATTGTCTGCTGGTTGTTTGTTTTTAATGATGTAGGTATATAAGTTTAATTTACATTTCTAATTATTCATAAACTTCTTGTTGAGTATAAACGCCTGGCTTAATTAAAATGTCATTAATATTATCTTTAAATACTGGTATGGAGTTGAGCTTAATAGTAGGTACGTTGATAATTCCATTGTCTGTATAAGACAATTCTGATTTATCAGGCATTATATCTTTAGCCATATTAAATGCAATCTCTGCAGCTCTGTAAGCAACAGCCTTAAGAGGATGGTAAACGGTCATTAGCTGGGTTTCATTAATGATGTTTTTTATAGCTCTTAATTCAGCATCCTGACCTGTGACAAGAACATCTCCAGCATAGTTATACTTCTCTAATATTTTTATAGCACCATCAGCAATACCATCGTATGCAGCTAAAATGACATCCGGCTTTTCTTCGGAGAATGCTAAACATTGATCTAATTCATAAGCTGCATTATCTCCACTCCACTCTTCGATAAATGATTTATAAAGTATCTTAATATCTCCCTTTTTAACATGGGGTAATAATACTGAATCAATAGATTGTTGTAATTCAACAGCATTCCGGTCAAACCGATCACCACTTAATATAATGTAATTCCCCGTTGGTTTGATTTTTAATACGGCTGCGCACATATCCTCGCCAAGTTTTTTATTATTGCCTGATATGTATAAATCAAGTTCTTCACTTTTAATCATACGGTTATATGCAATAACTTTAACATCTTTTTGTTTGGCAGCCCTAACTATTGCAGCAGCAGTATTTGTATTAACAGCAATCAGGCATAAAACATCAATATCTTTATCGAGAAGCTCTAATGCTTTTTTATATTGTATCGATTCGTTGTTGTCGGCTTCTTCAACATAAACTGTCGCTCCTAGTTCTTCTGCTTTAGTTTTAAAAAATTTGCTTTCTTTCAGATATCTTTCAGTTTTTTTTGAAGTATAAAGAAATCCCAGTTTAATGTCACTTTTATGTGAACACTGACTAAATAAAACAGACAACATAATCAATATGACAGGAATAATGCTTATTGTTTTGTTTTTGTTTATTATAGATGTAATTGTTATTTGATTCATAATATGCTGTTTAAGTTGATTTGCATGAAATGTTTAATAATCATTATACTTATTATAATCTAAAAAAGTTATATTATTTTTAAGAATAATAAAACAAAAATTGATTTTTTTAGTATAAACTTATTAAATGGTTAACTAGAATATTATATATTGAAATAATGGCTTGGAAAGATTTAAAAATAAGAGTAAAAATTGGGGGTGGGTTTTCTGTTATATTTGTTGTGATTTTAATTCTTGGAATTGTTATCTATTTTAATCTTACAAATGTTGATAAAGAGATTTCAGAACTGTCAGATACTCATATACCTGCAGTAAATGAGGCAAATAAACTTGATCGTTTTTGGCGTGAAACGAGTGAGTTTTCAAGATCGTTTGACTTTACCGGAAATACTTATTTTAAAACCCGGGCGGAAGAGAGTTATAAAAAGATGTATGAAGCATTTACAAAGTTACATGTTGTTTTAGAAGGAAATAAAGAAACTTTAAAGGGAAAGGGAATTGATTTAAATCGTTTGGAAGATCTTTTAAAAAATTATGATAGTGTTAGTAAGGTTTATATAGAAGCACAGGTTAATTCTGAAAATGAACGAAAAATATTATTGGAAAGTATAACTAATCTCAATAATAGCAGAAAGAGGTATAATGGTTATACAAATGTACAACAACTGTCAGCAGAGTATTATTATCTTTTTAGTCAAGTGTCAGTTAATCAATACGAACGTTCAACTTATTTAATGGATAGTGTTAGAAATGAGTTAATTGATTTGAAAAAAAATATTTATACAAAAGCACTGCCCGGGGATTTTCGTGATAACATATCCGGTTCTGTGGAAAAATTAATAAGTTTTATTGATGCTGAGATATCTGCAAGAAAACTTGAATTGAAAAGGTTTGAATTGGCAAAAAATGTAATGTGGGATATAAGAGCCACTTCCGATATTGGTATTGACCAGATAATGGCCATGGGTGATAGAACATCAAAAACTGTCAAGGTTCAGAAAAACATTTTGTTATATGCAATATTGATTTTGATGGTAATAGGTGCTGTGTTAGTTTTATTCTTATCACGCGAAATTTCATTGCCTCTTGAAAGAGGTATTATACTGGCACAGAAAGTTGCAGCAGGAGATTTAAGTACAACGTATAAAGTAAAAAGGAAAGATGAAATAGGTCAGTTATTGATTGCATTAAATAAAATGGTTGATAATCTTAGGAAGATGGTTGCCGAAATATCACAAAGTGCAAGTGAGATAGCAAGATCGAGTAAGAAATTAAATACCGAAGCTTTTGAGCTGTCCGAAGGTGCTACACAACAGGCTTCTTCAGCTGAAGAGGTTTCATCTTCAATGGAAGAGATGTATGCGAATATTGAGCAAAATAGTGAAAATGCAAAACAGACAGAGGCTATTGCTGAGCATGCTGTTATTGGTATAAATGAAAGTAATGAATCATCAAAGGTTACTGCAAAATATTTAAAAGAAATAACATCCAAGATATCTGTAATTGGAGATATTGCTTTTCAAACAAACTTGCTAGCATTGAATGCTGCAGTAGAAGCAGCCAGAGCTGGACAAGAAGGTCGTGGATTTGCAGTTGTTGCGACAGAGGTGCGTAAGTTGGCTGAAAGAAGTAAGGTTGCAGCCGGTGATATTAACAGGGTTTCGACAGAATCATTATCATCTTCTGAGGTTTCTGTGGAAAAGTTGGAACAGATATCTCCTGAGATTGAGAAAACAGCAAATCTTGTAAAAGAGATTAGTACAGCTTCTTTGGAACAACTTTCAGGCGTAGAGCAGATTAATAGTGCTCTACAGCAACTGAATAATGTAACCCAACGTAATGCATCAAATTCGGATGAGATACTGGAGGCTGCAAGAATCTTGAATACTTTATCTCAACGATTAAATAGAGCAATTTTAGTATTTAAGACAGGCGAGTTTTAATTTCTTTTTTTTATAGAAGGGTATTCTATTCTCGCATGGTAAATATTTTTAAGCTTAAGCTTTAAAACTTCTTTTGCCTGTGTAATCTCTTTAAAAGTAATGGGAGCATTTTTGAATTGTTCTTCCTTAAGTTCAGTGTTGATGATTTTTTCAACCAGGTTATCAATTTCCGTATCAGTATAATTTTTCAGACTTTTCGATGTTGCTTCAATTGCATCTGCCATCATAACAATTGCTGTTTCTTTTGTAAAAGGTGTGGGGCCTGGATAAGTAAATGTAGATTCGTCAGGTTTTTTATCAGGATTATCGTTAATGTATGAATTATAGAAAAATCTTGTCTTTGTTGTTCCATGATGTGTTCTGACAAAATCAATAATTTGTTCCGGCAACTTCTCTTTTCTTGCTAACTTAACACCATTCTCAATATGGTTTAAAATTATCCTGGCACTCTCTTCAAAACCCAGATCAGCGTGTGGATTGAAACCGGCAGCCTGATTTTCTGTAAAGTAAATAGGAGATACAGTTTTTCCTATATCATGATACATGGCACCTGCTCGTACTAACATGGGGTTTGCGCCTATTTTATATGCAACTTCCTGGGCAAGATTAGCCACTTGTATAGAATGTTGAAATGTTCCTGGTGCTTTTTCTGCAAGTGTTCTTAAAAGTGGATGATTAGTGTCGGAAAGTTCCATTAATGTAACATCAGATAAGAACCTGAATGTACGTTCGAAAATATCAATTAAAGGATATGCCAATAATATTAAGGCTCCATTAATGGCAAATTGCCCAAATAAACGTGGATCAATTTTCTGTATGTCACCCTCTTGCCATAATGATATTCCTGCATAAAACAGAGAGTATGTGAGAAAGATAATGAATGCCGCTCTTACTAACTGGCTTCTTCGTACCATCCGATACAGGCTGAAAATAGCTACTATACCTGCCGGAATTTGTAAGAGAACAAACAGGAAACTGTTACTGGCAAAAAAGGCTGATATCAGAATTGTAATAATGTGGAGAAACAGTGCAAGTCTGGAATCAAAGAATATTCTAATTATTATGGGTAATATCGCAAAAGGAATTATGAATAACGATATTTTGCTGAAAGAATGAATGCTGGAAGCTAATGCAACCATTAAAATTACCATCATTAAAATAAAAGATATTGATAATAAGTTGTGATATACATCTACTCTGAAATAGAAAAGGAAAAGATATATTATTACGAAAAATAAAGTTATTATTAATGTCTGTGCCAGTATTATAAGATAATAACCTGTTGTTGTTCCTAATCTCGTTTCATAAACTTTCTTTAAAGAGTCCAGTATTTTTACTGTTTTTCCGTCAATAATTTCACCGGTATCTATAATACGTTGGCCTGATATAACCTTGCCACTAGTTATTGATATATTTTTAAGTAGGTTTTGTCGTTCTGCTTCAGTTCGTTCATTATCAAATGTAATGTTAGGGTGTATATATTTATTCAATTGAATATCTGATAAAAAAGCCTGAGTTTCATTGAATATATTATTATCCATGTCCCCCAAATTATTAAGAGTGTTTATCATTATAGTTTGATATGCAGCTTTCTGCGTTGAGAATTCTATTAACCCGTATGGTTCAGCAATATTGCCTTTAATCAGATATAGCTCAAAGGTAGATGGTACATTGATATATTGTTCAGGGAGTGAAATGATTCCTTTCTGATAAACAATTTGAAAATTATTAATGATATTATCTATAATTATTTCAGAATAATATTTTTTATTGATTCTTTTTCCGAATAGGGTAGGATACTGGCTGTTATAAGTTGCAAGAGATTGATTATATGAATTAATAAACGGAGTTCTTTGTTGTTGTAAAACAGAAGTATCTAAAATGAAGTATGGGCGAAAAGAGTTTAAAATACTATCTTTCTCTCTGTTAAGTTCCTCAGTACTTTTATAAATGGGGAAATCAAATGGTGCAATTAATGGCGCATGCATCCATGGCCGTCCTTTTGTATATTCATATCTGAACTGACTTGTTTTAGGTAATAAATATGTAACTATTGCGATAGCTACAAGAAATGCTAAAATGCGATATGTGGTTGTATAATATTTTTTCCACGATTTTAAAACCAGGTCTTTCATATCTTGAATATTAAAAAGAATTTATTTTCATTACTAAAATAATACAAAGAGCTGTATTATTTCAATATTTTTTATAGTTACTTTTAGATTTCTTAGAAACAATTGTTTTAAATTGCACTCCTAAACAATAATTATGACCGCATCACTTTGTACATACAGTTTTATTCCATTGCGTTATGAGCCTTCTGAACGCTCTGAACTTATTAGTCAGATCTTATTTGGTGATACATATGAAATAGTTGATAATAGTGGTAAATGGGTGGAAGTGATATGTGATTTTGATGGATATAGGGGATGGATAGATAAAAAGCTTGTTGAAGAATTGCCTGTTTCCGAAGTTGAGCAATGGCGAAAAGGAAAAAAGTGGATTGTTCCCGGACCTTTCGTTGAGATTGTTTGTGAACCGGAAAAACAGCAGCAAATAATTCCCGGGGGAAGTTGTATTATGTTTAACGGACAGGAGAGTAACTGTTTTTATATAGGTTCTAAAGAGTATTATCTTTCATCGGGCTATAATACAAATGCAAAGGGAAGTATTGATGATATTGCAAAGTCATTTATTAATTCTCCATATCTATGGGGTGGAAAAACTTTTATGGGAATGGATTGCTCAGGCTTTACTCAGGTTATTCACCGTATTTCCGGTAATAATTTGCCACGTGATGCATCTCAACAGGTAGAGCTTGGAGAAACAATCAGTTTCGTGGAAGAAGCAGAAGCCGGTGATTTGGCCTTTTTTGATGATGAAGAGGGTGTTATAACACATGTTGGGATTTGTTTGGGAGGAGGTGAAATCATTCATGCATCCGGTTCAGTTAGAGTTGATAAGTTTGATCATATTGGGATTTTTAATGTTTGTAAAAATACATATAGTCATAAACTGAGGGTAATTAAAAGAATAACAGATTAGTTTAAAGTTCGTAAAGTTTATCAAGTTGAAAGTTTATCAAGTTTATCAAGTTGAAAGTTCATCAAGTTATCAAGTTGAAAGTTTATTCCCCTCAAATCATTAATCATTAATCATTAACCATTAACCATTAACCATTAATAAATGTACACATACGAATACCCCCGCCCCGCAGTAACAACTGATGCTGTTATTTTTGCAAACAAAGAAGAAGAACAATATGTGTTGTTAATAAAAAGGGGCAGGCCTCCATTTGTAGGTATGTGGGCTTTACCCGGAGGATTTTTAGATATGGATGAAGAGTTGATTTCAGGTGCCAATAGAGAATTAGAAGAAGAAACAGGTTTAAATGGGATAAATCTAAAACAGTTTAATACATACGGAGATGTTGGCCGTGATCCGAGGCATCGTACTATTAGTGTTGCTTTTTACGGAATTATTGATGAGTTAAAACCAGTAAAAGGTATGGATGATGCAGCCGAAGCTAAATGGATTTCTGTTAATCATCTGCCTCCATTGGCTTTTGATCATGCGATGATTATTGCAGATGCTCTGGATGAATTGAAATCAGTGGTTCTATGTCAAATATAGTGGGTGAGAAAGTCATAGTTCTTTATCAAGTCGGAGGTGTTTTTTAAATTTTTTTTCATTCAGTCAAAACATTGATGCTTTTATCATATTCATCTGCAACATTCAATTCTACACCATAAAAAATCCATTAGATAATTTTGGGTTTAAAAATAAATGGGTAGTTTTGATATATGCAAAATAAACCGAATGAATTCTGTTTATACATACGTTATGGTGCCACGAGGCTGTAGTTTTCCAGCAGGTGTAAATCCTGTCTAAGCAATTTGCTGTTCACTTAGAAGAGTTGCAAACAGATAAGCCCGTGAGGGTGACACTGAAGCTTTGCATACTCGAATGACCAAGCCGTAATACGCAAGTGTGAACCCAAAGTAGTCCTGCACGTGCGGGATGTATCCGTAGATTGGGGAGAGTTTTGATCCCGATTGAATCGGGAAACCCTGCTATGTTGCCTGGATTAACAGCAATTTGAAGTGCAACAATCTACCGGGGTCAAAGGGGTGGCGTGGTTATAGATGGAGAACCTGCGGAATCCCGATTATTCTATCGGGATACGGTTTGATGAAGGGGGCGCTGATAGTTCACTTACAATTATTATCTTTATGAACAATAATTTTGAGTGGGTTATCAGGCTCTACTCTACTAGCCAATGCCTACAAACAACGTGCGGAGAATAATTATTGTATTCTCACTAAATGTGCGGAGATTAATTTGTATATTTGCTGTAGATTGATTTAATTTTAAATGGCAAAATATATTTATCAATATGACCAATGGCCTCAGTTTACATGGGATGAGAAGGAAATACATGTGATTTTAGGAAAAGTTCGACATTTGCAAGGAAAGATTTTTGGGCAAATGGGAGCTTTGGGATTTATCATTAAAGAAGAAGCAATACTATCCACTTTAACGCTTGATGTTTTAAAATCATCTGAAATAGAGGGTGAAACATTGAACTATGAGCAAGTGCGTTCCTCAATTGCAAGAAGATTAGGAATGGAATATGCAGGTATGGTAAATACAGATAGAGATGTTGAAGGAGTAGTAGAAATGATGTTTGATGCAACACAGAGTTACAATAAGCCACTTAATGAAGAGCGATTATTCGGGTGGCATGCGTCATTATTCCCAACGGGTTGGAGTGGAATGTATAGAATAGATACGGGATGTTATCGTAAAGGCGAAATGCAAGTAGTTTCTGGACCAATGGGCAGAGAGAAGGTTTATTATCAGGCACCTTTACCTGAACGTGTTAAGCAAAATATGGATGTGTTCTTAAATTGGTTCAATGAAGAAACGAAGATAGATGCTGTACTAAAAGCTGCGATTGCTCATTTTTGGTTTATAATAATACATCCTTTCGATGATGGAAATGGTCGAATAGCAAGAGCTATCTCAGATATGTTACTGGCACATTCAGAGGATAGTTCTCAAAGATTTTATAGTCTTTCAAGCCAGATACTGATAGAAAGAAAAGTTTATTATGAAATTTTGCAAAAAGTCCAGCATAGCAGCGGTGATATAACACTATGGTTAGATTGGTTCTTGAATTGTTTGTATCGTGCATTAATATCTACAGAAGAAACAATGAAGAAAGTTCTTCTGAAAGCGGATTTTTGGGATAAACATAAAGAAACTGTTTTAAATAGTAGGCAAAGACTGATATTAAATAAACTTTTGGATGGATTTGATGGAAAACTGAAAACTTCAAAATGGGCAAAAATAGCGAAATGTTCAGCTGATACAGCTTTAAGAGATATCAAAGATTTAATTGAGAAAGGTATATTGAAACAAGAAGAATCAGGAGGTCGAAGTACAAATTACGAATTACGAATTGATTGAATGCTAATGGAATCACTGGCTATAATAAATAGGACTCTGAGCGGTTTGTAATGCCTGTGCCGAATTTTTGCGGCAACCCAGGAATGAGTTCCGGTTGAACTACATTTCGGCAAGCTCAATACAGTGCATCCCGGGCAAATTGCTATGTACTGTGAGCGGGTGACTCCAAGTCACCCGCTCACTAAGTGCACAGAATGTTTGTAGCTTCCGGCCCTTTATTAAATATTAAGTCAATAATACTCAGATTTGGTACAAATTCCATTGTTTCGGAAAATACCTGACGATAAGTTACAGGTGAAAAATCCGGATCGAATTTTCTGAAATCATTTTTGGGATGAGTAATGTTTCGTAAATCTGTGTAACCTTCCTGAACTGCATCAATGTATTTTTCCGAATAGTTCACTGAAATACTAATCTCAATCATATCAAAAACAGACTCCATCGTTTTATTGTTGAAATCAATAAGGTATTTCCAATGTTTGTGATAAATAGGAAATAATTCATCCTTGTAATATTCAAAAAAAGGTGAGTTGTTGTAGGCAGATATCATTGAACGCCAATGGTTTTTCTGCCAGTTAGTGTCGTAACTAATAACAACATCTTTTGTTTTTGTTTTACCAGTTGGCTTTACTATCGGAATAACCAAATTCATAGAGCCGTTAGCTGCCATAATAGTTGTTCTGTTCCTATATGTTTGGCGGGTGTAATGGTCATGTTGTTCAATAACTATTTCGTCTGAATTTATAATGTGACTATAAGTTTGAACAGTACCAAAATAGGAACTTGACAATAAAGTTATTTTTGTCATAGGTTGTGTTTGTCAAAATGTTCCTTCATTTGAATTGACCATGCTCTACGTTGTACTGTTACTGTTTTTCTTCTTCATCCTCATCCAAATCTTCCTCAGCAATAGTATAGTCTTGTTCTGTGTTATTGCTTTTTTCAGTAACACTGGTGGTTGGTTTCCTGCTAAAGTATCCATATAAAGCACCCGTTATTAATCCGATAAGAAAAGTTGCGATAATTATTACAGCCTTAGATATTTGAATATTCCATATAAGGAACGTAATTTCAGTAGATCCGGAATTCTGAACAGAGAAAGTGACTAAAAATACAGCTACGATAATAAATACCCAAAAAGATGTTTTCATGATAAACTAAGTTGAGATTGAGATATTAATGTAAATGTATTAATTTTTCTCAATAATAATAAACTATTTTTTACTATATAACTTTTTTTCAGCAACGCCAATTATATGATTGTCGGGAACAAAACCCCAGTATCGGCTGTCAAAAGAGTGAGGGCGGTTGTCGCCCATAACCCAGTAATAGTTCATTTTAAAGGTGTATTTATTTGTGGGTTTCCCGTTAATGTAAATAGTTTTATTATCAATCTTTAGTTTGTTGTTCTCATAAGAGGCAATTATCCTGTAGTAAAGAGATAGGTTGGAGAGTGTTAGATTTACTGTTTGACCTTTTTGAGGTATCACTATCGGTCCAAAATTATCTTTGTTCCAAAAGTATGTTAAATCAAATGGGAAAATATTTGGATCTGGCAGGTTAAGTGGTAAAACTTCTTTCGTAACTAATTCAGCGAAATCATTTTTGACAATTTCACGATTACACATTTCAATAATAATTTTATTATTTTTTGAATATTGGTTGCGGGCATAATTTAAGATCACCTGTCGTTTGCCAAATGATATATTGTCTCTGATTGTATATTTATGAATCTCCGTTGGGAGAGAAGGTGTTTTTTCCCCGTTGACTATTCCCGTTCCTTCTCTGAAAAGTACAGTATCTCCCGGTAAGGCAATTACACGTTTAATATATTTAGTTCTGAATTTAACAGGTTTATAAATAATATTATCAAACTCTTCTTTTTTAAGAAATGGCTTGTCTTTATATTGTCTTTTTAAGTAATAATAGTTGTCATTTTCATGGTTTCTTAATATTGAGTCTCCTTCAGGGAAATGAAAGACTATAACATCATAATGTTTGATATTTCCAAATCCCTTTAATCTCCTGAATCTATCCGGGTTATTTATTCTAATTGGTGAACCGGCTTTAAACTTATCTACTAAAACCAATTCATCAGTGCTAAAACCGGTTTGCATTGAAGTGGAACGAACTTTAAATACGCTGAAAAAATATGTGTTTACCAGTGAGATTAGTATAATTCCAAAGATTATAGCAATGATCCATTCAAGAATATTTTTTGTTTTTGTATTCTGTTTATTCCACAAGGATTTAATCTTGATATAGGATATGGGGTAATAAAAAACAGCTAAGACAGGTGTAAATATCAATATGAAAATCCAATTGTAGCTCCACAAGGTAAAAGTTACCAAAAGAAGAAACATTATAATTATTCCATATTGACGTATTGTAGCTGGCATTTTAGTAACTGGCAGTTTATTTAGTCATCGGATGACTTTCTGAAATGTTAAAACAAGTCATCCGATGATTAAGTATCCTTATTTTTTATCAACAATTTTAAAGAAGCGGTTCCATCTGATGCTTTTTAATAAACTTTTGTCTTTGTTAAGTGATAACCAAACTACAATGGGTCTGCCTACAATATGGTCTTCAGGTACAAAGCCCCAGTAACGTGAATCGGCAGATTTATGTCTGTTATCACCAAGCATAAAATAGTAATTCATTTTAAAAGTGTATGAATCTGCTTTCTCTCCGTTTATGAAAATTTCATCTCCTTTTACTGTCAGAGTATTGTTCTCATATGCCGTAATTATACGATCATATAAAACCAAATTTTTAATGTTCAATTCAATAGTTTTTCCCTGTTTTGGCATTTCTAAAGGTCCAAAATTGTCTCTACTCCAGGGATAGTCTGCGCTATATGGAAAAACAGAGTTGCCGGTTGAATCATTTGGAGACTCCTGAATAACTATATTTTTGATAAAACTATATGATTTTAACTGTTGTAGCTGTTTTTCTGTGAGTGGCAATGAATAGTATGGTGGCATACTTCCTGAACGTTTATCGTCATTAGAGACTTCTAGTTTTTCGAAAAAGCGGTCGTTCAATATGGTGCCATCTGTAATGATTTGATAAATATGCTGAAGATTTTTCGGATCGTCAGCTTTTTCTCCATTAATAAAAACTTGATTGTGTTTTATTTCCAGTACATCCCCGGGAGTAGCAATGCATCTTTTTACATAATTATCACGGCGGTCAACGGGGCGGTAAATTACCTCACCAAACAAGTCTTCCTTTTGTTTTACAATTTCCCGGCCTCTTTCTTTTAGATATTGGTTTTTGCTCCATTCCGATGTGGCATATTTTGCCGGTACGGTAGGGCGCATCATGCCAATAAAGTCGAAGGCATTATTTAATATAATATTATTGTAATCCGGATTAGTTACTTTCAGGCAAACAGTATCTCCCGCCGGGAAATTAAATACCACTATATCGTTATTTTCTACATTGCCAAAACCAGAAAGTCTATTATAATCCCAATGAGGCCAATCAAAATATGATTTAGTATTGATAATTGGGAATATGTTTTGAACCAAAGGGAAAGCAAGTGGAGTATTAGGCATACGGGGACCGTAACTTACCTTACTTACGAAAAGATGATCACCTACAAGTAGTGTTTTTTCCAATGAGCTGGTTGGTATTTTGTAATTTTGGAAAAGAAAGATATTTATCAGATATACTGCAACAAGTGCAAAGAACAAGGCGTCGATCCATTCAACAACTTTTTTATGTTTCTTTGCAAATTTTGTTCTTTTCCATCCTCCCCAAGGAATTATTTTAATTGTATAACTGTCGAAAATAAGCGGATATATAAAAAGTAACCAATAATTGCCAATCCATATTACCCAGAGGATAAAAATAACGGAAACAATAGCCAGTTTTATCCACACAAATAGTGGTAAGTCTTTTATTTTTAATGATGCTTTCATTATATTTTTTTTGATTTATTATTTATATTTTGTTTTGCTACTATCATTTTAACCATAAAACAATATAGCAATTTAGCTATTTAGCCATTTAAAACTTCAACAGATCATTCATACCAAGGAATCCTTTTTTCTTTTGGGTAAGTTCAGCTGCTAATACGGCACCTAAAGCAAACCCTTTTCTTGATTTGGCACTATGATGAATAACAATCTCATCAACATCAGATTCATATTTTACTCTGTGAATACCGGGAACCATCCCTTCTCTTTTAGAGATAATGGAAAGTTCACTATTTTGGGTTGATGGTGAATTAGTCCAGTTCGTTTTACTATCAAGTGTGCTAATAATATCCTCGGCAAGTGTAATCGCTGTTCCGCTGGGGGCATCCAGTTTCTGTGTGTGGTGAACCTCTTCCATCGAAACATCATAATCGTTCATCTGATTCATTATACGAGCCAGGTGTCGGTTTATTTCGAAAAATATATTTACTCCTACACTGAAATTTGAAGCGTAGAAAAAAGTTTGGTCGTTATCAATACATAACTTTTTGATAACATCAAGTTTGTTAAGCCAACCGGTAGTTCCGGATACTACGGGTACGTTGTTCTCAAAACATTTCAAGTAATTATCAAAAGCTGTTTCGGGTGTGGTGAATTCTATTGCTACATCTGCACTTTTAAAATGATTATCAGAAAAGTTGTCACTGGTTTTAATGTCAATTCTGCTGACAATCTCATGACCTCGTTCCTGAGCGACTTTCTCAATCTCTTTACCCATCTTGCCGTATCCTATTAATGCTATCTTCATTAGATAAAAGTTTGTAAAGTCTGCCTATCGGCAGACAGGTTCGCAAAGTGTGAAAATATCTTGTACAACGGAAACATATCTATTTCAACTTCTGCCCTCAAAGATATATTTTACTCTTGAAAACAACAAAGGGGAAGATTTCTTCCCCTTTGTTGTTTTTTTATTTTTCTTCCCCGGAAATGTGAGTGAAGACGTTTTCCTCTATATAAATTTTTCTCTCCAGCGGAGAGTTAGAGAGGGGCTTTTTATTTTTTTGTTCCTACAGCTTTTTTAAGAACAGCCTTAAAAGCTTCCGGATGGTTCATGGCTAAGTCAGCCAGAACTTTACGGTTTATTTCAATGTTCTTTTTATGCATAAACCCCATTAAACGACTGTATGATATCCCCTCGATACGGGCAGCAGCATTGATACGTTGAATCCACAACGCTCTGAAATTACTTTTATTCTTCTTTCTGTCGCGGTATGCATATTGTAGCCCTTTTTCATAGGCATTTTTGGCAACCGTCCATACATTTTTTCTTCTTCCAAAGTACCCTTTGGTGTTTTTCAACAATCTTTTGCGTCTTTCCCTTGACGCTACAGCATTTACTGATCTTGGCATTTTTTCTAATTTTTACGAATGGTTAGCGTTCCGTCTTTCCGGAATCTTTTTTTGCTAATTCACTCAGGTTTTTAAATAATTTCTTTGCTTATTTCATGTTTAATAAAAGCTTGATGTTTTTCTCATCAGCTTTACTAACAGTGCCGAAATAAGTCAGGTTTCTTTTACGCTTTTTAGACTTCTTCGTTAAGATGTGACTCTTAAAAGCGTGCTTCCTTTTGATCTTTCCACTTCCGGTGATTGTAAACCTTTTTTTGGCACCGGAATTAGTTTTCATTTTTGGCATTGTATATATAATTATAGTTAAAATTTAAAAATCTTCTATAATGATTTTTTAGATGTTTTTGGAGAAATAAACATTATCATACGTTTCCCCTCCAATTTTGGTAACTGTTCTACTTTTCCAATCTCTTCAAGATCCTGAGCAAATCTTAACAGTAAGATTTCACCTTTTTCTTTAAATAAGATTGATCGTCCTTTAAAGAAAACATAGGCCTTTACCTTAGCTCCATCTTTAATAAATTTTTCAGCGTGGCGCAATTTAAACTGATAATCGTGGTCATCTGTATTTGGACCAAACCTAATTTCTTTTACCACCACCTTAACTGATTTTGCTTTTAGCTCCTTCTGTTTCTTTTTTTGTTGATAAAGGAATTTCTGATAATCAATTATTTTACATACTGGTGGATCTGCATTAGGAGAAATTTCAACCAGATCTAGATTCATATTATCAGCCAGTCTAAGTGCGTCTGAAGTAGGTATAATACCCGGGTTTTCAACATTATCTCCAACCAATCTCACTTTTGGCACTCGGATAAGATTATTAATCCTGTGACTTGGCTCTTTTTTCATGACCCTCATAGGCCTTCTGCTAGGTTTTCTTATTGTAAAGTCCTCCTTTAAATTAGTTAATAATTAAAAAATATTTCAATCTTACTCGGCAAGTGATTTTTTCACTTCCGAATTTACAAAAATAACAAATTCTTCTAATGACATAGCACCAATATCACCTTTCCCTTGTATACGAACGGCAACCTGGTCATTTTCAGCTTCCTTTTCTCCTACAATGAGAAGGAATGGAATGCGTTTTAATTCGTTGTCTCTTATCTTTTTACCGATTTTTTCATTACGGTCGTCTAAGACAGCGCGAATATCGGAATTATTCAGGAATTTTAAAACTTTTTCTGCGTAATCGTTAAATTTTTTACTGATTGGCAGAATAACAGCCTGACTGGGAGTTAACCAAAGAGGAAATTTTCCTGCTGTATGTTCTATCAGGACAGCTACGAAACGCTCCATGCTGCCAAAAGGTGCACGGTGAATCATAACCGGTCTGTGTTTTTTGTTATCACTACCGATATATTCCAGTTCAAATCGTTCAGGCAGGTTGTAATCAACCTGAATTGTTCCTAACTGCCATTTGCGTCCAAGAGCATCTTTAACCATAAAGTCGAGCTTTGGCCCGTAGAATGCAGCTTCACCATATTCAACAACTGTGTTCAACCCTTTCTCTTCGCACGCCTCCAAAATAGCCTGTTCTGCCTTGTCCCAGTTCTCTGTTGAGCCAATGTATTTTGAGTGATCTTCTTTATCTCTTAATGATATTTGTGTTATGTATTCATTGAAATTAAGAGTCTTGAAGATGTAAAATACAATATCTATAACTTTCTTGAATTCGTCTTTCAATTGGTCAGGACGGCAGAAAATGTGTGCATCGTCCTGAGTAAAACCCCTTACTCGCGTTAGTCCGTGTAACTCTCCACTCTGCTCGTAACGGTACACTGTTCCAAACTCTGCATATCTAACAGGCAGGTCTTTATAGGAGCGAGGTTTGAATTTATATATCTCACAATGGTGAGGACAATTCATCGGCTTAAGCAGAAATTCTTCGCCTTCGGCAGGGGTGCTGATTGGCTGAAATGAGTCCTTGCCGTATTTGGCGTAGTGACCAGAAGTTACATATAACTCTTTGTTGCCGATATGTGGGGTGATTACAGGTTCGTAACCATACTTAATCTGAACTTTTTTCAAAAAGTTTTCTAAGCGTTCGCGTAGTTTAGCTCCCTGAGGTAACCATAAGGGCAGCCCCTGTCCAACCTTTTGAGAGAATGTGAACAGTTCTAACTCTTTACCTATTTTTCGGTGATCTCGTTTTTTTGCCTCTTCAAGTAACACAAGGTATTCCTCCAGCAATTTCTGTTTGGGGAATGAGATGCCGTAAATACGTGTCAGTTGTTTGCGGGTTTCATCGCCTCGCCAGTAGGCACCTGCTACACTAAGCAATTTAATAGCCTTAATTGGTGCAGTTGAAGCCAGGTGAGGCCCGCGACACAAGTCTGTGAAATTACCTTGTTCATATAATGTGATCGTTCCGTCTTCAAGGTCGTTGATTAGCTCTGTTTTGTATTCGTCATTTTTATCTTCAAAAAATGAGAGAGCATCAGCCTTTGAGATATTTTTACGTATATACTCATTTTTTTGTGATACCAGCTCTTTCATCTTCTTCTCAATCTTTGGCAGGTCGCTGTCTTTTATAACCACATCGTCACCCGGATCAACATCGTAGTAAAATCCGTTTTCGATAGCTGGTCCAATACCAAACTTCATTCCCGGATAGAGTGCTTGTAGGGCTTCAGCCATCAGGTGAGCCGATGAATGCCAGAATGCATACTTCCCCTCTTCGTCGGCCCATTTGTGTAGTTTAATGGAAGCATCAATATTTATAGGTCGGGCGATATCCCACAACTCATCATTTACAGTTATGGATAGTACCTCCTTAGCTAAACGCGGACTAATACCTTTTGCTATTTCATATCCTGTTACTCCATCTTCGAATTCTCTAACAGAACCATCCGGAAATGTTATTTTTATCATACTTCTAATTCTCTGTGATTTAAAAAACATGCAAAGATAAGGAAAAGCCATTAAATAGGTTGTAGTGAAAAGGATTTTTTGAAAAACAATCGTTAGGTCTCTAATAATTTCACTATTATTGATAGGCTAAATATTATCATGCCTAAGGCAGACAAGTTTTTGAGGTGCTGGAGTTTTTGAAATGGCATCCTAATCTTTGTGTTTTTTGTGACTTCTTAGTGTAACTTTGTGCAATAGCCGACTCGTCATATTATTATAGATAGATTAGCTATTACACAAAGAATCTCAAAGAATACACGAAGTTTCACTACTTGTCCCGAATCGGCAGGAAAGAAATAATTAGATGTTATGATTGAAAATAAATTATCAAACAACCATACTCAAAAATGGCATTAAAGGAGTGATTAATTGAAGCCAGCACCTCATAATAATATTTAGTTTCATTTTAGCGTTATCGCATTGTATCTTTAATTTTATTAGCTTTGAAAAAATTAAATTAATTGATAATTATGAATCGAATATTTTTAATTCTTCTGCTTGTATCTGTTTCTGCTGTTGGTTTTTCTCAGGAAAGTAAAAAGACAGTTTCTTTTGATGACCTGTTTCGTAATCACACTTTTTCTTCAAGGGGTGTGCATGGATTAAAGTCGATGAACGATGGCATACACTACACAACACTTGAAAAAGGAACAAAGATTATTAAGCATGACTTCGCTACCGGCAAAGAGGTTGGTGTTATTGTTGACTTAAGTGATATAGGGGATTCTCCGGTAAAAAACATATCAGGGTATGAGTTTAACAGTGGTGAAACGATGGTGTTAATCTACACAAACAGACAAGGTGTTTATCGTCATTCATTCACAGCCGATTACTATATTATCGACATAGAGAGAAAAGAGATAGCACCGCTTACAGATGAAGGTAAACAGATGGTAGCAAGTTTTTCGCCTGATGGAGATAAGGTTGCTTTTGTAAAGGATAATAACTTGTATTTGAAAAAACTGAAGTTTAATACTGTTAGTGAAATCACAAAAGACGGAGAGCTTAATAAGATACTTAACGGGATACCTGATTGGGTTTATGAGGAGGAGTTTGGTTACAACAAAGCGTATGAGTGGTCGCCCGATAGCCGTGAGATTGCTTATGTAAAATTTGATGAGTCAAAAGTAAAAGAGTATTCATTCCCTATGTATGAAGCTTCTAACCCAACAAGGGAAGAGTATGCTTTATATCCCGGTCAGTACAAATTCAAATACCCGAAAGCAGGAGAAGATAATTCGGTGGTGAGTGTGCATGTTTTTAATCTTAAAAACCGTACAACAAAAACAATGGATATAGGGGAGGAGACCGATATTTATATCCCCCGAATCAGATGGACTAAGCAATCGGAGAGGTTAGGGATTATTAAACTGAACCGACATCAGAATCAACTTGACTTGTTAATTGCCAATTCAGCTTCAACTGTTTGCAGAACTGTTTTTACTGACAGGAACGAATATTATGTGGACGAAAGTGTGTTGGATAACCTGCAATTTACTGAGGATGGTAAGTACTTTATATATGTAGGTGAGATGGATGGCTATAATCATATCTATTTGTTTACAATGGCCGGAAAACAAGTCAAACAGGTTACCAAAGGGGAGTGGGATGTAACAGACTTTTATGGTTATGAACCTAAGAAAAAGATGTTTTATTACCAGTCGGCTGAAACATCCCCATTGCGGAGAAATATATATGCTACAAGTTCTGACGGAAAGAAAATGATTAGACTGACTCCGGGAGATGGGACAAATCGAGCATCTTTCAGCAAAGGATTTAAGTATTTTATAAATAATTTTTCAAATACAACAACGCCAACGGTAGTTGCCCTGTACAAGAATGATGGAAAGCAGATACGTGTTTTGGAAGATAATGCTGCACTGAAAGAGAAAGTTCAGGGTTACCGAACTAGTACTAAAGAGTTTTTTACCTTTAAAACATCAGAAGGCATAGAGCTTAACGGCTGGATGGTGAAACCATTAGATTTTGACCCATCAAAACAGTATCCTGTTTTAATGACACAGTATAGCGGGCCTAACTCGCAAAGTGTTGCCGACAGGTGGGGGATAGGTTGGGAGCAACTCCTTGCTGCCAACGGATATGTGGTTGCTTGTGTTGACCCGAGAGGTACTGCTGCAAGAGGCGAGGAGTTCAGGAAACGCACCTATATGAAACTGGGAAAATATGAATCGGACGATCAGATTGAGGCAGCCAAATATCTTGGTAGTCTGAATTATATAGATGCCGGCAGAATTGGTATTTATGGCTGGAGTTATGGCGGGTTTATGTCGGCACTCTGCCTTAGTAAGTCGAACGTGTTTAAGATTGGTATTGCAGTAGCTCCTGTTACAAACTGGCGATATTACGACTCGGTATATACAGAAAGATATATGCGTAAACCTCAGGAGAATCCTAAAGGATATGACGATAACAGCCCCATTAATCTGGCAGATAGTTTGCAGGGGAAATTATTTCTGATTCATGGTACTGCTGATGATAATGTGCATTTCCAAAATAGTGTTGAATATATTGATAAATTGGTCCAGGCAGGAAAACAATTTGATATGTTTATGTACCCTAACCGGAATCATGGCATAAATGGCGGAAATACTCGTGTGCATCTTTTTAAGATGAAATTGGATTATATATTTAAGAATCTGTAATGTTATTAAAGAAAATAATTATATGTTCTATTTAATAAAATTATGAAAAAGTTATTATTGTTAACTGTAGTATTACTGTCATTATCAATGATTAGTAATGCACAGGAAATTAATACTCTTACTAAACCAGAGAAAAAAGCAGGATGGGAGTTGTTGTTTAATGGCAAAAACCTTGATGGCTGGAAGAAGTTTAAAGGTGGTGAAGTAACAGGGTGGCATACTCAGGATGGTGTTTTAAATAATTCCGGAACAGGAAGTGACCATGGTGGTGATATTATAACTGATAAGGAGTTTAAGGATTTTGAACTATATCTTGAATGGAAAATTAATCCTAAAAGTAATAGTGGTGTATTTTATCACGTAAAGGAAGATGTTGGTAACAGAATTTATCAAACAGGACCTGAATATCAGCTTTTAGATGATAAAGGCTGGCCATCTAAGCTAAAACCAAGCCAATATAGTGGAGCATGTTATGGTATGTATACACCTCAAGAGGCAGAGGTTAAGCCGATAGAAGAATGGAATACAACTCGTATTATTGTTAAAGGAACTAACGTTCAGCACTTTCTGAATGGTAAGAAGGTGGTTGAGTATGAATTGTGGTCTGACGACTGGAAAGAGAGAAAAGCAAACAGTAAGTGGAAAAATGAGCAACATTACGGAATGGCCAAAAAAGGACATATAGGGTTGCAGGATCATGGTGGACTTACTCAGTTCCGGAATATGAAAATAAGAGAGTTGTAAGAAGAAAAAAGCTGTTAGCTAATAGCTATTAGCTAACAGCTTTTTTCTTTTGTGAAACTACTTCTGAGCATTTTTAATAAACTCTCTGGGAGTTTGTTCGTATAGATTAGTGAAACATTTTGTGAAATAGTTGGGATCACTGAACCCTACTTCATAAGCAATCTCATTAATTTTCTTTTCGCCGGAGAGTAGATGCATAGCAGCTTTCTTTAATCTGACATTACGTATAAATGCTGAAATTGACAGATTGGTTAAAGATTTAATTTTTCTGTAAGCCTGAGGATGACTTATCCCGACATTTTTACATAAATGATCTACAGTATATGAACTATCCGAAATGTTTGCTTCAACACATTCAACTATTTTATTAAGGAAAGCTTTGTCTTTTTTATGGATGAGTTCATTGGTTGTTATTTGTGAATCTTGAAGAAGTTTTGTTTGTAGAGCTTGTTTTAAATGTAGTAGGTTATTAATTTTGAGAATTAAATAATTCATATCAAAAGGTTTGGTAATGTAATCAATTGCCCCATAACTTAACCCGTTAATAATATTTTCATGATCAGATAAAGCGGAAAGTAGAATTATAGGAATATGACGTGTGTTAAAATGAGATTTTAATTTGTTGCAAAAATCAAAACCATTCATTCCCTTAAGCATTATGTCGGTAATAATCAAATTAGGATTTTTAGAGATGGCAATCAAGAATCCTTCTTCTGCCGATTTAGTTGCTGTTATATTGTAATAGCTCGAAAGAGCATCTTTTAAATAGCTGGTAAGATCCTTGTCATCTTCTATTATTAAAATTCTTTGTTTTTTTCTATCCTCACTTGTCTCAATAATATTTAGGTTTATTGGGAAATAGCTTTTAAAACCGGCTAATAACTGTTGAGAATTATTTTTTAAAGGAATTAAAGTTTTTTCAATGGTTGAATTCGGCTTGTGTTCGTTAACGGGTAGTGTAAAAGAGAATGTAGTTCCTGTTTCTTGTTGGCTATTAACCGTTATTGTTCCGTTATGTAATTCAATATATTTTTTCACTAATGCAAGTCCCAATCCGCTACCTTGTTTAGAGTGATTCTCATCACTATGATAAAATCGGTTAAATATGTAAGCGATAGAATTATTATCTATTCCTTCTCCTAAATCAGATATAGAAAATTGTATTGCTCTTTTGTATTTCTCTGATTTTATTTGTTTTATATTAATTGATATTTCTTTATTCACCGGAGAATGTTTAAAAGCATTTGATATAAGGTTTGTTATTATTTTTTCAATTTTCAAACTGTCAGCAGTAATCTCAATTTTGGAATTTGATGATGTAAAGATTGTTTTTATGTTGTTCTTTGTTGCCAAATCATTGAATAATAAAATTATTTGTTTTGTGAATGAGATAATTTCAATTTTTGACATGATTAATTTTTCATTACCAACTTCGGCTTTTCTAAAATCTAATAATTGATCAATAAGAAGTAATAATTTTGAAGCGTTTGAGTAAACGGTTTTCAGGTGTCGTATCAATTGTATTTTAGTGAACTTGTAATTGTTTTTAATGATGTCCTGTAACGGGCTTGTAATTAGTGTTAATGGTGTTCTGAATTCATGTGATATAGATGTGAAAAATTGAAGTTTGGCTTGATTGGTTTCTTTTAATTTCCTTGTTAATGCTATCAGTTCTTTATGTTGTACCTGGATGTGTTTGTGTTGATCATTTAAGTTTTTATTTTTTTGAGTTACTATTTTATTTATTGATACTAATTCATGATTTTGTTGTTCAATTTTTATTTTTTGTTCGTTAAGAGTTTTGGTCTTTTTTACTACTGTTGCTGCTAATAGTGTTTTCTGATATTTATTGCCTTTTGTTTTAAAGTAAATGATGATGTAAAACGCTGATATTATTATAAATAATAATAGTAATCTAAACCAGATTGTTTGCCAAAAAGGTGGTGGTATTATTATTTTAATGGATACGGGTTTTTTACTCCATGCCCCATAATTATTTGTGTTTATTACTTTAAATGTATATTCTCCTGGGTCAATTTTCGTATAAGTTGCTATGCGTCTATTGCCAGCTTCAACCCACTTGTCATCAAATCCTTCTAACATATATTTATAATTGATCCTGCCAGGTTGTCTGTAGCATAATGCTATATAATCAAAACTGAATGTGGCTTGCTTGTATGAAAGTGTTATACTTTCAGTTTCGCTTAATTGTTTTTTTAATATGTCGTGATGTGATGTTGGATTAACAGGTTTATATAATATCTCCAGCTTATCAATAATTAGTGGAGGAATTAAGTTGTCAGGTTGGATGTCGTCAGGATGGAAGATATTTAAACCGTTAATGCCTCCAATGTAAAATGTGCCATCTTCTGATTTATTGTATGAATCCTGATTGAATTCGTTGCTCTGTAATCCTTCGTAAGAAGTAAAATTTTGAAATGTTTCGTTCTTATTATTATATACTATCAGTCCATTGTTAGAAGTACACCATAGATTACCTCTATCATCTTCCAAAATGCCGTAAATTACATTTATAGATTGACTGTTTTGTTTGAAAAAGTGCTTGTGTTTTTTTGATTTATTGTTGAGAAAGTACATGCCTGTATTAGTTCCTAACCATATCTGTTCAGGAGCCGATTCATGTATAGAAAATATTTTTGTGAAGTTAGGTGATTCATCATTTTCGATATGTGGAATTATCGATTTTGTGGTTTCTATATGCCGATCAAATTTTAATAGTTTTCCATTATTTGTTCCCATTAAAAGTTTTCCTTCATAGTTTTCAATAATTGTAATTATTGATGATGGTAAAACCTTATTATTTATTGCAGGAATATTTATTAGCTTAAAATTATAATTCATAGGATTAAATTTTAATAATCCTTGATAAGTTGAGAACCACATTGCTCCATCGGAATCGGCAAATGCTGTTATAAATGAAGGGATATATTTGCCTGTTTGTTTGAGAATAGCAGAAGATAGTTTTTCTAATGATCCATTGTTGTGTCTCAAACATATGCCATCTCCAAATGATAAATACAATCCATAATTATTGTTATAATAAATATTTCCTATGGTGAGTTTGTTATAATGTCTTATGACATTGCCGGCAACTTGCTTTGTTGCGAAATAAGATTGTTTTAACTCTAACAGACCTTCTGAAGTATTTAACCATACAGACTTTTTATTATCAATAAATATGGCATATATACTATTGTAATTATGGTAGAAATCACTATCGTTTTCTAATTGTGGAGAAAAATCTTTGTATTTAGGGAAAAGAGAAGTTTTATAATCGTATATATTTACTCCACCAAGAAATGTTCCAATCCAAATTATTCCGGAATTGTCTTCGAATAAGCTCAGTATATCATTATTATTAATTGTTTCATGAATTAAAGGATTATTTCTGTAAGATTCTATCTTATTATTTTCTTTTTTAAATAATCCTGATTTTGTTGCAATCCACAAAGTATTGTTTCTTGTTATCAAAATGTCAGAAATTAACTTCGAAAAAAGAGTTAAATTGTTTTTCTGTTTATATATTATTTCAGTATGCTTTGAATATGGATTATATTTTAGGAGTCCGCTATTTCTTGTTCCAATATAAAGATTTCCTTTGATGTCAAATTTTATTTTTGTTATGGTAGTGTTTTTAGTACCTTTTATTAACTCAATTTTATGGGGACTAATTGAATTATCATAATTCCACGAATAGAGTCCGTCATTTGTTCCAATCCACAAGTTTCCTTCTGAATCAGTAATAATACATTGTGATTCTTGAAAAATCTGTTCGCGATTAAATGAAGGAGAAAAAAGAGAAGAGTCTTTAATGTTATAGTTGAATATTCCATTACCATGTGATAAAATCCATAAGTTGTATTTATCAGTGGCCACCATGCCTGTGATATTATTAATGTTTTGTATGTCTTTAGCTGGCAGAGTATTATTAATTGATTTAAAAGAATCATTATTTCTGTTATAAATAGATATGCCTGCATCACTTGTTCCTATATATAGTGTTGAATCATATGGATTTTCATAAATTAATTTTATGTTGTTGCTGCAAACGGAGTGAGATGTGGTAGGGTCATGATAAAACTTTGTAATGTTAAACCCATCGTATTTATTTAGTCCATCGCCGGTACCAAACCACATATATCCTCTAAAATCCTGACATATCGCTTGTACGCTCGATTGAGATAGTCCTTCTTTAATTGTAATGTGCATAAATTTTTCATCAGCACGACAATTATTCAGATATAATATAGTGATAGTTATTAGAATTAATACAAGCCGGATTTTCATGTTGTAAATTATTTTTGTCTTTTATTTACAAATAAAGAACAAAAGTTAACTAATACCTTCTTTTTAATAATTCAGATTTGCCAATTGATGATTTGTCTTCAGTATTACGGGTCTCTTGTAATTGTAAATGGTTACATACCATTGTAATATGTTTAGATACGTGTTGTGTTTTTGCATTTAAAGGTATATAAAAAAAACATTAAAATAAATTTATGGGAATAAAATATGCTAAATATGACATATAATTACTATAAAACCTGTTATGATTACTATAAAATGAATTATAGATACAGTTAATCAATGTTAATTATATCTATTTTTGCCGTTAATAAATGTTAATTGAACTGTTCTTATATGAAAAAACCTCTTTCTTTTTTAGTATTATTATTAATAAGTATTAATCAATGTTAATCAAATCGTTTTAATATGAAAAAAATCTATTTTTTAGTGTTTATGTCCCTGTTCTTTTGGGTGAATACGGCGTTAGGTCAAACTAAAACCGTTACCGGAATAATTAAGGATATGGACGGAAGTACTTTACCCGGAGCAAATATTGTTCTTAAGGGTGTAGGAACTGGTACTATATCGGATGTGAATGGAGAATTCAGCTTGGTGGTACCCGAAGATGCAACTTTAGTTGTTACCTTTATCGGGTATAAAAATGTTGAAGTTTCTGTTAGTGGTAAAACCGTATTGCTTATTGTTTTAACAGAGGATGTTAATGTGTTAGACGAAGTTGTTTCAATCGGTTATCAAACTGTTCATAAAAGTGATGTTACAGCTGCTGTTTCTTCAATTTCCAGTAAAGATTTGGAGAATATTCCTGTTACCAGTGTTACTCAGTTAATTGGTTCACTCTCTACGGGTGTTCAAACGGTTACAGGGAGTGGTTTAGCCGGTGCTCGGGGAACCGTGGTTATTCGTGGTAACACATCTATTGGTGGGAATATTGATCCTGATATGGCTTACAGTTCTCCTCTGTATGTTATTGACGGTGTTCAGACCTCTTTGGAGGATTTAGCCGGATATAATGTGTCAAATATGGATTACCTGGCATCTCTGAATCCTGACGATATTGAACGTATTGATATTTTGAAAGATGCATCTGCAGCTGCCATTTATGGTTCTCGTGGTGCAAACGGAGTAATAATTATTACTACTAAAAAAGGTATTGCATTAGACAAGCCTGAATTTAATGTTAGTGCAAACTTTGGATTTCAGCCAAAACCTGATTTAGTAGAAATGTACGTAGGTGCTTCTGAAAGAAATGCCAAAATGGATATGATCAAAAAATGGTGGAGCCATGATTACCAGCTTGATGGGACGGTACCTATTATGTTGACAGATAGTTTGAATCCTGCATTTAATAATAATGTTGATTATCAAGGCCTGTTCTATCAAACTGGTGTGACTCAAAAATACAATGTTAGTATGAGAGGTGGATCTGAAGAATCAAATTATAGAATTTCTGCTGGTATAGATGATACTAAAGGAGTTATTATTAATACAGGATTTTCACGGTTTACACTTAATGCATCATTAAATTCTAAAATTGGGAAGGCATTTAATAATCAATTCCTAGCAAAATTGCTCTATACTGACCAGGCAACAGGTCAGGGGAATCCATTGCCGGAATACTATAATTATGATCTGAACAATACATTACCTGTTAATCCTGCCCGTATGAACTCTTCACTCTTTTATCTTACTGATGAGCATAAAAAATCTTTATCAGGAGAGTTAAATGATAAGATGAATACTGATAGAACATTACAGTCTGTATTTTCAAATTACATGAGGATTAATCTTTATGAAGGCTTAACGTTGAATTGGCAGGCGGCTTTAACATATAGTGTAAATAATAAAAATTTCTATGAACCTTCTGTTTTAAGAGCTGAAGGTGACGGGTTTGCAAGTTACTCGTCTTATACACGTATTAATCCTACTTCAGATCTTTATTTGAGTTATCTCAAAACTATTAACCAGAAACACACTGTATCTGCAATAGCAGGTACCAGAGCTGACTATAATCAGTATGAAATAATGCATTTGAATGCGATTGGTTATGGTAGTGATGCAATTAAAGTAATTAACAACCGTTATCAGAAAGATGAAATAACAGGTTTTACTGATATAAGTGAAAATTCATTATTGTCATATTATTTCAGAGGTAGTTATAATTATAGACAGAAGTATTATATAGATTTTACCTTTAGTAGGGATGGTTCTTCACGTTTCGGTACTGATGTTCGTTGGGCAAATTTCCCAGCCGTATCTGCAGGTTGGGTTATTTCTAAGGAACCGTTTATGGAGTCATTAACTTCCGGTTTTGTTGATTTCTTAAAATTGCGTGCCAGTTGGGGTATAAATGGAAAACAGTTTAGGGAAAACTATTTAAGATATGGTGCATATAGTTTAGGATATGGAGGTAATGCATATTGGTCTAATCAAATGGATGTTTCATCTTATGCTGGTACATCTGGTGTTGTGCCAAATTATGGTGCTATTGGTAATAATGAACTTTCATGGGAGAACTCTACACAGTGGGATCTCGGATTTGATTTGGATATGTTCGACCATCGTGTAACTGTTACTTTTGATGCTTACCATAAAGCTACTGATAAGTTGTTGTTTGATATCAGTTTCCCTGCTTATTCAGGTTATAACAGTGCAAAAGCAAATATTGCCGGAATTTTAAACTATGGTTGGGAAACTTTTGTTAAGTGGCAAGTTCTTCCTCGTTCAAATCCATTCAGAATAGACCTGACAGCCGGATTCTCAAGAAATAATAACTATATGAGTGAGCTACCTAATGGTAACAGAGATTATATAGGCAACAATTACGGTTATGTTGTAGGAAGGCCTATCAATCTTTATAAAATGTTTATTAATGATTATATAATTGATGATCTTGAGCAACTTCCTGTTAATCCATATACCGGTGTTCCTCTAGCGGGTAAAAGTGCATGGGCAGCTATCAGACCGGGATTTCCAATTTGGAAAGACCTGAATGGTGACTACATGTTGAATGAGACACATGATTATAAGTTAACCATGGATTATTCTCCTGTTCCTGATATCGTTGGTTCATTCAATGTTAATCTTATGTATAAGGGATTTTATGTACAGGCATATAGTCAGTTTTCCTTTGGGGCAGACATAAAAAATACTGTTCTTCAAAGTTATATGGATTATTATGATCGTGGTGGTACAGGTTGGGCAACCAATGGCTTAGCCGACTTAAGCAAATTTACTTTCTGGGAAAAGCCGGGTGATGGAGCTGCAGGAGTAAGATATCCTGCTCTTTATCCTACCAGTTCCGGTACAGGTGGACCATGGTACGGATTTAGACAAGGTCAAACACTTTGGATGGAATCTGGAGATTTCTGGAAAATTTCTAACCTTTCAGCAGGATATACCTTCAGTAAAAGTAGTGTAATTAAAAACTTGGGTTTAAGTCGCTTGCGTATTTATTCTACTATACTGAATCCATTCCAGTGGCAACGGTCGGATGCTATTGTTGATGCTTCTATGGTTAATGCTAAAGGAGAAACATACGGAAACGGTTATCCAATGGCTAAAACTATCACTTTTGGTATTGATGTAAGATTTTAAAAATTAAAGAAATGAGAAATATGAAAAAGATATTTTTATTAATTATGATTGTGGGTGGCCTGCTTACATCACAAAGTTGTTCTGACTTTTTGGAGCGGGAACCATTAAGCATTACTCACCCCAATGTGTATTGGGTAAATCAAAGTAATGCTGAACAAGCACTTGCCGGAGCTTATGGGCATTTAAAGTACGCTTTAACTGTGCAGTCAAGTTTTCTGTTTTGGGGCGAATTTACCGGAATGACTTTTATGAATTCACGGAACTGGATTGTTAATTATATTGAGGGTTCAGGTAATTATAATTTAGCTTACAGAGGACATACCAGAAATTGGAAAAATTTCTATCGTGCTTCTAACTGGGCATTTACAGTAGAAAGTTATGTTGATGCAATGGATGTTGGTCTGTTTAATTCTGAAGCCGATAAAAAAAGAATTATTGGCGAAGCTGCTTTTGTTAGAGCTTTAACATATTTTTATATGGCTAGACTTTGGGGTGATGTGCCTATTATTAGTCAGGTTATTGAAACATCAGACCAATTAATTACAGACGATGGTTATATTGTAGATTTACCAAGAGATAATGAACTTGATGTTTTGACTTTTGCTATTGCGGCTGTTGATAAAGCCATCGCTAATCTGGAGTATTCAGCACCAGGTGAGGCAGGATGGGCTATAACTGCAAATAAAGCCAGTGCTGAAGCTTTAAAAGCTCATCTTACACTGTGGTATGCCAGTCGTGATAATGACAATGGAGAAATGATTCAAGCGAGTATTTCTGCTGCTACTTCAGTTATTACTAACAGTAATGCCAGTTTAATTGATTGGGTTGCTGACTCTACTGCCGGTGTTAACAGAATGTGTGAAGGACAGTCTGAAACCGGTCTGTTCGAGATAAATATTAGTTCTGATGTTGATGAATCATTCAGAGTTTCAAGTGCTGCTTCATATCATACAGGATTGACTATAAGTGACCCGTTTTTCAAGAATAAGACAACTCTTGAATTTTCACCTGATTTTTATGGTAACGAGTTTATGAATAATGATGATGACTATGCTACTGATGTAAGGAAAAACATATTCTTTTATAATTATAGTGACTGGAAAAAGGGTTATCTGCAAAAATATACTCAGGTAACTCCTGACCCGAATGCTGAGAATGATCCGAATGCAAGATTTTCAGAGTCGAATATACTGATTTTCCGATTAGCTGATATCTACCTTTTAAGAGCTGAGGCATACGCTAAGGTTGGAAGTGGTGCAGAAGCAAAAGCCGATTTAGATCTTATCAGAAGTAAAGCAGGTGTTCCTGAATATACAGGAGCAACCGATAGAGCTTCTCTGATTAAAGCGATTTTTGATGATCGTGCAATTGAATTGGTTGGAGAGGGACATTCAGGTTTCGACAGAATAAGAATGGATTATTATTATGAAGGTGTTCCATGGATGAATAGTGTCCGTGTTGAGAAAAAAGGTTATTTCTGGCCTATTGATCCTTCTGTTATCTCAATAAATCCAGCCATTGAGCAAACAGTATACTGGAGAGGTAAATTATAAAAATCATTGAAATTTAAAAAATAATAATATGAAACGAATATTTATTTTATTAGCTGTTGTTTTTGCATTCTTTGCATGCGAAAGCGATGACTATCTTAACGATGGAGGGATTAGCGATCCAAATGTGGATATGACTACTTATGATTTTCTGAAATCTCACCCTGAATTAGACACACTTGCTCTTATAATAGAAAAGGGTGGATTTATAGATGCTGTCAATAGTAGCTCTACTCTTTTTGCGCCTAATAATCTTTCTATTAAGCACTATGTTGAGACTATATTGTCAGAACTGAGGGAAGATGATGCTGAAGCAGAATTTACGGTGGATGATATTCCTGTTGACACCTTGAAAAAATATCTGCCCGGTTACATCTTCGATGGAGTAATCAAAAGAGATGATCTCACAGCAGATGGTGTTATTTATACTGCGATTGATGGCACTGAGAGAAAATTGTCTATTGAGGTGATTTCTACTTATGATAATCAGCTTAGTCAATCGGCTGAAATCGTATATTATACCTTTAAAAATGGTGATTGGGATGATTTAGAGATCCCGGGTGATATCCAGGATGATGCGATTACGGTAAGAACATCTAATATTCAATCTACAAATGGGGTTGTTCATGTTCTTCAAGGAAATCATACTCTGTTTAATTATAAAACAAATTAAAAATTAAATGATTATGAAAAATATAATTAATCTGGTAATAATTTTTGCATTAATGTTTTCGTGTACACCACCTGATGTGGGTTATATAAGCAATAATATTCATGCACTTGAGGATACTGTTTTTGTTCCACGTGGTGTGTTTATGACCTCGGCTGCACCGTCAAACGAAGGTTCTACCTATCCTATGCATTGGGAATTTAAAAACATTACTGATGAAGCAGGTAATGAGACACAAGATCTGTTTGATAAACATGAAATCCTGATTTGGACAGCCTCTTTTAATCCTACTACGGATACAACACTTGAACTTGCGAAGGAAAAGCTTGAGCTTAGTGAAGAGCCATCTATTCTTCTGAATTCAGTGAGTGGAGAGATGGCCTTTACACAAGCTTCTAAGTTAGTTGAGAAAGCTGATATTTATAAAGTTAATATGTTAGTGTCTAATATTCGTGGGCAAAAAGAACTGGATGACTATGTGGTAATTAAATTGGGTGAATTTTTGCCTGTTGAATTTACTGTTCAGATGAGATCCAGATTGTATCTTAATAAGGCTGCAGGGGGTAAAGATATTGGGTATACAGGTGTTATTACCGGACCTTATGATGATCAGATACCTGAAGTATTGGCTGGCACACATCCTTATTTTCGTATAACAAAGGTGAGTGATGAACCTGCATTGGGTCTTAAATGGAATATGCACATTTGTGATAGTTATGGCAATGAAATACCTACATCAGAGGTTACGTTTTATCCTTCGGGAGCTGGTTATCTTCAGAATTTTCATGGGAATTCAGTAGAAACAGTAGATCATGGAGATTATTTTGAATTTAATCTGCCAGCCCCTCCAATGCCTCAGTACAGTCCGAATTATGGTGGAGGTAATTCTGACCTTATGTATTATTTAGCTACTGATAAAGCATTTATTGTTGATACAGTTGCTTATGAAGCTGATAATGGTGAAACTGACTGGTCTATATACAAGGATATTGATACCGGTGAAGTTATGAACTATGCTTATATAAGATGGGGGATTCATATAAACGATAGTGGTACATGGAAATTAGAGATGAGAATTCCTTATACTAAAAAGAAATAAGGAATATTTATTTATTTTATTTAATTTAATTAAAGCAGGCTGATTATTAAGTATTAGCCTGCTTTTTTTTGCATAGGTTGTTATAGTGGGTTAGGATCATTTCAAAAAGTTGAGGAGAAAAACTAAGATTTAAGCTTAGCCTGAAAGGCCAAAATAACGAAGCCCATGGCATCGCCATACGTATTTAATTCAGAATATCATACGCCCTGAAAGGGCAGCATAATCAATTCCATAAATCGCATTTGCGGTTTGCTCCACGAATAAAGTGAACTATTACTATTTGCAAAACATCATAAATTACTATCTTTGCAATCGCTAAAGAAAAACTACTCACGCCCGGATGGCGAAATTGGTAGACGCGCTGGTTTCAGGGACCAGTGTCAGCAATGACGTGCAGGTTCGAGTCCTGTTCCGGGCACAACTAAGAAAACAATAATAAAAGCGCATAAAATCAATGCTTTTTACCCTGAATTATGCATAAACCCGGTTTCAAGGTAATAAATTCATTTTTTGCATTTCATATCTGACTACAGCGGTGGATAATTGTTGGGAATATGCAGTAAGGGATGATTGTTATTTAGAATAGTTTTAAATAGGGTGTTGGTTTTTATCAAAAAGAGGGTAAATTTACGAAAAGGGTATAGCTATCCCACTCACAACTTATTGCCAATATAAGGCTTGATGGTTTTGTCAAGTACACGT
Source organism: uncultured bacterium (assembly GCA_965371855.1). Classification (GTDB taxonomy): domain Bacteria; phylum Bacteroidota; class Bacteroidia; order Bacteroidales; family Marinilabiliaceae; genus JAADEM01. The sequence goes on from CBDUZZ010000002.1 coordinate 81,989, forward strand.
CAGCACCGGACGGTTTCAAATATCCTAAATACTGTTGTTTGAATATCACGTAAAGCAAAGGTTCTAGGAAATTCTATCTTTATCTTGGTCTTTAACCCAACTTGGCTATAATCAAATCTACTCTCCACCATCCCAAACACTTACAAAATTAGTGGTACACTACATATTTTTTCACTGTCGGTTGTGAGTGCTTACAGTTTGTAGCATCGTATATCTGCCTGACCTCCGATATTGGATTTGATGGTTTTCTGATGTGTATTGTAAATATCCCAAAGTTCACCATCTTCGGTTTTCTGATAGTTTGTTCTGATGAAATAAACACCTTTTGATTTATCGTCCTTGATTTTATTTTCTGTAATTGTCCATGTTATATCTATTGCTTTGCCGGCAATACTTATCAGTGCTTTTTTAGTTTGCCCGTCAAGCATGCCCAGAGATGTAAAATAGTCTCCTAGTCCAAATTTGTCAAGCGCCTGTTTACAAAGGTGCTCTGCCCCAAATTCTTTTACATCTTCAACTTCAATATTCCAATAATAATAAGCTTAATTTAGGTGAAGAATTAGGGGTGATCTCCTATAATGATACGCCTGTCAAGGAAGTTCTGGCAAATGGTATTAGCGTTATTACCATTGATTTTGAGGAAATGGGAGCTAGAGCAGGTGAATTTCTGATAAATAGGCAGGAAACAAGAATCGTACTGCCAACAAAGTTTATCTCCAGAAAAACTCCTTAATCAATTCAAAGTCGATACCATTGGATTATTCCCTTTAACATCTCATAACTGGGATGTATATAATAAACTGGAAGATGTAGGCGAAAACTGGCGATACAATGATGAATGGGGAATGACTCACCACTTCCCGAAAGAGAACGGACATTGGTTCAGTATTGTGCAGAATCCGCTGATGAATGAAAATTTAACCGCAGATGTAATTATTAACCATCAGTGGCCCGATGCAGGTAATATTGAACGGATAAAAGGTTTGAGAGAAAAAGCATTACAATATCGGAAGCAGGGAAAACTGGTAATGCTGAAAGGATTATGCCCCTGATTATTATATATTCATGTGCCGGAGTTGGAGGTATTGCCGGGGGATGGTTGTCTTCCCATTTTATAAAATCGGGAAAAAGTATTGATTATTCGAGGAAAATATGCAGCCTTATTTGCGCATTATTGGTAATCCCAATAATACTGGTACTACAAATAAATAATTTATGGATAGTTATCGGGTTAATATCATTGGCTACGGCTGCGCATAATGGGTGGGCAGCCATTTTTTTCACCGTTGTATCTGATATTTTCCCCAAAAATGCTGTAGGTACAGTAGTTGGGTTATCAGGTTTTACCGGTTCAATAGGTGGTGTCCTGGCTGCTTCATCTGTCGGGCTGGTCCTTGAATTCACCGATAGCTATTTTTTAATCTTTTCAATAGCCGGGGTCATGTATTTATTAGCATGGCTTGTATTTAAATTGTTGATTCCAAAAATTGAACCAATAAAATTGAAGGTTAAAAGATAATGCGAAATGAGCAAAATAACAGAAGCTTTTTATTTCCTTTTAATTTAATTTTGCTTCAATCTTGAGCATGAAAATACTTTTATTTAATCTTTAAAAAGTTCAATTATGAATAATCAGTTTAGCTTTACACGTCTATGGTTTTCAATGGCAGTTATTATATGCGTTATTAATATTAACCAACTTTCTGCTCAACCTAACTTCCCTGCAAAATCACCCGACAGGATTGTTTTAAACTTAACCGAAGACCCATCCACCTCAATGGCAGTGACTTGGCGTACAGACACAACTATTCAAACCTGTTATTGTGAATTACAGCCTGCATCCGATACACGGATAAACCCTAAAGAGAGTAAATCTTTTAAAGCACAAACAATAACTGTAGAGTATTCATATGAAATCGACCCAACTGTACATGCAAAACAGCATTCACATATTTTAACCGGGCTAAAACCCGGATCAAAATATATTTACCGTGTAGGAAGCGTAGAAAACTGGAGCGATTGGTTTCAGTTTCAGACTCCTTCAACTAGCGGGAATGAGTTCTCGTTTATTTACTTTGGTGATTTACAGGATCCCCAACCTATTATAAAATCAGATTGTTCGAGGGTTATTCGTAAGGCTTATCAGGAAAGTCCGAATTGCGGATTCATGCTTTATGCCGGAGATATAGTTGACGACCCGGAAAGGGATACCGAATGGCATAGATGGTTTGATTTCGGTTCATTTATATTTGCAACTACTCCTCAAATTATGACTCCGGGAAATCATGAATACGAAGGCAAAATTCTGGATTCTCATTGGAATTCTCAATTTACGTTTCCCCAAAACGGGCCTTCCGGACTTGAAGGAACCTGCTTTTTTGTCGATTATGAAAATCTACGCCTTATCTCGATAAATTCCGCAGCAGATAATGAACTGAGGAATAAATCGGGGATTTCGCTAAAATCACAAAAAGCCTGGCTGGATTCGGTACTTACCAACAATCCTAAAAAATGGACTATCCTAACCACTCACCTTCCTTTCTATTCCCCAAAAGAGACCAGGGATAATCCTCATATTAGAAAACATTTTCAGCCAATAATTGAAAAACACGGAGTCGATATGGTTCTTACCGGACACGACCACTCGTACGGAAGAGGAACAGCATCAGACAACCCGAATATAAAACCATCAATCGTATATGTTGTATCAGTGGGTGGTCCGAAATTTTATCCGGCAGGCGACAAGGAATGGATGCAAAAAAGCATTTCTGACACACAACTCTACCAGGTAATTTCTATAAAGGACAACATCCTCTCATTTAAAGCATATTCAGCAAGCGGAAAACTTCTTGATGAACTAAAGTTGAAGAAACAAAAAAATGGCACAAATAAATTATATGAATTAATGCCGTCTCAATAAAACAATCCAATTATTTATTAACATTTTTTAAAAATTAAATTATGAAACGTTATTTTTCTTTTATCAGTCTTCTCTTTATCCTGTTGCAAATAAGCTTTACCGGGCTTGCCCAAAAGAGCAACATTGATACAATTCTTGAGAAATTCCATGATGCTAATTCTGATTATGTGTTGGTTGCAGCTCATCGAGGCGACTGGCGCAATGCCCCGGAAAATTCCCTTCAGGCAATTAAGAATTGTATAGAAATGGGAGTTGACATTGTGGAGATCGATGTGAGCTTGACCAAAGACTCAATTCCTGTTCTGATGCATGACAGAACGATTGACCGCACTACCAACGGGAAAGGGAAGATAGAAGACTGGACTTTAGATTCACTGAGAACATTGTATTTGAGAAATGGTTGTGGAGGAGTCACACGTCACAAAATCCCGACACTGGAAGAGGCTATGAACCTGATGAAAGGTAAAATCATGGTTAATCTGGATAAAAGTTGGGGTTATATGGATAAAGTATATGAAGTACTAAAGAAAACAGGAACGGTAGACCATGGCATCTTAAAAGGCACCAAGGATGTAGATCATCTCAAAGATCAATACGGGGCATTAATGAATGAGATTATTTACATGCCTATTATAAGGGAAAGAACTCCAGACCTTGAAGGCCATGTGGATGATTTTCTTAAAAAATGTAAACCGGTAGCATTCGAGGCATTATATAAAAGTGATGATTCTCCTATGTTAAACGTGATTAAAACCATCAGAAAAAGCGGTTCTCGGATTTGGGTTAACACGTTGGGTGCATCGGTATGTGGAGGACATGACGACGACCGTGCCGTGGATGATCCGGACGGAGCTTGGGGGTGGGTGATTGAGCATGGTGCCAATATTATCCAGACCGGCCGGAGTTGTTAATAGAATACCTGCGAGAGAAAGAACTCCATGATTAAAACCTGCCCTACTTACTGTAAAGGCGAAGCCTGTAGGTGGGATTTATGATTTTTAAGTATTAATCTATTTTGAATTAAATGAAATGATAGATACATTACAATAGATCGTTAGATTTTGAGATAATTAAGATAAGAAATAATTCAATTCATTAAAACAATCATGAAAATTCACAAGTATTCAGCATTAAGTGCACTCCTTTTTTTATCTGTAATCTGTTTTTCTACAACAGATACATTTGCACAGGAAAACCAGATAAAAGACTCTGTTAAGGCAGACAAATCGCTGTCGAATTTTGATCCTAAATATGAGAAGATCAAGTCCAGGGTGAGCTATGTTCCGGGGATTAAGGTTATTAGGGGCGAAACTCATGTGATCGTACCCGAACACGAAAGTTTTTGTCCGGCCGGTAGCGTTTTTAAATTTAACAATGGCGATATTCAGGTGTATGACCGGCGCTCCGGCGATGGCGGAAAGACCTGGTCCCAGGTAGGACATATTCTGGAGAATTCCACATACCAGTATCCCGGACCGGATGGGGAAGTGATCATGTTCCAGTCTGATAATCCCGCTGGAAGTTCTACCAGCGAAGGAAGACCGGAAATTTCACTACAGAAAACGGATCAGGAAGGTGTTTTAGAGGCTAATTTTTTCCGTTCAAAAGATAATGGACTTAGCAGAGAAAGTGACCCTGCTAAAATTTACCTGTCGGAAAAGTTTAGGGATTGGACTGGCGTTCTGTGTCGCAAAATTGTTGGACTTGATGATGGTAGTCTGCTTATGAGTATGTACTGTAGAAATGCAAAAGAGAATAATATTGAACTGAAATTTCGCACTATGGTGATACGCTCAACCGATCGGGGTAAGACCTGGCACTATCTTTCAACTATAGCATTTGATATGACAGAAGATGAGCGGGGTGAAGGTTTTGATGAAACATCTTTGCTGGTTCTTCCCGATGGCAAAATTCTTAGTTTCATGAGATCAGGTGCGAGTTACCAAGCCTCTTTAGGCAGTTTCAATAACAACGATTGGGATAATAAAATGCCTTTTAGTTACGGGACACAGACACCTATTTATATGAGCATTTCCGATGATGGGGGTAAAAACTGGAGTTGTGCCGACCCGATAACTTCTCACGGTGTTTGGCCGGGTGCAGTTCAGATGGAAAACGGGATCATAGCAGTGAGTTATGGACGACCGGGAAATTGGTTGATGTTTAATGATGGCAAGAGTGAGGGCTGGGGTCCTATTATTCCATTCTACAATGACCTTTATCCCCCTGATTGCGGCAATTATATTTCTATGGCAGAGGTGGCTCCGAATATTTTGCTGGTAGTGTATTCCCGCACCAATCCTAACGACTATTGGAAAAGTGAATTTGTGGGAACGTACTTTCACGTAAAGCGAATAGTGGAGTAGAGTACTCTTTGTTAATTACTTTAGGACAGTGGTATAAATAAATTACCAACTAAATAATTCCACGTCCTTTACATGATTCAAGGATAATGTCTTACTCAATTATTTATTAATATTTTAAAAAATTTTGAATTATGAAACGTTATTTTTCTTTTATTAGACTTCTCCTTATCCTGTTGCAAATAAGCTTTACCGGGCTTGCCCAAAAGAGCAACATTGATACAATTCTTGAGAAATTTCATGATGCTAATTCTGAATATGTGATGGTTGCTGCTCACCGGGCTGCCCATAACGTGTATCCTGAGAATTCTATCCCCGCGATTAAACACGCTATTGAATTAGGCGTTGATATTGTTGAGATGGATGCAAGAACAACAAAGGACGGAATAGTAGTAATAATGCATGATAAAACGATTGACAGGACAACAAATGGAACCGGAAGAGTTGAAGACCATACTTTAGCTGAGCTCAAAACATTTCGGCTAAAGAAAAAAGATGGAACGCTAACAGACGAAACGATACCAACTTTGGAAGAAGCACTACAAGCAATTTCCGGAAATATCATGATTGATATTCACATTGTAGCCGACAATGTGAAGGGTATTGTTGAGGCGGTAAAGAAAACAGAAACACAAAATCAGGTGCTATACTTCTGTAGTAACGATGATAACCTGAAAAAGATTCAATTTTTGGATGAGAACTCAATGCTTATGCCTCTTGCCCGATCACACCAGGCGGCAGACTCTACAATGAAGGTTTTTAACCCCAAGGTTATTCATATCTATCCATATTTCTACACAGCAGAAGTAACAGAACTAATAAGAAGTAACAATGCCAGGGTATGGATTAATGCTCTTGGAAAAACTGATGAGAAAATTCGTAAAGGAAAAGCTGAAAAAGCATTAGAGAAATTGCTTCAACACAAAGCAAACATTATTCAGACAGACGAACCGGAATTGTTAATAAAATATCTTGAATCGAAGGGATTGAGAGACTGATAATCTTTTAAAATGAATAATAAATTAATATTAAAAATGATACAAAATCCTATGTGTATTGTAAAAGTCCTATGCTTATCATTTGTATTAGCACTTACAAGTTGTGAAGAAAAAGTTAGTTCAGACTATTATATTGATTCGGTTTCTGACCCTGTCATCATTTTGAATGGAGATTGGAAAATATCACTAAACCCTTCTTCAGAATTTTGGCATGATACTATAATGGACGCTGCATGGAAGGACATCAAAGTTCCAGGTGAAGTGATGATGCAAGGTTTTTCAATCAAAAATGACCAACCTTTTGCCTATAAAAAAGCAATATCCATTCCTAAAGATTATCAAAATAAAAATATATTTATCCAATTTGAAGGCGTATATAGCTATGCCAGAGTATGGGTTAATGGCAATAAAGTTAGAGAGCATCACGGGGGATTTACAAGTTGGAAATGTGATATTACACCTTATGTAAAAGCGGGTGAAAAAGCGTGGATTACTGTTGAGGTAACCGATAGAAAAGATGAGATTTCTTATGGTAGTGGATATGCGAAACATCAAATAGGAGGAATTCTGCGTACTGTAAGTTTATTAGCCTTACCGGGTAATTATCCTGAGCAGTTAAAAATTGAAACTGAGTTAGATGCTGATTATAACAATTCTGAACTTAAAATTTATGGGAAGCTAAACACTTCTTCAAATAATGCTCTTTTAAAGTTGAGTTTATACGATGCAGAGAACAATGAAATTCGTTTAGAGAATAATGAATTGCAATTTAATGATGAAACAAATTTCACCATAACAAATCAAATATTAAGTCCTAAAAAATGGGATGCTGAACATCCTAACTTGTACAAATTAAAAGTTTCGTTTTTTGAGCAAGAAAAATTATTATGGCTTAATACTTATGATGTTGGATTCCGAGAAGTAGTTGTTGATGGAAATAAATTACTTGTAAATGGAAAAGCAGTGAAATTAAGAGGTGCTTGTCGCCATGATATACATCCAACACTCGGACGTGTTTCAACACCAGATTATGAGTTAAAAGATGTGTTGTTAACAAAAGAGGCTAATATGAATTTTATTAGAACATCACATTATCCACCTACCGAAAACTTTTTAAAATTATGTGATAAATATGGAATTTATGTAGAAGATGAAACTGCTGTTTGTTTTGTAGGATTTTCCAGAATAGGCGACTATCAACTAACGAGTGTAACCCAGGATAGTATTCCTTTTACTGATAAATATCTATCTCAACTGGAAGAAATGGTTGAAAACCATAGAAACCATCCATCTGTTATTATTTGGTCTATTGGTAATGGAGATATAGGTTGCAGGATATCAAGGCGTAATGATGATATTGTATTGTATATTAATAATCAATGGGACTATGTACATTTTTTTAAGGGAAATTATCAGAGAAACATTAAATCTGAGGCAAGCTATTATGGTGAAATAGAATTAAAGATCAATACCAATGTTCAATCAAAATAAATAGTGTGTCGTCCTTTATCTGATTTAAGGATAATGATTTACTTACACTTGATGTAATTCAATAACATTAAGTGTATGTTTTTTTTGGTCATTATTTGACTAACTGAATTAGAGATGTCAATCCTTTTTCGTGATAGAAATGACTAGTTTTTTTATACTAAAGCAGTATTTGTAATGAAACTTAAAAATAAAAACAAATAAAAGTGATGTATAATGCTTATATTTAATCTATTGACAACTAAAAGCAAGGGCAGGAAACATCACTTTTCAGATGAAATTAAGTACTAAAAATCAAAAAGCAAAATGAGATATCCAATTGTAAAAATTTATTTGTTATCAATACTTTTTGTTGGTGTTTTCGTTCTGAGTTTGTCACCCGTTTCAGCTCAATCTAACGGGATTCATAATGTTACCGATTACGGTGGTGTTGGTGATGGGCAAACTTTAAACACCATTGCCATTCAGCAGGCTATCAACGCCTGTTCTGCAAAAGGAGGAGGTACAGTGCATTTTCCTGCCGGTGTTTATAATTCCGGAACAATCTACATGAGAGATAATATTACCTTGAATTTAGAGGCAGGGGCTAAAATAATAGGAAGTACTTCCGTTAAAGATTACCCGCTAAATAACTGCAAGGTTGCTTCTTTTACCGATAGCTATACAGGAAGGGCATTGATTTGGGGAGAAGGCCTACACAATATTGCTATTACCGGACGCGGAACTATTGACGGGCAGGGAGCCGATTTTTTAGACAAACTTCCCTCGAAAGAAGAATGGGAGAAGCAGATTCAATTTTTTAAAGACAGCACACGGTATGTTCCGGATTTACCTCATATAAACCGTCCGTTTTTGATACGTTTTATTAGTTGTTCCAATGTGCTGGTTGAAGGTGTTACCTTACAAAATTCGGTTAAGTGGCTGCAGCATTACCTGGATTGTGAATTTCTGACGGTTCGGGATATAAACGTCTTTAACCATGCCAGCGCAAATAATGATATGATTGACATTGATGGTTGCCGAAACGTGGTAATTACCGGTTGTTATGGAGATACGGAAGACGATGCCCTCACATTAAAAAGCACCGGAAGTATGCCAACAGAAAATGTTGTAATCTCCAACTGTGTTCTTCGCACCCGGACCAATGCAATAAAAGCAGGTACAGAATCTTCAGGAGGCTTTAAGAATATTACGATAACAAATTGTGTGATTCAGCCATCAAGTTTAGGTAATGGTGTTTCCGCCATTGCCCTGATAATAGTTGATGGTGGTGTGTTGGATGGGGTAACAATATCAAATATAACCATTGAAGATTACGCTGCCCCCATTTATTTAAGGCTTGGAAACAGGGCACGGAAATATAGGCATAACCTTGAAACACCACCGGTAGGAGTGTTTCAAAATGTAAAGATTAGTAATATTATTGCTTCGAATGCAGGTAATATGGGCTGCTCTATCCTGGGATTAAAAGATCATCCTATCAAAAATGTTTCGATTAATAATGTGAAGATCAATTTTGATGGAGGTGGCACCCAAAAACATGCTGAAAAAGAAATTCCGGAAGATGTGGACGGGTATCCGCAAGGTAACCGATTTGGAAATATGCCTGCATACGGTTTTTTTGTCAGACATGCAGAAGGGATCACGTTTAGAGATATAGATTTTGACTATAACACCCCTGAAAAGCGGACAGCCTTACTTTGTGATGATGTTAAAAAATTAAAAATCTACAATTTGCATGCAGAAGTTTCACCTTCCATCCCACAAGTAACTTTAAGGAATTCGAAAGAGGTATTCATTAGTGAATGCTATCCGCCTGAAGCTGATGTGTTTTTAAAAGTTGAAAAGAATAGTGAGCAGGTAAGTTTACTCGGCAACAATTTTAACCGCATAGATAAACCAATTGTTTTGGATGAATCAATTCAGCTATCTGAACTTCAATATGGGGGTAATTTGCCGGATAAATCGTTATTTGCTACGCTGCAACCATTTGTACAAAGGGGCAAGTTTGGTTTGGTAACCATTTCATCCTTCACTACAAATAGTGATATTTACTATACCCTCAATGGAACTGAACCCACAACATCATCAGAAAAATACACTGCCCCTTTCGAGCATATTGGACAAGTACTGCTTAAAGCAAGAGTATTTAAGAACGAAGAAATGAGCGGCACGGCTGTTGTAAATTTTGATAAGGCCCAGGTATTAAAACCGCAAATTGAACCGTCTAATGCCTATTTTAATAAGCCCCTAAAAGTTGAACTGTCCTGTGCTTATCCAAAGGCTGAGATTAGATATACCTTAGATGGAAGTGAACCTTCAGGGAATTCGCCATTATACAAAAGACCGGTTATAATAGAGAAAAGCGACACTCTTCGGGCAAAGGCTTTTAAAAACGGGTACAAACCAAGCCCTGAAGCGGTATCAATGTACGAACAGATTCCTTTCGTAGATGGAGTTCAATACAAATACTATGAAGGGCTATGGCATAACATCCCTGATTTTTTTGAGCTATCTGCTAATAATACAGGAACTGTTAAGGATTTTAGTTTGGATGGAATAAATTCTAATAATAAGAATTGGGCTTATGCTTCTTTGATGATAGGTTTTATAAATATTGAAAAATCAGGCAACTATACATTTTATTGCAGTTCTAATGATGATAGTGAATTGTATGTAGATAATAAGTTGCTAATTTACGATGTCTTTTTCGGATTTCAGGAATTGAAAAAAGAGATTTATTTGGAGAAGGGGATACATCAAATTGAAGTGCGATATCTTCAGCGAGGTGGCCATGAATTTTATAAAATATCTTTAGAGGGAGATGGGCTTGACAGACAAGAACTTAATTGGGAAAACTTAAGCAAGCATAAGAATACTAAGTAATGATTTTATTTTCCGGGAGTTGGAATAGAAAATAAAATATTCTTCCAAGAGGTACTATTCAGGTAAAATATAAAGAAAGGAATACTAGTTATGAAATTAAGAAAGAAGTTATCAATAGTTTTATATTTTCTTATTATCTCGGGGCAGATAATTGGACAAACAATAAAATTGCCGGACTATAAAAATTCGGATAAAGGAGTTGAAGAACGTGTTGAAGATTTGCTGGCGCGAATGACTCTTGAAGAAAAAGTTGAGCAGATAAGTGGCGAAGGTTTTTCAACAGTGGGGAATGTCCGGTTGTCTATTCCTAAAATCCTTACTTACGACGAACAGGCGGAAAACAAAGCAGATCGTAATACAGTAAACTTTTCATCAGACATTAATTGGGCTGCCACATTTGATGAATCGTTGATTAAGGAAGTTGGTATTTCTTCAGGGCAAGAGGCGCGTGTGATGGGAGCCAATTGGTTGCTTAATCCTTGTATTAATATTTTGCGTTCACCGTTTCACGGTCGCTCTTTTGAAGCCCTCGGCGAGGATCCTTATCTGGTTTCGCGAATAGCTGTTGCCTACATACAAGGTGCACAAAGTCAGAAAGTAATAGCCTGTCCAAAACATTTTGTTGCTAACAACCAGGAGTGGAACCGATTTGACGTTGATGTTCAAGTTGACGAAAGAGCGCTGCGTGAGATATATTTCCCTGCTTTTAAAGCATCGATACAGGAAGGCGATGCATGGAGTCTGATGACCGCCTATAATCAAGTGCTGGGAGATTGGACCGCCGAAAGTAAATATTTGCTAAATGATGTTTTACGTAACGACTGGGGATATACAGGTTTCACCGTTTCCGATTGGGGCGGAACCCACAGCACTAACGGAACAGCGCTTGCCGGACTCGACCTGGAAATGCCGTCAGGTCGTTTTATGGGAGAGGAGCTGCTAAAAGTTGTTAAGAGTGGTGAAATAGACGAGGCAGTCATTGATAAAAAAGTCAGAAATATTTTGCTTGTCATGTTTAAAGCAGGGCTTTTTGATGAAACACCCGCAGCCTATGGCGGTATCGCCAATACCCAGGAACGTAGAAATTTAGCACGTAAGGTGGCACAGGAAAGCATTGTTCTATTGAAAAACGAAAATGACATTTTACCACTGAAAAGTGAAAAAGTAAAATCAATAGCAGTAATCGGCCCAAATGCGAATGTGGCACGAGTAGACGGTGGAGGCAGCGGTGATTATAAAGGTTATTATCAAATCTCCCCATTGCAAGGTATTCTTAACAGAGTGGGTGATAGTGTTGAGGTCAATTTTGAAAGGGGGTTTTCTGAGAAACGTTTTGAACTACCAATAGCAGATTCATCTTTTTATCTGTTGCCCGATTCTGAAAATGAACATGGGGTTATTGCCGAGTATTTTAATAACCGGGAACTTGAAGGGGAACCGGTTTTAAAGCAGATAGAAAAAGCTATCGATTTTGATTGGGGCTACGGAGCACATGTTGCAGGTGGCGGCCCCGGGTCACCCAACCCCGAAGTTGTTAATATTGATAAATGGTCGGCAAGGTGGATCGGGAAATTTGTTTCTCCCGGGGAGGGACTCTATGAACTGGGCTTGAAGGCTGATAATGGCGTCCGTCTGTTCCTTGACGGGAAACTTGTCCTTGATGCATGGACTGATTCAAAACCCGGAGAGTTCAAAATTGCTCGTTTTCCATTTGAGGAGGGGCGGAAATATGATTTTCGACTGGAGTATTATGAGAACTGGGGAAGCTGTCGCTGTAAATTAGGCATTGCACCAATTAAACAGGACGACACGAAACAAGATGCCATCAACCTCGCTGCAAAGAGCGACCTTGTTGTACTGTGCATGGGGCTGAATAATCAAATGGAAGGTGAGGGAGCAGACAGAGAAGAATTATCTCTGCCTAAAGAACAGGTTAATTTAATAAAAGCCGTTGCCGGGGTGAACAAAAATACTATTGTCATATTGAACAACGGTACACCTATAACTATGAGCGAATGGATTGACGATATTCCGGCACTTATTGATGCGTTTTATCCCGGACAGGAAGGTGGAAATGCACTGGCAGATATTCTATTCGGAGATGTTAGCCCTTCAGGAAGACTACCTATGACCTTTCCCAAAAAATGGGAAGATTCACCTGTCGCCAATACTTACCCAGGTGAAAGGGATTTTGCATATTACAACGAAGGAATCTTTGTTGGTTACAGACATTACGATAAAAATGATATTGAACCTCTTTTCCCATTTGGGTACGGTTTATCTTATACATCATTCGAGTATTCCGACATTAAGCTGGATAAACCGGCCATGGAACAAGATGATATCCTTACTGTCAGCCTTACTGTTAAAAACATCGGAACAATGAATGGCGATGAAGTTATTCAGCTTTACATTCATGATGAAAAAGCCAGTGTTGAACGGGAAGTAAAATCATTAAAAGGTTTTGAAAGAGTAAACCTGAAAGCAGGCGAAAGCAAAGATGTTTCTTTTGAAATAGACAAAAGTGACCTTAGTTTTTACGATGTAAAAAATAAACATTGGATTGCCGAACCTGGTAAGTTTGAAATCCGGATTGGTGCGTCTTCAAGAGATATTCGTTTAAAGAGTGGTTTTGAATTGTATAAAAATTAAACTATTCATCCCACAAAAAGAAACTCTGTGGGAGAAGATTTAATACACCACATTAATTTAATTAAAATGAATAAAATAGCTTTGTCTTATGAGATAAAAAATCAACAAGCTATTATTTTGGTAAAAGGAAGTTATGATAACCTAATTACTGTGGCATATGAAATGATAGTATCATCAAATGGAAAAATTGAAATAGCATATAAGCGTGGAAATTTACCGAATTAATTAATCCGTGAAGCTGGTGTGAAATTTTACTTAGATATTGTTGTTGATCACTTGTCATGGAAGAGAAATCCTTATTGGAGTCATTATCCATCAGGTCATTTATCTGAGTAGATTTCATCTTTCATAGTAATAAATATGAATAGATTCATTTTTTAAAATTTATTATTAATTTTAAAAGATTAAAGTTCCAGAAATTATTTTAGGTTTATTGTATGTTTAAAAACTTTTTAAACAAGCCCTTTACTCTCCTTGATAGCCATAATAACCGGTGGTTATTAATTATTGCAACCGGTATCTACGCAATATTGTTTATGAATTTATTCGTCCCTTTCAATGTTAATATTAATTTTCCTTACAAAGGTTTTCAATTATTCTTATTTCTATCAAGTTTTGGCTTTATAGGCAGTTTCATTTTGGCTTTTACCAATTTCATTGTCAGAAAAATAATAAAAATAAAAAGCTTCACATGGAAATCTTATATTGTTTGGTTTATTTTTGAAATGGTGTTACTAACCCTCATTTTAATAATCATACACGGAACACAAAAAAAGACAGGACTGGTTATATTTTATGGTGTGCTTTCTTTTGTCCTGTATGTTTTCATTGTTTTTATTGTCCCCTATATAGGAACATTATTTTATCTTCATTATCAGAGAAAAAACAAAGCCTTTCAAAATCTTTTGCAAGAATCATCATCTACAATCCAGGAAATAAAAACAGGGCTTATCAACTTTTATGACGAGAAGGGAGTCTTTAAATTCAGTCTTCAATCAAATAGTATTCTTTACATAGAGTCATCCGATAATTATGTAACCATCCATTACTTAAATAATGAGAAGCCGGCTAAAATCCTTCTTCGTAATAGCCTGAAGAAACTTGAAAATGAATTAACTTCATACAAAATCATAAGATGCTACCGTTCGTACATGGTTAACCTTCAACACATCGAAGTTGTAAAACATAAGGGCAAAGGGCTTAGGCTTATACTCAAACATCATGTTCAGGATATAATTCCTGTCTCTAAAAACTATACAGGTTCAGTGCTTCAGCAATTGAAATAATCTTAACTTTTCCCCTTATTGCATTGGAACCTAAAATTTGAAATCCGTTTTGATAATTCGGGGATTATCAACCTGCTGAGACCTTCCATCCCAGAATACGATCCTTTATCCCTTTAATTATAAAGATGAGATCTCCTCTTATATATTTGTTTCCGAAAATTGATTATTAACATTTAAAAATCATGTGTAAGCATTGGTTTTAAACACAAAGGGAGGATTTTTTCAATGGGTAAATTAACTGGATCACTAATCTTATTTATTTTTGCTTTCTTTCTATTTTCATTTAAACAATCACCAACTTCTGAAGGATTTGTCACTAGTGCAGGAACAGGTACCGAGGAAATTAAAGTTGTTGTTGTAAAAGGAAGCCCTTATGAAATGGGGCTACAGATGGGACATCTTTTAAAAGAAGATATTCAGAACAGTTTAGGTAGTTTTTTAGAACTTGCACAAAAAAAGGCTCCACAAATATATAGCAATGAACAATTGGATCAGGCCTGGAAAACAAACTTGCCTCACATTGATCAACGTGTTCTGGATGAAATGAAAGGGCTATCAGAAGGCAGCGAAATTCCTATAGCATTAATTCAGAGAAGTCATATGATTCCTGTGATTTCAAGTTATGCCTGTAGTGGTGCGGCTGTATGGGGAGATGCAACAAAAAACAACCATGTTTACCAGTTAAGAAATCTTGATTATACCATGGACGCAAATCTTCAAGACCATCCGGTTGTCGTTTTTTATATTCCTGAAAATGGGACACCTCATGTAAATGTAACTTTTGCAGGTTATATCGCTTCCATTGCCGGTATGAATACCAATCATATAGTTCTCGGTGAAAAAGGTGAATCTCCCATGTCAGAGTATCCTTATGATCTTAATGGTGTACATTTTTCATTTCTTTTCAGGACTTTGTTGTATGATGCTAAATCGTTGGATGATGTTTTAAATACTGTAAAAAACACATCTCTGATCAAGCGTTACTTTCTATTTTTTAGCGATGGCAATGAACAAACTATGGGTGCTGCAAAAGTTCTTGTATCAACACCTGATTCTGTTAAACTAACTATTTGGAAAGATAATGATCCGAACGATAACCTTGCACCCAATATCATGCCTAATTCTATCTATTATACAATGGATAACACCAAAGCGTATGAAGTTTTGCAGAAACACATAGGGACATTTAACGAAAAGAGTATGATTGAATTTTCAAGGGCGGTAGCAAGCCAAAGCTCCAGTTTGCTCAATGTAGTTTTTGATGCTACAACATTGGAAATGTGGATTGCCTATGCAAACAAACTTGAAAGTGCCGGAAAACAACCCTATGTCCATATAAACATGAAAGATTACCTCAATAAGTAATAAAGAAACAATGAAAAAATTATTGACAATTGCAGTGCTATTGTTTGTGCAGAGCATTTATCTGTATAGTCAGGACAATGAAGCTCCTGAGCCTCCAGGCGGTTATAGGAGTGAGGCTACTTTAAAAATTGCATACTTTTTCGGCTGGTTGAAATTGGCAGAAAAAATGCCGGAAGTACCTAAGGAAATTATTGAATATAAAGATTTGACCTATAAGCAGATTGGAGACCGTTCTTTAAAACTGGATATTTATCATCAAAAAAATCTGACTGAGGCTGCTCCCGTTCTTGTATTTATTCATGGAGGTGGCTGGAGAAAAGGTGATAAAGTTGATTATCGATGTTATCTGGTGGATTTTGCTCAACGGGGATATGTAACAGCCACTCTCTCGTACCGGTTTTCTCAGGAAGCACCATTCCCCGCGGCAGTGAATGATGTTAAGTGTGCAATTCGCTGGCTTAAAACCCATGCAAATGAATATTTCATTAACCCTGAAAAAGTAGCCGTAATAGGTGGTTCTGCAGGAGGACACCTGGCAATGATGATCGGTTATTCCTCCGATGTACCTGAATTAGACGGCGAGTGTGTTGACAGTACGGTTAACAGCCGCGTGCAGGCGGTAGTAAATTTATATGGCCCTTCAGATTTAACTACTGACCGTTCAATTGAGACACCATCTGTTAAAACATTTATTGGCAAACCGGCAGATGAAGCGCTTGAGGATTATAAAAAGGCTTCCCCGATCACATATTTAACTGAGGACGATCCTCCAACTTTGATCTTTCATGGTACGCTCGATAAACTTGTTCCGGTTGAACAATCGGATAAATTGAAAGCTAAGCTTGATAAAGTTGGGATATCCGCTGAATATCATAAATTAAAAGGCTGGCCTCATACTATGGACATGAGCCTTAAGGTAAATGAATACTGTCAATATTATATGAATAAATTTTTTGAAAAATATGTTCCTAAATAAATCTAATTTAAAAATATGGATACGGAATGAATTCTTTTTAATTAATGAAATAGTATAATTAATGGGAATAAATTCGAAGTAGTGTTACTTAAAATTATAGATTATGAAAGTATTAAATAAAACACAGAAATATATATCTGCGATTCTAATAGCTGCCATTATCCTTGTGTCCGTTCTTTTTCATTATTCCATACATATTGCAAATGCACTTACATTGGAAACTTTGTCGGAATACGGTATTTCTATTTCAATTTGGAGAGTTTTATTTGAGCCTATTCTGGGAGTTTTACTTTTCTTCAACCGGTCGTTTTTTGCTGTAACTGAATTTAAATTTGTATTGTATTGGATATTGACAATTTTTATTATTTACAGCTTCATCAAATCAATTTTAATAAAAGATAAGCAACCAAAAAAGAAATTTATTGTTCGCCAATTGTTTAATATTCCGATAATTGTAGGTTTATGGTTTGCTGTATTCGTAATCATAATTTTCATTCCCTTGCCAAATAATACCATTGTGAATAACACTGAGAATTCAATTCTGGTGACCACACATTCGCATACCGAATATAGCCACGACGGGCTAATTTCGCAAGAGGGTTTATGGAAATGGCACAAGCGCAATGGCTTTGATGCTTTTTTTATTACTGACCATAATAATCATAACAAAACCCTTGATTTTATTCAGACTCAGCGAAATTATAAATACCCCGTTGAACCGCTTGTAATGTGTGGTGAAGAATTTTCGGGCAGCAATCATTTAAGTCTGCTCGGACTGAAAAGAAAATTCAACACAAAAGGATTTTCTGATTCAACTGCTATTGCTTTAACACATGCCAGCAATGGTGCTGTTATTGTAAATCATTGGTTTGATGGTGAACATATGTCTTTAGAATATTATGAAAATCGAGACGTTGATGGCTTTGAAATTGAAAATACAGCTACACAAATAACTTACGACAGAAAAGTATATCAAAAAGTTAAAGATTTCTGTGAGCACAATAATTTAATAATGAATGGTGGTTTGGATTTCCATGGATATGGCAATGTCTGTTCATTATGGAATGCTTTTGAAATACCGGGGTGGCAAAATTTAGACCCGGTTTCAAAAGAAGAAGCTATTTTAAATGTTATCAAAACCCGCGACCAAAGTAAACTAAGTGTATTACTGTACAAAGACAGACCTTATTACGGTGAAAAATATTTGTTTCTCAGCCCGCTGTTTACATCTTTTAATTATTTCCGGACACTGAATGTTTTTCAGATAATTTCCTGGATATTTTGGATATTGTTATTTGTTGTGATAAAAAATAAATTGTCTGCTAACGATAAATTAAAGAAACAAATTGCTTCTCACCGTCTTATTTCTGTGTTTGGTATTTTAGGTGCTTTACTTATGTTGGGTCTGAGTTTTGCTTATTATACCAGTATAAAGGATATTGAAGGTTTTACAGAAATGTATTACGAATATAGTGTGCTTCTATTTAATATAGGTTCTGTTTTTCTGATTTATTCAGGGGTTGTAATGTTTTTTAGGATATTTAGGCGGAAAGCTTAAAAAAAATCCGGAGCATGTTTGAAATTAGATAGCAATTGGAAGCCATGGGTATTTACAAACCCAATCTATATTTACTATGAAAATTAATTAGTGTCTATTTATAAATTAAAAGTTGTATCATGAAAAAACTATTTAGAAGCCATTTATTGAAGAGTATGGCATTAATTTCATTTCTCGTTTTAATAGTTTCTGCTTACGCAAATAAACAATCGGGCTTAAAACAAAAAAATGAATATATGACTAACGCTGTAAAACTTGGATTTCCGGAGGATAAAAAAGTATTAATTCTTCATGTTGATGATGCCGGCATGTGTGCCGAAGCGAATATAGCAACACAACGTTACCTGGAAAACCATCAGGTACAATCTGCGGCAGCGATGATAACATGTCCTAATTTTGAGGAATTTGCGGATTGGAAAAAAGAGCACCCGGATGCTGATGCAGGCCTACACCTTACTTTAACAAGCGAGTGGAAAACTTATCGATGGGGCCCGGTAGCAAATCCTTCAAAAATACCCGGATTGATTGATCCCGACGGAAAATTATGGCCTGAAGTCCCTGATGTAGTTGCACATGCATCAGCTGAAGAGGTTGAAATAGAAATTCGTGCACAAATTGAGAAAGCTCTGGAGCTGGGATTCAAACCAGACCATATTGACACACATATGGGAACACTATATGGTTCGCCTGCTTACGTTAAAGTTTTTTTTAAAATTGCTGAAGAGTATGGTATTCCTGCAAATGCAATTGACCTCTCTGATCCGGATGTTGCAAATAAATTTAAGCAAACCGGTTATCCGGTTAATGATGAAATGATAAAATTAATTAATGCATATAGCTTACCAAAGCTCGATAATTTCACAAGCGTTCCAAAGGGTTCGACATATAAAGAAATGCGCGCCAATTTTTTTGAACTGGTAAAATCATTGAAGCCTGGTTTAACGGAAATAATCTTTCATCCATCTATAGAATCAGATAATTTGAAAACTATAACTAATTCGTGGCAACAACGTGTTTGGGAAGCTGAGTTGTTTTCCGATCCTGAGGTCATTAATTTCTTTAAAGAACAAGGTGTAATTTTCACAAACTGGAAAGATATAATGAAACGTTTTAAGGAGAGTAACGAAAGTTAAGCACAGAAAACGGATATATTCCATATTAAAAATAAATTTTCAATTTTCACTTGTTCGCTAAAGTAATCTGGTATGAAGAGAAAAATTTGGAAAAGGATTTTAATCGTAATAGTTATTCTGATTGCATTCATAGGTGCTGTCTTGTGTTATTCGCTCAGTTCAGTAGATAAAACTCCATATTTTGAAACTGAATACTACTCAAATACTATTGCCGGCTTAAACACCGCACTCAGTGAAAATATAGAGGTAAAAGGAAATATCCGGGCAGGTTTTAGCCGGGTTAATATTACACCTGTCGTAACTCATGGAAAGGAAGACCCGGCTAACGGTGTTTTTAACGCTGTCCCGCTCGCCGGATTTAGCGATAGCGGTGAATCTGCAATAGGTGCTCACGATTCCATTTTTGTAAAAGCTGTCGCAATAAAAGTGAATGAAAAACTAGTTGTAATGGTTGGCGCCGATCTCCTTCTCATGCCTCCGGAAGTTGCAGACAGTGTCGCAATTATTTTAAAACGTCACTCCGGTTTGACTCGTGAACAGCTATACTTTGGTGCTACGCACACGCATTCAAGTATAGGCGCATGGTCTACGGGATTTCTTGGTGAAAAATCAGCAGGAAAGTATCAGGCACCTGTCGTTTCCTGGCTCAGTCATAAAATAAAGGATGCTATTTTAAAAGCTGTCTCTGATCTGCAATTAGCTAAGGTTGGTTCAGGATATTTTCATGCTCCAAATTTTATCAGGAATAGAATTATAGGCGATACCGGACGATTAAATGATAAATTCACATTTATTTCAATTGAACAACAGAACGGAAGAAAAGCCATAGTTGGTTCGTTTGCTGCCCATGCTACCATTCTTGGGTCCTGGAACAAAGAACTTAGCGGTGACTATCCCGGCTATTTTCAAAGGAAACTTGAGGAAGATGCAGTTGACCTCGCTCTGTTTTTTGCAGGGACCGTTGGTAGCCACACAAATAAAGGGGAAGGTTCCGGTTTTGAAAGAGCCCGCCTTATAGGCGAATCTTTAGCTGATAGTGTTATTCGAAATCTGAACAGCTTACAACTTACCGACGAAGTTACATTCTCAAATGTAACATCTGCTGTACAAATCCCGAAGTTACAAATAATCCGTATCTCAGATGGAATTTGCCTTTCACCAAAAGTTGGAGAAATGTTATTGCCAAGGATCAATAAAACATATATTCAGGCAATTAAATTAAACAACCTGATATGGATTACTCTTCCTGTTGAGTTTAGTGGCGAATGTGCTATTGACCTGAAGAATGCCCTCGAAATAGCCGGTTACAATTCTATGTTTACAAGTTTTAACGGACAATACCTTGGATATGTCGTACCCGGGAAATATTATTATTATGATACTTATGAGACATCGCTTATGAGTTGGTTCGGACCGGGCATGGGCGATTATGTTGAGGAGTTGAATTATACAATTTGTAATTCATTAACCGGGGTAAAATTGTAATGATTGGAGATAATATAAAAAACAAATTAGCTTATGCCGGCTTAACTGGCTTTATTGTAATAATTGCCATTGTACTTGTTAACACACTTTATAAAGTCGTTATGAGATACAAATTCAAACAACTGAGCAAAAATATATTTTCCACAATTCATAAATAGTCTTGTTTTTTCAAAACTATCTTTTCAAATCGTTTGAACCTTAAAATGCGCTGTAATCCTTATCTGTCAATAATTTCAATGAACGTAATTTTTTAACATCAAAATAGTCTAAAACAAGTCCATTTGCAGACAAAAAACTTAAGGCGTTGCTATATATGGGTGCAAAATCAGCGGTAAAACACAATAAAGAATACCGGCTATATTATCAAAAGAAAAAGCTGGAAGGAAAGCCTCATTATTTAATAATGAATAACGAATCAAATAAAATGCTTAGGACAATCTACAGTGTCGTAAAGAATAAAACACCATATAGTCAAGATCATATATGTCTTGACCCCAAGAGAAAATAAAATTAATAGCTCCACTAAAAAAGTGGCTTAAAAACTTGTAATTTATTAGAGTATATGAAAAAAACAGGACTTTTAAAGCTTCTATTTTCATAATGGAATGAATTAACCCTAAAGGCAGACTGTAAGTGTTTGATTAAAGTATCTTAACTTAAACTTCATGTATTTTAACCCGTATCTGTGATATATTAGATTATACAATATATATGGTTAATATTTACTAGGATTATCGACCTGATGAGACCGTTCATACCAGTATATAATCATCCATACCTTTAATTTTGAAGGTGAGATTTCCTCTTATATATTTGTGGTTGGAAGAAAATCATAGCTAATCTATTGTAACAAGCCAGGATTGTATTACTATAATTAATATTAACTAATTATCTAAATTATGAAACATCTATTTCATTTATTATTATTGATCCCAATAATTGGGTTAACTTTATTCACATCTTGTTCAAAAGATGAAACGACACCATTACCCGAAGCAAAAATCTCTTTTATTGAGGACGGTAGAGAGATTACCTTTACAGCTGAGACACAAAATGCGGATAGCTGGGCATGGGATTTTGGTGATGAGCAAATTAGCACTGAGCAGAATCCTGTCCATATTTATGGAGAAGGGGGAACTTTCACTGTTAAATTGGTTGCTACCGGAGCTGGTTGCTCTGCTGATGCTACTGCTGAAGTATCATTGGCATTATCTGCTTACGAAATATTGACTGGTGGCTCTGCATCTGTCGATGGAAAAACATGGAAACTTACTTCAAATCATCCTGCAGAGGATAAATTAGCAAAGGCAGATGCTGACCTTTCTGAAGAGAATGCACTCTCGCCGGGTATATTGAGTGCATATGGTATGGGAGAAGTATATGACGATGAATATACATTTCACTATGACGGAGCTTATGGGCACGACACAAAAGAGGATGGGGCTGCCTTTAGTGGTTATGTTTATCAGTTGGCTACTACCCAAGGTGCGGGCGTTGTGAATAGTGCTGGTGCAAGCGTTGGTCTTTGTACCGGTTTGTACACACCGGAGGATGGGGCTACCTTTACATACGTTGAGAATGAAGATTTCGATGTTTCTTCGATATACGGAACCGAAGGAGTAGTAACATACAGCAATGTGAGCATACTCGACTTTTCAGGTACCGAGTTTGTTGGGTTCATGGATTTCCAAAGAAAAGTTATTGTACAGGAAATAACAGACAATACGATGAGGATTGCAATGTTCGTGGCAGCTTCAGCTGATTATATCTCCCCAATTGCTCTTAACACTCATGCACTTGTACTTACATTCGAAGTTGTTGAGTAGACTAAATCAAGATTCATGAAAGTAATATTTTTTTTTCAAATAAATATTGAAATAATTAGAGTTAATAACTAATAATCTTTTTGTATGAAACAAAAACTACATCTATTCAGTTTAATCTTTATTATCATAATGACTTGCATATTGTCATCGTGTTCTAAAGAAGAAAGTCGAGAGACATTTCCATTTTCAGCAGAGATCTTTCATAGTATTGTAGATAAGCAAGTTGCATTTACTGCTTTAACCCATAGTGCTGTTAGTTGGTCGTGGGATTTTGGTGACGGTGAAGTAAGCTCCGAAAAAGACCCTGTACATGTCTATGCAGATGGCGGATACTACAAAGTTGTATTGACTGCAACTGATAGTGACGGAAATACAGCAGTATCAGAAGTTGATCTGGCTGTGGCACTTACTCCATATGTATTGCTTACAGGAGGTCCCACTGCTACTAATGGTAAAACATGGAAACTTGATGCAAATCACTCTGAATATGACAGATTTGGAAATGCTGATGCTGACTTTTCTGCAGTTGTACCACTCACGCCGGGTATATTAGGTTTATTTGGTATGGGAGAAGTATATGAAGATGAATATACATTTCACTTTGACGGAAGTTATGGACACGACACAAAAGAGGATGGTGCTGCCTTTAGTGGTTACGTTTATCAGATGGTTACTACCGGCGGTGCGGGTATTGTGAATGCAGTTGGTAAAGACTATGGTCTTTGTACCGGATTGTACACACCGGAGGATGAGGCTACTTTCACGTACGTTGAGAGTGAAGATTTTGATGTTCCTTCAATATATGGGCCCGGAGGAGTATTAACCTTTAGTAATGTGAGCACACTCGACTTTTCAGGTACCGAGTTTGTTGGGTTCCTCGATTTCCAAAGAAAAGTAATGGTACAGGAAATAACAGACAAATCGATGAGGCTTGTAATGTTCGTGGCAGCTTCACCTGATCATCTTCCGGCAAACACTCATGCTCTGGTACTTACTTTTGAGGTTGTAGAATAAAACTTCACATGGTACAATATAAAAATGAAATAATCGTAAAAGAACTAAATCAATATAATAGTTATGAACCATAAATATTATTTAAAAAACAATACAAAATATCTTTTTGTATTGTTAATATCTGCGGTACTGCTACTGACCCATTCCAGTGCTGTCGCACAAACCCCGGATGATCACAAGGTTACTGGAAAAGTTACTTCTCAGACTGATGGTAAAGGATTACCGGGAGTTAATGTTTTTGTCAAAGGGACTCCCTCTATAGGGACTATAACTGACATGAGTGGAGACTACAGTATTGTTGTAGATAATGAAAATGCAACACTGATATTCTCATCCATTGGGCTTACAACAATTGAAGTTCCCATTATAGGTAAAAGC
Organism: uncultured bacterium; assembly: GCA_965371855.1. Taxonomy (GTDB): domain Bacteria; phylum Bacteroidota; class Bacteroidia; order Bacteroidales; family Marinilabiliaceae; genus JAADEM01. The sequence continues at coordinate 106,317 of CBDUZZ010000002.1, forward strand.
GTAATTGATGTTGGGATGGAAGAGAGCATGGAAGCACTTGGAGAAGTAGTGGTAACAGCTTTAGGAATAAAACGTAACGAAAAGTCGTTAGGTTATTCCGTAGGAAAGGTTAAAGGAGAAGAACTGGCAAGGGTAGCCCAGGAGAATGTATTGAATTCTATGGCAGGTAAAGTATCAGGGGTCACCATTAATTCTACCGGAGGTACAGGATCTTCGGTTAGCATGGTTATCAGGGGTGCTACATCTCTGAGTACAGACAACCAGCCACTTTTTGTAGTAGATGGCGTACCAATGTCTAACTCACTGGATAATATTGGAGGATTTGGTAGTGATAACAGGGTCGATTACGGTAATGCTATTTCTGATCTGGATCCTGAAAACATCGAAAATGTAACCATATTAAAAGGACCAAGTGCGGCAGCTTTATATGGGACTCGTGCCGGAAACGGTGTTGTGCTGATAACAACTAAAAAAGCAAAAGATAAGGAAGGGATGAAAGTCTCTGTTACATCCAACACAGTTTTTGATATCCCTGCCAGATTTGTAAATGTACAATCTCAATTTTCTACCGGAAAGTTCTCTTTTACTCCGGAAGACGTTGGAGGTGGAATATTACCCAATATTAGTACCAGCGAAGGAACAGGATCAGGTCCCGAAAATGACCGGGGTTATTGGGCCGTGCAATGGGATGCACCCCTTGATGCAAATGGTGCTCCAATTCCAACAGAGCTTGTGTCGTACCCTGATAATGTAAGGAATTTTGTGAATACCGGTTTTACTACTACCAACAGCGTAGCAGTGTCGAACAGTACTGAAGCCATAAACTACAGATTGGGTTTTACAAATATGGCTAACAACGGATTAATTCCAAATTCTGATTTATATAAAAATAGTTATTCTCTGGCTGCTTCCTCAAAAGTATTAGAAAAATTGACAATTAGCACTAATGTTAACGTTAATCATTCATGGGCAAATAACAGGCCGTCCAGTAACAGGGGGACTAATCCTTTACAGTGGGCTTATACAACACCTGCGAATATTGATATTTTAAAGCTGAAAGATTATTGGGTACCCGGTAGAGAAGGACTTGAAGTGAGAAGCGTTTCTTCAAATCATGAGAATCCCTATTTCCTGGCTTATGAAGTAAACAATAGTTTTAATAGAAACAGGATATATGGAAATGTAGTTGCTGACTGGCAGATTTCATCTTCATTCAATATTATGGGACGCTATACTTTGGATCGAAGTGATGAGATACGTGAAACTAAAATGGCTCCGGGTTATAGTCAAGAACCAAATAACGGAGCTTACGGTATTGCTTCATCCAACAGGTTAGAAAGAAATATTGATGTACTTGCAACCTACAAAAAAGATTGGGAAAATTTTAATCTTTCTGTTTCTGCCGGAGGAAATATGCTTTATGCAAAAAATACCGTTATCAGTAATTCCTCAAAAGGTGGCTCCGGATTAATAGTCCCAAATGTTTTTAATGTGCAAAACATAAGTTCAGCTTCGTTGAATTATGAGAATTTGTTGTATCAAAGGAGTATTAATAGTATCTACGCACTGGCTAATCTTGGATGGAAAGAAATACTTTACCTGGATCTGACAGCAAGAAACGACTGGTCGAGTACATTGCCACCCGAAAATCGTTCATACTTTTACCCCTCAGCTTCACTAAGCGTTATGGCAGATAAAATTTTTGACATGGGCAGCAAGGTGAACATGTTAAAATTGAGAGGTGGCTGGGCACAGGTAGGTAACGACACATCTCCATACAATTTGTTCCCGGTTTATGATGATGATTTAGGACAATATGGTGATGCTATCAGACTGAACAAACCCGGAACATTATTAACCCCTGACCTTAAGCCTGAGGAAGCTACTTCTTTAGAGTTTGGAGCTGATCTTAGGATGTTTAACAACAGACTTAGGTTTGAAGGGACATATTATATGGTAGATAATCGTAATCAAATTTTATCAAATATTCCTTTAGCGGTTTCTTCAGGTTTTAGCAACATAAATCTCAATGCAGGTCTGCTTAAAAGTAAAGGGGTAGAATTAATGTTGGGTGTAACCCCTGTAAGATCCGGAAACTGGAACTGGGATCTGAACCTGAATTTCACAAAAAACGAAACAAAAATTATAGAGCTTGCGGATGGTGTTGATGTTATTGAGTTTTGGAGTGAGAACGAAAGTAAATCTTTAGGCTATGCCAAAAATTCCGCGACCGGTGAAGATGGTTTAGTTGGTAATATTTACTCCCCGCTAATGAAAAGAGTTACAGATAAAAACTCTCCTTATTACGGGTATCCCCTTATTGGAGAAGGTCTATTTGGCGACTGGGTGCCTGAAGAAGAAATGGTGAAAGTAGGAAATTATAACCCCGATTTTATAATGGGGCTCCAATCACAACTTTCGTATAAAAACTTTACATTAAACATGACCTTCGATTGGAGGCACGGCGGTCAATATATGTCACAAACATACCGCTATTTCGGAGAGTGGGTTATCACTCAAACTCAGCTTGACAATTTAATACATCCCGGTGATCTGGGACCGGGTCAGGAACTTCGTGATTGGGTTATTGCAAATGCCGATCAGTTATTATTATCTGAAAATTTCAGACCGGTTGGTGGACCGACAAGCGAATACGGAGGATTTCCTGAATCCTTTAGCGGGGTAGAAGTCCACGATGCAACATTTGCTCCCGGGGTAGTAGGACATCATGATGAAGACGGAAATTTCATTTTAGACCATGAAAACTTAGGTAACGAAGGAACAGCCTTCGTACCCTATGTGGCAAGTTTCCCCTGGGGTTTTGGAACGCCTTCAATGTTTGACGCTGACTATATTAAGCTAAGAGAGATTTCATTAAACTATCAACTATCTACTAAAATTGCGAATAAATTAGGGATGCAAAATATAAATTTCTCTGTTTATAGCCGCAACATAATATTGTGGACCAAAGATTCGGATTTTGGTATTGATCCGGAAAGGGCATTTCAGGCGGAATCCGGTTCCGGTACCAGAGGCACACAATTTAAACAAGGGATAGAAAGATTCAATGTAAATCCGTGGGTAATCCCTGTTGGTTTTAAAGTTGGCCTTACTTTTTAATAAATTAAAAATTGAAGATTATGTGTAAAATAAAAAATAGCTTTATAATTGTTTTAACTCTGGTATTTACTTTAGTTATTTCATGTAAAGATATGGATGAGCTAAATGTTAATCCAAATGGGGTTGCTCCCGAAAAGGCAGATCCTAATTTATTAATGCCTACAATAATAACCGGTGTAGCTCACACTGTAGTAAATTTGGGATATGGTGATATTGCCGGTGTTATGCAACATACCCAGAAAGATGGCTGGTCAAGTGGTCACAACAGTTATAATTGGGATAATAGCACCCAAAGTTGGAGTAGCTATTATGGTATCTTAAGAAATAATGATGCGTTTTTCAATAAGGCTGTTGATTCGGAACTTGATTTTCATAAAGGGGTCGCGTTAGTGATGAAAGCGTATACTTTTGGTTTAATCACCGATTTATGGGGTGATGCACCCTATTCAGCAGCACTAAAGGGAGAAGAAGGTGGTGAAAATTTTAAACCTGTATTTGATGCTCAGAAAGATATTTACATGGGAATTCTTGCCGCTTTAGATACTGCCAATACGTTATTGTCTAAAGATAATGATGCCTATTTAGGCATAAATACAACCCAGGATGTATTGTATGGAGGGGAAGTATCAAAATGGAGGAAGTTTGCAAATTCACTGGCCTTGAGATATTATATGAGAATTTCTAATAAGGAAGCTGCTGTTGCAGAAGCCGGGATAAATAAAATCTATGAAAACCCAACAACGTACCCGATTATAACAAATGCTGACGATGATGCCAATGTAGGTTATATAGGAGCCTCTAAATTAGATTCATGGCCGACTAATACGGTTTTTGATATAGCGACTGACGGTGCTTACTTTAGATTAAAAATGTGTGCTACCCTGGTAGAAGCTATGCAGGCTTTGAATGACCCCAGATTAGCGGTATGGGCAAATAAAATTGAATTTGCTTTGGTATTGGAACCTGACTGGGACGATGACAGAGATGAAATAATCGGTAATGAACGACATTTTGCACAGAACATAGCTGATGACTATTACGAATCATGGAATGCTACTTTAGATTATGATACTGAATATGTGGGTATACCTGCTGCACATCTTTCAGCACCTGCATACAACCTGAATCCTGACCTTTCACAAGGTGTATATAATCCTCATGTATCTCAGCTAAATGACATGTATAAGGAGGCTTCAGGGCCTTTATTAAAGTCGAGAATGATGTCGGCTGCTGAAGTGCACTTTATTCTTTCTGAAGCAGCACTGAAAGGTTGGATTTCAGGAGATGCCGAAACGCATTATAATGCCGGGGTACAACAGTCTCTGAATGCATGGGGTGTTGGTGATTCGTATAGCGATTATATTGCCGGGGCACCTTTCGTGGGACTTGAGGAAATTATTGAGCAAAAATGGATAGCAAGCTGGACAACTGCGGCCGAAGCCTGGTTTGATTACAGAAGAACCGGCTTGCCGGCATTGCAAGCAGGCGACATCAATGATCCAGAGCATAATACTGCAAAAAGACTAGCGCTACCGCTCCGGTTCTACTACCATTATCAAGATGAGATTAATCTTAACACTGTTAATGCAGAAGCTGCGATAAATGCTCTTGAGCCAACTAGTTTTGCAGCACCTGATAATAACAATAGTGCATGGTCTAGATCGTGGCTACTTCAGGGTACAGGAAAACCCTGGTAGAGATAATTGTAATGTAGATTGCAATTATCTGGTTCAATTTTAGATTATTCATCGGATGACTCGAAGTCATCCGATGAATAACTACTATATAAGGATACGAAAATGAAAAAATGGTCATTAAGAATAGGAGGAGTAATAGCAGGTATTGTTCTCCTCATCGCAATATGGGGATATTGGAATTTACAAGACCGTAATCCCGGCTATGAAGTTGATTTACATATTTCAGGTGCTGATACACCGGGCACCATACGGGTAGGATTTGCGGCTTTGCCCATCACACCTACAGTTGTTGATACCTGGAATGATATTAATAACGATGCTAAATACAGTGAGAAAGACGGCGACACTTATAATGATAATAACAACAACGGTAAATTTGATGCGTATTGGATAGCCGGATTTAGCCAAAAAAGAGCTGCCAATGGTGTGCATGATGATGTGTGGGCGCGTGTAGTTATTTTTGATGACGGCGAAACCCGGCTTGCATTAGTTTCCCTCGATGCTATTGGTTTTGGCCATGATGAAGTGATTGATATCAGAAAACAAATTCCGGCAGATGCGGAAATAGATTATGCGATAATTTCCAGTACGCATACCCATGAAAGTAACGATTTGGTAGGTGTTTGGGGTGGCCACCCATTAAAAAGCGGCGTGAATAAAGAAAATATGGAGTATGTGAAAAGCCAGGCAGTTGCTGCCATTGTTCAGGCCTCAAGTAATATGCGTCCGGCGAAGCTGCTTTTTGCGCAAGACCTGACCGGTGCGGAAGACCTGCTAATGGATACGCGCAAACCTATTGTTAAAGACCCCGGGCTGCGGTTAATTCAGGCAATAGACGCCGAAACTGATACAACCCTGGGCGTTCTCGTTTCATGGGCCAATCATCCGGAAACGCTTTGGTCAAAGAACCTGTTCATAAGTTCCGATTTTCCACATTACCTGCGGGAGTGTATAGAAAAGGGAGTTTATGAGGGGGACGAGTTGCGCATGCCCGGCATTGGAGGAACAGCTGTTTATATAAATGGCGCTGTGGGCGGGTTAATGGCAACCCGGGGCTCTATGCCTGTTAAAGATCCTTTTTCTGACACTGCTTATATTGAACCTTCGTTTGATAAAATACGGGCACAAGGACAACACTTAGCCATGCTCTCACTCAGCGCGTTAGCGAATCCGGATACAGTAGTGAGAAAAGCCGGTATCTCGATTCGGGCAAAAACAATTAATATGCCGCTTGCAAATAAAAAATTTGCACTTGCTGCTGCTTTAAAAGTTTTGGATAGAGGAATGACCGGATGGTTTAAAATGCGTACCGAGATTGCAGCATTTACGCTTGGCCCGGCAAGCTTTTTAAGTGTGCCGGGAGAAATTTATCCTGAAATTATTAATGGAGGTATCCAGACTCCGGAGGGACAGGACTACAAAATAGACAAAGTAGAAACTCCACCCTTACGGGAACTTATGCCCGGGAAATACAAATTTGTTATCGGACTGGCGAATGATGAAATAGGATACATTATTCCAAAAAGCGAGTGGGACGAAGAAAAGCCTTACTTATATGGAGCGAAGAAATCTCCCTACGGCGAAACTAATTCCTTTGGCCCTGAAACAGCGCCGATCTTACACAGAGAATTTCAGGAGATTTTAGGTGAATTGTAAAGACTGAGAAATATGGACAAATGTAGTTTTTATGCGAAGCACCCGAAAAAAACTAAATTATTCTTGGTTGTAATGCTAATTACGCTTATCAGCGTTTCCTGTTGCAGCAGTGTCAAAGATATTAATACATCGCCAAGAGGATATCGTAATATTACATTTCTCAAAGTTGCTTATTCCCTTGGAATGCTGGATTTGATAAACATGGAGCCGGAAATTCCGGCTGAGCTTATTGAATATAAAGATATAGAATACCGGAATATTGACGGTAAAGCACTAAAATTGGATATTTACAGGCCAAAAGTAATGCCCAGGCCTGCCCCGGTATTGATCTTTATCCATGGTGGTTCGTGGAAGAGTGGTAAAAAGGAGGACTACAAGTGTTATACACTTGATTTTGCTAAGCGAGGCTATGTTACAGCGTCAATTTCATACAGGCTCCTGCCCAATTCTCATTTTCCCGATGCAGTGGAGGACGCTAAATGTGCTGTTCGATGGATTCGTGCACATGCTGCCGATTATAATATCGATCCCCAAAATATTGCAGTCATAGGCGGATCGGCCGGTGGTCATCTGGCTATGATGGTTGGCTATTCATCAGACATACCCGATTTCGATGTTCAGTGTATTGAGGATTCGATAAGTAGCAGCGTTCAAGCAGTTGTTAACCTTTACGGACCGGTTGATCTGACAACAGATTATACCAAAGGCCATTCTTTGGTTAATAATTTTATCGGTAAAAGTTACGAAGAAAATCCTGTTGGATATGAGTTGGCATCACCTATAAAATATATCTCTAATGATGATCCGCCAACATTAATTTTCCATGGGACAATTGATGACCTTGTTCCGGTTTCGCAAGCGGATTCGCTGAAAAAGAATCTTGACAAAGCAGGTGTTGCCAATGAGTATTACCGTATGAAAGGCTGGCCACATGCAATGGACATGGCACAACCGGTAAACGATTATTGTAAAAATAAAATGATGATTTTTTTCAACAGATATGTTCCGCTCCCCAAATAAAAAAAGACTCCTGAGGGATAGGCCAACAAAGGTCTCATCGGAATCAACATAACCAGGATGATTCTGCATTCAAATTGGAAGTAAATTTTTTAAAACATGACAAAAATAAGATTTCGAAACATTAATTTATTAATCCTGGTTGTCACTCTTTTCGCTGTAAATGGGTGTGTTCAGAATCAGTCACAAAAAGAAGAGAAGAAATGTAATGCAATATGGTATAAAGGAAATACCCACTGTCATTCTACAAACAGCGATGGAGATGTCGCGCCTTCTGCAGTGGTTGAGTGGTACCACAATCATGGCTACCACTTCCTGGTAATTTCCGATCATAATATTCTTACGCCTCCTGACACCGTCAAAAGACCTGAAAATGTACGAGAGGATTTTCTTTTGATACAGGGGGAAGAGGTGACGGACCAAAATTATATACATAGTACAGCTTTCAATATCAAAGATTATATCCCCTTTAGCGTGGAGCCTGAGTTTCCTTCTACAATTACAATTATGGAACGTTTTATGACCATGTATAAAATGATGGGAATACCCAGTGCGTATAGGTCCTCTGAATTATTGCAAATGCATGTAGATTCCGTTTTAGTGCAAGGCGGGATTCCATTTCTTAATCACCCCAATTGGGAATCCGGATTATCAGTAGAAGAAATACTTTCCGTAGAGCGGCTTCATTTCATGGAGGTATATAATGGACATGGCGATGTTAATAACTGGGGCAGTGACAGGCATATCCCGGTAGAAGCAAAATGGGATTCCCTGCTTAGTAAAGGTAAATTGATATATGGTGTTGCTTCTGACGATGCCCACGATTATCAAAGGTTTTCAGATCGGGATGCAAACCCGGGTCGGGGTTGGATTATGGTTAAAAGCGATTCGCTGAATGCCGAAGCTATTTCCAGGGCCCTTGAAAAAGGGGATTTTTACGCTACCATGGGAGTAATGCTGTCAGAATTGAGTTTTTCAGAAAGTACTTATAAAATTGCTATTGATACTACAATAACAAACGAAGAATTAAAATATGCAAATACGGCTCCACGAATTGATGTTACCGGAGTGGAAGGATATACCATTGATTTTATTGGTTACAAAGGGAACGTATTAAAGACTGTGCAGGGACTGAAATCACAATATAAAGTCAAACACGGCGATAAATACATAAGGAGCAGAATCACAAAATGCAGCAAATCAGAAAAAGGTTTTGAAAAAATATTCGCCTGGACACAGCCAGTAATTATCGAACATGGGTTTTTTAATAATGACTAATTTTACTATTCGTTATTCTTGCATAAATCTGCGTAGTTTTAATGTTAGAATGCCCAAGCATTTTACTAACTGTTTCCACTATTGGTACACCCTTCGATAAAGTCACAGTGGTTGCAAATGTATGCCTTGCCAAATGAAATGTCAGATTCTGGTCTATACCACATAAGTCGGCAATTTCTTTCAAGTAGGAGTTCATTTTTTGATTGCTCAAAACGGGCAATACGTTTTCATTGGGTAGTTCACCTTTATATTTTTCAAGAATATTTTTTGGTATATCCAACAAAAGAATATTTGACTGAATACCTGTTTTTTGGCGTTTCTTCATAATCCAAAGTTTTCCGTCAAATGAAGTTTTTACATCTTTTTCTTTCAGGTTCAGGTTTCTTTTGAAAGTACCAGTTAATTGAAAACAAACTTCATTGGGTTTTGGATGTTGCTTTCTCTGAGGATACTTCCAGAAAGATTCAAATAATTATTATTCATTTTTTTGTTCCATATTTCATAATGTTTATCTTTGCATCGCTTTTTAATAAAAGTTGATGGAATAATGGTTCCGTAGCTCAGCTGGATAGAGCAATAGCCTTCTAAGCTATGGGTCGTGGGTTCGAATCCCGCCGGAATCACAAGCCCTGTAAGAGTAATCTTATGGGGCTTTTTGTTTGTCTAAACAATAGTAATTACAACAACCAATTACACAAACTATGCAAAAAATTGCCGTGGATGCTACAGGTATGGCCACATTTGATAAACGCTATTGCCCTCACGGTCTTACAATAAAATATATTTTAACAATATACTTTCTAGTTGTGAATAATCTTCTATCTGTTCATCGGCCAGGCTCTTATCCTGATTTTTAGAAGATGCTCCATTATATGCAATGCAATACATATTAGCCGCTTTAGCCGCTCTAATACCATTTGTCGAATCTTCGATTACGATGCACTCGTCTGGTTTTACAGATAGTAAACCAGCGGCATGTAAAAAAATATCAGGCTCAGGTTTACTTTTGCCAACTACCGAACTATTAACGATATGAAGAAAATACTTACTTAAACCTGTTCTTTTTAAAATGATATCAATGATTTCGGGACTGGAAGACGAAGCAACAGCCATCGGGGTGCCTATTAGTATCATTTTTTTGAGTACTTTTTCAATTCCCGGCATCGGTTCAATTTTTTTTAATGCAGTAAAATAATTTATGCCTTCCTGATTGTTCAATTCAACAAGTTCTTCAACTTTTTGCTTAAGTTTTTTGTTTCGGCTGATTTCTTTCCACATCATATCAGTGGCCTTTCCCATATAGGTACTATGCTCATCATCACCAATATCCAACTCAAGTTTAGCAAACAGTTTTTTCTCAATTCGATCATGATGAGGTTCACTATCTACTAATACACCATCCATATCAAAGATGATAGCTTTCACAGGTTTATCACTCATTTGTTTTAGTTTAGTTTAGTTTTTTACCTGATACTCTTTTCTCAAAAAAGAAAGGTAATTCTTGCATGCAAATAAGAATGTCACATGCATATCTATCAGTTTGAAACATTTTCATTGAAGGAAAATATTTGTTCAAAATTAGAGCAGATCAATGAACTTTTCCTGTCAATTATTACCGTACCAAATAATGGGCAACGTTAAGTATATGAAAAGTAAGCGATTCCGAAGCACAAAATTTTCAATTTGCAAGAAAGTTCAAACGGGCTACAAACCTTGATATTACTACTATTTCGCTTATTTTTTATATACATTGTTAGCGGTTTGTTGCTTTTATTCTTTGTTCTCAATTAACTGTTTTAAATCTTCTTTGCTCGGTAAAACTGTTTGATATTTACTTGCAAAAATCTGTTCATTGTTTTCTGGAAGTGTTATTTCAATTAAGGTGTCCTTTTTATCCTTGCATAAAATTATTCCTATTGTTTTATTCTCATTGTCAAGTTTTACATATCTGTCATAATAATTTACATACATTTGCATTTGTCCTAAGTCTTGATGTGTTAGTTTTCCTATCTTTAAATCTATTACCACAAAACACTGCAAAATCCTATTATAAAAGACTAAATCAACACGGTAATGCTCATCATCAAAAGTAAAACGAACTTGTCTTCCAACAAATGTAAATCCTTTTCCTAATTCAAGCAAAAAATGTTCTAACTTGTCAATAATTCTTTGCTCTAATTCGCTTTCTGAATACTTTTCATCTTCTGGCAATCCTACAAATTCTAGAATATATGGGTCTTTCAAACTGTCCTTGGGCTTTTCTATAGTTTGTCCTTTTTCAGATAATTCTTTGACTCCTTGCTTATCTCTACTTAGTACCAGTCTTTCGTATAATGCAGTATCAAATTGTCTTTGTAATTCTTTCAAACTCCAATTATTCTTATATGCCTCGATTTCGTAGAATTTTCTTTCTTTTTCATTATCCATTCGCATTAATTTTAAATAATGAGACCAACTCAATCTGAATTCGTCAGACGCTGTCTGACCTTTTGAGTATATAAGATAAAAACTACGCATTTGCTTAATATTGGTTGTTGAAAATCCTTTCCCAAATTCAACCGTTAGTCTTTTTGAAAGTCCTTGCAAAAGTTGTTTTCCGTATTCTGCCCGTTCTTTTCCGGCTTGTTCTTCTTCAACAATCATTTTTCCAATTTCAAAATAGGTAAAAACCATTGTTTGATTAATAGTCTGGACAACTGATTGTCTTGCTTTTCTCAATAAGTCCGAAACTTTCTTGTAAAAGTCTGTTTTTATATTTCTTTCAATTTTGTTCATTTAAAAATTCTTTTCACAAAGATAATCTGATTTTATAATTGCTGAAATCTTTCTTTACAATAACCGCTAACGGCAGTCCGTCTAAAAACCTTTTTTATTATAAATTACCGACTAAAGATAAG
>CBDUZZ010000003.1:0-103781 GCA_965371855.1 uncultured bacterium
GTAAATCAATGTGTCAGCCAACCGTCCATGCATTTGTTTATTGCCCAAACTTTGGATTTTATTGAAAAGCTGTTTTTCATTTTCACAGTACCATTTGATTATTTCAGAAGCAAAACCGCCATTGCTTGTCAGCAACTTTCTAAAACTATCCTTTTCAATCAGGCATATTGTAGAATCTTTTAGTGCTACTGTTGAATAATTATAAATATTATCTCCATAAATCGAAGACAAACCAATGAACTCTGAAGTTTTCAATATTTTTAAGGTTCTACTACGAATTTTGTGGGTACGAAAAGACTGTTATTAAAACACCTCACCCCGGCCCTCTCCTCATAGGAGAGGGAGCAGTTATGACTATTTAGCCTCAATTTCCCTTCTCCTGTGAGGAGAAGGGTTAGGGTTGAGGTGAAAGATGAATAAGGATTTATATATTTCACTAAATAAATATGTCAATTTAGTGAATGATTAAATATCTATCCACGAAAATGGTAGTAGAGCCATATAAATAATATTTATTTATACTCAAAAAAACAAAAGGAAGGCTTTTATCCCTGTATGCATTGGATTAGAAAATTTATTGGGAATAGAAATGTTTGACAGAGCAGTTAAAAAAAATGCATCGATAGGATATGTTTTTATAACAGATAGATTTTCGTTAGCCATGATTGCAGTCGGGTCCTTAAATGTTAATAGAATTCATACTAACTATGAAGAAATGCAGAATTTTAAAAAAGGGACGCCTTGCGGGTATTTTAGTATAGGATCAAGTATGCTTTTGTGTTTTCCAGATCATTTAAAAACCTTAATTGATGAAGGGTCCGATGTGAAAATAGGGCAGCGGATTTTGATTTGAACATTTTACCAAACGAAAAATCGCAGTGGCCAGATTAAAAGTCCGAACATACATCAATAAAAATATTGAGTAATCTCAAATTTCCCCTTAAGGACTAAATATTGGTGTTTTATTAAATCTTGCTCGTTGTAAAGTAACTTTGTTGTCAAATTGAGTATTAATTTTTTAATTTTTAATAAGAAGGAGGTTATCATGCCCGGATTTGACAAAACAGGACCGGAAGGCAAAGGTCCAAAAACAGGTAGAAGGATGGGAGATTGTGATGATAATAAATCATCTAAAAACAAGCCTAATCAAAACAATAAAAGTTGGTTAGATATTATACTGAGAGTTTTAAGACTACTAAAAAAATAAGATTAAACAGACATGAATTTTTAAAAAAAAGTCTACCCATGCAAAAAATTGCAATACCTGTTTTGGATCATAAATTAAGTCCGTATTTTGCATCCAGTCTGCTGTTTAAAATTTTTCTTGTGGAAGATCAGGCAATGGAAAAGGGAATGAATACTAAATTTTGTTATTATGAACTTTCTGAACAAAATACAAAACCTTCTTGGAGAAAAGCAAACAGGTATTAAAATTAATAGCCTACTGGCTTCAAATTATAACTCGCCAAAAAAATCAATAAGATTTTGTGAAGCAGTTATTTCCTCATTGCATTCACCTTTAATAATCCGCAAAGATGATATTGATTGTTTAGGGGCGCTACGTTCTTTTGGATTTTACCGGGATGATAAAAAATTAGCTGCCCAAATTTCAGAAGAATCCAATATTCCCATTAGGTTTATTCTCAATGCACTAAACGAAATACCCATAATTACCAATCCTGTGAAGAATATTGTTTTGGGTTCCTCAGAAAAACCGGATGTAATAATTGCTTTTGTGAAACCTGATAAAATAACACAAATTTGGTGGGGTTTTGGAAGATGAAATTATTGTTGGTATTCCTAATTCACTTTTTAACGATTGACAGGTTAAGAAAAAAGTTTAGCAACCTCATTGTATTTTTTTCATGTAATTATTTTTTCTTTTTCTGAATACAATTTTTTATTGCTACAGGCATTTTTTAATAACCATACATCTAATGCTGTATAGCGAGGAACTCTTCATAGGCAACCTGAACTGCTGCCATGATTTTATAATTGGATAAGTTAGGATTAATTGTGTAGTGTTTCCTCAGAAAAACCACAAAGGAATCAAGTTTTTCTTCTTCAAACCCGGTGAAAGCCATTAGGTTCTTATGAGATGTTAGTTCTTTCAGTCGCTCAGATCGTTTTTCGTAAGCTAAGAAAATATCAAATTTGCGTTGTTCTTTTGATTTCCATGGTCTACCCCCCATTGATGAAGAAAGTCCAAAGGTGCCTGAATTGGCTTTTGCAAGTGCATTGATCTCTTTTATATTAATATTGAAGTTGATTTTCATGGGTCCTTCTGATGGTACTTTTAAAGAGAGAAACATCTGTTTAAATGCTGCATATGATCTAAACCAGTATACATTCACCTCATTCAGTGAGTATGATTTCGCTTCAACTTTAAGGGGTATTGTGTCCAATAACAGGTTCTCATTACTTACTACCCAAGTTGTATCAACATACCCCAGACATTTAAAAATGAGGGAATCACCCACAGCTACAAACATATTAAAACATCCGTTTTCTCTTGTCTCTTTTCCGTCTCCTGTTCTCATATTGGCAACAAAGGAAAAAGGAATTACCTGATCGGAAGGAGTCGTTTTTACAATAAATTTGGCCAGCTGTAACTCGTTAGGTTGATCTTGCGAAAAAGCCATTGTCGTAATCAATATCAATACAAAAGCTAAGATTGTTTTATAAGATGAAATTGGGTTATTCATTTTAGAAATTCTTAATAACATGTTTTACAAATGTGAATATAAGCAGGTTATCAAAATACAACACTATACATTTGTCTTATTTAGGCATAATTAACAGCCATTAACATGCAACTTTTACAATTCAAAAAAGAGTTGAATATTTCTAATTGATCTGGGAAACTCCGAATTTCGTGTTATTTTTGTAACATAATGTAAAATTTATACGGATGACAGATTTAAAGAATCAGATAGAGAAAGCATGGGACAATAGGGAACTCTTAAGTAAACCTGAAACGGTAGAAGCGGTTAGGGAAGTGATTGAGAAACTTGACAAAGGATTAGTGCGTGTAGCCGAGCCTGTTGGTGAGCAATGGCAGGTAAACGAATGGGTAAAGAAAGCTGTAATACTGTATTTCCCCATTCAGCAGATGAAAACTATTGAAGTGGGGCCATTTGAGTTTCATGATAAGATAGCACTTAAAAAGAATTATAAAGAGTTAGGTGTCCGGGTTGTTCCTCATGCTGTTGCCAGATATGGTGCTTATTTGGCAAGTGGAGTGATTATGATGCCATCGTATGTTAATATCGGTGCTTACGTTGACTCTCACACAATGGTTGATACATGGACTACCGTTGGCAGTTGTGCCCAGATTGGTAAAAATGTACACTTGAGTGGTGGAGTTGGTATTGGAGGTGTCTTAGAACCTGTTCAGGCAGCACCTGTAATTATTGAAGATAATGCTTTTATCGGTTCTCGTTGCATTGTTGTTGAAGGTTGCCATGTAGGCAAAGAGGCTGTGTTAGGAGCTAATGTCGTGCTTACCGGTTCAACTAAGATAATTGACGTTACAGGCAGTGAGCCTAAAGAGTACAAGGGGTATGTTCCTCCACGCTCAGTTGTGATACCGGGTTCGTATACCAAGAAATTTCCTGCCGGAGATTATCAGGTTCCGGTTGCATTGATAATTGGTACGCGTAAAGAATCAACCAATAAGAAAACATCATTGAATGATGCCCTTAGGGATTATGATGTGTCAGCATAAATATATAAGTAAGTACTCACATGGTGAATAGATACTATTTGGAAGTTGAGTATTGAGTGTTGGAACTTGGACATTTGACAAACCGCAAAGTTCGCAAAGATAATCGCAAAGTTTGCAATTTTGATTAACAAATACGAAAAGTCTCTATCGTCCGGTTATCCCTGCACCTTCAAGCACGCGCAAGTAACCGTCCAGGTTAATCACCGCAGCATCGGCAATCACCTGCGCTTTGTTATAGTATGGCTCACGACTATTTAACTTTTCTTTGATATACCGGATCAGTTCATCACCTGACTTGCCCTGAACAAGGGGGCGCACATTTCGTGAGTTAGAGAGTCTTTGTGCCAAAACTTCAGGTGATACTTGAAGGTAAACAGTCACGCCATGATTATTCATGAAATCCATATTATCGAAAAAACATGGTGTTCCTCCTCCGGCTGCAATAATTACTTTTTTAGCGTCTTTCATCTCATGCAATGCAGAACGTTCAGCGTCTCTGAATCCATCTTCCCCAAACTCCCTAAAATATAGAGGTACTGTCGTTCTGAACTTCTTCTCAAAGTATTTGTCCAGATCAATAAAATCCCAACCCAGAGTCTTGGCGAGGTGTCTCCCGAGAGTACTTTTCCCACAACCCATAAAACCGATTAGAAAAACCTTATCACTACTCATCCTTAAAGAGTGTCATTTGATTGCTATCCTCATCTCTATTTTTAACTGTTCCCTCTGCAGGAGATTGTTCTGTCTGTTCCGACTCTTCATCCTCCTCTACAGGTTTATGAATAGGCTCAAGCTCCTTGATCCTGGAAACCTGATACGTTGTTAGTCGTTTCCCCCGGGCTTTATAACTTTTAACACCAATAAATTCAGCTACTTCAACTATCATCTTCTCCCGCAACTTATCATCACCGCCAAACTTTATCTCAAGTCTCGGGTAATCTACCTTGGTAAGTTTAACTAAGTATGATTTAGAGTTATCACCAATAAAACGCTGAGTTTTACTCACACTATCAACCTGGAACCTCTTGACATAGTAATAGACTTGATCTGCATCATAATAAACTGCCGACCAAACATCATTTAACTCAAACTTTTCAATGACCTGAATATTGTTGTCATAGTGGTTAGAGAGATCAAAATTAGTCTGATAGAACTCGCCCTCTTTAGTTATCACAAGTATCTGGTCACTTCCCTGATACTCCCCGATATATTTACCGCGACCGTCAACATTCAGTTTTAGAGTCTCCTCCTCAAACCATATCTTACGCCCACCAAGAGTTGATTCACCACGTTTTTTAAGTGAGATCTTATGCAGCTCATATTTCGTGAGTATATTACCCATCGAGCCACGTCCCTTGATGGCCAGTTCACCCATGTTAACCTCAAAAATCAGATTCCGTATACGTGGTTTAGGCTTAAGCACAACTTTAAGTATTTCAGCTTCTCCATTAGGATTAGCACTAAAGTACAACAATCTTGATCCCGGTTTGCCCTGTGTCAGATCATACTCTTTATCACGCGTTAAGCCCGTAACAGCAAATCGTTTCATATAGATAAACCCACTCTTTCCATTACGATAGACGGCATTGTATATGGTACGTTTATCGTTACGTTTGAATATGGTAATATGAATAATATTTTTCCCTACAAATGCTTTGTCTGATACTTTGGAGATTATATATGTCCCGTTTTTGTAAAAGATTATTACATCATCAATATCGGAACAATCACAAATATATTCATCTTTTTTCAGTGAAGTGCCGATAAAGCCGTCCTGCCTGTTTATGTATAGTTTTTCGTTTTTAACAACAACCTTAGAAGCCTCAATGCTGGCAAAACTGCGAATCTCTGTCTGGCGCGGGAACTTCTTAGCAAAAAGACGTTTTATACGTTTATAGTAATTTATTGCATAAGTGATAAGATTAGCTAAATGGTAATCAACCTGTTCCATCTCCTCTTCAAGCGATGCAATATATTCATCAGCTTTTTTAGAGTCGTATTTTGATATCCGTTTGATTTTTATTTCAGTAAGCTTCACGATATCATCACGGGTAACCTGTCGCCTCAATAGCTTTTTATACGGTTCCAGACCATGATCAATTGTTTTTATTATTGCTTCCCATGTTTCACAATCCTCAATGCGCTGATAAATTTTCTTCTCAATAAAAATACGTTCCAATGAAGATTTGTGCCAGCTATCTTCAAGCTCCTCTCTGCGTATCTCAAGCTCACGCCTAAGTAAAAACACTGTATGGTCAGTATTCGCAATTAATATTTCAGACACATGGATGAAAAGCGGTTTGTTATCTTTTATCACGCATGCATTGGGAGATATAGACAGTTCACAATCAGAGAAAGCATAAAGTGCATCAATAGTTTTATCCGGTGACACACCTGATGGCAGATGAATAAGAATCTCAACAAATTCCGCGGTATTGTCATCTATCTTTTTAACCTTTATTTTCCCCTTTTCGTTGGCTTTAAGTATCGACTCTATCAGGGACGTTGTGTTTCTACCGTAAGGGATATCAGCTATCTTGAGTGTTTTATTGTCAACCTTCTCTATTTTGGCTCTCACTTTAACCGCACCACCACGCAATCCATCGTTGTATCGCGACACATCTATCATTCCACCTGTAGGAAAATCAGGATAGAGTTCAAAAGACTCCCCCCTGAGATGGCCAATGGAAGCATCAATCAGCTCGACAAAGTTATGAGGCAATATTTTTGATGCCAGCCCCACTGCAATACCTTCAACACCCTGTGCCAACAACAACGGGAACTTAACCGGTAGCGTAACCGGCTCCTGATTTCTACCGTCATATGTCTGTTTCCAAATTGTAGTTTTAGGATTGAAAACCACCTCATGAGCAAACTTTGTCAGTCTGGCCTCAATATATCGCGAAGCAGCAGCTCTGTCGCCAGTAAATATATTCCCCCAGTTTCCCTGCATGTCAATAAGCATGTTCTTCTGCCCCAACTGAACCAGAGCATCACCAATTGAAGCATCACCGTGAGGATGATATTGCATGGTAAAACCGATAATGTTGGCAACTTTATTAAAACGCCCGTCATCCATACGGAACATGGCTTGCAAAATACGGCGCTGAACAGGCTTTAAACCATCATTAATGTGCGGAACGGCCCGTTCCAAAATAACATAAGAAGCATAATCGAGAAACCAGTTTTTATACATTCCGGGCAGATGATTGATACGAGTACCGTCAACTTCCCATACAGGGGAGTGTACTTCCTGCTTTCCCGTGGTATTGTCATCAGGCTGGTTGTTCTCTTCGTCCTCTTTGTCTATATTTTGTTCTTCCAGATTCATTAAATATTTGTCTGTTTATTAGTTTGCTTTCCCCCCTTTGAGGGAATTAAAGGGGGCTTTCCTCCTCTTCTTCAATCAACAATATCCTCTTCAATAACGAGGTTATCAATTATGAATGTTTGCCTGTTTGGCGTATTTTTTCCCATGTAAAAGTCTAACAGATCTTTTACTGCATCATTACGTTTTAACCGTACTTGTTCCAGACGCATAGCTTTCCCGATAAAGTTCTTGAACTCTCCGGGTGATATTTCTCCCAATCCTTTAAAACGTGTTATCTCCGGATTTTTGCCAAGTTTGGATGTTGCGGCTATGCGCTCCACATCACTATAACAATAAATAGTCTCTTTTTTATTTCTCACCCTGAATAGCGGTGTTTGAAGGATATAGAGATGCCCGTTCTTTACCAGCTCAGGGAAGAACTGCAGAAAGAAAGTAAGTAACAATAGTCTGATATGCATTCCGTCAACATCGGCATCAGTAGCAACAATAACGTGATTATACCTGAGTGTTTCAAGGCCGTCTTCAATATTCAGTGCTGCCTGCAAAAGGTTAAACTCCTCATTCTCGTACACAACCTTTCGTGTTAGCCCATATGAGTTTAGTGGTTTCCCTTTAAGGCTGAAGACAGCTTGCGAGTTTACATCCCGGGCTTTAGTGATAGAGCCACTTGCCGAATCTCCCTCAGTAATAAAAATGGAACTGTCAAGTTTGCGTTCATCCTTTGAGTTGTAGTGTATACGACAATCACGCAGTTTCTTGTTGTGCAAGCTCACCTTTTTGGCACGCTCTTTGGCCAGTTTCTGAATGCCTGAAATAGCTTTACGCTCTTTTTCCGACTCCAGAATCTTTTTGTATAAAATATCCGCTGTATCCTGATTCTTATGAAGGTAGTTGTC
Organism: uncultured bacterium; assembly: GCA_965371855.1. Lineage (GTDB taxonomy): Bacteria > Bacteroidota > Bacteroidia > Bacteroidales > Marinilabiliaceae > JAADEM01. The sequence continues at coordinate 7,955 of CBDUZZ010000003.1, forward strand.
CAGCTCTTCTTTCATAAAATCAATCACAAAATTACGAACCGAAGGGCCTTGGAGACCAATATCTTTTGAACCGAGTTTCGTTTTTGTCTGCGACTCAAAAACAGGCTCTTCAATTTTAATACTTATGGCTGCAATAATACCCGTACGGATATCTGAAACATCAAAATTCTTATTATAAAATTCCCTGATGGTTTTTACTATTGCTTCACGAAACGCGATTAAATGTATTCCTCCCTGCGTGGTGTGCTGACCATTAACAAAAGTGTAATACTCCTCGCCATACTGATTGCCGTGAGTAATAGTAACTTCTAAATCCTCTCTTTTCAGATGAATAATAGGGTACACTTCCGATGTGGTCATATTCTCATTCAGAAGATCGACCAGACCATTTTTTGACTGAAATACTTTTCCGTTAAAATTTATTGCCAGACCTGTATTCAGATATGTATAGTTTTTTAGCAGACTCTCGATATATTCATCCTGAAAACTGTAGCTTTCGAAAACCGAAGTGTCAGGGATGAAAGAGACAAAAGTTCCATTTTTGTCACTTATATTCTCTATATCGGTATCTTCAACCAGCTCTCCACGGCTGAATTCTATTTTCTTCGATTGCCCTTCACGAAAGGCCTGAACCGTAAACATTTCCGACAATGCATTAACGGCTTTTATTCCCACACCGTTAAGTCCAACCGACTTTTTAAATACTTTTGAATCGTATTTGGCACCGGTGTTCATCCTTGACGCAACGTCAATAACTTTACCGAGAGGGATACCCCTGCCGTAATCACGCACCGATACAACTCCATTCTCAACCGTAACATCAATTTTCTTTCCAAAACCCATCATATATTCGTCAATGGAATTATCCATGACCTCTTTCAATAAAACATATATGCCATCGTCAGGAAAGGAACCATCGCCTAACTTACCGATATACATTCCCGGACGCTTGCGGATATGCTCTTTCCAGTCCAGTGTTCTGATTGATTCTTCCGAATAGTTCTGTAGTTTTTGACTACCCCCCATCTGTTTCCTCCCAATAAAGTTTGATTATTTTCTGCCAAATATAACAAAAAGGAAAAATGTTTCGTAATTTCTTTTTCAACAACTATATTAACAACCTATATGTTGACTGTTAGAAACGGCTTTAATTTTACACCGCGGTAGCTCTTTTACACAAACGAGAGTTGCCACTTTTACCGGAATATATACCCATACTACACAAGTAGGTTTAAATACAATAAAAAATCCATTAGATAAATTCGAGTTTAAATAATAATTAGTAGTTTTGATATATCCAATAATAACACGGCAAAATTTACTGTTTACAGTCCGGATGTAGATGAACAGAAAAATACTGGATACTTTGGGTAGGCCACAAGGAGGTAGAATTATCTTTGAAGAAAAATCAGGCGAGTTATGGTCAACATCTTGGGGTGGACTCCGTAAGATCTTTCCACCCTTTATAAAAGTAACACCAAATAGTGTTACTCCCTCAAAAATTATACACTACAAACAGGAACCGGAAAATCCCCATAGCCTGAATACCAGTGGTGTCGATAATTTTTTTTAAAGATCGGTTCGGGACGATATGGTTAGGAACACATGGCGGAGGATTAAACAAGATGGAACGATGGAAGAATGAACATACCGGTGAAATAACAACACAGTTTACACACTACACAACCCGGGACGGATTACCTGATGATGATGTTTCATGTATCGAGGAGGATGAATATGGTAATCTGTGGATAGGCACTCCAAAGGGGTTGTCGAAATTTATTCAAAAAACTGAGGACTGGCAATGAATGGAGTATGTGATGAGTGGAAATAAAAAATCGTTTGAGATATGAAGAAACTACTGACACTTGGGTTTATAATCCTGTTATCTGAATTTTTAACTTCTTCAAACAATATTCAAATAGTAAAAAAAGGGAACAGTTTTGTTCCCTTTTTCAGTTTTAAAATGCTTATGGTATAGAAACTCAACACGTAACAAGTAGTCCCGACGGGAATCGAACCCATATCTAGTGTTTAGGAAACACTTGTTCTATCCGTTGAACTACGGGACCAAAATATATTACGGTGCAAATATAATTGTTTCTAATAAAAAAGTATTATGCTAAGGCTTATTTTGAAGAGCTCAATATGAATTATTGCACTTTTGAAGGAGTATTGAGTTTAATCATTTGATTCTCATTATATCTGTTGACAGGTGTTATTGACAATCTTTCAATGTCACTATAATCTCTCGCAAAAGCATCCTGGAACTTGCCACTTTTTTGTATCTCTGTCATAACTTTTTGGGCAGCCTTAAAACCATCGTACACTCCATAAATATAACGGGTATAGCCATCAGTGCATTTATATGATTTTATTTTGCTTGATTCCAGATCTCTAAAATAAAGATATGCAAACAGGGGTTTACGTTTTAATGCAAGTATTTGAACAACATACCTGTATGGATATTGATTTGCAGGTTGTATTATTTTCCTGGCCGTAATGAGATTGATTTGTTGCTCAATTTGTTTAGAGTCGTGTTCCACCTTAGAGAGACATGGAGTCATGGGAGGAGTGATTGTAACTTCTTTAAACATCAAAATATCGCCTAACTTATCAAAGGCCATCTCTTCACGTATGTCTAAGTGCTCTATTTTTTCACGCTTTCCTCCTATTACCTGTTTTATCTCATAAAGATTACCTGTTTCCAGAAACATTATATAAGTTCCTGTTCGTGAGTCGGGACGATAATCACCTACTAACCGATTATTGTCCAAATCAGTCACTAATATCCGTATCTTTTCTAATGGAGTATCTCCATCTTTTTTTATTACACCCTCTATTACTGCAAGATTTCCGGAAAAGTTTTCTTTGAATTTCACATGGTAAATGTCTGCTCCTCCATAATTATCTTTAAATCTGCTTGAAGCATAATAAGCCTCACTTTTATTTATTGTAGGAACAAAAAAGAAATCATCATCAGGAGTGTTGATAGGATATCCCAAATTTACCGGAGGAGTCCAACTGCTATCAGGTTTCATTTCACTGTAAAAAACATCCATTCTGCCCATGGAGTTATGTCCTTCGGAAGAGAAATATAACGTTTTGCCGTCAGGGTGTAGCATTGGTGTATCTTCGTCATAAAGCGAATTAATATTTGGGCCTAAATTTTTCGGTGCTCCCCATTTGCCATTGGCGTTAAGCTTAGTCATATATACATCCATTCCCCCATAACCACCCTCTCTGTTACTGGTGAAAAACAGAGTGCTTTTGTCTGCTGAAAGGGACGCATGGGTTTCATCAGCACGTGAGTTGATAGGAGAAGGTAGCTTTTTTGGAGTGTTCCATTCAGAGCCATCAAAATAGCTTACATAAATGCTTTTCCCTTCAATATCATTATGAAAGATAAACAATTCAGTGCCGTCGGCCGAAACAGATGCGGCTGACTCATGATCATATTTCTTGTAAAAAACCCTTAATAATTTGGCTTTTGTCCATTTGTTGTCCACTCTTTTCGAATAATAGATTTTCTCAGGTGATTGCCCGTCTTTTAGTTTGGCAGCCTTAGCTGTGGGCCGCCGGGATGTGAATATGAGTAAATTGTTTTTTACAGTTATTAACGGGCTATGATCATCATAGGGGGAGTTTACTTCCGGCCCTAAATTTGTCACTATAATCTCAACGGTGTTGCTCAGGTAAATTTTTGCATTTCTGCATACATTGATTTTGTGATCTAATAACTTGTGGAGCTCAATGTCTGATTGAGGTACATGGGCTTTTAACTCTTCGTATAAAGAGAGTGCTTTGTCAGGCTTAAGTAACACCTGATCGGTTTCGGCCAGAGCGAGCCTGAAATCAACGCCTAAATCCGAGTATGTCTCTTCAGTGTTTAGTTTTCGTATTCCTTCTTCAAAATACATTGCTGCAGTGTCCGGCACATCGGATGTGTTCAGGTAGCAATATCCCAGATAATATAACACATCTAAATTGGTCGAGTCTGTTTCTAAAATTTCATTTAATTTTTGAATAGCTAAATGGTAATCGCCTGACTCGATTAAATTAAGAGCTTTGTTAAATGTGCGCTTTTGAGTGGAATACGAAACCTTTTTTTGTCCCTTAACTGAGAGTGGAACAAAATTTAACAAAAAAAGAGTTAGCCCTATGTATGTTAATCCCTGTATTACTTTCATTTAAATGTACAGCTTTGATTGCAAAATAGGTTAAAAAAAATTAAAATCTACTTACTTAAATGGTGAAATTATCAACGGTTTAGAGTAGAGTCATGTTTTTAAGGTGATATGTCTTCGTCGACATGATTACTTAAGTGTTAGATATTCAGGGTGTAATAGCGTCTTTCTGTATGTTGGGATAACAAGGGATGGTTGTTAATAAGTCTGCAAACATTGTTGAAAAAATACTAAGCGAGATGTAACTTTCTGTCAAATCCCTTGTGATTAAGTTGTTGTATGAGGATGTTGTTTATGTTAGAAAATGATAAATGTGTTGTCTATTTTACAGAAAGTAATCTTTGGGCAACATCATTAATGATTTCATCCGGTTGGGCAAAGTTTATGCGTAAAAGATGGTTGTCAGATTTTGAATGTGAGAAAATACTCAGAGGTGTTAATGCTACTCCATATTCCCTTATGAGCTTTAGTGTAAAATCAAAATCATTTTCCAAAGATAGTTTGCTGTAGTCCAGAAGTTGGAAGTATGATCCTTTCGATATTAGCGGGAAAAATCCTGATGATTCAATGAGGTTGTTAAGTAAATCTCTCTTTTTTTGATAGAATTCGTTAAGGTTAAGATACTCGTCTTCATATTGTAAAAAATCGGCAAATGCCAGTTGAAACGGAGTGTTAACCCTACTGATAGTAATCTCTTGTATTTTTCGTATTTCCCGTGTAATCTCTTCAGGTGCAAGGCAATATCCGGTTTGCCATCCTGTAACATGAAATGTTTCACCAAAATTGGAAACAATGATACTTTTTTGCGTCAATATGGGATACTGAGCCATGCTTTGATGAGACTCTCCTTCAAAAAGAATATGCTCAAATGTTTCATCACTCAGAATCAGTATGTTTGTGCCGTTAATGATTTTTTGAAGGCGGAGCATATCAAGCTCATTTAAAACCGTACCGGTAGGGCTATGAGGAGTATTAATGATAATCATCCGGGTTTTGGCAGTTATCATTTTTTGAACCTGTTCCCAATCAATAATAAAATTGGACTTGTCAATAGGGATGAAAACCGGTTGGCCTCCATTCATTTTGATTGCAGGTACAATGTTAATGCATGCCGGTTCAAAGACAATTACTTCATCACCCTCTTTTATAATTGCTGAAAGAGTAGTTGAAATGGCTTGTGGTGCACCTGCTGTTATGGTTATTTCTTTTTCAGGATCGTAATAATGGCCATATAATTTTTGAACTTTTTCTGCTATTTTTTCTCGTAGTACTTTCTCTCCATACGCTTCACCATATTGATTAAGTCCTTCAGAAACATGTTTTTGTACCAGATTTACTAATTTATCAGAACAATGAAAACCGGTAAATCCTTCGGATAAATTAATTGCCCCATATTTTTCTATTTCAGGTCGTATTAGTGTGAAATAGCTTGGGTTAAGGTTTTTATATTTTGTGTCTAATGCCATATTCAGTTTAGCGTATTTTTATTAAATTTAAGTATTTTGTAAACAAAAGGCTCTAAATCTTAGAGGTTATTTCTGTTTTTTTAATGAACACAGGCGAATGTTTGATGAACAGGTTATATATTGTTATTAACAATGATTTATGTTTAATGTTCAGACATCAAACAAAGCTTGCAAAACAACAAGGCTCTTTAGGGAACCAAATTTTAGGATATGCAATTCATAATACAAAACAAGAGAATTCAATAATTTTCTGCGTTGTTCTGATGTTAATTCGAGGTTGTTGAGATGTTCAACATTTAGAGTTGATAGTTTTATCCAGTTTTTCAGGGTTTGTTCATTTATAAAATATGGATGGTCAGGTTCTGTTTTACGATATTCACTGTTTTTGAGATCAAAAAAAGTATTAGTGTTGTCATTGGAATAAGATACTCCAAAGCCAAGGAACCGGGAGAGTTGAAACAGAAAGAAAAGGTGAAAATTTGTCAGTCCTGGCACAATTTCATCTAATACCTGTATTGCATTGAAAACAAAATCAAACAACTCTTTATTCGGATGTTCTTCCTTTAAAACTTTTGATAATATTTCAGTGATAAAGAATGTGATAGAGCGTTTTGTCTGATTAAAAGGAATGGAACAGAAAGGGTGAAGAACTTTATAATCGATAATGCGATGGATCTCTTTTTTCTCATGATGAGTAACTTCCATTTGCATTAGAGTTAATGGTTGCAGGAAAACAGCTTTCCCTTTACTGCGTGAGCGCCTAACTCCGTTAACCATATAACTCTGTCTGCCAAACATCGATGTGTAGATGTGAACAATAATACTTGTTTCGGAGTATTTTACATGATTAAGGATAATTCCTTCAGTAGAGAACATAACCACTTTTTATATTAAAACCCAAAGATAATGGAATTTGTAATTTTTAAAGGTATATATTTGTGCCCTTGAAATTGAAATTTTATGAATACAATTACTGCATTTTTCAAGAGGTTTTCAAAAGCATTTTGGGTTGCAAATACTGTGGAGTTATTGGAGCGTGCTGCCTACTATGGTGTTTTTATTGTCATAACTCTTTACTTGTCGAGAATACTGGCTTTTAGTGATGTTGAAGCAGCAATGATTTCGGGCACGTTTAGTGCGTTACTCTATTTTCTACCAACATTTTCAGGAGCCTATGCTGATAAGATTGGGTTTAAGAAATCATTATTGATTGCTTTTACATTACTTTCATTGGGTTATTTTGGCCTGGCCTTTTTCCCAACAGTATTGCAGGAAGCAGGTTTGGCAAAATATGGGTTTGATACTGAATTTACCGGCCTGCGTGAGAGTAGTCAGAGATATGTTATTTTACCGATAATGGGTTTGATTGTTATTGGTGGCAGTTTTATTAAATCTGTTATTACCGGAACTGTTGCAAAAGAGACATCATCAGCGAACCGTGCTACAGGATTTTCAATCTTTTATACTATTGTAAATATTGGTGCATTTTCAGGTAAAACAGTTGTGAAACCATTACGTGAGGCTATGGGTAATGTAGGGTTGATAAACATAAGTTACTTCTCAGCCGGGATGACACTGTTTGCCCTTTTGGCAGTTATATTCTTTTTTCGACCTACAGTGACGCACGGTGAAGGGAAGTCTATTCGTGAGATATTTAGAGCTCTTATAAGTGTATTGACAAATGCCAGACTTATTATTTTAATACTGATTATAACAGGTTTTTGGATGGTTCAACATCAGCTGTACGCTACGATGCCAAAGTATGTGCTGCGTATGGCGGGTGAAGATGCATCGCCATCGTGGTATGCGAACGTTAATCCGCTGGTTGTTTTTACGACAGTGGGTATTATTACTTCACTGTTGATAAAACGATCTGCACTCTTTTCTATGACAATAGGGATGCTTATAATGCCTGTATCTGCATTCGCAATGGCTGCCGGCAACCTGATACCGGGTGATACCATGGGATTTTTAAATATGCATCCTGTTGCATTTATGATGATTGTAGGTATTGCTTTTCAGGGGTTGGCAGAGTCTTTTATCTCACCACGGTTTCTTGAGTATTTTTCGTTTCAGGCTCCAAAAGGTGAAGAGGGGTTGTATTTAGGCTTTAGCCACCTACACTCATTTTTCTCATCCATTTTAGGGTTTGGGTTATCAGGATTCCTTCTTCAGAAATATTGTCCTGATCCGCTACTTCTGACAGAAACAGAAAAGCTGACAGCATATGACAATGCTCACTATATTTGGTACTATTTTGTTGCAATAGCTCTGTTTTCGGCAGTTTCATTAATTATTTATGGCAAGGTAGTGTCATATTTAGATGCTAAAAAGTCTACTTCAAACGACTAAAAAATATTTTAAAGAACTTTTTGCATAAAAAATGTAATTGGCGTATATTCGCATCCGCAAAAAGATTTTTGCACAAGCCCAGATGGCGGAATTGGTAGACGCGCTGGTCTCAAACACCAGTTCCTTCGGGAGTGCCGGTTCGACCCCGGCTCTGGGTACAAAAGCTGTTCAGAGATGAGCAGCTTTTTTAATTTTATGATAAAGATTTAACCCAAACTATGCATTAGAAATATTACCAATATTTCTAATGCATAGTGATAAAGAAATACATACATTTTGGATAAAAACCAAAATGGTGTATTTCTAAATCGGGGTTAACCCTTACTAAATGCAGATAGTTCGTTATTTCATAACTCCTACTGCATAAGCCGGGTTTAACCGCAAGGATTGCAAGGTTTTTATATCATAGTCTTTGTGAAAAGATAGAATTTGCCTTGAACTCATTGTAATTAAAAATGAACTTTCAATGGATAGATAATATGAGTGGGCAAAAAAGGAAGAACTTTTATCTGTTGACATGGCGGTAAAGTTTGCGAGCTCATTCCGGGTTAAAATCATTTTGAAAGAACTACTCAGAAATAGCTGACGTGATAAGTACAAAAAGGCACTGGCAATACGGCCGTTGAGTTGCTTGTGTGTTAAGTTAAACATTTGATTATATGCATGAATAGTACTACGGTGCGATCGTTGCAGTATTCCTAAAGCAAAATCGGAGTTCTCTTTAATAAGTCCTTTAATGTCCGTTACTTCAAAAAGGCAAATTTCGGATGGTACCAGGGTAGCAACACTATATTGATAAGTGTTATTTTCAATAAGTGACCCTTTTAGTCAGCCATGGATTAATTTACTTAAGACGATTAGTACCCGTACTATTATTTCACATGGTGTAATGTATTACATAGGACCTGTTTTTCGCTTAACAGGCGGTGTCGGACTATTCTTATTTATGCCAATGGTGTTTACGTGATCCCCTGATGGATTATGGACTAACTTCTCTTTTCAAGGAGATTTAGCAATAATAATTTATAGTTTCTAAAAAGAGATAAAATGTCTGAAAATGATATGAATTCTAAGGTGAGTGAAATGCTGAAGCGTTCTGAAACAAATGTTAAGAATGCCGAGAAATCATTTGTTCGCCCCGAAGATGAAATGAGAGAAGTTGTTGCTCCTGACGGCTCTATCATAAAAGTTAACCCTATATATGATTATTTTAGCGGCGAGAGACCTAAGGAGGAGAAACCACTTAGTGGAATTATCGAAAAGTTCCTTAATTGGGCACGTGCTGAAAGTATCTGGGTGTTAGGTTTTGGTACCGGCTGTGGTAGTATCGAGATCCCACCACTGGTAACACCACGTTTCGACATGTTCCGTTTTGGTGTACAGATGCGTCCTACTCCTCGTCAGTCAAATCAAAAGAAGGTTATAAAAGATTGGAATATGCCGGATTATAACTGGTAGTTGGATGTGGGGATGTATGATGTGAGGATATACGATATAAAATCTTTGAGCGTTCGATAGAACCTCAAAGCGTCATACTGTATAACATGAAAATTAAGAACGATGAACGAAATATTAGACAAAATAAAGCAGAAGTACAATACTGAGTATGTTACGCTTCAGCGTGAGGGGCTTGCTTTTGTAACGGTTGCTAAGGATATTGCAATTGACGTTGTTACTTGGCTGAGAGACTATGAAGGGTTTTCCCATTTTGTGTTAATGAGTTGTGTTGACTGGATTGAAGACGGCAAATTTCAGTTACTCTATCTACTTCACAATCCTGTAACTAAAACAGACCTTGGAGTAAAAACTTTAATCGACAGGGAAAATGCTGTAATGACTTCTACTCATCATCTGTGGAAACAAGTCTGGACATACCAACGTGAGTTAAAAGAGGCTTTTGGAATCGATTTTCCGGGTAGCCCTCGTGTTGATGAGAATTTTGTTGTTGAAGGCTGGACTGAAATGCCACATATGCGCAGGGATTTTGACACTAAGGAGTATTCTGAGAATACATATTTCCCGCGTCCGGGACGAGAGACACATGATCCGGCAACATATATGAGAGAGAAATTGTATCCTAACCAACCGGTAACAGCAAAAAGAAAAGACAATGATAAATAAGTTTTTAGGATTCGAACCTGACAAGAGCAAATTGCCTTCAACTACTGCCAGGATTGGTGATGAGATAGATTTATCTTCACATAAATTTCAAAAGATATGGTTTGGGCCAAACCATCCGGGTGTTACCGGAAATATGGCTATGGAGCTTACTGTTCAAGGTAATACCGTAGTTCGGGCAAAAACGCATGTGGGGTATTTACATCGTGGTTTTGAGAAACTTATTGAGCGCAGATTATATATCCAGGGGTTTCCTACAAGTATCCGAATGTGTGTTGCTGAACCGGATACCAACGAATATCTTATAGCTGCTTGTACCGAAGAGTTGTCAGGCTATGCTAAAGATGTGCCTGAAATGGCTAAGTGGTTAAGAATGCTCTCTCTGGTTCTTTGCCCTGATTTGTCTGGGTCTCTATCAAGTTTGCACGTACGGTCAGACAGGTTCCTCAATGCAGATACAGAGCCTGCCATGTCGGCAGACAGGTTGCTCAAAAACATATTAAACACCCCTACACTTTAAAATTATATTTAGCCTTGTTATTGGTATTTATTATTAATTCATTAGTTTTAAGGTTGATAAATAATTTTAATTTTAATGTAAATAGTAACTAATATTTTAGAAGGATGATTGTTATAACTTTAATTTTAGGGTTTTTGTTTTTGCCGGTCTCTTAATTACCGGAAAGCTTTTTTATAGTAAGTGATTATGTAAATTCATCTTAAAAATAAATTGCTTGATGAAATTCCGGATAACGAAACTAATAGATAATATTACGATATCAAAACCTGATGACGGACTGGTTTATATGCGCGAAAGGCTATTTGTTGGTGTCGTTCTTATAACATTAGTTTTAGGTAGTGCTGCATATGTGATTTCTATTTTTAATGCAATTCGGATTAATAGTATGTTGCTTATGATAGTTGATACTATTGCGTATCTGGTACTGTTTATTATTGCGTTTGGTAAAATTTGGGTTGAATCTATAGAGGGTGAAGGTTCTACGTTTTATTTCACTTTGCCTTATATTGGAATTGTTAATACTGAAATAGTTTAAAAGTTAAAGAGATGAATAAAGCTGTGTTTTTGTTTTTTATGGTTGTGGGAACATTTTTTCTTACGGCATGTGACATGGAAAAATCTTTGAGAAATAAAGATGCATTAAGCTATGTTGATCCGTTTATCGGAACCGGATTTCACGGACATACATTTCCCGGAGCCACTGTTCCTTTCGGTATGGTTCAGGTTAGTCCGGATACTCATATAATGGGGTGGGATGCATCTTCAGGATATCACTATCCTGATACAATTATTTATGGCTTTAGTCATACACACCTTAGTGGAACCGGGATAGGTGATATGGGCGATGTGTTGTTATTACCGTTTTCAGGTGATTCTGAATCAAAACCTGTTGGTGAGTTCAAAAAAGACCTGGAGAAAGCTTCGCCCGGATACTACACAGTGTTTCTTAATAACTATGGTGTTAAGGTTGAACTGTCAGCTACAAAAAGAGTTGGCTTGCACAAGTACTCCTATAAAGATAAAAATTCCCGAAAAGTTCTTTTGGATTTGAGTCACATTCTACAGCCAAACTGGGGGCACCGTATGGTTGAAAACGAATTTCGAATTGTAAATGAAACAACAGTTGAAGGTGTTCAAAGAACTTCAGGCTGGGCAGCAAAGCATCAAATGGCTTATCGAATTGAGTTTTCTGAACCGGTTGTTGAAACTGAGATATCTGAAAATGGTAAAATAGTTGATGGAAATGAGATCAAAACAAAAAATGCCCGGGTATATTTTAGTTTCAAATCGTCAGAAACCCCCCTGTTGGTTAAGGTTGCCTTGTCGCCTGTAGATACGCATGGTGCTGCTTTGAATATGAAGGCTGAGATGGATTATTGGGATTTTGACAAAGTTGTAAGGCTGGCCAAAGAGGAGTGGTCTGATGCTTTGAAAGGAATTGAAATTTTCACAACTGATGAAGCAGTAAAAGCCATTTTTTATACAGCTTTATATCACTCCATGATGTCTCCCTTTACATATCAGGATGTTGATGGCCGCTATATCGGTATGAACAAAGAGGTTATGCAGGCACCGAAAGGCTATACCAATTATACCGTTTTTTCTTTGTGGGATACATTCAGGGCTTTTCATCCGTTAATGACAATTATACGGCCGGAAAAAGCAACTGAATGGACACATTCATTAATCCAGAAATATAAAGAGGGAGGAGTACTGCCAAAGTGGCCTTTAGCCTCGAACTATACCGGTACAATGGTTGGTTACCCTGCAGTGTCTGTAATTGCTGATGCTGCTGTGAAAGGTCTTCTCCCGGGTGATTTGCAGGAGGCATTGAATGCAGCTATATATTCATCGGCATATCAGCCTGAAATTATTGAACGATATAAAGGAACCAGAGAAGCAGATATAATGACACGGCATGTATACTATAAAGAGACATTGGGCTTTGTTCCTGCCGATTCAATACCCGAATCAGTTTCGTGGGGACTTGAGATGGCGTATTATGACTGGTGTGTGGCTAAAATTGCAGAAGCAGCAGGAGATAATGACATCCGGGATAAGTACTTAGAGAAATCTACATTTTACAAAAAGTATTATGATTCTGAAACAGGTTTGATGAGAGGTAAGATGGCTGATGGTTCGTGGCGTACTCCTTTTCGACCAAAATACTCAAGTCATCAAAAAAGTGATTATGTTGAAGGAACGGCCTGGCAATGGAGTTTCTTTGTGCCTCATGCAGTCGACGACCTGATAAAACTTCATGGTTCAAAACAGAAGTTTGAAAGTATGCTGGATACTCTTTTCACAACAGATTCGGCGGTAGAAGGGGAGGAAGCATCGGGAGATATTACCGGTTTGATTGGTCAGTATGCTCATGGTAATGAGCCAAGTCATCACATGGCTTATCTGTACAACCGGACAGACTCGCCATGGAAAGGGCAGGGGTATCTTGACCGGATACTTTATGATTTTTACCTCCCTACACCTGAAGGTATTATTGGGAATGAAGATTGTGGTCAGATGTCTGCCTGGTACGTTCTCAGTGCAATAGGTATTTATCAGGTGTGCCCCGGCGACCCTGCTTTTTCATTGGGAAGGCCTGTTGTTGACAAGGCGGTTATTTCGGTACCCAAAGGGAAGTTTACCATTACAGTTCATAATAACTCGCGCAGGAATAAGTATATAAAAGAGGTAAGCCTTAATGAAAAGAATCTCAGTGAGTTATTTATCTCTTATGGCGATATCATGAATGGTGGAAGCCTTGACTTTGTTATGACAGGGAATGTAGATGAGGCTTTTGTTCCATAGGATGAAAAATGAATAAATTTTAGATAATGGTTCGGGGTGGTAATGTTTATTAAATCATATATGAAAACAAATAGTCAAATAAAATTACTAAGGATTATTCTTGTTGTTACAATCGGGATAATTTTAACATCTTGTTTTAAAACTGATCCGGATTCTATTTCGGATAAAGTAACATGGTCTCCCAATTTTTCTATTCCTTTAGGAGCAACGGTTTTTTCTATTCCACAAGAAGAAGCCGATATTATTGATGTGGGTGATTTTTACACTCCACCTCCAGAGTATTGGTATGATACATTGGAATTTAATATCTCCGGGGTTATTGAATATCGCGAATCGATAAAATCGTTGATGTTCAGGATAAATATGACAAATGAATTTCCTGCTCAAAGCGAGATTTTTGTGTTCTATCCGGAGGATGACCAAGGTGTTGACTATTCTCGCTCTCTTACCGGTTCTGACCCGATAGAGATTGCAGAAGGAAAAATTGACGATCAGGGAAAAGTTAGTATTCCAAGTAAAAAAAGAGTTGACATAGAGATGACTCCTTCTCAGATAGATGATTTGATGACATCAAATCGTTTGATAATTAGAACAGTGGTGCGTAATATGTATATAACAGATGAGGTAAAGAGTAACCTTACACAGTATCGATTTATCTCGCAATTAGGAATCCAGGCTCAAATAGTTAAGGTTTATGAATAGAATATTAAAGTTTCATATCCTTATAGCCATACTTTGCATTGATGTTGTTGTTTATTCGCAGCAGGATAATACATTGTTTTTCATGCATGAGTTGCCACAGGCAAATTTTGTTAATCCGGCAGTTCCGTCAACTTGTAAACTGTTTATTGGTTTTCCGGTATTATCATCTATTCATGCAAATTATTCCAATACAGCTTTTACATTTAATGATGCTTTTGTTAAAGGAGCAAATGGCGATTCTTTGTTTTGGGATATGGATAAAATAGTTTCACAAATCAATGGAAAAGAGCTTGTTACTACTGATATTGATCTGACACTGTTTACAATGGGCATACATATTAAAGATTACTATTTCACATTCTCTATCAATGAAAAGGCTACAACATATAACATGATTGCGGCTGATATGATAAAACTGGGATGGAATGGAAATACCCGTTTTCTGGGTGATGATGCTTCAGCAAACGGAACCAGAATAAACGGAAATAACTATCATGAGTTTGCTTTTGGAGCTTCAAAAGATATTAATTTCAAATGGAGATTAGGTTTAAGAGCAAAAGTTCTATTCGGGCTTGGAAATGTTTATACACCTAAAACGAAAGGCTCATTATTTACCGATAAAAATTCCTTTGCTCTCAACCTGCTTCTAAATTCAAAGGTCAATAGCTCTTTGCCTGTTGATGTTTCTGTAGATGAAGATGGTAAGGTAGAGGATGTTACATGGAGGGATGATACTAGTGCGAGTGACTACTTTCTTAATTTCAATAATTTGGGGGTTGGATTTGATTTCGGGTTTATTCATCGTAGAGATGAGAAAACTACAATCTCCGGCAGCTTACTTGACTTTGGTGCTATTTTTTGGAGTAAAGATGTTAATTCATTTGTGTCTGACGGGATAATTTCATACCCCGGAACTTCTGAAAACGGGGATTTTGATAACAGTGATTATCTTAATCAGCTTACTGATTCATTAAAGCAATTATTTACTCCGGTTTCTACTCAGGGAGGATTTATGAATCCTTTAGTGCCAAAAATCTATGTTGGCCTAACGCATGATTTTACTAATCATATTAATGCCGGAGTGTTGGTGCGTTCAGAGATTTATAAAAACAGGATACATCCTTCGTTAACCTTGTCAGCAAATACTTTTGCTTTTAATATTTTAAACGCAAGTGTATCCTATACTTTGCAAAATGGAGAGTATACAAATATTGGTGCAGGCGTAGGGGTAAAGGCCGGGCCTGTTCATCTTCATGTCATTAGTGATAATATTCCGGGATTCTTTAATCTTGATAATACACGTAATGTAAATATACGGTTTGGTATAAGCTTTGTGCCCGGATGTGATGAAAGGGTATCTACACAACCCGGAGGTTCTAATGGCATTAGGCCAATACCTTGTTATTATAGTCCATATAAGTCGGGGCAGAAGAAGAGGAGGTAAAACTAAAAGCTCCACTTAAACCGCCAGTATAAAAAGCAACCTCTGCCACCTTCCTCAACCGGAGTATCGGAAGTGAAGTATTGAACGAACATGTCCAACCCCAAATTTTCTGTTAATGAGTATTCGGCAGTGGGGCCAAAATAGAAAGAGTTGTCGTTGGGGCTATACATTCCTGAAACAGTTCCTTTCAGAAGTGGCGTTATGGGATATGATAATTGTGTCATAAGTGAAAGCCTTGTAAGTGAGAGATTTTGAGGTGACAGTTGCATAAAGTAGAACTCACTTAGGTTAAAACCTCCTGATTTTTTTCCGTAACCATTGTAAAGTCCCTCAACCATAATCATCAGTGAGTTTTTGAAAGTGTAGTCGTAACCTAATGACACAACGAAAGTAGCTGTTGTATCAGAAAAATTCTCTTGCGGGTGAAAACACGTGATTTCGCCACGTAATGCACCTTTGAGAATTGATGCAGAAAACCCGGCTCCCAAAACATAATCGGTACCTGCATAGTAACCACCAAGAAACTGAATGTCGGATGACCATTTATTAAAGCGGTAAAGTCCTGCAACGGTAACATTGTGGTTATAATCAAGTTTAGCAACTAAGTCGAGTTTTGATGAGTAGGAGGGGTAAAACTGAAAACGCACAGCATCACTTCCCGGCTTCTCTTCGTAATCGAAGTCGAAAAAGCTGTATGAGTTGAAAAGGTCATTGGGATTCCACACGAAGGTTTGCCCCCAATTAACCCGTTGTCTTCCAATTGTTATCTGAAACTGATTGTAATTATAATCCAGATATAGCCTGTCGAACGCAGTAACCATAAATGTTGAGTTAGCATCAAAGAGAGTCCATGACATATCAATAAATCCGTTTTCACTGTCGATGTAATCTGAGTATCCCGGAAAGTTGGTGACTGTTTCTCCAAAATAGATGCGATTTCGCACCTGAGTATTAAATGTGAGGTTGTTGCTTATGTTCCAGTTAAAATTAAGCCTGTTGTGGATAAGGTTATCTGTCATCCAGTTTTCATCAATTTCTTGAAATGAAACTGATTGAAGGTATTTTACATAGCCGTTCAACGTCCAGTTGCGTTGTTTGGGTTCGTTACCTCCTTGTGCCAACATATTACCTTGTATGGCAACAGTCATTAGAAAAATAAGTATGTAATTCAAACGGCTTTTCATATCTGTCAGTTATGTTCCATTAATCAAATGTAATTAAACCCACCTGTTGGGGCAGATGTTGTTGTTAGTTGCGAAAGAGTAAAGGATTTTAAGAAGTGGCTTGACCGGTAGTGAGTTTGCGATATTTTAAATCATGCTGTAGCTCGTTTGGGTTCTGATGGAGTTTGAAGATGTTCTAACATCTCATTAATTGCTGCGGTTTCAATAAGTCCTTTTATAGACAAGTCCTCATTAAGTTCATCCCATGAAATACCTATCCCTCCGCCAATCAACCTCCAATTCTCGAGCTCTTTTTCTGTAGTGTTTTTTAAAAGAGGGAAATAGGATATTTTAGCTTCAACTATTTTTCCATTATTTAAGATTATACCAATTAAGTCAAGGTCTTTATCTATTATTACTTTTTTTATGCGAAGCCCCTTTTCGTATATCAGAATATCAATCGGGTTTTTAGCTTTGATATTATCCTTTAAAGTGTTCATCCCATGCTGTTTTAATGGTTTCAAGATTTTCCTCTGCTATTTTCATAATCTCATTCTGTTCTTTACCTGAAAAGCCATAAGAATATTCATATTTCACCATTGGAATTAACCATAGTTTAGCACATCCATCTGCTTTCTCTACATGTATGTGTTTTGGTTCATTTCCCTCATTGCTGAAAAAGAAAAATCGATATCCTTTTATTCTTATAACAACGGTAAATTGTATGAGTAGTGGCAGATTGCGTGGTACTTCCCTGTCAAACCGCTACGCAGTTTGAGCGGGTTACAAACCTTGATTTTTACCACATTGCCTGCCATTACTTATACAAAATGTTGTACGCTGGCATTGTTTTATTTTAGCAATTCACTTAATATATTATCGACTTCTTCTGCACTTGGATGAATAGCTAATATCTTTCCTTCTGAGTCAACGAGCCAAGTACTACCGCCTGAATTGGCAATGTTATATTTACTCCAAATACCATTTTTATTATCAAGTTCAATAAGGTTTAACCATGGATATTTATCCTTTTCCAAAGCTATCTCATATTGTTTTGTATCCTTATTAATTCCTGCTACACCAATCACTGTAAACCCTTTATCTTTATATTTTTCATAAATCGGTATTATGCTCTTACCAGTAGCCCTACAAGAGCCACACCATGTTGACCATAAATTTATTAAAGCATATTTTCCTCCAATCTCGTCGGATAATGATTTAATCTGTCCTTCGATAGTAGATGCGGTGAAGTCAATATATTTACCTCCAACTTTTAATGTCTTCTTGGCATTCAATATATCTTCAATCTTTTTTGTATAGGGGTGGGAAGGAAATTGATTTGAATATGATGAATATATAGATTGAATAACTACATCATCCGACTCCTGCATGTATTTTTTATAATCATCAAGTATCTTAACCAATAATGAATATGAATAAATATCTTGATTGTTTCTCACATAATCGATTTGTCGTAGAGTCATCTTTCTATTTACAAAGTACGATTGACTTCTAATTATATTAGCTTCAGCTGTAAAACCCTTATCATTATTCCTGAGGTCATTCATTTTATCATACAAACCAACTTTTTCTTCTTGTGTATTTGTACGTCGTATTTGAGCCATTAACTCTTTCATCTCTGCACTTTCGTATTTACCTATTTTCCTTAAAGAATCTTGTTTAACTCTTATTGGCGCATACCAATCCATCATGATTGCTCTTTGTTCATTTTCATACGCCTGCTTTTTCGTATTTAATTTGCCTCCAACTACAGTATTCTTTTTAAAATCTTGTCTAGGAAAAAGTCTAAATTCAATAATACTAGTGTCATTAAAGAAACTTATTGGACGAAAAGCTCCCTTTTGAAGTTCTTCTTTGAAGACTAAATAATACTCTTCAGTAAATGTTGACTTTACAGTTAGTTCAAACTGGTTATTTATCACAGGTATAGATATACCAGATGTTCGGGGGTCATCAATAGCCTTTACTAGAATTAACTCTTTTGAATCTCTGTCTGTTATTGTGCCTTTAAGTGTACAATTAATTTCTTGCGAAAATGAGTTAAGGGTCACAAAACTCAAAATTAGGGTAATAGTAATTTGATTAATTCTTTTCATTATTTTTTTAAGTTATAGTTATAATTTTTACGATGTGCATCCTGCTTGCGTACAACAGGCATAATTACAAACTTAATCAATTATTATCTAAATAGAAACAATTACTTTATATTGGCTAAATATTATTTTGAGGTGCTGAGATGATTTTTGGGGCAAAGCCCCTATATGTAACAGCATAGGGTGCAGCGAAGCGAAATCCTATGTTACAGAAAGAGATTTCATGTTAGCCCTGTATGGGCGAAACAATCTATACTATATTAAAGCAAGAGCTAATCCCAAACATATTGTTCGTCATAGTCAACTTTATACTCTTTAAGAAAGAGTCTATATTCTTCTTTAAAAGATGTTCTTTTGTGATGCTCTTTTTGATTTAGAATATACTTTTTGACAACCTCAACTTTTGATGAACTAACTGAAAACGTTCCATATCCGTTCTGCCAGGAAAAATCACTAATTCCTTTTTTCTTAATCCATTTAGATGAAGATGTTTTTATTTTTGAAATCAATTCAGCAATTGTCACCGTTCGAGGTAAAACACATAAAATGTGAATATGATCCGGATTGGCATATATTTCGTAAACATATGAACCATTGTTTGATAAGACACCTATTATATAAGAATGTAAGTCTTTTTGAATATCATCCGAAATAAAAAACTCACACTTTTTAGTGGAAAATACACAATGCAAATAGACTTTTGATAAACTTTGTGGCATATTTGTGATATATTATATTTCGGACTTTCAGCCCTCTAATAAATTGTTCCGCAATATCACAGGGCTTTGTTTCACTTCGCCCTGTGCTTCCACCTATAATCCTTTCAGGATTTGATATCGTGCAAATACAAATTTAACAAATTATTTCTCTAAGCACCTCAAAATAATATTTAGCCTTTGTATTAAGATAAAATGGGTTAAAAACTTACTGTGGCATCTTTAATCACTTTACCGTCTTCCAGCAGAACAACCCTTTCGGCACGGTCGATTACCCGTTGGTCGTGTGTGGCAAAGATGAAGGTTATGTTTTCCTGACGATTAAGCTCATGCATAATGTCCAATAGTTCGGCAGTTGCCTTGCTGTCAAGGTTTGCTGTCGGCTCATCTGCCAGGATGAATTTAGGTTTTGATGCCAGTGCCCTTGCAACTGCAATGCGTTGTTGTTGTCCCCCCGATAAACGCCCCGGCTTAATGTCCTCCTTGCCATCAATGCCAATTGCTTTAAAAAGCTCGGTAATACGTTTTTTTCGTTCCTCTTTGGGTTTGTTCTGTAATTGCATGATAAATTCGGCATTCTCTTTTGCCGTTAGAACAGGTATAAGGTTATAGGCCTGAAAAACAAAGCCTATGTTATTCAGCCTGAAATCAATCATCTGTCTCGATGACAAGGTGCTAATGTCAGTGCCGGCAATAAAAACTGAACCGGAAGTGGGTGCATCCAGACCCCCAAGAAGATTCAGGAATGTAGTTTTTCCACAGCCTGACGGCCCAACAATCGCAGTGAATTCACCCTCTTCAAATGAAAGATCAATCCCATTTACAGCTTTTACTTCTACCTCAGTTTCGGTATAGATTCGATGTAGGTTTTTTACTTCTATTATTTTCATGGATTAATTGTTAAATTGTTGTATTGCTATATTGTTGAATTGTTAATCTTTTAGGTTATAGTTTGTGTATTTGATTAAAGAGTTTATTTCTTTCGGAAGTTGTTTCCCAATGGTGTCTTTTGCAAAGTAATTCCATTTTATTACGATAAACCATACCATGTTAGATAATTCGTGACTTAATTTATACGCACTTAAATCATGAAAATCAAGAAATTTCATAGTGCTCATCACTTTAATATTTAATTAAACATGTTTTACAGACAATCATAATTGATTTAGCTTTAATTATTTTAAGAAAAATCAATTTAATAATACAACGATATAACAATACAGCAATACCGCAGTTTCATTCCCTTATCGCCTCCACCGGTTTCATTTTTAGTGCTCTGATAGTTGGGAAAATGGATGCAATTAAACCTGTTATAAACACAAGTATTACTACTTGAATATAATCATTAAGTTCAAGATATGGATGAATCATTGTACTGTAACCCAAAGCCTCAAAGCCTTCTGCAAAGTCAGAAATATTTAAACCTGTTTCCTCAAAATGAATAGTGAACAACATGGATACTGCAATTCCCAGTATGGCTCCAACGGTACCAAGGAGTGATGTTTCATAAAATATCATTATAAAAACTTTTCTTCTGTTCATCCCGATTGCCATTATCATACCCAGCTCTTTTGTGCGTTCCAGTACTACCATCAGCATGGTGTTAACAATCACAAACCCGAGGGCAAGCATGATGATTGACATAAATATCAACAACATGTAATTTGTCATAGACGAGGCCATTTCAAGATACGGCTCAATGTCGTACCAACCTTCTACTAAATACTCAGGAGCAATTTGTTGTATCTTTGGAACAGTTGTATATGTATTCTGAGTGCTATTCAAACGAATGGCTATTTCATGAGAGCTGTTTGCAGGCAAGTCAAGCAGTCGGTCGAGATCACATTTCCTTACGAAAACATTCTGCCCGTCAAACATATCATTCTGTGTTTTGTAAATGCCCTCCACCTTAAAGCTTGCTCCGGTAAGGTTTCCGTTGTAATCCTGAAAAGTGATGATGATTTTTGATTTGATTTTTGCATTGAGTTCTTTTGCAAGTTTCTTACTTATCAGAATCCTGTTTCTTTTGTTTGATGTAAAATATGAACTAAGGCTATCGGTGAGTTTAGTGTATATCTTAGTAACTTTTTTTTCGTTTTCAGGTTCTATCCCGTTTACTACAACACCGGTTGCTTTTGATGCGGTTGATGCCATTCCTGAAATTTTGGTTCGTTGACAAACAGCTTCTACTCCGCTGATGCGTTTAATTTCATCTGTTTTCCCAGATGAATTGCTGATTAAAAATCTTGTTTCGTAGTTTGCCGGATAATCAGGGTTGTGTATTTGTATGTCAGAAACTTGGTTTTCGATGGTGTTGATGACCATATCTTCAACCATGCCTTTCATTACTCCGGTTGATGCCAGGCCCCCAAACAATCCAACAGTGACAGCTAACATAACTATCGAACTGCGAACTTTATGTCTCCATACATTTCTCCATGCTATTCTGAATATTACCATAATTTGTACTGTTATATTGTTATATTGCTAATTGTTATATTGCTGCATGTTATAGCGTTAATTTGTTCATTAGTTAATAAGTTTCTTTGGTATGATTTGTCAATCCAGTTTTTACTCTTTTAATGAACCGAATCTATACCGATAAAAATGGATTTTATCCTTTTTTGAATACCTGCCATACCCTTCTGCAATATTTGCTGAAATAGAATCTGTTGCTTTAACAAGCTGTTTGCCAACTGTGTTCTTTGCAAAATAATCCCATTCAATTACAATAAACCAAATTATATTTGATAATTCATGGCTTAGTTTATAAGAACTCAAATCATAAAAATCAATATGTCTTTTCGAAGTCATCTTAAATAGATTTAAAAGGATTAAAAGATTCTACAAATTCCACTTCATAACCTAACAATGTATTAATAAAGTATCACAACAATACAACAATATAACAATACAACGATTAAGCCTTAATACTATCTTTTCATAGCTTTTATTACTTTTAGTTTTATTATTGAAATCATTGGATAAACATAAGCTACTAAAGAGATAGACAATATCACTAATATTTGATTAAAAAATATTTTAAAGCTTATGATTGTTGGCATAATGGGTTCAATTCCTATCCTCTCAAATGATTCAGCTTCTTTACCGGTGATGTGAATAGGGTAGTAACTAAAATATATGAGCAACGGAATTGTAATAATAATTCCTGTAATAACTCCAAGTGAATTCATTAAGATGGTTTCATAAAATGATATGCTCATCAGTTTTGTTTTTTGCGTTCCTATAGCTATCATCACAGCATACTCCTTCTTTCTCTCTTCAGTCATCATTAGTACAGTGCCAAAAACACCAAATACAATAATCATATACAGAATTGCAATCATCAAAACTCCTCCTGCACGGTCGCTCTGGATCATTTGAACCAACCCCGGTGTCATTTCCTGCCATGCGATTGCTCTGTATTTTGTTGTGTCGAGTTTTGAGTTAAGGTCATCTGTTATTATTTGTGTTTTACGGGCATCAGAGAACTTAACCACAATTGAAGTTATTCCGTTGGGAAATGATAAATAATTCTGAGTCAATTTTAAAGGTAAGAAAACAACCTGCCGATCAAGTTCCGGACTTGGCATCTTCACTATCCCTTGAACAGGATACGCTGCTACAGCTGATTGTCCCCAGTGGCCTTGCCCCAGAAGAACCAATGTGTCACCAACGGATACTTTAAGGTATCCGGCCAGTTTTGATCCTAAGATGATTGCATTGTCATTAGAGTTAATGTAACTACCTTTAATGATTCGCGGTTTTAGTCCCAGTAAATCCTCTTCTTCGGGAATGATTCCTATAATAACAGCTCCCTTTGTGTTATTACCGTGAGAGGTAAGTGCGAAACTTTCCAATCGCAGGTTGACTCCTTCTACATCACTAACCGATTTGATTTTACTGATTAGATTGTTGTCTATTTCAATTCCGTTATCAATACTTTTGTCATCCCAGTAGTCCTTGTTATGTACTTGAACATATCCGGTGTATTTTCCAACAGCATTCTCTATCATTTTGGAGTAAGAACCCTCCTGAAAAGAACGCATAAAAACTGCAAGTGCCACCGACAGTGTAATCATACTAACAGTTATCAGTGTCCGTTTTTTGTTTCGCCAGAGGTTTCGCCAGGCTATCTTTAAGTTTATCAAGTTCATCAAGTTAAAAGTTTGTAAAGTTTAAAGGTGTTAGGTAAAAGGAGTTAGGAGTTAGGAGTTAGGAGTTAGGAGTTAGGAGAAAGGCATAAGTTCTGGTTATTTCCCCTGTCTCCTTTTCCCTTTCTCCTTTCTCCTGACTCTATTCATAACGTTTTTATTAGACCTGAAAGTAGTTTTGATATTTCAATCGTTAGGTTATACAATTCTTCAAATTTTTCGTCATTTATTTTATTTAAATCTTTTGCAAGGTGCAGCATTGACCTTACTTCTCCGCATGATCCTTTTGCGACATATAAAAAATATTTGAACTCTTTATCCGACATCCGTTCAAATCCTTCTGCTATATTATTCATTATCGAAACAGCAGCTCTCTCGATCTGACCCTTGTACCCGAAATCCTTACTTTCTTCAAATGTTTTATAAATGTCAATAGTTAAATCTTTTGCCTTTTGCCACGATATGATATCCTCAAATTTTATTATCCCCATTGTTCACGTTTTTTATTTTAACTTTCCCCTTTTCCCTTTTCCCTTTCTCCTTTCCCCTACCGTATGCGTTTCATGTTTTGTTGTGAGAAAAATCCTTCATCCATTTTAATGTTAAATTGAGCTGATATAACACTCAATTCCGTCTTTTGTCCGGATTTATTAGCAGGAATAATCTCAATTTTTGAAGGTAGTTTCCTGTCTCCAAAAAGTTTTATATCAGATGCAATCTCGGTTCTTATAAGTTCATTATCTTCATCATAGTATTCGGTCTTCATCTGCCAAAACTCTTTTTTGCTTATCCACTTCATCACCTTACCCCACACTACAGTAGCATCTTCTTTTGGGGTCATTTCTATCTTGTAACAATTCAAGTCTGAGATAAATTCTTCACCTGTTATTTTGTGGGTATAGTCAACTACGATAGAACTTTCTTTCAAAATGTCATCGTTTGAATAGTCGGAGCCCATCCAGCCTTGCGACATCATTGAGGGAGGGAGTTTTATCATCCTGTTTATTGCAGGTATCCAGTTCCACATCTCATTTTCTCTTTTCAGAAAAACCTGATCTTTGTCTTTTGCCGGAGCAGTAATTAGTGTCATTGAATAATCCCGGCCTTTCGACCAGCTTTTCATTGTGATGGTTCGTGTCCATTTGGGACGAATCACTGTCATTGCCATTTCACTTCTGTTGGTTTCTCCACGTTGCAGGTTGTCGGCTTTTATTACAATTTGCTTTGCTGTTAATTCTTGTGCAAAACTCGATATGCTTAATGAAACTAATGCAATAATAAATAATGTTGCTTTCATGGGTTATTCTTCAATTTTGTTATTGTTACAATATCTTTTAATTAATACATTTTTAATTCTGTCAATTGGATATAATTCCGGAGTAAAGACATAGTCGATTGAAATGCCGTCCAGCAAAGCACCAAACAGCATTGCTTCTGTTTCGGGATCTTCGTAACCTTGCTTTTTGAAATATCCTATAAGTATAGCCATGAATGGATCAATTATCTTTGCCATTTTCTCTTTTATGGTAGGAAAAACATCGGTTTGCATGATAATGCGGAAATACAAGCGCCAAAAATCAACATTCTCTTTTAGTTGGTCAAAGGATGTTTCAAGATAGAATTGTAACTCTTCTTCTTCTAAAACGCCGTCTTTGTTTACATCAAAATTTTTCATAACATCCTCAAAGCCTTTATCTATAATTACTGTTAGTATTTCATTCTTGCTGCTAAAATAGTTGTAGATAAGACCCTTGGATATCCCAGCTTGTTTGGCTATCTGACTTGTTGATGTATTGTGAAAGCCTTTGTTGGCAAATAAGTCCAGAGAGACATCTAATATCAATTGTTTTTTAGATTCCCTCATCTTTTTAAACTGTTCTTTTGTTTTTGGACTCATTGAATTATTATTTTTGACTGACCGGTAAGTCAAAGATAGATAGTTAAATATTAAACTGCAAATATTTAATGAATAAATTTTCTCTTTGTTGAGAATTTGTGTGTAACAAAAGCATTATGAGTTCGTAAATCCTATAAAGTAACAGTTTTTTGCTATAAAAACCGTAATTTCGCACAAAATGAATATAGTGTTATTATGGAATCGACAAGGCAAAAAAAGATAGGTAAGCTTTTGCAAAAAGATATAAGTGAGATGTTTTTGCGCGAAGCCAGTGACGTGACCATGGGTTCAATGGTTAGCGTTACGGTAGTACGTGTTTCGGCAGACTTGGGCGTTGCGAAGGTTTATCTAAGTATTTTCCCTTCAGGGAAGGCAGATGAGATATTTAAAGCTATAGTTGATAGTACAAGTCGTCTAAGATATCTTCTTGGATCAAGAGTGGGTAAGCAGTTGAGAATAATTCCTGAGCTTCATTTCTATTTGGATGATTCACTTGATTATTTGGATAACATCGACCGTTTACTTAAAGACGATTAGATTATGCAATATGATCCGATAAAACGTTCACTTGGGAAAGTGTTCAACAAAAATCCGTTACTTCGTGTTTTATTTTATAAGATGTTAGACCTGTTGCTGCTCAGAGCCTGGCATATTCGTAAGGCTCTGAAGATATGGGCAAAGAGTGCTCCGGCCAATGCTAAAGTGCTGGATGCCGGCAGCGGATTTGGTCAGTACGATTACTATCTGTCTAAACTGGGAAAGAACTGGAATATTAAAGGAGTGGATGTAAAACAAGAGCAGATAGATGATTGTAATAACTTTTTTACTAAGATAGGCAAACAGGAGAAAGTATCTTTTGAAGTGGGCGATCTTACAAAGCTGAATGAGAAGGGTGCATATAATCTGATACTCTCGGTTGATGTGATGGAACATATTGAGGAGGATGAAACGGTTTTTGAGAACTTTTATAAAGCGATGAAATCAGGAGGAATGCTGTTGATATCTACTCCGTCCGACCAGGGAGGCTCTGACATACACGGCCATCATCATGAGGAGGGAGTAACAGGATTTATTGACGAGCATGTACGTGATGGCTATGGTGTTGATGATATTACCGGGAAGCTTACGAAAGCCGGATTCAGCAGTGTTGAAGCGGGGTATACTTACGGCAAGCCGGGAAGTCTGGCATGGAAACTAACGATGAAATATCCGATAGTGATGCTTAATGTAACTAAGTTGTTTTTTGTTATTCTACCGTTTTACTATCTCCTTGTAATGCCTTTGGCTCTTATCCTGAACTATCTTGATGTTATCTCGAAACATAAAACAGGAACAGGATTAACGGTAACAGCATATAAAAAACATACACTAAAAGGTTCTACATAATGTAATCGATAAACAAACATCATAAATCCAAATATCGCAAATCCAAATATCTAATGTCATATATCCAAACATGAAACTATCCTTTAACATAGCACTACGATACCTCTTCGCAAAGAAGTCGCAGAATGTTATTAATGTGATTTCGATGATCTCTGTGGTTGGTATCCTTACAGGCTCTACTGCCTTATTGGTTGTGCTGTCAGTATTTAACGGGTTGCATGGTTTTATTGGGAATCTGTATAACTCATTCGATCCTGACATAAAGATAAGTGCTGTTCAGGGAAAGGTTTTCTCAATAGATTCAATTGATGTTTTTAAGGTTAAGAAGGTTCCCGGAGTGGTTTCGATGGCTGAAGTGCTGGAGGACAATGCCCTGTTGAAATTCGGGAAGCGTCAGATGCCGGGTACTATATTAGGGGTAGATGACAGCTATAATAAAGTTTGTGGTATTGATACAATAATGCGTGAAGGTATTTTCCGAACAAAGTTTAAGAATGAAAATCAGGGTGTGTTAGGGCTTATTTTGGCTGACCAGTTATCGGTTCGGCTAAACTTTGTTACGCCACTGGCTATCTATGCCCCAAGACGAACAGGGAAAATTAATATGGCAAATCCTCAGAACGCCTTTCGTACTGAGTATATCAGTCCTTCAGGAATATTTATGGTTAAACAGGCTGAGTATGATGCACAGTTTTTAATAATAAATATTGAACAGGCAAGACGTCTGTTTGAATATGACAATTCAGTTGCGTCGTCATTAATTATTAAACTTGATGATTACAATAATGTAGATGATGTAAAAGAGGAGATTGAAAATATATTAGGAGCCGGGTTTAAGGTAGCTGACAGGCAGGAGCAGCATGCTGCATTTTACAAAATGATGATGATGGAGAAACTAATGGCTTTTCTGATTCTTTCGTTTATACTTTTAATAGCAGCTTTTAATATTATTGGTACTTTGTCGATGCTAATTTATGAGAAGAAAGAGAGTATATTCATTTTCAGGAGTATGGGGGCAACAAAACGACTGATAACAAGGATATTTCTTTTTGAAGGGTGGATGATTTCACTTGTGGGTGTTATTGCCGGCCTTGTTATCGGAATAGCACTTGTGTTAGTTCAGCAACATTACGGACTTCTGAAGTTTCAGGGTGGTGGTAGTTTTATCGTTGATGCCTATCCGGTAGCTCTAGAACTTAGTGATGTTTTGGTAGTACTTGTAACTGTCTCATCTATCGGGTTGCTGGGAGCCTGGTATCCTGTTCGTGTTATTGTTGATAAGTACTATAATTCAAAAGAGTAGTAACACTCAATTCCAACTTCCATTTTTTTGTTATTCATTGTTCAATGGATATCGGATATTGAATATTTGTTAAAATGAGTATCCGTATGAATACCTAATTGGGGTAAACGAATTGAGTTTTTAAATATGTAAATTAAGCCCCTTTAGGGGTTTGGGGTAGTTAACCTTCACCCCTCAGTCCCCTAAAGGGGATGACTGTATGGTATTTTAATTCACCCCCAATTGAGGATTGCAAGTTACTGCTTACACCTATCTTCGATTCCCCTAAATAGGAGCTGATTAGCAACTTAGCATGTTATATTTTATAGATACTGTTTAGTCAATTTGCTTCCGCCAGCTGGCGGATGGGTAAACGAATTGATATTCAGGGTAAAATTCATAATCATAGGTATATATATGGATATTGAATATTTGTTAATTAGACATTTAACTTCATAGAAAAACCTGATATTTCTATTTATAGGGTATCTTTGCCTCCAATGAGCGAATACGATGTAATAGTAATAGGTGCAGGCCCGGCCGGTCTTTTGGCAGCAGGAAGAGCTGCTGAATTGGGCAGTAAGGTTCTGGTAGTTGAAAAAATGCGTTCGGAAGGACGTAAGCTACTGATTACAGGCAAAGGTCGTTGCAATGTTACTAACGACAAATCCATAAGTGAGTTTATTAAACATGTATATCCAAATGGGCGATTTTTGAAAAGTGCATTCTCAAATTTCTATTCAAAAGATATACTGAAGATATTAGAGGAGTATGGTGTGGAAATTGCTCTTGAGCGTGGTGGACGATACTTTCCTGTTAGTAACAAATCGAAGGATGTTTTGGAAGCTCTTCTAAATTCATGTAAGAATTTTAAGGTTGATATTCGTTGTGGCCTACGGGTTGAGAAATTAGTTGTTGAGAATAATATCATTAGTGGTATCGTGGCAAATGGTGAACGAATAAAAGCCAAAAATGTGATTATTGCTACAGGAGGAAAGTCTTATCCTGCAACCGGCTCTAATGGCGATGGTTATGAACTGGCTAAACAGGCTGGACATACAGTCTCTACTCCCATTCCTGCTTTGGTACCTGTAGAAACAGAGGGTGATACAGCAAAAAAACTGCAAGGGCTTAATCTCAAAAATGTAAAAGCTGTTGTTTGGATAGATGGCAAAAAAGCTGGCGAAGATTTTGGGGAGATGATATTTACCCATTTTGGTCTCTCCGGTCCCATTATCCTTACCCTTAGCAGAATTATGGTTGCTGCACTTCGTAGCAAAAGTAAGGTTGAGGTTACCATAGACCTTAAGCCGGCTCTTGATGAGAAAAAGCTGGATATGCGCCTGCAGCGTGATTTGGCTGAGCATGGAAGGAAAAAAGTGGGTAATATTTTTCGTTATTGGTTACCTTCAACTATGATTCCTGTATTTATCAGTTTGTTAGAGCTGGATCCTGAAAAAGAGTGTCATCAGGTATCATCAAAGGAGAGAAAGAGAATCAGGCACCTGCTTAAAAACCTTCCTTTCAAAATTTCAGGTCACCGTTCTTTCAAAGAGGCGATTATTACGGCAGGCGGCATTCCAACAACCGAAATTTCTTCAAAAACAATGGAATCTAAACTGGTTAACAGACTCTTTTTCGCCGGTGAGGTAATTGATGTTGATGCCGAAACCGGGGGGTATAATCTGCAAATCGCATATTCTACAGGCTGGCTTGCAGGTAATTCGTGTGCTTCTATCTCAAAGACTTCCTAATTCCTAATTCGTAATTCATCATTCGTAATTCATAATTCTCACCCATACGTTTCAATTATTGTATCAAATATCCCATGAAGATCTTCCACACTTTCAGCACGGAGCATCTTAATTTTTAGTGGCCTGAAATTTGGCAGTCCTTTAAAGGAGACCGCCATGTGACGTCGCATGTGCAGAATGCCGCGCCTTTCATCATCAATCCACTTGACTGTTTGGACAAGCTGTTCGCGAATCATGTTCACATGCTCTTCAATGGTAGGAGTTGGCAGCAATTCACCTGTTTCAAGATAGTGTTTTATCTCCTTAAATATCCAGGGGTGGCCTATTGCCGGTCGGCCTATCATTAAAGCATCAACTCCATAACGGTCAAGATACTCTTTGGCTTTTTCAGGTGATGAAATGTCTCCGTTACCGATAATGGGGATGTGCATTCTTGGGTTATTCTTCACCTCCCCAATCAGTGTCCAGTCTGCTTCGCTCTGGTACATCTGCGCACGTGTTCGTCCGTGAATAGTAAGTGCTGCAATGCCGGCATCCTGAAGTCTTTCGGCCACATCAACAATAATTTTTGAGTTATCATCCCATCCGAGCCTGGTTTTTGCAGTAACCGGTGTTTTTACTGCTTTCACTACAGCTTTGGTAATCTCAATCATTTTTGGAATGTCGAGCAACAGACCGGCACCGGCACCTTTTTTAGCAATCTTTTTTACCGGACAACCGAAGTTCAAATCAATAATTTCAGGATTACTCTCTTCGGCAATACGAGCAGCACCTGCCATTGCCTCCGGATCTTTGCCGTATATCTGAATGCCTACAGGACGCTCTTCATCCAGAATTGTTAGTTTCCGTTTAGTCTTCTCAACATTACGCACCAATGCATCAGAAGATATAAATTCAGTGTACATCAGGTCTGCTCCGTAATTTTTACAAAGGGCTCTGAATGCAACATCGGTTACATCTTCCATTGGAGCCAGCAGAAGTGGCGTTTTTTCGAAACTGAGATTGCCTATTTTCAAAACGAAAATTTTATGGTTGTAAATATAAATCTATCTCTGTATAGTTTCGATTTATTATAAATGTTTTTTATAACTTCTTTCAGGTTGAGAGGCTTTTTTTGGAAAAGATCATGAAATTCGTGTTTTAACTTCTGTTCTTATCTCTGATTAATTTTATTAGTGATTGTGTATTGTCCAGTTAATCAGCACAAAATAGCATCATGTCGATTGTTAATATCCTGTTTATATTTTTATTCGTGACAATGTTTAATAAACTTTCTTATTTAATTATATTGTGGGTTAACAATTTCAGGGATTATGAGTCGTGTTTTTGTAGTAATATTTTTATTGATTTTTTATGATGGTTGTTCTAATATTGGAAAGGAACAACCTAAAAATGAACTTACAAAAGTAGAGAATACAGATTCAATAATTGTCAATAATTTAATAAAAAAGTCTAACGAAAGTTATTATAAAGAGATAAAAGAAACCTCCTCTTTTGATGGTTTTCTAAAAGAAGCGGAGCAAATTGCCATAAAAAATAGTGACGATATTCAGTTGGCAAATATATACAATATCGTTGGGACACGTTTAAGGAATAAATCATTGTATAAAGAGTCAATTAATTATTTTAATGACGCTCTTGAAATAGCAGAGAAGCACAATCGTACTGACTTATTGACAAATTATTATAATCAATTAGGGGTTGTGTATCGAAGGATTGATCAGAATCCGGTGGCCATGGATTATCATCTGGAAGCTATGAGACTTGCAGAATTATTAAATGATTCATTTAATATTGAGGTAGCTCTCAACGGCATTGGAAATATCAACCTCAATTTGAAAAGGTATCATGCTGCGACTGAATATTTCAGAAAATCTTTACAGATTTCGATTAATGAAAATAACTTTTTGGGGCAGGCTATAAACAATAACAATATTGGGGAAGCTTTTTTAGGGTTGAATGAGCCTGATTCCGCATTACACTATTTCTTCATTTCTCTTGAGCAGAACAGAAAGTTAAAAAGATCCCTTGTTGGTGTATCTATTTGTTATAACAGTATTGGAGATGCTTATATTGCAAAGGGACGTATAGGGATGGCTTTGGAATATTTGAAAAAGGCGTTGGCTATCAATAAAAAAGAAGGAGATAAACTACATGTTTCCGTCAGTTATAATCATCTGGGAGAGACCTATATGAAAGCGGGTGATTATCAGAGTGCCATTAACTATCTTGAAAATGGACTACAGATAGGAACGGAAATAGGTTCAATTTTTCAGATGGAGGAAGCATTACGACTTCTGGCTCAAACGTATGAATTTCAGGGATATTACAAGAAGGCCTTGTCTTTGCAAAGACTAAGCAATATTTATAAGGATAGTATAATAAATGAAAAGGACTTTCATTACATCTCTACGATGGAGACTATTCTTGAGACTGAAAAGCAGAATAATAAAATAATAATGCTATCCAGAGAGAAAGCTAGTCAGGGAGTGAAAATAAATCAACAAAGAGTTATAATTATAACAATCGTATTACTTGCTTTAATTCTGGTATTTTCAATTGTATTAATAGTTTTTCAGAACCGTTTGCGTAGCCGTTATAAGACATTAAAATATCAGCAACAATTACTTAGAACACAGATGAACCCACATTTTATATTTAATGCTCTTAGTGCTATTCAGGTTTTTATTCTCGAAAATGATAAGGAAAAAGCGTCACGGTTTTTATCTGACTTTGCAAAACTGATGAGACAGGTTTTACGTAGTAGTAATTATGATTATATATCATTAAGAGAGGAGATAGAAGTTGTAGGATACTACCTGAAGCTTCAGCAGTTGAGGTTTGAGCATCCGTTTAAATATAATGTAGAAATAGATGAACAATTAAATATTGATAACGTGATGGTTCCTCCTATGTTAACACAACCATTCCTGGAGAATGCTATTGAACATGGGTTTAAACATAAACAAACAGAAGCGCTTTTGAATGTTCGGTTCTTGAAATCAGAAAAATCTCTGGTTATTGAAGTGGATGACAATGGACCCGGTATCGATAAAATGATTGGATATAGAAACAAAAATCATGATTCAATGGCTCTTAAAATTACAGAAGCCAGGTTGGAGATATTGGAGAAAGATGCTAAAGGTAGAACATCATTTACCATCATTGATAAGAAAAGATTAAATCCGTTTGAGAAAGGCACTCTGGTAAGGTTTGTTTTACCAATGATTATTTCAAAAGGGAATTAAACAAATATTATGAACAAAATAAAACTTTTATTAGTTGAAGATGATACTTTTTACCAAAGAATAGTTGAAGAAATAATAAAAGTAAATTTTCCGGAGATTGTTATTACCGGGATTGTTAAAGATATTAAGACCGCCAAAGAATTTATAATTAAGGATGATCCGCAAATATTGGTTCTTGATATTAATTTACCTGACGGTACATCATTTGACCTTCTGCAGCAAATAGAGAACAAAAATTACAGGGTGGTTTTTATTTCTGCTTATTCTGAATATGCACTAGAGTCACTTAAATTCTCTTTTGTTGATTTTGTTTTCAAACCGTTTGATCCAAATGATCTGATTGTTGCTGTTGATGATGCAATCGCTGACCTTGAAGAGAAGTTTTATGACGTGAAAATAGAAACACTTACACATAATGTTAATTCTAAAAATGGTGCCAATAAACTGGTTATTCAGGGAAAGAGAAGTGTTAAAGTGGTAGGAATAGATGATATCGTTTGGGCAAGTGCTGTTTATAACGGATCACTATTTTACTTTTCTGATGGAACAGTTTTTTTATCTCCACTGCCACTAAGACGTTATGAGTCGTTGTTAAGAACCCATAGTTTTATCAGGTGTCATCCAAAAGTGTTGGTTAATATAGTGCATGTTAAGTATATGGCTGAAGAAACAAACAGATTGTATTTTGATAAAGAATTGTATGTTAACTATGAACCACGGAAAACTAATCTGTTGAAACAACTTATAAAACATGCCTCTTTGAGTGATGTAAGCAGTTTACATGCTTAGGTTTTCTTTGTTAATTGTTTTGATATGTTTTTATGATGAGATTTCTATTTCTATTGTTGTTTGCCTTTGTGATACAAAACATCTCTCTTTCACAAATAGACTTATCAGGAAGATATACTTATCCTGAGTTCGATACTACTGCGAGAAATGATTTACTGTTTCGGTTGGAGAGTAATAACTTTTTTAAAAATAATGAGTATTCCGGCAACTATGTGGAAGGTTATACATTACCGGGTTTTATGCTGCAGCCATCGTTAATGTACTATGTGGGTTCACGTTTCCGCTTTAAAGTGGGAGTTCATCTTACCCGGTTTTTTGGAGAGTCGGATTTTACTGATGTTATACCTATAGTCTCGGTTCAATTAAAGGCAACTAAAAATTTTGATATAATAATGGGTGCTCTAAAAGGCGATATTCATCATAATTTTATTGAACCTATATTTAATCCGGAATATCAGTATTTGCGTCCGGTAGAAACCGGGGTTCAATTTTTGTTTAGTTCATACCGGTTTTCTATGGACACCTGGATAGATTGGGAACAGTTTATTTCTTGGGGCGACATTGTCCCTGAAAGATTTACGGCAGGGTTTAGCAGTACCATAAATGTTACTAATGAAGGAAGCAAGTGGGAGGTGAGTATTCCGGTACAATTGCTGGCTTTTCACCAGAGTGGGCAGATAAGTGATTATGATGATGTCTCTTATTCATTGGTAAATACTATGGCAGGAGTTAAAGTGGCAGGAAATGTTGAAGCCGGGTTTGTCAAAAAAGTTTGGTTTGCGGGATATTTCTTAGGATATAATGAGCTTTTCTATCCTATGGAATTTGAGTTTGATTCAGGGATAGCAATTTATCCTGTTGCAGGATTGAATTATAAGTACGGTCAGTTTATGATGGGTTACTGGTATGCAGATGATTTTTTTGCATTGAAGGGCAATCCAATATTTCAATCTGTTTCAAATTATAAGGAAGGATATTATACGCAGTACAGGAATATGGGAACAATCAAGCTGAATTTTACCCGTACTTATATGAAGCAAATAGCGTTCAATGCTAATTTTGCAGTATATTATGATTTTCCGGCAAGTCAGCTTGATTACTCTTATGGCCTGAGTCTCCTTTTCACTCCAAATTTTAAAATAGCTAATTTAGAAAGCAGGTGAATTTTTTCAATCATCAATTGTAAACCGCCAAAGCTTCTGGCTCCATACTGGTCCTCCGTAATCAATACCTATCCTGGGTGATGAGGTGTGTTTAATAATATCTTGTGAGCCTTCTTCAATCCAAATTCGCTGGGATGTCAGCAGGTTTTCGCCATAAAAGGACTTGTTTAGTTTTAATAAGTTTCCTGTTTTTCCGGGACCGGAGGCTTTATCTGTACCTCTGATAAGAACTGCCTGCGGATGACCTGCCCTTCCGGTAACAATATTCAGTAACCAGTACATGCCATAAATAAGATAAACATAAACATAGCCTCCCTGCCAATACATTACTTCGGTACGTGGTGTACGTCCTTTACTGGCATGACATCCAAGATCTTCTTCCCCGCAGTATGCTTCAGTTTCCGTAATAACAGTTTTTATTTGTGTGCCATCAGGATATTGTCGTACTAATACTTTTCCTAATAATTGTACTGCTACCTCTACAGCATGGTGGCTATAAAAATTCTGAGAGAGTTTTTTGTTGATTTGCATATCTCAATGCCTGTTTGATTTAATATCGGATTTTATCAGGTTTTTCATCCCACATTCTGAAAGCTATGTTTGCTTCGTCCTGTAATAGTCTTGCTGTAGGAACAGAGCGTTTGTCCAAAGGCAGTTCAATCTCTTTATAGATGAATTTATCATCAAAACCAACTGCTTCAGCATCATCTTTAGTGTTTCCGTAGTAGATGCCGGAAATGTGCGCCCAGTAAATTGCACCTATGCACATCGGACAGGGTTCACAAGAAGTGTAAATAACACAATCACAGAGATTATAGGTTCCAAGTTTTTGTGCTGATTTCCGTATTGCCACAATCTCTGCATGGGCTGTTGGGTCGTTTTGAACAGATACGCTGTTTACTCCTTCCCCTACAATAACTCCATCTTTAACAATTACTGCACCAAACGGACCACCTCCATTTTCTACATTCATTTCAGACAATTTTATTGCCTTTCTCATAAAATATTCGTGTGTCATATTTTCTGTGATCTATCTGTTAGATATTGCAAAATGAGGATTATTTTAAATAATTGCAAGTGTTGCTTTTTTAAAGGTAGACAAATACTGCTAAAAAAATAGAAAATTTGTTGGTATATAAATAAAATAAAATGTACTTTTGCGGCCGATTATTATCCGTGCCGAAAGCTATAATTAAATTGCGCCTCAATGCATTACGATGATTATCAACATGTTAATTGTTGATAACTTAAGTGTTGGGAAGGGTTTTATTACGCTTTGATGAACTGATTTTTATAATAAATTTAAACGAAGGAAGACTGTGAATACGTTAAGTTACAAGACAATCTCGGCTAACAAAGCTACTGTAACCAAGGAGTGGGTGGTGGTTGATGCTGCCGATCAGATAGTTGGTCGTTTAGCTTCCAAAGTGGCATTTATGCTACGTGGAAAACATAAACCCAACTTCACACCTCATGTTGATTGCGGTGATAATGTGGTTATTGTTAATGCTGATAAAGTACGTCTAACCGGAAATAAATGGGATGATCGTGTGTTCTACTATCATAGTGGATATCCCGGTGGTCGTCATGATCTTACGCCGACACAATTATTTGCCAAAAGTCCTGAGAGACTTTTAGAGAGAGCTGTTAAAGGAATGTTGCCTAAAAACCGTTTAGGCCGCAAACTATTTCAAAATATGTTTGTGTATGCCGGTGCGGAGCATGAACAAGAAGCTCAGAAGCCAAAAAAAATAGATTTAAATACAATTAAATAATTATTATGGAAGTAATTAATACCTTAGGTAGACGAAAAGAGGCTGTTGCACGCGTTTACCTTAAAGATGGTAAAGGTCAGATTACTATTAACAAACGTGATATTAAGGATTATTTCCCTGCTGCTACTTTGCAGTATGTGGTAAAACAACCTTTAACCACTTTGGGGGTAGCTGATAATTATGATATTAAAGTGAACCTGAATGGGGGTGGTTTTAAAGGTCAGGCTGAAGCACTAAGACTTGCCATTGCCAGAGCATTGGTGATAATTGATGAAGAGAATAAGCCTGCATTGAAAGCCGAAGGGTTCATGACTCGTGATTCACGTGTTGTTGAGCGTAAAAAGCCCGGACAGCCTAAAGCTCGCAAGAAATTCCAGTTTTCGAAACGTTAATAATTGCCTGGTGCGTTTAGTATCTAAACTATTAAGATTTTTTCCTTTTTGGGAAAACTACTTAATGGTTGCCTAAACACAGAATGTAAACGACTTAAAAAAAGAAAAATGTCACAAGTAAAATTTGAAGAATTATTGGATGCCGGAGTACACTTCGGGCATCTTAAAAGAAAATGGAATCCCGCTATGGCTCCCTATATTTTTATGGAGCGTAATGGAATCCATATTTTTGACCTGCATAAAACTGCTGCAAAAATTGATGAAGCAGCTAATGCACTAAAACAGATTGCAAAATCGGGACGGAAAATACTGTTTGTTGCAACTAAAAAACAAGCAAAAGATATTATTTCCGATAAAGTTGGAGCAGTAAAAATGCCATATGTTGTTGAACGTTGGCCGGGAGGTATGTTAACAAATTTTCCAACTATTCGTAAGGCCGTTAAAAAGATGTCTTTAATAGACAAATTGATGGTTGATATTTCATGGAAAAGCCTGTCGAAAAGAGAAAGACTTCAGATTACACGTCAGCGTGCCAAACTGGAAAAAACTCTTGGTAGTATACAGGACCTTACACGGTTGCCTGCTGCTATGTTTATTGTTGATGTAATGAAAGAACAAATTGCAGTAAAAGAGGCAATCCGTTTGAACATTCCAATTTTCGGAATTGTTGATACCAATTCAGATCCTTCTAACATTGATTTTGTTATTCCTGCAAACGATGATGCAACAAAATCAATCGAACTTATCGTTAATGCAATGACTAATGCTATTGAAGAGGGAATGCAGGAACGTAAGGCTGAACAGAAAGATGATGCCGGAACAAAAGAGAAAAAAGTTGTCAGAGCAAAAAGTGAGGAGCCCAGACGTAAGCGTGCAAGAAAAGAAGCTCCTAAGGCTGAAAAAGTTGTTTTAGAAAAAGCCGATAAGGTAGAAGAAACAACTAACACAAAAGCTGACGAGAAAGAGTAATTTTTTGAATAACTAAAAATAGATATAATGGCTATTACTGCTGCTGATGTAAGCAAATTAAGAAAAATGACAGGTGCAGGTATGATGGACTGTAAAAAAGCACTTACCGAGGCCGATGGCAATTTTGATAAAGCTATTGAAATTATACGTAAGAAAGGACAGGCTGTTGCTAATAAACGTGCTGACCGTGATGCCACTGAAGGTGTTGTTTTGGCAAAAGTGTCAGAGGATGGCAAAAACGGAGTTGTGGTTGTGCTTAATTGTGAAACAGATTTCGTTGCCAAAAACGAAAGCTTTGTTGACATTACAAAATCAATCCTTGATGTTGCTGTCGAAAACCTTCCTGCTGATCTGGATACTCTTAAAGCTCTTGAGTTAAATGGTTCTTCCATTAAAGATCTTGTGATTGAACAGGTTGGTGTTATAGGTGAGAAACTTGAACTTTCTTTCTACGGAAAAATTAGTGCAGAAACTGTTGTTGCATATATTCACCAGGGAAACAAACTTGCCACTTTGGTTGGTTTTAATAAAGGTGGATTTGACGTTCAGGCAGGTAGAGATGTTGCAATGCAGGTTGCAGCAATGAATCCTGTTGCAGTATCACGTGACGCTGTTGCTGCTACTGTTGTTGAGAAAGAGTTAGAGATTGGTCGTGAAATGGCTCGTAACGAAGGTAAACCTGAGGCAATGTTAGATAAAATTGCACAGGGTCGTTTGAATAAATTTTTTAAGGAGAGTGTTTTGTTGGAACAAGCATTCGTTAAAGATAATAAGATGACGATTGCAACGCATCTAAAGGGTGTGGATAAAGATCTTACAGTAACTGAGTTTATTCGCTTTTCATTGAATAACTAATTGTTATTTTTATAGAATAAATAAAAAAGGGGGCTATTTGTCCCCTTTTTTTATTTATTAAAACTAAATTTGGTCACAGAAGTTTATATTATTCATTGGGGATGACTTGGTTGTGTGAATTTTCAAAACCTCCCTGCCTGACCAGCGGGAAGGAATTATTCAAATCGTCAAATAAATTTAACATGAAGTATAAAAGAGTTTTATTAAAGCTTAGCGGCGAATCCCTGATGGGCAAGCAGGGATATGGAATTGACCCTGTAAGACTGGGAGATTATGCTTCCCAGATAAAAGAGATTACAAATTTGGGAGTGCAGACAGGTATAGTTATTGGCGGAGGGAATATCTTTCGCGGGTTAAGTGGTGCTTCAAAAGGATTTGATCGCTATAAAGGCGACCAGATGGGAATGCTTGCAACTGTAATCAACAGTCTTGCATTAAGTTCTGCGTTGGAGAGAATCGGAGTTAAAGCTTGCGTTCTGACAGCTATCCGAATGGAGCCGGTAGGTGAATTTTACTCTAAGCCTAAAGCTATTGATGCTCTTGAAAATGGTGAGGTAGTTATCCTTTCTGGCGGTACCGGAAATCCATATTTTACCACTGATACAGGCTCCTCGTTACGTGCGATCGAGATTGAGGCTGATGTGATGTTGAAGGGAACACGGGTGAATGGCGTTTATACTGCTGATCCCGAAAAAGACCCCGATGCGGTTAAGTTTAATGAAATTACTTTTGATGAGATATATGACCGTGGTTTGAAAGTTATGGATCTTACGGCAACAACGATGTGTAAAGAGAATAATATGCCGATGGTTGTTTTTGATATGGATACAGTAGGAAACCTTAAAAAAGTTGTGTCGGGAGAGAAAATAGGAACACTGGTTAAGGTATGAGATTGATAATTAGAAAATTCATTTATATTGTGTGTTCATTTCTCATCCTTGCCAGAGAGGAGGAATGTACTTGATGAACTTTTAACTTTACGAACTTTACAAACTAACGTATGACTAAAAAGAAAAATATCTTCACGAAATTCCCCAAAGTTTTTTGGTTAGCCAATACAATGGAGCTCTTTGAACGATGGGCCTGGTACGGACTGTTTGCTGTTCTTGCTTTGTATCTTACTAATTCGACGGATGAGGGAGCATTGGGATTTAACCATATTCAGAAAGGCTCAATTATGGGTACGGTAACCGCTATCCTCTATTTTTTACCTATAATTACCGGTGCCCTGGCCGACCGTATTGGCTATAAAAAAATACTTGTTATAGCATTTGTAATTCTCTCTTCAGGTTATCTGGTTATGGGATCTGTAAGCACATATTTTTTGGTTTACATTGCATTTTTATGGGTGGCACTTGGTGCTGCACTTTTTAAACCTGTTATTTCTGCAACCATCGCTAAATCGACGAATGAAGAAACATCTTCAATTGGTTTTGGTATTTTTTATATGATGGTTAATGTTGGTGGTTTTGTAGGGCCGGTTTTCTCATCTAAACTTCGTGATGCATATGGCTGGAAGATAGTTTTCATTATGGCAGCTTCAGCTATTTTGGTAAACCTTGTTTTGGTTCTCCTTTTCTATAAAGAACCTTATCGTGAGAAGTCGGAAGATTCATTGGGAGAAACAATAACAAAATCGTTAAGAAATATATGGACAGCAGTTAATGATATGAGACTGCTGATTTTTCTAATCATTATGGTTGGTTTCTGGACAATGTTTAATCAACTGTTTTATACGCTGCCTAACTTTATCGACCAATGGGTAAATACTAGTATTATATACAACTGGCTTGAAGATATCTCTCCCGCCCTTGCTTCTGCAATAGGAACGAGTAAAGGTACAATTGCTCCCGAAATGATGATAAATCTTGATGCAGGTGCGATAATTTTATTTCAGGTGTTGATATCTATTTTGGTAATGAAACTTAAACCGCTAAATACAATTATGTCCGGTATTATTGTGAATGCCATTGGTATTGGCATTGCTTTCAGTACCGGTAATGGATTTTACGTGATTGTTGGAATATTTATTTTTGCTATTGGTGAGATGTCAAGTTCCCCTAAATTTACAGAATATGTTGGGCGTATTGCTCCCCGGAATAAGGAGGCATTGTATATGGGGACATCTTTCTTGCCAGTTGCTGCAGGTAATTTTATTACCGGATTCCTGTCAGGTAACCTTTATGAAGCATGGTCGGATAAAGTATCTTTGTTAAAGACTGAAGTTGTCAAGCGAGGTCTTGAGATACCTGAAATAGGTGTTGATAATTTTACACAAAATGATTATATCAAGCGTGCCTGTGAACTTATGGGTATGGACGATCAACAACTTACGGAATACCTCTGGAATACTTATAATCCTTCAAAAATATGGATAGTGTTTAGTGCTATTGGTATTGCTACTGTAATTGCGTTGTTCTTGTATGATAGATATATGTTAAAATCTAAATCATAAAGACAGTACCTGATTATAAGAAGTTAAAATATAATTTAGATGAAAGCAGGAATCCTGCAATATTTGAGTCCGGGACTTAAAATGTTCCTATTGTTTATTATGATGCTGGTTTCAGTGATGTTAGTGTCATTGTTTGTAGGCATGCTGGGATTTTATCTTTACGGTGAAATTGACTTTGATCCTCAACTTCTAATGTCTGATATCCGTATTGTTAAACTTCTACAGCTTTTTCAGTCTGTTTTTGTGTTTGTTATTCCCTCCGTTATTGCTGCGTTTCTGTTTTTCCCGTCTCACTTAAGTAGTTTGTATGGAGGCAACCGTGTTAATCTCTATATAATACTTGCATCCGGATTAGCAATTTTCATCAGTCAGTATTTTATCGGTTGGACAGGATATGTGAACAGTCAGCTTGTTTTGCCGGAGAGCTGGGAGATGATAAGTAAGTGGATAGAGCAGACAGAGAAAGAGGCATTAGAGATAACGATGCAGCTTACCGGATCAAATTCCGGGACAGGTTTTCTTGTAAATATTATTATCCTGGCAGTTGTGCCTGCCATTGGCGAGGAGTGGCTGTTTAGAGGACATATACAGCGATATTTTGGAGAATGGATGGGAGGTGTTCACCTACCTGTTTTTGCCACATCTGTACTGTTTGCCGCGATGCATTTGCAGTTTATGACTTTTCTGCCACGTTTCTTTCTTAGTGTTATATTAGGATATATGTTTTTTTACGGAGGTAATCTATGGTACTCTATTATAGGTCATTTTATAAATAACTTTTTGGCATTATTGATGATGAGGAATGTTGAAGAAGTTACAACGGTAACAAATTCATTGGAATCACAACCTGATATCCCTTTCTCTCTGGGTGTTTTATTTAGCTTTTTGGGTGTAATTGCCCTGTTGTTTTTTATTAGAAGAGTAAGATATGTTGCGAATGAGTGAAGTTGTTATGATGGTGATTGAACGATATTTGTATTTCCCCCCTGGATAGTTATGGAGTATCAGGAAGGGGTTTTTGCTGTGTTTAAATATGGTTCTTTTTCTTGTTTCCTCAACATATATACAATGCCGTACCCTGTGCATTTGTCTCTTTTTGTTTCACCCGGTAAATTATCATACCTGGCCTCCACTTCATTCCAAAGATAAAGAATCAGATTGTCAGCCTTTTCCCTTAATCCGGCTACTTTATCATGCATCTTTTGGGTTGTAACTTGTAGGTTTTTATGATTGTTATAATAATCAATAAATTCCTCATACTTTATTTTAACCATAGCAATTGAGGGGTTATATATTCTGTTTCCACCCATTGTTGTGCGTTCTTCTTCGCCTTTAATAACTTTTTCACCCCAATAGATTAATTGTTGTTCTGTACCCAATTCAGGAACTGATCGTTCATCTTTGTTAAGGGTATATAATGTTCGTACTTTAGGTTTTATTTCACCTCTGATAATGCCAAAATTTAATACCTGAAGGAAATGAGACACATAAAGTCTTGTAACCTTAAATTGCTCGTTTAATAACTTACCGTATTTTACCTGTCTCTCTTTACTGAAATTGTACTGCTCAATGGCTTGCTCATACAGAGGTAAAAAAGCTTTTATCTGTAAGTAAACTCTTTGTGAAAAAGCCAATTCAAAAGGATTTGTTGCAGAACCTTTGCGATATGCGGCTTTTAGAGCTCTGAGCCTGGCCTGATCAGTGTTTGGAAGACGTCTGTATGGCATGCTTTATAGTTGAAAAGTGGACTGTTCGCACCTAATGTAGTAAAAAATGTAACTAATTGCAAATCACAACATAACAAATTATGTAAAAATGCAACTGTTTTTTCTCTAATGAGTTATGTGTTTTTGGGGGGGGGGTAAAAACACAGTAAAGCCTCACCCCCTAACCCCCTCTCTTCCAGATAGGAAAGGGGGAACAAGACGGAAGCCACTCCCCTTCTCCTCAAGGAGAAGGGGTCGGGGGATGAGGTGAATCTCACCGTTGGCGTTGCTCAAAGCGACACCGTCGGTACAGAAAAAACAAAAAAAAAGTCCGACTCACTTCTGAATCGGACTTTTCTATAATTGAATAGCAATTGTATTTTCTCCCGATATTTATTCCTGATTAAATCGGGAATAACGGGATTATCAGTATATGTTTCACCATCGGCATCGCTCTAAGAGTAGCACCAACGGTTTTTGAGATTAATCTTTAAATTTCGCCATAAGGTACTCTCTGTTAAGTCTGGCAATGTTAGTTATCGAAACACCTTTGGGGCACTCTACTTCACAGGCGCCGGTATTGGTACAGTTCCCAAATCCCAGTTCGTCCATCTTTGCAACCATTCGTTTAGCACGGCGTGCTCTTTCTACTTTACCTTGTGGTAATAGAGCTAACTGGCTAACTTTAGCAGAAACAAACAGCATTGCAGAGCCGTTTTTACAAGCAGCAACACAAGCACCACAACCAATGCATGACGCAGCATCCATTGCTTCTTCAGCATCTTCCTGAGGGATTGCTATTGCATTTGCATCCGGTACACCACCTGTGCCTACTGAAACATACCCTCCGGCAGCAATAATATCATCAAAAGCATTACGGTTAACGATAAGGTCTTTTATTACAGGGAACCCGGCCGAGCGCCATGGCTCAATAGTTATTGTTTCACCATCTTTGAATTTACGCATATGCAGTTGGCATGTTGTAATATCTTCATCAGGCCCGTGGGGGTGACCGTTGATATACATCGAACACATTCCGCAAATTCCTTCACGGCAGTCGTGATCGAAAGCTACCGGCTCTTTTCCTTCGGTGATAAGTTGTTCATTAAGTACGTCTATCATTTCAAGGAATGAGCTGTCTATCGAAATGTTTTTTACTTCGTAAGCTTCAAAACGTCCTTTTACTTTAGGGCCATCTTGACGCCATACTTTTAGTTTGAGATTTATATTTTTTTCCATGTTGACTCTTTTCTTTAATTTGTTGAACTAAAACTCATATTTATTTATAGTTACGTTGTTTCAGCTCTACATATTCGAATTTAAGATCTTCTTTATGTAATTCAGGCTCTTTGTTCTCGCCTTTGTATTCCCAGCAAGATACATATTTAAAAAGATCGTCTCTACGTAATGCTTCTCCCTCTTTTGTTTTATACTCTTCGCGGAAATGACCACCACAGGATTCTTCCCTGAGCAGAGCATCACGAGCCATTAATTCTCCTATTTCGA
Source organism: uncultured bacterium (assembly GCA_965371855.1). Classification (GTDB taxonomy): domain Bacteria; phylum Bacteroidota; class Bacteroidia; order Bacteroidales; family Marinilabiliaceae; genus JAADEM01. The sequence continues at coordinate 52,876 of CBDUZZ010000003.1, forward strand.
TAAAATCAGCTACTCTGCCGGCTTTCTCGAGTTCAGGATGCATTCCTTCAAGAGAGCCGGGGATACGAACATTTGTCCAGAACTCTTTTTTAATATCCTGAATTTGTGTAATGGCTTTTTCCAGTCCCTCTTTATTACGTGCCATACCAACAAAACTCCACATAACATGACCGAGGTCTTTATGAATGCTATCAACAGAACGCTTTCCTTTAATGTTTAACAGTTTTTCAAACCTTTCAGAAATTTGTTTCTCTTTCTCTTCAAATTCAGGTAGGTTAGTTGACATGCGTGGTGTGCCGATATCATCAGCCAAATAGTTTTGAATAGTAAAAGGAAGAACAAAGTATCCATCTGCAAGGCCTTGCATAAGAGCTGAAGCTCCCAGGCGGTTAGCTCCGTGGTCAGAAAAATTTGCTTCCCCTATACAGAATAGTCCAGGAACAGATGTTTGCAGTTCATAGTCCACCCAAATACCACCCATGGTGTAGTGAATGGCAGGATATATCATCATCGGATTTTCGTATGGATTCTCATCAACTATCTTCTCATACATCTGGAAAAGATTACCATATCTCGCTTTAATAGCATCTTTTCCTAATCGCTCAATAGCGTCTTTAAAATCAAGGTAAACAGCCAGTCCGGTTGTTCCTACACCATGTCCTGCATCGCATCTCTCTTTAGCAGCACGCGAAGCTACGTCACGAGGAACAAGGTTTCCGAAAGCCGGATACCTTCTCTCTAGGTAGTAGTCTCTGTCTTCTTCAGGAATAGCCGTCGGTTTCAGTTTCCCGGCTTGTATTGCTTCAGCATCCTCTTTTTTATTAGGAACCCAAATACGACCATCATTACGTAACGACTCTGACATTAGTGTTAGTTTACTCTGAAACTCACCGTGAACAGGGATACAGGTTGGATGAATTTGTGTGAAATTGGGGTTTGCAAAGTATGCTCCATTTTGGTATGCTTTCCATATAGCAGAGCCATTTGATCCCATAGCATTAGTTGAGAGGAAAAACGCATTTCCGTATCCTCCTGAAGCAATAACAACGGCATGACCGAAATGACGACTGAGTTTTCCGGTAACAAGATCACGGGTAATAATACCTCTTGCTTTACCGTCAATCTTAACGATTTCAACCAACTCGGTACGTGTATGAAGTTCAACATTCCCTTCATTAACCTGACGCATCAGAGCCTGATAAGCGCCTAAAAGCAACTGTTGCCCTGTTTGACCTCTGGCGTAGAAAGTACGGCTTACCTGTGCTCCTCCAAAAGAGCGATTATCGAGTAAGCCTCCGTATTCGCGAGCAAAAGGAACACCCTGAGCAACACATTGGTCAATAATACTGTTACTTACTTCTGCAAGGCGATATACGTTAGCCTCACGTGCACGGTAGTCACCTCCTTTTATTGTATCATAAAACAGGCGATAAACAGAGTCACCATCGTTAGGGTAGTTTTTAGCAGCATTAATGCCTCCCTGAGCAGAAATAGAGTGAGCACGGCGCGGGGAGTCCTGGATGGTAAAGTTTTTCACTTTAAAACCCATCTCAGCCATAGAAGCAGCGGCAGAGGCTCCGGCTAATCCGGTGCCTACAACAATAACGTCTAACCGTCTTTTGTTTGACGGGTTTACCAGCTTTTGGTTGTTTTTATAGTTAGTCCATTTTTGGGCGAGAGGCCCTTCAGGAATTTTAGCATCTATCTTTGTCATATCGATACAAATTTATTAGGCAATTATGATTGATAAAAGAAGTGTTGTAATACAGCAATTAAAGAGAACCCTATGCCTATTACCAAGGCAACGATTGTTCCGACAACAGACCATCTTTTTCTCCAGATAGTATTGCTGAGTCCAAAAGTATGAAGTGCAGACCAAAAACTGTGCGACAGGTGATAAGCCAGCCCTATTGATCCGATAACATAAACAATAACCACCCATAGAATACCAAACGTATGGTTAACCAATGCATAGGCATTTTCAACTTGTGTATCAACACCGGCAATGTCAATTGTTGTGTGATGGAGCAGTGGGTCACCAGTAATTTTAATTTTCATCCAGAATTGAACAATATGAACAATTAAGAATGATAATATTACAAGTCCTAAAATGTACATGTTTTTAGAAGCCCATGTTACATCAGGTGTTTTGTTGCCGGAAGCATAGCGGTCTTTACCTCTTGCTTTCTGGTTTTGAAGGGTAAGTGTTGATGCCCAGATAATGTGAATGATAAAGCCTATTGCCAACATTGGCTCTATAATTTTAATAAAAGGATTGGTAGCCATAAAATGGGCTGCGGCATTAAACATTTCCCCTCCATCATCTATTAGCAACAATGTATTTAGGGTTAAGTGGATGAATAAAAACATCACTAAAAAAAGCCCTGTGATACTCAACAGGAACTTCTTCCCAATAGAAGAACAAAAAAAGTTACTCATAAGGAATCCATTTATTTTTAATTTATAATTAAAGTTTGATATGAAATATTCGTTCAAAAGTAATTTTGTTTAGGCTTTTGAGCAAGAAAAGGGGAATAATAAAAACAATATTTATATTCATTCTAAGTAATGTCTTATTGGCATATGGAAATATGCCAATAACGGGTAATGTTGTTTATCAAAAAGTAACGGGAGTTACGCATTTTTGTTGTTGTTGTATCTTTTGCTACAAATATCCCGCGATCCTGTTGCTTATAAATTAGCTGCATCACAGCAAAATATCTTGGAGTCAATAAATTATATAAAAATGAAAAAAGCTACATCGTAGCGAAATATTTTTTATTTTGTAATTATTTTCATCATCTTAACTAATATGGTCATAAAACACAAGGAACTTGTTTCGGTGATAATACCGGTTTATAACCGTACTCAGGAACTTATTAGAGCTTTATCCAGTGTGTTAGTACAAAGCATGCAGGATTTTGAGGTTATTGTTGTTGATGACGGGTCGGATGATGATTTTAAAATGGTGTGTGACCTTTTTAACGATGAAAGGATACGTTTTTTTAGGAATGAAGAACATAAGAATGCTAATGCTGTTCGTAACAGAGGTTTGCGTGAGGCTAAGGGAAAGTATATTGCCATGCTCGATTCAGACGATGAATTTCTTCCGGAGCATCTGCAACAAAGGGTTGAAATGATTGAAAGTTGTGGGTGTGATGGGATATTTGGCAGTGCATACCTGTTTGATGGGGTTAGTCAAAGAATAAAGTATAGCAGACCATTGGGTAAAAATGAGAGTATGGTAAATTATCTGCTGACTGATGGTTTTTGTCCTACTCCATCTCATTTTTACAATGCTGAAGCTGCACGTCAGATTATGTGGGATGAGTCGTTAAGCCGGCATCAGGACTATGATTTTTCCATACGTTTTGCCGGGAAATATGATTTCAGGTGTGACCCTGAACCTACGGTCAGGATTCATTGGCATAGAAATCATAAACACAGGTTGAGTCATACTCATTTTTCTTCTCATAAACTATTCATTGAGAAGTATAAAGATAGGATATCAATTCCGGCATTGATAAATTATTATTATTCGATGCGAAAAAAGGCTAAGACAAGAGGGTCGAAAAATCAATATGACTATTATCGGGATGAGATGAAAAAGACGGTTAAATGTTATATGATACCTATGCTGTTAGGATGGGTGAAGTTGAAGGTTTTGAAGAATAAAGTGTTATATCATTATTTAAATGGTAAATATTAATTGTGCGTCTTCAGTAGTTTTTTGTCATGCCGTTAGATGAGTGTTAAGCTTAAATGTTTGTTGGGTTTATAAATGCAACATCTTTTTTAGCATCCACCACACTCCGCTTGATTTTACAATTATCTCATCAAGATTACCTGAATCATTAACTGATAGTCTTTTGAGTTTGAACAGATCGGTTTTTAAGGAGTTGTATCCCGGATTTGTAGTTACTGCATATTTGTACCCTGCTTTTTTTGCAAATACAACTTCTCTTTCATTGTAATCGCCGTTAGGATAGGCAAGGCCGGTGATATTCAGTTTGTACTTATTTTTAAGTGTGATTTTTGATAAGTCTATTTCATTGAATGCTTTTTCGTTGGAGCATTTTGTAAGAACCGGATGAAACTCTGTATGGCTTTGTAAATCAAAAAATGAGAGTCTTTTCATTTCTGAAATTTCACTGTCTGACAGAGCCTGGCGGGTATTGTATTCATGCTTTTCGTAGAAGTTATTGCCTGACAGAATGCTTTGTAGTTTATCATCTGATAACGTTTTCAGTTTGTCGATGTTCAGGTTTCTCTGCAAAAACCAAAAGTGTCTATTCGTTCCGACAATACCTGAACAGAGAAAAATTGTAACAGGTATTTTCAGGGCTTTAATCAATGAGATTAATTGGTAGTTTCCTTTGTGTCCGTCATCAAGGGTCAGTACCATTGGTTTTAATGGCAGCTTGTAGTTAGATTTTTTGTTACGGGCATTCAGGTAATCCTGCATTGAGATAATGCTATAGTGGCGTTTCCAATAATTAAAAGCTTGAATGGCTGCCTGCAACGATATGTCATGCATCATGATTATTGATACCCTGTGTTTCTGAAGTAGTTCTCTGAAAAGAAGCGACAGCCCGCTGTATCGTAATATTTTGAATAATAATTCGTGCATTCGTGGCTATTATGTTCCTCAATCATTTAATGTATAAAAATACTCTGTAAACATCTCAATAGTATGTTCCTGCATCACTTTTTTTCTTGCATTCTTACCGGCCTTAAAACAATTTTCATCATTACTTAGTAATTCCGTTAGTGCCTTGGCAATGTCCTGTGTGTCAAGTTTTACAAGGATGCCTTCGTTATCGGTTACAATCTTTCTTGTTTCACCTACATCGCTTGCAATGATGGCATTTTCACAGGCCATAGCTTCAATTAACGCCTGACTTGGATAATTTTCTGTTTGTTGGATAGTTATGAAAACCTTTGATTTACGCAGGTGTATTTCAGGTTGTAGAACTTTTTCAGGTAATGAAACATTGGATAATCGATGTTTCTGTATGAAGGTTTGAATTTCATTTTCAAATGGACCGGTGCCTAATATGATGAACTTTATTTCGTTGGAATGATTAAAAGTTTTATTGAAAAGTTTTACGGCCTCCATAAACAACATCGGGTTTTTCAGGGCTACAAGCCTTCCCATAAAAATAACAGCATTCTCTTTTGGATGTTCCGGGAAATAATTTTCATAATTAATAAAGCTACATGGCGATACCGAATAGTTTTCAGGAAAATCTTTTGGAGGCATTTGGCTTTTTAACTCATCAATTAGACCGGCAGAAAGAAAGTCTACATGATTAGCATCACGGAGTATGCGATATTGGGAATCGAACCGGGAAAGAACTTTTTTATCGAGATACCAAACAAGATTGCTGTTGGCTCCGTAAATGAGTTTTATATTAAGCATCTTGTACCAAACTCGACCCCAGATACCTCCCTGCCAGATGGTGTAAACATTTGTTATCCGGTTTATTTTTAAAAGATATATCAGTTGTACAGAAAACAACACCCATTGAATAACTGTTTTCAGTAAGTACTTAAATCTGCCTAACCGGTTGTGGAGTGTTCTACCTGAATTGTTAACGGGGTTTTTCTTTGATGTACTTTTTTTAATCTTAGTATATGTCTTTTTATCGAAAGGGATAGTGATTAATAAAACCCTGCTTTGAGTATTTAATATCCCTTTTTCAATCATTGTGTCATAAAGGGAACGATTAATTATTAACCGAAAGTTCTCCCCTTTACGGTCTATATGGTTGAAGAGAGAAACAAAGCGCTTCTCTGCTCCCCCGTAATTCCCCGATGTATTTATGACACAAATTGCTTTCATCTGTTTATGGTTTGTTAAATTACTAACACAGAGGCACGGAGCCACAGAGAGCTTCTTATTCGTGCATTCGCGGCAATATAATCATCCCGCTTGCGTATCAATAATCCCTTATTGCTTGTCCCTTTTCACTCATTTATAAAAATTTATATTTGCTTTGCCATTGTATCCTTTTAACCCGTGAATAATGCCAAGGTAAAAGAAACAGACCAATTTCCTTCCTCCTTTTTTAAGTGCCCATCGTATCCGCAATGGGGAGATAAATATCTCATTAACGATAAATCTGCAAAGGCCCCTTTTTAAACCATGTTTCTTAAAATACCGTATTCTGTTTCGGTTTATGTAGTAGTATTCACGCGATAGCCCTTCTCTGTTTTTTTTCGACCAGTCGTGATAGTGCCACACTTTCGCATCCCTGAGAGCAACCATTTGAATATCTTTTAGCGATGCCCGGTAGCAAAAATCCATCTCCTCTCCGTACAAGAAGTTGGACTCATCAAATCCTCCTGTTTGTTCAAAGACTTCTTTTCTCATTACACATGCCGTACCTGTTATATAGTTTACTTTTGCTGTTTCAGAAAGGTTAGCTGTATCACTATTCTCTTTGTTATCTAAAGGATGAATATTCCCTTTTTTAAAGTCAGCACTTATTCTGAAATTCTGAATAAGATTGGTTCTGCCGCTACTGTTTCCATAAAGAACCATAGGAGCGGATATTCCGGCATCCTGATGTTTGGTTAAAAAATTACTACTAACCGAAAGGCAGTTGTCATCTAACTCTATATCGGTATTAAGTATGAAAATAGCAGTGGCATTCTCTGAAAATGCCTTTTCTATATTTTGGTTGTGTGCCGCAGCAAACCCAAGGTTTTGGCTTGAAAGATTAATATAGGCTTCGGGAAGCAATTCTTTTAGGAGTGAAACAGAATTATCGGAACTGTTATTGTCTGTTACATAAATATTGAACGGTTGGATGGTTTGTTTTTGAATAGACTTTACAAACCGGGGTATATGGGCAGCTTCATTGTGCAGAACCAATGACAGGGCAATATTACTTTTCAGGGGAGTCAATTTTTTCAGTTTTTATATTTAGTGAGTTTGAGGTTACTCTGTTTTTCTTATCGTTATATTTTTCTCTCATGCGGTAAAATGCAGCCAGCATAATTCCGGCAAATAAATTAATGGTAATACGGTCGTAAGTAATCTCTTTGAACAGATAGTTTGGTCGGAATATAAGTGTTTTGAAGAAGAATGCAAAAGAGATAAAAACCATTGCTAACTCAAGCCTGTTTTGTTCAAGAAATTCTAACGATATTTTAGGTTTAATAAACAGGTAAAGTCTTCTCATTACTCTTATTATCTGTATGTAAAAAATTAAGTATATTAGAATTCCTACAATTCCAAAATATGCAATGTGACCTGTTATCGGCAGGTCTGAAATTTCGTAATCCGATTCATCGTATTTAAGAGATGAGTATCTGGTGGAAACGGCACCTGCTCCGAAAAAAGGGGCCTGATTAATAATGCTCAAATGTGCCGGCACCTGATTGTCCAGTCTGGCTTCTGTAATTCCTGATGTATAGGGCTCACCTATAAGAAAAAGGTATATGTCCTTTCCAAGTCGTGCTGAATAGTCAATATATTGGGGGAATGATAATAAGAGAGCTAATCCAAGTAAAGTGGAAAACATTGCACCTCTTTTAAAAAGAGACATTATGGGGAAATTGAAAAGTTTGTACATCAGAAAAAATACTGTAACAATATAGGCAAACAGAGATATGTAAACGCTCTTTGTCAGGGAAATGATAATACTTACAAAAACCAGTGATGCTGCTATGTATAGTAGTTTTTTGTACTTGTAAGGTATTTTAAGCAGGAAAACAAAAAGAGCAAGAGGGATAGTGTAATCGGCCAATCCTGTGCTAAACAAACTATAGCGCATGATGCCGGAGCCTTTATATCTTTCGAATTGCATGACCGGAAATATTTCAATTCCTGCCAATAGTTGTATGAAGAATATTGAAAAAACAATTACAGTAGTGAAAACAAGAATATCCACAAATAATCCCATATTTCGTTTTGCCATGATGTAAACAGGAATAAGAACGAAAAAACCGAAAACACTCATTCGCCATCTAATCAGGAAGAAACGGATGTAGGTGTTTAAGTCATTGCCAGGAACAATGTAACCGTATATTATCAGATGGTAGAAAAAGAAAATGAGTTCGGTAACCAAAATGATTTTGAACATTTTATCTTTCCAGATACCGGATTTGTCAACTTTGGGAGAGAGGATTGGCAAAAAAGTTAAAGGAAAAATAATGTCTTGATAATAGAGGCCGCCCCAAGTTTCTTTGTCAAAATATACTGTGAAGTAACCACTGGGATCGAGAAGTAGTATTAAAAAAATCCAAAAGAACAGGTCAGGCCACTTGATTATACCCCACAAAAAAAATGCAGCAATCAAAATAACTAATATTGCTAAAACGATGCCTGACATTATTTATAAAAAGTTTTAATCAGATTCTTAATTGTTTCAAATTTAATAAATCCCATGAGGTTCAGTGTAATTATACCTGAAAAAATGATTACTATATATATCCAATAAGAAATATGATAATTAAAATTCTGCATTAATGGAACAATCAATGACAATGCAAATAGAATGAAATATGCTGCAAATATTTTTACAAAAGGATATGGAACAGGGAAGTGACGGTGTGCTATAATTATTTTAATTATCCAGTAAATAAGGAAAGAGATAAATGTTGCCAATGCAGCGCCGATAAAGCCATGTTTGGGAATGAAGATGATGTTTAATCCGATATTGATTAATGCTGCAACTGCAGTTATCCATGTAAAATGCCATGTCTTACCTGATAGTATGATGCCGGGTCCCATGGTTTGGTAGGACTGGGCAGCAATATGTGCGAAAGTGAGAAAAGGAATGGCTAAAGCACCGGCAGTATATTCGGGTGTTGTTATCCATGGAATTAAAATGTGACCGAAAACTGATAGCGCAAGTGATAATAATAATGAGGCACCAAAATAGTGTTTAAAGCCGGCAATCGCTATCTTTTTAGAAACGGGTTTGGCTATATCCTCTTCTTTATAAAAGAAATCGAAAAACAGAACGCTGAAACTCATCTGAACAGCCATATTCAACAGTAAAACAGGCTGTGAGAATGTATTCCCGATTGAATATTTGCCTATCTCAGTAAGGTTGCTGAAATGCAGCAGGAAGAAGCGGTCGGAGCTGTCCATTAGCCATATTGCAAACCCTGCCCACATAACAGGAAAGCCAAATTTGAACATTTTCATCGCCCAATACCATGAAAACCGGTATTCGTATTTCTTCCGTGAGAAGAAAAAGAAAATGAACACTATTACGGCAAAACTACTTGTGATACGTGCGATTAGTGAACCTGTTACTCCATAAGACAATATTACTACTAAAGTAATTCCCAGCAATACATTTGTTAGTGATTTAAGTATTGTACTGTATGTAAATATCCATGGTTTACGGAAATATCTCAGTAGCTTAGTCTGCTCGTCCATTAGCAGCGAAACAGGAATCAAAAGACTGCTGATTGCAACAGGAATAACATATTCATCGGTTCCGAACAAACCAATGCTTAACTGTTTTGATAAAAGAACCGGGATAAGTGAGGGGATGAACGTAAGTAACCGTAAAATGAAAAGTGTATACGTTATTCTTCCTTGTTCTTCTTTTCCGGTTTTGAAAAAGTAAAAGCCCGCGGCTGAATCCAGTCCAACAGAAAAAAATGCAGCACCCAGCATGGTCATAGTCGAAAGAGTTTCAAGCACACCATACTCATCAATGCTTAAAGCACGAGTGTAGAAAGGCAAAAGAAATATTCCGATGAACTTCTTCAACCCTCTGCCGAGGCCGTAAATAATGGTGTCTTGTGCAAAATCTTTACTAAATGCCATTTAGAGTTGTGTTGAGTATGTTCCGCGATGTTGTCTGTGTGTGCAGGAGCAATACTTTTTATCTAAAGTAATATTTATAGTTGGGAGGAGCAAATATCATTAGCAGAGGATGGTTTTTCTTTAGAGGTAGATATTTGATTGATTGTTTTTTTAGCCGCGAATACGCTAAAGTTTTATTCGCGCGATAGCTGACAGATTTTATTTACTTTTCAGGCTTTTTAAATACTCATCAGGAGTCATTATTAAATACCTGATTCTTTAGAATCTTTCTCGTTTCTAGTAATCAGGATATTACAATCCATTTTTAAGGCGCAATGATATTGTAATGCGTCTTCATAGTTTGTGAATCTTGATGAAAGTCCGTTGTCTATAATTTTATCTGTCAAATCAGAAGTCTCAGAAATCGCTTTAAATTTTCGAAGTTTCTCTTTAACAACTTCATTATCCTCGAAGCTTTAATGTCAATTTTGTATACATAATCTAAAAACAATTCTAGTATCAGAAATCCTATCATAATTCCTATTTGAACATAATAAATTGTTGGTCTATGAAATTGATTTGCAGTAAATAACAAATATACTAAAGGAATTGCAGTAAAAATCAAGATAATACCGAGCCAGTATTCTACTTTTTGATAACCTAATAGTCTGAAGATGAATATCAGGCTGCACAATGATAATATTATAACAGCTGTAAATGCACCTAAAAATTTTACTTTATTTATGTCCATTTTTCTTTCTTTTTAGCACACAACAGCAGTCTCAAATGTATTTTCGGTTATTACTTTTTACATATTTACAAATTAATTGTATTGGCAAAATCGACTTTCTCCAATTCCTTTTGAAGAAAACCATATTTATACAAATCTTTGTTCCTATATAAAATTCTTCCAATGATAATATCCTTATGCGTACTAAACACATTTGCAAAGTGTTGAATGCTTGATAGAATATCAGCACCGGAATTTATTGCCGAAATAATTTCTTCATACTCAGTATCATCAAGAAGCCATTGCGCCGCAAATTCATCCGCTTCCTTTTCCTTTTGGTCTTTATTATTGGAATTATTAATTTCTTCCAAAAAGATATTCTTCTTATTACCATGTAGTAAAATATGGCCTAATTCGTGAAAAAGAGAAAACCAAAACACGTCATATCTTTTCAATCTGTCGGTCATTTGCAAAACAGGTTTATCGTTTAGCCATCGCACAGTTCCGTGAATTACAGTTTTTGGCAAATTGGATGTGTAAATGACTTTTACTCCGGCCTGGAAACATTTTTCCTGAATTTGTTGTAAATAATCGCCTGGCTGGTTTGCCATTATGCTTTTTAATTCAGGCAGAATGGATTTTAAAACTACTTTGTTAAAATCAGGTGCATCTATGCTATTGGCTTTTATTTCTCCCATACGAAATAGTGCAGATAAGGCGTAAGGGTCTTTTGTGTGTTTTAACGAAATCCTAAAAAAAACCGGGGTTTGCTGGTTCATATAAATGTTTTCCCAGGCAGAAGGTTTTGACACATTAAAAAAATGGAGCAATTCTTCGACTTTTTCTTCGGCTTTTCGTGTGGCTTTAACCAAACCTATTTTTGCCATTTGGGGATATGGAAATAGTTTTGCCCAGTCCATCGCTTTTTCTATTTCTGCATTGTGCTTTTCTCTTGCCACAAACTCATTAAAATTAGCCTGTTTTTTAATCCAAAAATTGGCAGGTATATTAAGTACCTTTTCAAAAAGAACAGCCATTTCGAAAGTAATGGAACTTTTGGCATTTAAAATTTCCGAAATGGTTTTTACTGGTTTTCCGGTTCTTACAGCAAATTCCTTGGGTGTCATTACTAGTTCTTCCAGTTTTTCCCTTAGGGTTTCTCCCGGGTGAACTGCATAATCAGGTTGGTATGTGTATCTTGCTATCATCTCTGTAATCTTTTAATGGTAATCTGTAACTTCTACTATTTCAACAATGCTTATTTCTGTATAAATCAATGCATCATTTTCATCAGTTGGCAAAGGCTCGTTGGCAGGTTCGTAAACCAAACGAAAGGGGTGTTCCAAATTGCAGGTAAACTGGCCTTTTCTGTCGCCGATTAAAGGATGATGCCTGCCGGGTAAAGCCATTAATTCTTTAAGATTATTAACCATTGCCATATCATCGAGCCGCATTTTTAGTTTTTTAGCCGACTTACCGTAAGTCTTATCAATTAATTTACTACTGTTCAAAACTTTTGCAAGTTTCTTTGTTTTGTAAAATATTTCCATTGCAAAATTACGAATTTAATTATTAACAGCAAGTGTTAATAAAAATAAATTTTGATTTGATTGTTTTTCTTATCCAAGATACACAAAGTGTCATATTGATTACTTTTTAAATTACTTTTACCTTTCCTGTTACCACTTCCGAAATAAGCGATTGTTTATACTCTTTAAGCAAATCAATTAGTTTTTTTGTTTTTTCTGCTTTGGTAGTTATTCGGGTTGTTTCAGTTTCTATGTATTGAACTATGGCGGTTTGTTCTTCAAATGAAGAAACTGGTATTGCTAAATTTTTTATCGTATCAACTGCCAAACCTGGTTGGGCTGCTGCAACAGAGTATTGGTTTAAGTTCATTGTCCTTAATAATTCTCCAAACCAAATTATTTGATATTCAACTTTTGGTGTTGCAACAACTGCGTGTTCTGTTGCCCAAAACTCACCATTTGCGTAATTAATATTGCCACATAAAGCACCTTGTCTGCCAATTAAAACAAAATTTCCATTATGTGTATACTCAGAATAATAACCACGTAAACCATTTCCACCATATACAGGAAAACTGTCACTCAATTTTATTTGGGAAGAAGTTAAGTTACTACCGCTTCGCAAATCACTTATATACTTCAACTTCTTCACTTCCCAATGTTCAGGGATTTCGCCCAGCCAGTCAATGCCGCTGTCTTTTAAAGAGACGCAATGCATTGCGTCTTTACTTTTAATACCTTTTGTTACTGCTTGGTTTATTATAGCTGTTTTCTCGTCTTCGTAGAGTTTGAGTAGTTGCTCTTTTTGTTTTATTAGTTCGTCTATTTCGGCTGTTTTGCGGACGAGATAGTTTGCTATGGCGGTTTGTTCTGATTGTGAATTAGGATATGCTCATAATAATTGCTTCAAATGTGTTGATCCAAAATTTGGTTGACAAGAGCCAGTTAATAAATTACTTAACTGCTCAGACACATATGGATTTTGAATAATCCATTTAATGAATTCTCTTACAACTTTTTTAGTGTAATTCTCATTTAGCCTTATTGTGCTTGTATTAAGAATAACGGTTTCGTCATTTTTGTATTCAGCAACCTTTCCCCAAGAAGCTCCTGAACTTGCTAAAAGCAAATCACCTTTATTTACTGTAAAATGCTTATACGTATTTTCATATTCATTTATAGAAATACACTTTTTGTATTTTGCAAAATCAATATTAGGGGGTACAATGTTTGTAACACAAATCACCTTAATTCCATCTTGTGTAAATTGCCAATTCCTTAATCCTGGTCCTTCTTGAAAAAACGAAATTCTGTTGAATTTATTAATAGCCCAATGTTCAGGTATTTTATCAATACTTTCAACTCCGCTGTCTTTGTATTTTTCGTATTTATTCATTACTTCTTTCCTTTAACCTTATTTTCCAATTTTTTCATTTCACGGTCAAAGTCGGAAATGTATTTTTTATCTTCTGCTTTGCGGTATTTTTCGTATTCGGCTTTGGCTTTCTCAATGGCTTTTTTGTGGCTTATTTTTCCTGCATTGCCTAAAAGTTCTTTTTCACTTACTCTTAAAAAATCATCTAATTTTTGTATCCAGTCCTGCATTTTCATTAATCTGCCATTGGTGGCTTGCAGTTCGGCAAAATCTAAATACATTGATACAATAAGGTTTAGTTGTTTTAGTTCATCTTCGGTAAGATAGTTTTTTGCAATGCTAATATCTCGTTGTGTTATGTAATTGCCTTTATAGTTGGTAAGCCCAAGAAATGGTTTATCGGCATTTGCTCGGCTGTGTATCATTTCGGCTGCCGTTTGTCCGTGTATGGCAAAGTGCATTTTGTTTTGCACGGTTGCGAAAAACTGTTTTGTAACAGCATCGTCTTTTTTATAGTCGATACTGCTTGCATAAATATCGGTTACTTTTTGGTAAAAATTGCGTTCGCTACTACGAATATCACGAACTCTTTGTAGCAACTCTTCAAAATAACGGCTTCTTGCCCCTTCTTGTTTCAGACGGTCGTCATCCATTGTAAAACCTTTTACAATGTATTCGTGTATTCGCTTTGTTGCCCAAATACGAAACTGTGTTCCTTGTGGCGATTTCACCCTGTAACCAACAGAAATAATAACATCGAGATTATAATAAAGTGGGGCTTTTTGCTGAAATTCGGAATTACCGAATTTCTGTGTTGTTAGTGCTTTTTCTAATTCACCTTCTTTGTAAATATTACCAATATGTTCATTAATAGTTGATTTTGCTTTGCCAAACAATTGAGCCATCTGCTCTTGTGTAACCCAAACACTATCGTTTTGCAAATGAACATCAAATTTTATATTGCCGTCTGCATTTTGATAGAGGATTATATTTTGTTCGTTATTTTCCATTAGTCCAATACCTTTTTTTCAAGTTCAACAGTAGTTTCTTCCAATTTTAGAATTTCATCTTTTATATCCGATAACGAGCGTAAAGGTTTAAATTCGTAGAAATATTTGGTAAAGTTTATTTCATAACCTACTTTGGTTTTACTGTGGTCAATCCAAGCATCTGGTATATTGGGTTTTACTTCTCGTTCAAAATATTCTTCAATGGTTTGCGGTACGAGTTTTTTATTTCCTGCCTTGCCGGCAGGCAGGTCATCCAGTTTTAGAAATGGAATATTTTCGTAATCTCGTAAACTTGTATCGGGTTTAGGCTCTTTTTTGCTGTTACGTATTATTTTTCCCTTTTCATCTCTTAGAGGCTCTTCAACAGTAATTCGATGGTAAGCAAAAAAGTCATTTGGGTAAATTTTCACAAATTCGTTTTCTTCAAAATCTCCGTATAGTTTGGTTATAAAACCAATTCCTTTTTCTTCTCCGTTTTCTGCAATTTCTTTTCGTTTGTTTCCAAGTGTTGGTATTTTTTTATCCCAAAATCTGTTAAATGGTAATTCTCCATTTGCAATTAAATCTTCTTCTTTTTGTCCTGTGGCATTTATCAATTGGATTTTGCCTTTCCTTGCTTTGCTCTTTTTATTGTTTACAATCCAAACATAAGTTGCAATTCCTGTATTGTAAAAAAGTTGGTCGGGCATTGCAACTATTGCTTCAAGCATATCATTCTCAATAATCCATTTTCTGATATTACTTTCTCCGCTTCCTGCTTGTCCTGTAAATAGAGGCGAACCATTAAAAACAATTCCAATTCTTGTTCCGCTCGATTTCATTTTAGAAATCATATGTTGTAAGAATAGCAAAGAGCCATCGTTTATTCTTGGCAGCCCTGCACCAAAACGCCCAGAAAATCCTTTGTTCTCACTTTCGGATTTGATTATTTTTTGTGCTTTTTTCCAATCAACCCCAAAAGGCGGATTTGAAAGCATATAATCAAATTGTTCATCTTCCAGTCCGTCAACCGTAAATGTATTCCCGAATTTTATATTTGATGGATTTTGTCCTTTAATTAGCATATCTGATTTGCAGATAGCATAAGATTCAGGATTTATTTCTTGTCCAAAAACCTCCAGTTTTGCTTTTTTATTGAAACTGTTTAGGTGTTGTTCTCCAATTGAAAGCATTCCACCTGTTCCACAAGCAGGGTCGTAAAGTGTTTTTACAATTCCTTCTTTTGTCAGTGTTTCATTATCAGTATTAAAAAGAAGATTTACCATTAAGTTGATAACTTCTCTTGGGGTAAAATGCTCTCCTGCAGTCTCGTTAGATTGTTCAGAGAATTTTCTAATGAGTTCTTCAAATGCATAACCCATTTCCATACTTCCCATATCGGCAAGATCAATTTCAGCAAACTCTTTAACAATGAGAAAAAGAATATCAGAGTTTGGGTCATCCATTCTTTCTATTTGGTCGTCAAAATTAAAGTATTCAATTATTTCTCTGGCACTTGCAGAAAAACCGTTTATGTAGTTTCTTAGATTAGCAGCAACTTTATCAGGCTCTGCTTTTAATTTGTCAAAGTCGTATTTGCTTCGGTTGTGAAAATTATGTCCAGCTATATTATTTAGGATTAAATCTTTTGCGCTATCAGATTTATCTTTTATTCTTGGCAGATAGTCTAAAACTTTTTCTTTTGTTGGTTTTAGAACACAATCTAATCGTCTCAAAACAGTCAAAGGCAAAATCACTTTTCCGTAGTCTGATTGTTTGTAATCGCCACGTAAATAGTTGGCTACTTGCCATATTAAATCTGCTTTCTTTTTAAAATCTATCATTACATTTTCCTTGTTATTAAAGTCGTCTAAATTATAAAATCCATTTTTGTATATCGAAGAAGTGGGGTGGAAAGATTTAGGCTCTTTTGGTTAATATCTCCCATATATGGAATGCTCATTTTAATTATTTTCGTTAATGAATGGACTTAAACATCAAAATATATTCTAAATTGAAAAGGCATCTCCATAGGACTTTTTATGTTTTTTAAGTATTTATTGCTTACGTGCGTATAAATCTCCGTTGTCTTGCTCGATTCGTGCCCTAACAGTATTTGAATATAACGAATATCTACACCGCACCAACAAGCTCTTTAATTATGTTTGTCATATCAGGCTCCGCTGCGGCAGCCACTTTTTGAATATCTTCATGTGATATTTCTACTATCCTACCGGGAACACCCAGGTCTGTAATAATTGAGATTCCAAAACACCTCATATCCATGTGTCGAGCAACAATAATTTCCGGTACAGTTGACATGCCTACTGTATCTCCACCTAATATATGGAACATTTTATATTCTGCCGGCGTTTCCAGTGTTGGGCCCGTTGTCCCGAGATAAACACCCTGTTTCAGATTAATATTCAAACGCTCACCTATCTCAAAAGCATTTTCAATCAATTTCTTATCATAAGTCTCACTCATATCAGGAAACCGGGGGCCCAGTTCGGAATAATTTTCACCAATAAGCGGATTAGCACCAAACATATTAATATGGTCATTTATAACCATAATATCTCCTATCTCAAAATCAGGGTTCATCCCACCACTGGCATTTGAAACAATAAGAGTTTCGATACCGAACCGTTTCATCACTCTAACCGGATAAGTAACCATTTCCATTGTGTATCCTTCGTAGTAATGAAAGCGTCCCTGCATAGCCATAACAGGCACACCGCCAATAGTCCCAAAAATCAACCTGCCTTCATGTCCTTCAACAGTAGAAACGGGGAAGTGAGGGATATCGGTATATGAAATGCTCTTCTCAATTTTTATCTCATCAACCAAACCACCCAACCCGGTTCCGAGAATAATGCCGGTTTTAGGCCGTATAGTGGTGTTTGCTGTTAAAAACTCAACTGTTTCTTTTATCTTTTTCAACATAGCTTTTTATCAATTTATTAAAAATCTTTTCTTCATCAAATAAAAATGAGAGTTTAATGGGAATGTACCAAATCTGCGATTTGATTTCATCATCGAACCATGGCAGATTCCTCAACCTTATCATATCTTTTTCAGTTGTAATAATTGCTTTATGACTGGAGTTGATCTTTTCAAATGTGTTTTTTATAAAAGAATAATCTTTTTTACTGTATGGGTAGTGATCAGGAAAAATGAGTGGCTGTACCCTATTGTATGTTTGCGACAGATAATCAATAAATGTTTTCGGATGTGAGATACCTGCCAAAGCTAGTACATTCATATTTGAATCCAATAAAACATGATTTTTGGAAAACGGGATCGGTTGCAAATATTCAATTGATGTAAAGAACAGTTGTTGACCAGAATGTGGATTTACCTTTTTTAATATCCTCTCCTTCTCCGGCAATGTCAAATCAACCGGACATTTGTTAACTACGATAACGTCAGCACGTTTTTTACCTGAGCGTGGCTCCCGCAAATTGCCGGCCGGAAAAGGAAAGTCTTTCCATAAAGGTCGATAATAGTCAATGATAAGTATTGAGAACCCCGGCTTCACATAGCGATGCTGATATGCATCATCCATAACAATTACATCCGGATTGTTATAATCAATTAAACGTTCAATCCCCTCGGTGCGTTTCTCGGCAACAGCAACTGTTATATCCGGGAATTTGCTATGTATCTGCTTCGGCTCGTCACCTATCTCCTGGGCAGTGCTCAACGGAGCAGCGATAATTGTTCCTTTGGTTTGCCTTTTATACCCCCTGCTTAACAATGCAATTGAATGTTCAGGCTTCAGTATCCGGATTATATATTCTGTTAAAGGAGTTTTTCCCGTTCCTCCAACCGTAATATTACCGATAGATATCACAGGAAGAGGGTACTGCTTGGATGGCAACCATCCCCAATCAAAAAATTTATTGCGTAGCCAAAGTACGCCACCATATATGAGGGATAGTGGCCAAAGAAGAATGCGGAAGCCCCCTTTAATTTCCCTGAAGAGGTGGGAAATTTTTTTCTTTCGTGTCATAAATAACTCTTTATATCTATACTTCTAACTCACCGGGTGACTAGCTTCGTCATGCAAACAGTCACCCGGTGAGTAGTGTAACAAACCTTCTCCCCTTGGGGGAAAAGAAGGGGGTATTCTTTAATAAATCGTAATATCATAAGGCATACGAGACTGTATCTGATAACCTTTTTTCAAATTCTCAATTGTTTGCAAATATTTGTAATCATCACCCATTACACTTTTCCCGATAAACATTTTTACATCACCTGTTAACTCTTTCAGTAACTGCTCAAACGGATCAGGAATCTTAGGCAATTCAACAATGCGGAATTTTTCAAGGCCTGCTTGTTGTTTGGCAATTTCAATAGCATCATTAATACCGCCAATGGTATCAATAAGATTAATGCTGATAGCATTTTCTCCACTCCACACTCTTCCCTGGCCTACCTCATCTATCTTTTCTGTAGTGGTTTTACGGCCGTCGGCACAGTGGGTGATAAAAGTTTTGTACACAAGCTCTATGTAGCTCTGCATCAATCCTCTCTCTTCTTTTGTAAAAGGCCTGGTTGTTGACGGCATATCTGCAAATTTGTTTGTTTTTACTCCGTCAAAAGTTACACCTATCTTATTCATTAAACCTTTAATGTTGGGAATCAATCCAAATACTCCAATCGAGCCTGTAAGTGTAGTTGGTTGGGCTACTATGGTTTGTGCTGCACAAGAGATATAATAGCCTCCCGAAGCTGCCAAATCACCCATTGAAACAATAACAGGCTTAACCTTTTGAGCAAGCTTCACCTCGCGCCAGATAATTTCAGAACCAAGAGCTGATCCTCCCGGTGAATTAACGCGAAAAACGATTGCTTTAATAGAACTGTCTCGACGTGCTTTCCTGATAGTCTTTGATAAATCGTCAGAATTAATACCATCTCCTGAAAATCCGTCAATTTCACCTACAGCATAAATAATGGCAATTTTATCTTTTGCAAATCCTTTTTCTTTACGTGGAACATGCACTTTTGTATATTTCCGGATAGAAACAGATTCAATATCGTCTTTTTGTTCAGTATCCGTAAGCTCCTTTAGTTTGTCAATAACTTCATCTTTATACTTCAATCCGTCAATTAAACCGGCATCAACAAGTTCCTGTTGCTCTCTGAACATAGGCATCTTATCGGCAATAGCCATTATTTGCTCATTGTCTAAACTTCGCTGTTCACCAATTTTTGTTACAACATGCTCCCATAGTGAGTTCACATATTTTTTTGTCTGTAAACGTGAGGGTTCACTCATATCCTTCCTGATAAATGGTTCCACAGCCGATTTGAATTTACCATGCTTAATAACCTGCATCTCAACACCAATCTTCTCTAACGTACCCTTAAGGAATGTGCGTTGTGCAAAGAGGCCTTTAAACTCTAACATCCCTTCCGGATTAAGATATATATGATCGGCAACAGATGCCAGATAATATGACCTTTGCGAATAGACAGGAGAAAAACTAACAATAAATTTCCCTGACTTTTTGAAGTCAATTAATGCATCACGAATCTCTTCAATAGTAGCAAATCCGGCATTAACTACTCCTGACTCCATATAAATCCCTTTAATATTATTATCCTCTTTTGCCTTTTGGATATTTTTTAGAATAACATTTAACCCTATTGGAGTAGGGATATCCTGTATGGCCGATATTGCATCAGAGAATGGATCATTTTTTGTTCTTTCAACAATAGGACCGTCAAGATTCATTAACAAAACTGTATTTTCTTTTATTTTTATAGTTTTATCTCCGGATCCGGCTACGGCGGCAATCCCTGCAATAATACCAAACATAATAAAGAAAAAAAGCAGACCTGCAACTATGGTTCCAAGTACAGAAGCAAAGAAAAATTTAAAAAATTGTTTCATAATAATGTGTTTATTTGTTATAGGTTAATACTTTTGAAAAATATCTGTTTTTATTTCATCTTTAAATATAAAACATATTTCTTAAAGTGGGACGATTAATTTTATTATTAGGAGGAAATCAGGGTGAAATTATAGAAACTTTCCAAAGTGTTTATTCAAAATTGGAAGAACAAATAGGCTACATTGTCGAATACTCCGGATTATATGAGAGTGAACCCTGGGGTTTTGAGTCTGAATCAAATTTCATTAACCAGGTTGTTGAGGTGGAATGCTTTCTATCTCCAACAGAAGTACTCGCAGTTACTAGCAAGATAGAGGGTAATTTGGGAAGAATAAAAAAGAGTAATAATGGTTATACCTCAAGGCCAATTGATATAGATATCCTGTTTTATGATGATATTACAATGGACACTCCGGATTTAACAATCCCACACCCCCGACTGCATGAAAGAATGTTTACTCTGCTGCCTCTCACCGAAAAGTGGGCTAACTACTTTCATCCTAAAAAAAATAAAACCATACAACAGTTAACCGATGAGTGCAGAGACACCGGGTGGGTGAAAAAAATCTATGGTTAAATGGTCCGATGGCTATATTGTTGAATTGCCAAGGGCCTTCCCCCTTTTCCCTTTCTCCTTTCTCCTGATCTCTTCTGCCTCTTACAGTTTTGTTCCAAATGCCAGGTCACCTGCATCTCCAAGCCCGGGAACTATATATGATTTTGCATTTAACTCATCATCAACAGCACCTATCCAAAAAGTAACCGGTTCTCCTTTCAGCATATTCATCACATACTCCAATCCAATTTTACTAGCGATAATAGATACAACATGCACATGAGCAGGCGTCCCTTTCTTTAACAATGCCTTGTATGCCAGCTCCATTGAATTGCCGGATGCTAACATTGGATCACTCAGGATTACTAATCTGTCATCAAGTGAAGGAGCTGATATATACTCAATGTGAATGTCAAAATCTCCATCTTCAGTATATTTCCGGTATGCTGAAACGAAAGCATTATCGGCACGGTCGAAATAGTTAAGCAGCCCTTGGTGCAGAGGTAATCCAGCCCTCAGGATTGAAGCAACAACAACACTGTTTTCCGGCAATTCTTCAACCGCTATGCCCAATGGAGTTTTCACATCAACCTTATTGTAGGGTAAAGTCTTACTTATTTCATACGCAAAAATCTCTCCCATACGTTCCAGATTACGCCTGAACCTCAATGGGTCTGTCTGGATAGCTGTATCCCGAATTTCAGCAATAAAACGATTAAAGATACTCTGTTGTTTATTAAAAATATTTATTTGCATAAGAAAGTATTTTGTAATGATTTATTTTTATTTTATAAATAACTAATTTACCATAATTATAAGAATAATCTATACATTTAAAACGTTATTATTAGATTTAATTTCTTTGTTTCGTATTTTATAATCAAATCAATGAAAATAATATTTCTAACATCCGGACACTACCCTAAAGATGACCGTATTTATTATCATCAAGCCATAACATTAGCAAAATCAGACAATAAAGTAGAGATTATTAGTAGTAGATTTGAATTTGCCGGAACAAAAAACAATATTATTTTCAACAGTTTTAAGGGAGACCATTTATCAAAAAAAAAAAAAAAAAGTTTACCACTCTCTTAAACAGATCAACCCCTGATATCATTATCTGTTCGGAACCCTTGACGATATATGCTGCAATACAATTTAAAAAGGCCACATTACTCAAACCCAAAATTCTCTATGACATAACTGAATGGTATCCATCAAAGAAAAACCTAAATGATTTTAATCTGTCACAAAAGATTATAGTTGTCATCAATTTTTCGTTGGTGGTATTTTCTTCACATGTTTGGGGTGATGAAGGTCGGGGGATCATTGCACTAATAATTGCTGATGTATCTTTAATTACAATTTTAAACAATATATCTTCCGGCAGCACTCTTTCTTTCCATACACCAAAAACTACTAAATTCTATAATTTTTAGCATTGTCATACCGGCAACATTACTTACATCCCTTACCGGAGCAGTTATTTTCGCAGTTATACAAGGCTTCGAATATTTTAAATTCCTGTTTGTTATTGCACTATTAATCTCATATTCTACAAGTGTCTCTTTATATTGGTTAGGAAAAAATAACATCAAACTATATAATTTATTTAGTCTGCTTCCGTCTGTTTTAATATTTGTTTTTTTATCAACGATGTACTATATATTAAACTTAACAAATATTGAAGTGTATTTTTATGCATATTTATTTGCCTATGGTACAGTATCAATCATAGGTTTTTATATACTTTTCAGAAAAACAGGTTTTAAATTGAATTTTAATTCCAAACTCACAAAAAAAATCATTAGTTATGGCTTTAAAAGTGAGGCAAGCTTTTTCATACAGTTTTTAAATTACCGTTTGTCATACTTCTTCATTTCAAGCTGGTTGGGATTAGCTTATCTTGGCCTTTTTTCAGTGGCAGTTGCTATTTCGGAAGCAATATGGATAATCAGCAAAAGCATTTCTGCCATTCACTATTCAAATATAATAAACACTGAAAGTCCTTTATTAAGAATTAAAATAACCGAAAAGGCGGCACTTAACAGTCTTATATTTTCACTAATTGCCATAACAGTCTTATATTTCATTCCAAATTTCTTTTTCACATTTCTATTTGGAAAAGATTTTGCAGGAGTAAAAGAACTAACAATTTATCTTTTCCCCGGAATAATCGCTATTGCTGTTTCAAATATATACGGACACTACTTTTCAGGCATCGGTAAAATGCGTATTCTCATTATAAAATCCTCATTAGGACTTATTACAACGATTATCTTTATTTTTCTTCTGCTTGAGAAATTTGAGCTTGCAGGTGCATGCATCACATTAGATATTGCATATATCACCTCATCAGTTTATTTGTTTATAATGTTCATACGAGAAAAGAAAGAAATACTTTTGCAAGATTCAACTAAGCCTCTTTAGTTCGTCCCTAACATCATCCTGAACATCTGATAAACAATAAAGCTCCGGTTCTTTATCTGTCCATACTCCGTAACTTCGCCTCCAAACCCCATGTAAAAACGTGCAACTCCTTCTGTTCGTGAGCCTTCAAAATCTAATGTAAAACCCCGATTTGAATATTTATCAATTACTCTATCAAAGATATAAAAGGCAGCGTGTTTTTTGTATCCTTCATTAGAAGAAGAAGACCCCATAAAAGTAATTCTGTTTTTATGGATAATAAAAAGTGCAATGGCAAGTAATTCTTCATTATTATCGAGGCATGATACTAACACCCCCTCTCCACGAGTGAAGGATTGATCAATAACTCTTTTGTATAACTGTTGCTCTTTTTGTGAATAGTTAAACCTTAGATTATTAAAGATGAAATTATAAAGGTCTTCATTCGGCAAAGTCTTTTTTATTATCAGACCTGTGCTTTTAGCTTTAGAGATATTTCGCTTTGTGTTTTTTGAAAACCTGTTTTTTAAAACAGAATACTCTTTATTCATATCCAGTTCAATATTTGGCAAATATTCAAGCTTTAAACCTGAAGACGAATGCGGAGTATTTAATAAGTTGATATTATAAACTACAGGATATGGCTTTTTTAAAATCTTATGAAAATCTTCAGTCAACTCACTTCCTAACCTTTCATGAGAAAAGATACCCAATTGCTGACAAAGAAACGGCTGTAAGATTAAGGGTAAACCAAACTTGAATACAAGTGGAACCGGCATAACTGCTTTGTAGTTTCCATAAACCATGCCTCTCCATCCGGGCGAGACTATATCTAAGTGCCATACCATGGCATAGTGCCTGCTGTTAACAGAATTGATGACGCAATCATCCCACTTATTATCATCTATTTCGTGCCGTTTTAGTAGTCTTACCTTCAATTTGATTTAATTAATAGGTTTTCCGTTATATTTTCCCTTCATCCTGAAAGCTAAAATAGGATTTATCTGTGACAATTATATGGTCAAGTACTTTTATATCCATAATCTCAGCAGATTCCTTTATCTTTTTAGTGATTTTTTCATCTGCATCGCTGGGGTATCTGTTACCCGAAGGATGATTATGACAAAGGATTATAGAAGAGGCAAGATTTTCGATTGCAGGTTTAAGGATCAGCCGTACATCAATCACGGTACCGGATATTCCTCCCTGGCTAATCTTAAATTTTGTAACAACTCTGTTTGAACGGTTTAGTAGTAACACCCAAAACTCTTCATGAGGGATATCGCCAAGTATAGGTTGCATAAGGTTAAACACGTTGTTGCTGGATGAAATTTTCGGTCTTTGGAATGCTTCTTCGTCTTTCCTTCTTCGTCCCAATTCCAGAGCAGCAACTATTGTTATTGCTTTGGCATCTCCAACCCCATGATATCTCTTTTTCAAATCGGTAACACTCTTTTTCCCCAATTCATTAAGGTTGTTATTGCAATCTTTTAATATCTTCTTTGAAAGGTCAACGGCACTCTCTTTAGTACTACCTGAACCTATAAGAATTGCCAGTAGTTCGGCATCAGAAAGCGATGATAATCCTTTGGCAATTAGCTTTTCGCGTGGGCGATCTTCCAATGCCCACTCTTTTATTCTTAGATGATTATATTCAGCCATTGTTTAGTTGAAAGTTTATAAAGTATAAAAATTAAGATATGACAAACATCTGAAACTTTTACATACATCAATAATCTGCATATCCAACAGTTGCAACACTGACTTCTACATTACTGTTTTGCAACAAAGCCTGAGTACAAGCTTCCAGTGTAGCACCTGTTGTAACAATATCATCAATAAGCAAAACATGCTTTCCGTTAAGCGATGAGGTATCTGTTACCATGAAAATATTGCTGACATTCTCCCATCGTTCGAAACGACCTTTATGTGTTTGTGATTCGGTATGAATTACTCGCACTAAATTGTTCTTAACAACAGAAATACCTGAAGCTTGAGATAAGCCTTGTGAGATAAAATCACTCTGATTATACCCTCTCTGTCGCAGTCTCTTTTCATGAAGTGGTACAGGCATTATCAAATCAATATTTGACATAAAGCCTGATTGTGATAATATATTCCCCATTTGCCTGCCGAGAACCTGTCCCAATTGAAAGTTACCTTTGTACTTTAATTTGTGGAGTAGTTGCTGCAGCATCTCCCCCTTCCTGTAGTAGTAAAGTGATGTTGCTTTTTTTAGTTTTACCCGCCCCCAAAAAGTCTGACTTACAGGGTCATCATCAACTAACTCAAATCCTGTTCTCGGAAGTTTACGAATACACCGGCTGCATATCTCTTGCTCCTGACTGAAAAGATGAGCCCCACATCCGCAACAAATGCGTGGGAAGAACAACTCAGTAAAGGCATTAATATATGAGTTTGATAGTTGAAAGTTCATAAAAAAAAGTTACAAAATATTTATAACAAACACTACTAAAGTTGTGTTATTTAATCCTCTTCCTCCGAAGGAAGAAAGATAGGGCTTGCTATTTTATCAATGCAATCTCCTGTTTAATTCTCTTTTTCTCCGAGTGGCTCACTTTTCTTATCATATTGATATCGAAATATAGTCCCATTTTAAACACCGGATAAAAATCAAAGTCAGGAGTAACATAGGTTTTAATCTGCATGGTTAACTCAATGGGATGAGTGTAGAAACGCCGTGTTAATGAGGCCGTATAAAAATTCACTGATTTTAATGACATTGTTGTTGAAAACCAGTTGTTTGCAATGCCTGTTTTAAACAGATATTTTGTAGCAAACCCAATTACTACATCAACTTCCTGCCAATAACTGAAATCCGTTTTTATGAATTTATCGTCAAAACTATATTGATATTTCGGGTTTATAAAAGTATATTGAAAACCGATAATATTTGACCTGGACAGGTCTCTTCCATAAGATGTTACTCTAGGCCTTATACCGTATTTCCCGTACAACCCTATACTATATGAAGGAATCAACCTCACAGGTGAATCATTATCCTCAAAGAACTCATCAAAAAGTACTTTCTGTGA
This sequence comes from uncultured bacterium, assembly GCA_965371855.1. Lineage (GTDB taxonomy): Bacteria > Bacteroidota > Bacteroidia > Bacteroidales > Marinilabiliaceae > JAADEM01. Next base: position 79,207 of record CBDUZZ010000003.1, read on the forward strand.
TTGTACTCCAACCCCAAACTGAATGGCCATGATATGGGGTTGTGTTGATTTAAGATTATTCAACTCCCTCTTGTATATCTGTTGGCGTGCATCGTAATAAAGGTTTTGATATCGACCATTAGTTTTGTCAATCACAATAGCTTTTTTAATTGTTACTATTGCATCATAATAATCTTTTGAATTGTACTTGATTTTAGCTTGGTCGTAATAGTCTTCTGCAACAGCTTTGTCAACTTTTATTTTACACAGATCATATCTTTCGGAATCTACAAACCTAAAACTCTTCAATTCATTAAACGCAGTTTTAATCTCAGGCACTAATTTATTATCCAAAGCAACGTCTAACTTAGATATAAGAAATTCAAACATTTTGTTTTCAAGTAAGGAGAAGTCATTGCTGTGCTTCCCCCTCATCTCCGGCAGCAGCCTGAAAAGTTTGTCGAACAGTAGTAGAGCTTCATCATATTGTTGTCTGTTTATATGCCGGTTAATTTGGAACAGGTAGTATTGTTCAATACTGTTTTTAGCATCTGTAACACCTCTCTGAACACGTATATCATCCGGCAAATCAAGTGAAAGCATTTTAAATGCTTTCAATGCTTCTTCATAGTTTCCGCCTACGAAGAGCTCCTGTGCATTTCTTATCTTTTCTTCTGTTTCGGCTGAATGCAATTGTTTGTCAAGCTCTTTTACCTGAGAGCGCACAGATGAAAACAGGGAATCTATCTCATCAGTTGGTACTACTCTCGAAGCAATTATCACATTTTTCAACCTCTCTAATTTTTCTGTTCTCAACATGTAATTCTTTAAGTCTTTTTGTAATATCCATGCATTTGAAGTATTGTTGTAATTTTCTAATTCCCGGTTTAAAGAGGTTAGCTTCCCTGTTAATAGTGTTATGTATTTTTCGCCTAAATCCTTTTTCTCAACAGCATACAAAGCAAAAAGCCTGCGATCTCTTTTATCATACCACACTAAGGGCTTACTGTCAAAAAGAATTATCTCACTAACTATTCTGGTCTCTTTAACAAACAGTTCATTGTACCCATTTTCATTTGATTCGCTTTGAAACAAAACCGATTCTGTAGAGATAAATGATTGTATCTGCTTTGATATCTTCTCCTGAAGAAGAGTTGTCAACTCCTTCTCTTTTAACTCCTTCTGTTTTCGCCTAACGTTTTTATACGATTCAAACTGCACAAAATAGTTATTCGACGGAAACATCTCTTTACGATAATTTTCACTAATCCATTTCGGTGGCTCATGCCTGATGTCCTTCCCTGATGCCAAAACAGGAATTATAAAAAAGGAAACAATGATATATAGAGATACTAACTTCATAAAAACAGCTTCTGATACTATCTTACTTAAAAGTAAGCTAAACTGTTATGATAATCAAGATTATTTGACAAGAAGGTAATAAATTATGATAAGGTAAGTTTATGGGTTTACATTTCAATGTTACTATTGTAATTTTAGATTGCTGTTTGGAATTAACTATTTAACAAATCATCAATAGCTTTATGAACCTTATCAAAATCAAATGATTTAACGAGGCTGTTCATTTTTGCGGCAATCTCACTATTACATAAATTACCAATACTTCCTTCGTGAGTGTGATTAACAGAATATTCCGGTTCAAATTCCCCTTTTTCGACCTTCATCCCTACTTCACGATATGCATCTCTGAACGGAACGCCTTGCAACACAAGCCTGTTTACCTCCTCAACAGTGAAGGCTAACTTATATTTTTCATCTGTGATAATTTCCTTGTTTATGGTAATATTCTCAATTGCAAAATTTGCAATTTCAATAGAGTCCATCAGCTCATTAAATGCCGGAAGAAAATACTCTTTTATGACTTGAAAATCCCGAAAATAACCTGTGGGCAGGTTTGTTGTAACAGCTCCTATTGTTTGAGGCAATGTTTGTAATACATTGCATTTCCCACGAATAAGTTCAAAAACATCCGGATTTTTCTTGTGTGGCATTATGCTTGAGCCGGTAGTCAGTTCATCGGGTAATTTCACAAATCCGAAATTCTGGCTCATGAAAAGGCAGCCATCCATTGCGAGCTTACTAAGAGTTCCCGCAATAGAAGCAATGGCAAAAGCCACTGTTCGCTCCATCTTACCACGTCCCATCTGTGCATAAACAACATTGTAGTTCATGTCGTCAAAACCCAACAGACTGGTTGTTAATGTCCGGTCGAGTGGAAACGATGAACCATAGCCGGCAGCAGCACCAAGTGGATTTTGATTAACAACATTCCAGGCAGCTTTAACAACATGAAGATCGTCAGCAAGACTCTCGGCAAATGCTCCAAACCATAACCCGAATGAGGAGGGCATGGCCACTTGCAAATGAGTATATCCGGGAATAAGGATATCTTTGTGTTCTTCACTTTTTGCCTGAAGTGTTTTAAACAGTTTCTCAACACCTTTTATCATTTCCTCAATTCGATCTCTTGCAAACAGTTTAAGGTCGAGTAGCACCTGATCGTTTCGTGAGCGTCCGCTATGAACTTTTTTGCCCACATCCCCCAACTTTTTAGTCAGCAGCAACTCTACTTGTGAATGAACATCTTCAATTCCGTCATCAATAACAAATGAACCATCCTTTGTTGTTGAATAAATTGCTTTCAGCTCTTTCAGCAGTACCTCTAGTTCATCTTTCTCTAATAAACCTATTTTCTCAAGCATTGTTATGTGTGCCATAGTCCCTAATACATCAAATGGAGCCAGCATCACGTCAAGTTCACGGTCTTTACCAACTGTAAACTCTTCAATCTTTTTATCTGCTGATATTCCTTTATCCCAAAGTTTCATGTTTTTTATTTTTTAGCTGTTAGTATATTGAAATTCTATCATCAATTATGATTTCATAAAAACAAAATAATAAAAAATCAAATTCTAATGGTTAATTTTAAGTTTTTTCATAAATCCGTAAATCATCATTATTTCCTCTTCAAGAAGATTTAATAATTCATTTACGGTTATATGATTACCCAAATTTAACTCTTTTATTATTATACATAGTGTTTCAAGTTCAAAACAACTACCAAGTGAATACTCTAAAAATCTTTTATAATCTTTTTCACTACTCCTGCTACCTCCTTCTGCAATATTTGAAGAGATTGATATAGCTGCCCTATTCATCTGTGAAGCAAGATTGTATCGCTCACTATCAGCTAAAAGCTAAAAGCTAAATTCCCAACCCATCCAACAACTTTACGTATAATCTTACTCCCTCTTCAATCTCTTTCAAATAGACATATTCATCAGCACTATGTGAACGTGCCGAATCACCAGGGCCAATTTTCAGTGTGGTGAAATTCATCACAGCCTGGTCGGATGTTGTCGGGGAACCGTAATATGTCAAGCCTAACTCTACTCCTCTTTGAACTACCGGATGGTCAACAGGAACTGATGAGCTGTTCAGCCTGAACGAACGAGGTTTCACTTCACATGAAACACTCTTTTGTATTAACTCATACAACCCTTTGTTTGAATAGTGTTCATTAACACGAACATCCACCATGAACTCACAAATATCAGGCACCACATTGTGTTGTGAACCAGCTTTAACTCCTGTAACAGTCATCTTAACTTGCCCTAAAAACTCCGATTCTTTAGGGAACTTATAATTCCTAAACCACTCTATATCCGGCAATGCTTTGTAAATCGCATTAATACCCTCTTCTCGGGCTGCATGTCCCGGCTTACCTTTTACAAAACAGTCAAGTACCATCAGTCCCTTTTCTGCAACCGCCATCTGCATTTTTGTAGGCTCTCCTACAATCCCCAAATTAACCGCGCCAATTTCCTCCAAAATTGAGCTTACACCGTTTAACCCTGAGACCTCCTCTTCAGCAGTTGCTGCAAATACCAGGTTGTAGGGTTGTTCTTTCTGCGAAAGAATTAAAAAAGCAGTTATTAGAGATACCAGAGGTGCTCCGGCATCATTACTGCCTAAACCGTATAGTTTACCATTTTCTATTTTTGGTTTAAAGGGGTCATGTGTCCACTGTGATGATGGCTTAACAGTGTCGATATGTGAATTCAACAATAAAACAGGTTTTGACGGGTTCTTCTCTCCACCCCACGCCCATACGTTGTTCCCTTTTCTATGGAAAACAATATTTTTTCTTTTTAAGAAATCAACAATAATATCAGCCGCATCGTCTTCTTCTCTACTTAAAGACGGGGTAGCTATCAGTTTTTTCAGTAACTCTATTGTTTCTCCAATTATCTCTTTCATCTGTTAATATTAGTTTGAAAGTTTGTAAAGTTCATAAAGTTGAAAACTCTGCTAAATGACAAGTTTCGGTGAACTTTTGCCTTTCACCTTGTTTCTCAACTTCTCAGTTCCTCAACCATTTATCATTAACAATTAACCATTAATCAATTACATCGCCAATCTTGTGCCTAAATCATTTAGTTCTTGTAATGATGACAAATTCGTTATCACCACCTCACTTACTCCGTTCCTCAAGGCATCAAACCCATTATCCAATTTAGGAATCATCCCGGCATTTATTGTTCCATCTTTCTGATATACCTTAAAATCATTGTAGTTCAACCGGTTTATAGCCGAATTATCATCTTCTGGATCACTTAATACACCCGGCTTTTCAAAACAGTAAACCAACGAACATTCATACCCGGCAGCAAGAGCTTTTGATACCTCAGCAGCCATGGTATCCGCATTTGTATTGAGCATAAGCCCTTTCCCGTCATGTGTAAGCGGGGCTATAACAGGAACTGCATTATGTTTTAATAAAAGAGACAGCTGCTCAGCCTGCACAGAAACCACATCACCGGCAAATCCATAATCAATTTCTCCAACAGGCCTTTTTACAGCTTTAATAATATTTAGGTCGGCACCTGTCAGGCCAATAGCATTCAACCCTAAAGCCTGGCATTTGGCAACAATGCTCCGGTTTATCAACCCGCCATAAACCATTAAAACAACATCAAGCATCTCCGCATTAGTAATACGGCGACCATTTACCATTTCTGTTTTCACGCCAAGTTTTCCTGCAATAGCAGTTGCTGACCTTCCTCCTCCATGAATCAGTATTTTTGACCCTTCAATTTCACTGAAATCTTTAAGCAACTGATTCAATGAATTGGGCTCCTCAACAACTTTGCCCCCAACTTTAACTATTGTAAGTCTTTGCATATCACCAATTCTCTATAGCTTTTCCAGCATTCTTTTTATCACGACTTGTGCTGATACAACTCTGTTTGTTGCCTGTGGTATAACTATCGACCGCGAGCTGTCCAAAATACCGTCGCTAACTACCATATTACGGCGAACAGGCAGGCAGTGCATAAACATAGCATTATTAGTCAATGTCATCTTTGGCTCATCTACCATCCATGCCCGATCTTGTGAGATAATTTTTCCATAATCGGTAAAAGATGACCAGTTTTTTGCATAAATAAAATCAGCACCTTCAAAAGCTTTCTTCTGATCATACTCTACCTTTACACCTTCCATCAATCCGGGCTCCAGTTCATAACCTTTAGGATGCGTTACCAGTAAATCAACATCGGCTGTTTTCATCCACTCAACAAATGAGTTGGCAACAGCCTGAGGCAAAGCACGTGGATGAGGAGCCCATGTAAGAACCACTTTCGGTCGCTGTTTGGCTTTGTATTCTTCAATGGTAAAAAGGTCGGCAAATGCTTGCAAAGGATGGCGTGTAGCCGACTCTAAACTTATAATTGGAACACCGGCATACTCAATAAACTGATTTACAATTTCCTCATTATAGTCAGCATCTTTATCATTTAGTGACGCAAAAGCTCGTATTCCGATAATATCACAATAGCTACCGATTACAGGAATGGCTTCACGCAAATGCTCAGGTTTATCTCCATCCATTATTACCCCAAATTCCGACTCCAGTTTCCAGCTATCTTTATTTACATCCAAAACAATCACCTCCATTCCCAGGTTTTTAGCAGCTTTCTGAGTACTCAGACGTGTTCGTAAACTGGCATTAAAGAATAGAAGTATCATCGTTCTATTTTTCCCGAGATAACTGAATCCATGTGGATTTCTCTTTAATATTTTAGCCTCACTGAGTGCAGTATCAACATCTCCTATGTCATTCACTGTTAAGAATTGTTTCATAATTTTGGGTTTATATTTCAGTTAATATCTTTATTGCATCAGTTTTAAAATAGCCTTTCTGTTACATACAGTAAATTTATAATTAACAATTTGTAATTCACAATTTGTAATTCACAATTCGTAATTCATAATTCGTAATTCGTAATTAATTACGTTCTAACTTGTCCGTCACCTCTGACTATCCACTTATAACTTGTCAACTCTCTAAGTGCCATTGGCCCCCGGGCATGAAGTTTTTGTGTACTAATTCCTATTTCTGCGCCTAAACCAAATTGAGCTCCATCAGTAAATGCAGTGCTTGTATTTGCATAAACTGCAGCAGCATCTACATCACGCAAAAATATCTCAATAGTTTTTTCATCTTCAGCAATTATGGCTTCGCTATGCTTCGAACTATATTTCCTTATATGTTCCAACGCATCATCGTAACTATTCACTGTTTTAACTGACATCTTATATGAAAGAAACTCTGTGCCGAAATGTTCAGGAGCAGCGTGATGCAACAGTTCAGCAGGATAATTGCCTGTTAACACATCGTAAGCTTCTTCATCAGCAAATATCTCCACATTTTTCCCTGCCATTGCTTCAACAAGTTCAGGCAGATTCGATAATCGGTCATTGTGTATTATAAGGCAATCCAAAGCATTGCAAACACTTACTCTACGCGTTTTTGCATTGAGAATTATCTCTTTGCCTTTTTCAACATCACCTGAAATATCGAAATATGTATGAACAATTCCTGCTCCCGTTTCTATCACCGGCACTCTGGAATTATCTCTTACCGTATCTATCAAATTTTGTGATCCTCTTGGAATTAGAACGTCTATATACTCAACAGCTTGCATCAAATCGTGAGCAGCCTGTCTGTCAGGAGGTAGCAGTTGGATAATTTCCGGATCAATACCGGCTTTCTCTAAGGCTGTTTTAATCAGGCCTGTCAGTATTGTATTGCTGTATATCGCATCGCTTCCACCTTTAAGGACGCAAGCATTTCCTGCTTTAAAACAGAGACTAAAAACATCAGAAGTAACATTAGGTCTTGCTTCGTAAATTACACCTACTACTCCTAATGATACAGAAACTTTCCTCAGTTTCAGTTTGTTTGGCAAAGTTCGTTCTTCAAGTGTAATCCCGATAGGAGATGGCAGGTTCAACACATTAATAATGTCATTTGCCATGTCTTTTATCCGATCAGGAGTAAGCTTAAGTCTGTCGTACCGTGTGTCTGACTGATCCATACGTTCCAAGTCACGAGCATTCTCTTTAAGGATAGCTTCTGTATTTTCAATTAAAGCATCCGAAATGATTTTTAAAGCTCTGTTAATTTCATCGCTTTTAAGTCTTGACATCTTTGTGGCTGCTCTTTTTATCTTTTTTAATTGCTCTATCGTACCCATGATTTAATAAATAAATCGTTTAAAACTACCTGTCTTCCTGATTCTCCGTTTTGTCATGCCTGCCTACCGGCAAGGCAGGATTTTTGCATTCGCTAAAAATCCCGTCAAAACGGCATTGTTTTAGATCTTTCTTTCCCAGGGTTGAAACCCGGGGCTACTATAGTATCGCCCCTATGGGGCTTTGTTAAATCATTTTCTCAACTCATCAATTTCTCAATCAATACGGAAACAGGTGAAGATAATCGTAATGAATTAACGGTTTGTATTTTTTATCTTTACTGCGCTCTTCTGCTTTTTGCCGGCTGTAAGCAGCCTTTCCTATTCCTACAAATTCACCATTTTCACTTAAAATACGTATCAGATCACCTTTTAAGAAATCTCCATCGATACCAATTATCCCGGGCAACAACAAGCTTGTAGCTTTCTCGGAACATAGAGCATCAAAAGCACCTTTATTTATTGTCACCTCTGCTTTTGTAAAACCTTCGGAGTAAGCCATCCATTTTTTCACTGCCGGTCGTTGCTCTCCGGGAATGAAATGCGTATGAACTACGTCTTCCGGTGATGTTTCAATGTCAAGCAGTATATTCTCTTTTCTTCCGTTTGCGATATGAACCGATACTCCTGATGCTGCCGTTTTTTGAGCAATACGGCATTTCGTTAACATGCCTCCCCTTCCAAAATCAGACTTCGAAGAAGATATAAAAGAGAACATATCGGAAGAATAATTATTTGTTACTGTTCTGATAACTTCACTATCAGCTTCCAATGGATCGCCGTTATAGATGCCATCAACATTACTTAACATATAAAGGGCATCGCAACTCATCATTGATGCTATCAGTCCTGCTAATTCATCATTATCGGTAAACATTAGTGCCGTTACGGATATTGCATCATTCTCATTTACGATTGGTAAGATTCCACTATGCCATAAGCCTGAGATGCAATTTTTCATATTCAGGTAGTGTTCTCTGGTTCTGAAATCTTCTTTAGTTACTAAGACCTGTGCAACAGGAATACCTCTATCGTCAAACAGTTTGGAATAAATACTCATTAATTTCACCTGGCCTGTTGAAGAGAGCACCTGACGTTCAGTTACCGAATCCGTTTTTTTACTGAACCTGATCATGCTTCGACCGGCTGCCACAGCTCCTGAAGAAACCAGTACTATATCTTTACCATCTTTATGCAAAGCAGCAATCTGATCTGTCAGATGCTTAATTCGTGACATATCAAGTTGCCCGTTATCCGCAGTAAGTACGTTGGAACCTATCTTTATGGTTATTTTCTCAGGCATCTAATGGAATGTTTATTTACTTTTTTCGATTTTATTGTATGACGTCAACAATCCTTTTATCAAAGATGAACTAAATCCCCGATGCTCCATCTCATTAAGTCCTGAAATTGTTATCCCACGTGGAGTGGTTACTCTGTCAATTTCATCTTCAGGATGGTTTCCTTTTTTGATAAGCAGGTCAGCTGCGCCTTTTACCGTTTGTGCGGTAATTTGTAGTGCCAGTTGAGAGCCGAATCCAATCTCAACTCCTCCCTGAGTTGCTGCACGTATAAAACGTAGGGCATAAGCAATACCACAGGCAGCAAGCACCGTTGCAGATGACATCAACTCTTCAGGTATAATAATAGCTTTTCCCAGATGGCTAAAAAGGTCTATAATATCATTCTCTTGCTTTTCTGTAGCATTCAAAGAAGATATACAGGTCATTGATTCTCCAATCTCAATTGCAGTATTTGGCATTGCTCTGAATACCGGCAGTTTCTTGCCACACATCTCCTGTATTTTTTCAGCAGTTACTCCTGTAGCAACAGATACTATAATGGTATTCTCAGCAAGGCAAGGCTTTATCTCAGAAATCACCTTCTCTAACTGAAACGGTTTTACTCCCAGAATTAATATTTCAGCATCTTTTGCAGCCAGACAGTTGTCATCAGTTGTTTTGACTCCCAGGTCTGAGAGCTCTTTCAGAAGCGATACCCTCCTTCGGGTAATAACCATATTCGAGGGAGTTGCCAGGCCTCCGGTTATTAATCCCTTGGCAATTGCAGTTCCCAGGTTACCTCCCCCAATAATAGAAATACGTTTTTCTTTCATACGATAATTTTTTGAGCCTTAAAATTAACACCTCTTCCCGGTTAATTTTAAGCTTTGCAACTCAAAAATTATCGGAAAGATTAATCTTTACTGTTTTCTTTAGGGATCAGTATATGTCCCCAGTTTTCACCTGACTTTATACGGTAAAGTTGCATTTCGCTTATTCCAAACTGTTTTGCAATTAACTTTAACCGCGTTTTCCTATTCGGATCCAATATCTTCTTTTTCAGCCTGAGAACCTGAGTTGCACTTAATTTATGTCCCTGCTCTGTCTTCCTTCCTTTCTGCCTCTCCCTTGCTTCAAGCACTACCGGATTTTTTTGCTGATGTGCAAACATTTCGTCTTTACTTGCCCACTTCAAGTTTTCAATATAGTTATTCTCTTTATTGAAATCAACATGAATAACATATATTTTTTCATCACTCTCCTTCTCTAAAAAGTATTCAGCTACAAGCTTATGAACGTAAAAGGTTTTAGACTTTCCAAACGGTCGGACAGGCATCGTTTTATATCCTCTTAATGAACCTCCCCGAACAATTGTCCCTTCTTCAATCTTATTATCAGTATAACTAACTATACGTCCATAATTTGAAATTGCATATTTTTTTCTTAATGCTCCTTTTTCAAACTTCAACTCTCTCCATTCTTCGTTCCAGTATGACCTAATCATAATTTTGCAAATATCGTTTTAATAACTATTTAACAGAGCATACAAACTACCTAAAAAGCTGTCTGATTGCTCTTTTGTAAGTGTCAAGGGTGGTAATAACCTTAATGTATTAATGCCAGAAATTCCGGTAAAAATACATTTTTCCTTCAATAATTGAAATCTTATTGCTGAAATTTTTTCCTCAAATTCGATTCCAATCATTAATCCCTTGCCTCTCAACTCCTTAAATGATGTTGCTGATTGCAATTTATTGATTAAATATTCTCCTGTCTGTTTTGCATTTAAAATCAGATTTTCTTCTTTCATTACTTCCAAAACGGCTAACCCTGCAGCACATGCAAGATAGTTTCCTCCAAAAGTAGTACCCAACATTCCTTTCTCCGGTTTAATCTCCGGAGAGATAAGTACTCCCCCAATAGGAAAACCATTTCCCATACCTTTTGCTGTTGTAACTATATCAGGTTGTATTTTTGCATACTGAAAAGCAAAAAACTCACCGCTTCGACCATAACCACTTTGTATCTCATCCAGAATCAGCAATGTGCCATATTTTTTACACACTTTTTCTAAAGCTTGCAAAAAATCATTCTCCGGAATAATTACACCTCCTACTCCCTGAATTCCTTCAATGATAACAGCAGCAACATCCTTTTTACTCAACGACTCTTCAACCTTTTCTATGTCATTAAGAGGTATAAACTCTACCTGATGAAAGCTGTTTACAGGCGCCACTATTTTCGGATTATCAGTAGCCGCAACTGCTGCCGATGTTCTACCGTGAAAAGCTTTTTCAAAAGCAACAATCTTACTACGACCGGTATGAAAAGATGCTACTTTAAAAGCATTCTCGTTTGCTTCGGCTCCTGAATTACATAAAAAAAGTGAATAATCCGGCATTCCGCTCATCTCACCAAGCTTCTGAGCTAACTCTTTTTGCAACGGATTAACAACCGAGTTTGAATAAAAACCTATTTTATTCAGTTGTGATGATATACGGTCAATATAGTGTGGATGATTGTGGCCAATAGAAATGACAGCATGACCACCATACAGGTCAAGATATTTATTCCCATTATCATCCCACAAAAAACATCCTTCTGCTTTTACGGGTACTATATCAAATAAGCTATATACATCAAATAGATTCATTAAAACTTTTTATAAAATTGTGGAATTATTTTATTAGAAAAACATTATTTCAGCATTGCATCATTAGATCATTTCTGCATTAAAACATTAGTTCAAGACCGGATGTGATACCATGATAACCGTTGCTACCATGGTATCTTAATTAACAGTCTTCGCTAAACACCTAATAATTAAACCAAAATTACAACAACCTTTAAACTAAAAAGCCAAAGGCTTGAAATGAAGACCTGTTAATTCATCCAATCCAAAAATAAGATTCATATTTTGTACAGCCTGTCCCGATGCCCCTTTCAGAAGATTATCGATAAGACTGATTATATGCAATTTATTATTATATTTTCTGACATAAAGAATAGCTTTATTCGTATTAACCACCATCTTCAAATCAGGATTTTTATCTACTACATGCACAAACGGATGCTCTGAGTAATACTTACTGAACAGCTTGTTTGCCTCTTGCTCGCTTAATTGTGAGTCGAAATAAACAGAAGCCATTATACCTCGTGGGAAATCGCCACGTATGGGAACAAAATTAACCGGTGCATCAAAACTACTTTGCAACTGTACCAGCGTTTCACCTATCTCACCCAAATGCTGATGCCCGAAGGCTTTATAGACAGAGGTGTTATTATTTCTCCAACTGAAATGAGTCGTTGGTGTTAATGACTGACCTGCACCTGTAGATCCGGTAACAGCATGGATATGTACTTCGTTAAGCATCTGAGCTGCTGCAACAGGCAACAGTGCCAATTGAATTACTGTAGCAAAACACCCCGGATTAGCAATACGTGACGATTTAACAATTTTATCACGCTGCAATTCCGGCAGGCCATAAACAAAATCGCCTGCATTCGCCTTAAGCCTAAAATCATGACTAAGATCAATTATCTTTCCCTTATATGTTGCCGGCAACTCATCAACAAATGATTTTGAACGACCATGCCCCATACATAAAAAGATAACATCAGCATTATGTAAATCAGGAGAAGTTACAAACGACATATCAATCTCACCTATAAGGTCAGTATGCACATCAGCAATGGCATTCCCTGCATTACTTGAACTTTGCACAAACTCAATTTCTGCATCAGGATGATTGATCAAAACACGTATCAATTCACCTGCTGTATATCCTGCTCCTCCTATTATGCCTGCTTTTATCATCCAATTCTATTGTTATCTGGTGATTCGTTTATCTGGACAATTGTCAATTCCTTAACTTTCAACTTTATAAACTTAACAAAGTATTAGCTCAAATGAAATTCAACTTATCTTTATTTACCGTATTAAATATTTTCAGAGAATTAGACATTATTTTTGTAAAACCTTCAACATCCTTGCCATCCCATGCTTTATTCACTTCACCATATTCTCCGAAACCGCTGTTCATGAGGTCATGCTCCGACTCAATGCCAACAACTACAAACCTATACGGATTAAGCTTAATAATTACTTTACCTGTTACATTTTCCTGTGAGTTATCCAGAAATGCTTCTATATCACGCATAACAGGTTCCAGATATTGAGCTTCATGTAACAGCATGCCGTACCAGTTAGCCATCTGCTCTTTCCAATACATTTGCCACTTGGTCAACACATGTTTTTCCAGTACTTCATGAGCTTTTATCAGAATAAGAGGAGCTGCAGCCTCAAAGCCTACCCTGCCTTTTATTCCGATTATTGTATCGCCCACATGCATATCACGACCTATTCCATATACTTTAGCTTTCGATTCAATATCAATTATGGCATCTGTTTTATTTTCAAACTTTTTACCATCAACACTTTTTATTTCACCCTTCTCAAATTCAACAATCAACTCTGCCTCTTCAGTTTTTTCCACCTGACTCGGATATGCCTCCTCGGGTAGTGTTTGGTTTGTTGTCAGAGTCTCCTTACCTCCTATACTTGTTCCCCACAATCCTTTGTTAATGGAATATTCCATCTTTGACCAGTCTCTCACTACCCCTAACTTCTTCAGGTAATCAATTTCTTCATCCCTCGACAAGGTTAAATCTCTGATAGGAGTGAGTATTATAATATCGGGAGCCAGAATCTGAAATGTCAGGTCAAAACGTATCTGATCATTTCCGGCACCGGTACTACCATGGGCAATATATTTTGCACCTATCTTACGGGCATAATTTACAATTGCAATTGCCTGAAAAATACGCTCTGAACTTACGGATAGTGGATATGTGTGATTCTTAAGGATATTTCCGTAAATCATATATCTGATACATCTGTCGTAATAAGTTTGTGTAACATCAAGTGTTTTATGATGAGCAACACCCAGTTCATAGGCTTTTTCTTCTATATCGGCCAACTCCTCTTCTGAGAAACCTCCCGTATTTGCAATGGCTGAATATATTTCAAGATTTTTCTCATCTGAAAGATATTTCACACAAAATGATGTGTCCAACCCGCCACTGTATGCTAATACTACTTTTCCCTTCATTTTTATTTAGTTCTTCAAGTTTATAAAGTCAAAAGCCCGCCTGTCGACAGACCAGTTCATTAAGTTATGTTTTTAGCTACACTATCATATTGAAAACAGAGTACTTAAAACACTTCTCTTTTGTCTTGAACCGTTTTTCCGATTACTCCGTTTTAATAACACAAATTGTTTAAATCGTACCCATCTGGAATAAACAATAAGCTCTTTTTCATGATGTTTATTTTTATCACGATTGTCTATTTCTCCAGGCTCGTCAGGTGGTGTGTACAGCATTCCGGTACAGAGGCAATGTTTTCTGTTTGTGCGCACTAAAATGTCATAATTAACACAACTCTGACATCCTTTCCAGAACTCATTATCGTCTGTAAGCTCAGAAAAGGTAACAGGCTTATATCCCAAGTGTGAATTTATCTTCATAACAGCCAGACCTGTAGTTAAGCCGAATATTTTAGAATGAGGAAACAACTCCCTTGACAGGTCAAATGCTTTGCTCTTAATAGCTTTTGCCAAACCACGTCCTCTAAATTTCTCAACTACAATAAGGCCTGAATTTGCAACAAACTGTTTTCCTCCCCACGATTCCAAATAACAGAAACCGGCAAATACATCATCTTTAAGAGCTATAATGGCTTTACCCTCTGCTATTTTTTTTGTAAGATAATCAGGTGTACGTTTTGCTATTCCGGTTCCCCTAACATTGGCGGCATCCTCAATGGTTTTCAGAATAACATCGACATACGACAGATGTTCCTCACTTGCTTTTAATATCTTGAAATCACTCATGCAACTCTAAATTATAGAATTTTACTTTTTAACCCCGGTAAAATTAAATCCAATGCATTTACTACATCTGTTTTTGAAACTCCGTCACGATTAATCAACAATATTGTATCATCACCGGCAATGGTTCCTAACACTTCAAATATCCCAAAACTGTCAACAACCGATGCAATGCTATTTGCAAATCCGGGTCTTGTTTTCATTACAGCCAGTTGTCCCGAAAATTCAATGGAGTTAATCCTGTTCATAGGAAAACCTTCTAATGTTAACTCCTCCTCATCCTGCCTCATTTGACCGGTTTCAGGGATTACATATCTGTAACCCGTTTGCAGATCAGGAACCTTTGCAACCTTCAAAAACTTAAGGTCTCTCGACAGGGTAGCCTGTGTAATTTGGTATCCCTGCCGGTTCAGCAATACTAACAACTCCTCCTGACTACTAATCTTCTTTTCAGATACAATCTGCTTAATTGCTATTAACCTTTGTACTTTTACTTTCATACGCAAAATGCATATTTATACATTGACAATGCAAAAATATACAAAAAGTATTGATAACAAAACTTTTTTTACAAAAAATTAGTACTTTTGTCCTGATGAAAAAATAAAAGCTCTAAAATAATTAAGACATAAAATGAAGAAAGACGTCAAAAAGGTAATGATACTTGGATCGGGTGCTCTAAAAATCGGGGAAGCAGGAGAATTTGATTATTCAGGGTCACAAGCACTTAAAGCATTAAAAGAAGAGGGTATAACTACAATTCTTATCAACCCAAACATTGCAACAGTTCAAACATCTGAAAATATTGCAGATAAAATATATTTCCTGCCCATCACTCCGTTTTTTGTGGAGGAGGTGATGAAAAAGGAGCAACCAGATGGAATTCTTCTGGCCTTTGGTGGTCAAACAGCATTGAATTGTGGCATTCAGATCTTTGAAGGAGGGATACTTGAAAAATACAATGTTGAAGTCCTGGGAACTCCTATACAGGCAATTATTAATACCGAAGACAGGGAGATATTTGCCAATAAGCTTAAAGAGATTGATGTTAAAACTCCTAACAGCATTGCTGTTACATCTGTAAAAGACGCAGTAGAAGCTGCTGAAAAAATTGGCTATCCTATAATTATCAGAGCCGCATATACTCTTGGCGGAATGGGAAGTGGATTTTGCAATAATAAAAATGAGCTTATAGACCGTGCAAACAATGCTTTCTCATATTCAAACCAGATATTAGTAGAGGAATCGATTAAAGGATGGAAAGAAGTAGAGTATGAAGTTGTACGTGATGCTTACAATAACTGCATTACAGTTTGTAATATGGAGAACTTCGATCCCCTTGGTATTCATACAGGCGAAAGTATCGTTGTAGCTCCGTCACAAACACTGTCAAATACAGAGTATCATAAGTTACGTGAACTTGCTATCAAAATAATTCGACATATAGGAGTAGTGGGAGAATGTAACGTACAGTATGCCCTTGACCCGCAATCAGAAGACTACCGTGTTATTGAAGTCAATGCACGTCTGTCTCGTTCAAGTGCTCTGGCATCTAAAGCCACTGGTTATCCGTTAGCTTTTGTGGCTGCAAAACTAAGCCTTGGCTACGGATTACATCAGTTAAAGAACTCAGTAACAAAAACAACCTCTGCTTTTTTTGAGCCCGCGCTCGATTATATTGTTTGTAAAATTCCTCGTTGGGATTTAAGTAAATTTACCGGAGTATCAAAACTTATTGGGTCAAGCATGAAGAGTGTGGGCGAGATTATGTCTATCGGACGTAGTTTTGAAGAGGTGATACAGAAAGGCCTCAGAATGGTGGGACAGGGAATGCACGGCTTTGTTGCCAATCAACCTATTAAAATTGAAGATATAGATGCTGAATTACAGGATCCTACCGACCAGCGGGTGTTTGCTATTTCAGAAGCATTACAAAACGGCTCTACAGTTGATGAGATTCATGAACTGACAAAAATAGACAAGTGGTTTCTTGAAAAACTTAAGAACATTACTGATCATCAAAAGATACTTGAACAACATAACTCGTTAGAAAAGCTTCCCGACAATGTACTTTATGATTCCAAAAAGATGGGCTTTAGTGATTTTCAAATCGCCCGGATTGTAAGCAATACTCCTTCAAGAGATATGGAGAAAGGGCTTCTGGCAGTTCGCCAGCATCGTAAAGAGAGAGGTATCCTTCCGGTAGTTAAGCAAATTGACACTATGGCCGGAGAGTTTCCGGCACAGATAAACTATCTCTATCTTACATATAACGGAAAAGAGAATGATATCGACTATGAAAATGATAACAAATCTGTTATTGTTCTTGGATCAGGAGCCTATCGGATAGGTTCTAGCGTCGAGTTCGACTGGTGTAGTGTGAATGCACTTGACACTGTTAACGAACAGGATTTCCGCTCCATAATGATCAATTACAATCCTGAAACAGTAAGTACCGATTACGATATGTGTGATCGCTTATATTTCGACGAGCTTACTCTGGAGCGTGTACTTGATATAGTTGATCTTGAAACACCTAAGGGTGTGATTGTTTCGGTGGGTGGTCAAATCCCAAACAACCTTGCCATTAAGCTAAATCGTCAGGATGTTCCTATACTTGGCACCTCTCCGGTGGATATAGACCGCGCTGAGAACCGCCAGAAATTCTCTGCTCTGCTTGATGACCTTGAGGTTGACCAACCACGTTGGAGCGAGTTGACATCCATAAACGACATTTTTAAATTTGTTGATAAAGTAGGATTTCCTGTTTTGGTTCGTCCCTCCTATGTACTGTCGGGTGCTGCTATGAATGTGGTTTCCAATAAAGATGAGCTGGAGCACTTCCTTACTCTGGCTGCTAATGTATCGAAAGAGTTTCCTGTTGTAGTATCAGAATTTATTGAGCAGGCAAAAGAGATTGAGATTGATGCCGTTGCTAAAGACGGTGAGATGATTGCTTATGCAATTTCGGAACACATTGAATTTGCCGGTGTGCATTCGGGCGATGCCACAATCGTATTCCCCCCTCAGAAGCTTTATGTAGAAACTATACGACGTGTGAAAAAAATTGCCCGTCAGATTGCCGAAGGTCTTAATATCTCAGGGCCGTTTAACATGCAGCTATTGGCTAAAGACAACGATATAAAAGTTATTGAATGTAACCTGAGAGCATCACGTAGCTTCCCGTTTGTTTCAAAAGTGCTTAAAGTAAACCTGATAGATATTGCTACTAAAGTTATGCTGGGTGTACCTTATGAAAAACCATCGAAAAATCTGTTTGACCTGGATTACGTTGGAATTAAAGCTCCGCAATTCTCGTTTTCACGGTTGCTTAAAGCAGATCCTGTGCTTGGTGTTGACATGGCCTCTACCGGTGAGGTAGGTTGTATTGGCGAAAGCTATTACGATGCGGTACTGCAATCAATGTTAGCCGTGGGATACACAATTCCTAAAAAGAATATTCTTATTTCGTCAGGTCCATTACGTTCAAAAATGGAATTATTAGCCAGTGCCCGTATGCTTAGAGAGAAAGGCTATAGCCTTTATGCTACAGGAGGTACTCATAAGTTCTTTGCCGAAAATGGAGTGGAAACAACTCTGCTTTATTGGCCTAATGAGGATAAAAAACCAAATACTTTAGAGTATATCAGAAATAAGAAAATAGACTTTGTAATAAATATCCCCAAAAACCTTACTAAAGATGAGCTGAAAAACGGCTATAAAATCAGGCGCGATGCAATTGACTTTAACATTCCGTTAATCACCAATGCACGTCTGGCAAGTGCCTTTATCTATGCTATCTGCAAAATGGATATTACAGATATTCCGATTAAGAGTTGGGATGAGTATAAATAACCATTAGACCAAACTTTTAGCAAGGGCTTCAATCTTAGAAGCCCTTGTTGTTTAATATCTTATAATGTAACTTTTTGTTTGAGTTAGGCAACTTAATTTTAAGTCCTAATTTCAGCTTGCACTTTCCATATGTTCCTGATAGAAACAGTTAACGGAGATACAATTGTTGGATATTATAAAGGGGAATTGAAGAACGATGATTTCAAGTTATCGTATCACTTTTACTTTATTATTTGGTCAGCACTCATTACTAAAGTCATTTATAGGCCAGAATTTGCAAGTTAACATGCAATATTTGGCTTAATTTTGCACTATCACATACAATATTTAGCATAATTTTGTAAGTTTGCATAAAAATTGGTGTTATGTACGAAAGAGATATTACCGTATTATTGAAGAAATGGCGTGATAAAAAAGAGATTGTAATTTTATATGGAGCCAGACAGACAGGAAAAACAACTTTGATTAAGGAAATACTTAAAGAAAGGGAAGATGTTTTGATACTTAATTGCGAAATACCGTTAATTGCCGACACTTTGGAAAGCAAAGATTTATCACAGATTAAAGCATTGTTTGAAGAGAAGAAGATAATTGCATTTGATGAAGCACAAAAGATTGCGGATGTTGGTAGTATTTTAAAACTTATTAATGACGAGATACCTCAGTATAAATTATTAGCCACAGGATCCAGTAGTTTTGAACTGGCAGGGAAACTTAGTGAGCCTCTTACCGGAAGAAATGTGAAATTTAAATTGTATCCATTGTCGCTTAATGAGATAAAAAGAAAGAAAGGTTGGCTTTGGGTGCGGGAGAATCTTAATCAGCTTATTATTTACGGTACTTATCCCGGTTTGATTGATTTGGGCATAAAAGAGAAAGAGAGAAAATTGAC
This sequence comes from uncultured bacterium, assembly GCA_965371855.1. Classification (GTDB taxonomy): domain Bacteria; phylum Bacteroidota; class Bacteroidia; order Bacteroidales; family Marinilabiliaceae; genus JAADEM01. The sequence goes on from CBDUZZ010000003.1 coordinate 98,666, forward strand.
AGAACTTGCATCTGACTATCTTTATAAAGATGTTTTTATGCATGAGAATATCAGGAACTCTACGGTTATCCGAAATTTATTGAAAGCACTTGCCTTGCAGGTGGGCGCGCAGGTTTCGTCACATGAACTGGCCGGTTTGGTTGGGGTTTCAAGAGCTACAGTAGAAAGATATTTAGATTTGTTAGAGAAAAACTTTGTTTTGTATAGTTTACATTCTTTCAGTGGCAATCTTAGAAATGAAATAAAAAAAAGTAAAAAATATTTCTTTTATGATACAGGTATTAGAAATGCTCTGCTGGGTGATTTCAGGCCAATGACATACAGAGTGGATAACGGTGCCTTATGGGAAAACTTTTGTGTTAGTCAGCGAATAATTATGAGTGAAACATTTCGCCCTAATTCTCAGTATTATTTTTGGCGAACATATGATAAAGCAGAAATCGATTTGGTGGAAGAATTTAATGGAGAAGTTATGGCCTTCGAATTCAAATTGAAACAAAAACGTAATTATCGGTTTCCGGCTAGTTTTGTAGAAAAGTATAGACCGTTAAAAACTTCAATAATTTCGCAGGATAGCCTGCATAAGCTACTTGAATGGTGAAAATTACACAAGCCTTTCCAAATAAATATCATGATGAATGAATTTAAAACATAAAGTCAACTTCTTACTCCTCTATTCTTCATCACCAAACTTATAGCCAACCCCTTTTACAGTTCTTATAACATCACGACCTATTCGTTTTCTAATCCTTCTGATGTGAACATCAATTGTTCTGTCGCTAATAAAGTTATCTTCTCCCCAAACTTTTCTAAATATCTCATCTCTGGCAAAAAGTTTTTTAGGGGTATTGGCCAATAGTGCTAAAAGTTCAAACTCTTTTTTGGGTAATATAAACTCTCTATTCTCTTTTATCACGACATACCTCTCTTTATCGATGATAATACTCCTATTCCTATTTGGTTCTGAAAGTTCATTTTTGGCCAGCTCAACTACATTCTTTCGACGCAACAACGATTTTATTTTTGTTATCAGCACTTTTGGTTTAACCGGCTTTGTAATGTAATCATCAGCTCCTGCATTTAGTCCGGCTATTAACGAATAATCTTCACTTCTGGCTGATAGAAAAACGATAATCACATCATTCAACTCATTATACTTCCTCATCTCCTCACAGGTTTCTATTCCATCCATCCCGGGCATCATAATATCCATCAATATTAGATCAGGCTTAAGATACAGTGCTTTCTCTAAAGCATCTTTCCCGTTACTGCAGGTATTAACTTCGTAATTCTCCTTTTTAAGATTAAAACTGACAAACTCCAATATATCAGGTTCATCATCAACAAGAAGTATTTTAATAGATTTTTTCATAGCTAATAATTACTAACTAAACGAAGGTAGTATGGCAAGGTTAACTCAATGTTAATTGCAGGTTAATTTTCGGATAACAATAGTACGATGAATTAAAACTAACTTAACTATTCTTTCATTTTCATATCATACTTATTGAAGTTATTTGCAGTGTACAAAAATTATAAAATGAATTATGAAAACAACTTTTAAAACTTCAACTATGAAAACTAATTTTTCTTACTTGTTAATCATGGCCATAGTTACCATGATTTTAGCCTTTTCATCATGCAACGAGACGGATCCTGTTAATCCTGATGATGAAAAACCTAAGGATATAATAGTAATTAAAGATGATGGCAATGGAATTGGAACAACTACATGGAAAGATGGAGAGACCTATCTTCTTGACGGATTTTGCTTTGTAAACTCAGGACAAATATTAACGATTGAAGCGGGAGTAATTATTAAAGGTAAAGCAGGACAGGGCGAGAGTGCCTCTGCTCTTATCGTTGCCCGTGGTGGTAAAATCAATGCAGCAGGAACTTCTGACAAACCAATTATCTTCACCGCAGAGGCCGACTCATTAAATGGTAATATTAATGATGATACTCGTGGTCTTTGGGGAGGACTAATAATTCTCGGTAAAGCCCGCCTTAACACAATACCTGCGGAACAGCAGATAGAAGGTATTCCAACAACTGAAACACGGGGAGCATTTGGCGGCGATGTTGATGATGACAATTCGGGAACATTAAAGTACATCTCTATTCGTCATGGAGGTACAGATATTGGTGCAGGAAATGAAATTAACGGACTTTCTCTCGGGGCTGTTGGCTCAGGAACAACCATTGATTTTATAGAAGTTACCTCAAATGCTGATGACGGGATAGAGTTCTTTGGTGGAACAGTTGGTGTAAAACATGCTTTAGTAGTTGATTGTGGCGACGACTCTTTCGATTACGATATGGGTTTCCGAGGAAAAGGACAGTTTTGGGTTTCTCTTCAGGCTGCCGACAGTGATAGAAACGGGGAACATGACGGGGGTACTGACCCTGAAACAGGAACACCTTATGCAACTCCTACAATCTACAATGTTACATATATTGGACAAAACCAGGGTAAAGTTATCACTTTCAGAGATAATGCAGGTGGTTTCTATTACAACTCTGTTTTTGTTAATCATGCCAAAGGTATGGACATCGAGTTTCTTGCTTCAGGCGATGATTCTTACAAACAGTTTGAAGATGGGAGGCTGAAAATAGAAGATAACTTCTTCTACAATATTGCAGGACAAACAGACAACGGTAATCCTAACGCCTTTTTAAAAGCCGGTGCTGACGGAAGCGAAGAGCAAAACACTGTTCTTGCCACATATTTCAACAAACACAACACTGTCTCTGATCCCGGAGTATCAAAAACAAATCCTGTTCCTACAAATGCCAAACCTGCAAATCATGACTACACTGACAGTTGGTTTGACAATGTTGATTATGCCGGTGCTTTCGGAACCAACAACTGGGCAAAAGGATGGACACTTACTTTTAAGAATTAACTAATTAATACCAGATAGTAAAAAGAGGATGTCCAAAAAGTCGTCATTCCAAGCGGAGCGAAGCCTGCCTGACGTCAGGCAGGGAATCTCACAAAGCAAAGCTGCTGTATTTCTACAGATTGCTTCTTCGTTCCTCATCGCAATGACGTCAAGTTTATTCTTTTTGGACAGCTTCTATTTTTAAGTTACCAGCGATATGAAGAAATTTATTCAAACTCTATTTTTGATTTTTACAGTTTCATTATCTGTAATTGCTCAAAAAACAAATATAACCGGTGTAGTTACCGATAAAAAAACAGGAGAAACACTACCTGGTGTACAAGTTATTATTCCCGGATCAACAATTGGAACTATATCTAATCTTGATGGTTTATACACTCTGGAAATTGAGCCGGGAACACATGACTTTCAGTATCGATTTATTTCATACACTCCCGAAAATATTAAAGGAATAGTTATTAATCGGGGTGAAACAAAAACCATAAATGTTGAGTTGAGCGAAACGGTTTTGGAGCTGAGTGAAGTGGCTGTAGTGGCCCGAAAAGTAGAAAATACAGAGGCTGCACTTGTCGCAATGCAACGAAAATCGGCTGTTGTTTCTAACGGTATATCATCACAAGAGATACTAAAAACCGGGGCAAGCGATGCTGCCGATGCATTAAAGAATGTTACAGGAGTTTCTGTTCAGGAAGGTAAATATGTGTATGTGCGTGGCTTATCAGACAGGTATAGCAAAACGATACTGAACAATGCAGATATCCCCGGTCTGGATCCGGAACGAAACAGTGTTCAGATGGATCTTTTCCCGGCAATTATTATTGACAATATAATGATATATAAAGCTTTTGCACCAAATCTCCCGGGTGATTTTACAGGGGGACTCATCGACATTAAAACCAAGAATTTTCCGGATAAATTGACCTTAAGCTTTTCCGTTCAGCTGGGTTTCAACCCTCAATCAAACCTAAAAAAGGATTTTTTATCATACGATGGGGGTAAATTCGACTTCCTCGGTTTTGATGATGGTACCCGCTCTATTCCGGATGAAGCCAAAGGAGATATTCCTGACAGATATGAAGATAACGACAAGCTAAACTCTATCACTAAGTCTTTTAATAAAATATGGTTTCCTGAAAACCGAACATCAGGGTTAAACCAGAAATACTCAGTAGGTTTTGGAAACAGAAAAGAGTTTTCATCTGAGAAATCGCTTGGATATTTTTTAGGTGGATCCTACTCTTACAAATTAAATGCTTTCGATGATGGTTTTTACGGTAGGTATAAACTAACCACAAAAGATGCCGAGGGATTGAACCGTGAGTTTGAATCACAGAAATGGAGTATTGGAGCATCTAACTCGCTATGGTCGGTGATTGGCGGCTTAGGATATAGAATCAACAGCAACAATAATATAGGCTTAACCATTGTCAACAACCATTCAGGGCAAAAAGCAGCCAACTTTTCATACTTCATTGATTACAGTGACAATGAAGATCAGAGGCAGAGACGAACCCTTGAGTTTACCAACAGGAACTTACTTTCAACTCAGCTTAAAGGAAGCAATAATTTTAACGATTGGAATAAAACAAGGATGAATTGGGTAGTATCCTATTCATTGGCAACTCAGAAGGAACCCGACATAAGATATCTTATTAACGATATCAATGAAGAAGATGGAAAAAAAGTATATTTCGTTAATAAATCAATGTACTCATACCCACGTCGCTACTATCGCGATATGAAAGAGTACAATGGTTTTGGAAGAGTAGATTTTGAGTTGCCATTTCTTCACACACAAAAAGATTCAAAACTAAAATTTGGCATTTCAAACACATACAAAAGAAGAGAGTATCGTCAGTCTCAAATAATCTTTGCTGAAAACAATATTAACCGCTACTCCGACATGGCTGATTACTTTGCAGATTCAAACATTGATGCAGTTAACGGAATTTTTGTTCAGAGTTCAGAAAAGGACGACCTGAAAAACAGCTACAACGGCAAATCGAACCTTATTGCCGGTTATGTTATGGCTGACATGGCTGTTACTGAAAAGTTCAGAGCAGTTGTTGGCTTCCGGCTTGAAGATATTTCAATGGAAACTGTTAGTTTGAAAGACATTTCCGAAAATAATGAAACTAAAGGTACTCTGAATGAGTTTAACCCAACTTGGCTATAATCAAATCTACTCACCACCATCCCAAACACTTACA
>CBDUZZ010000004.1:0-100209 GCA_965371855.1 uncultured bacterium
GACTTATGCAGTAGGAGTTATGAAATAACGAACTATCTGCATTTAGTAAGGGTTAGTTTGGGTTCAATCGTGACTCATCACTGGGTTGCCGCAAAAATTCGGCACACAGGCATTACAGACCGCTCAGAGTCCTATTTATTACCGCCATGTGCTTTTTATTAATTGCAATTCACATATGTTCTATTGCTGTCAAATTCATATTGTTTACTTTTTTCAATTTAACATCGTAACATTGCATGAGTTCTTGGTCAAAAATGACAATGTTTTTACCACTTAGATGTAATGAGCTATTAAATCGAATGCCACTTGCACCTGTGAAAACATTAATAAATTCACATATGAATTGAGTTGGTATGTATTCAATTTCTGTGTCATACCTTCTCATTGGTTTTGAGAGGTCTCGACTAATCCTCTTTCTTAATAAACTAGCTTTTATAGTTGCATTAATTTTTGTTGGTTGAAATAGGGATGTATCTTCAGTAAAATCTACAATTTTAACTGACTTAAATTTCTCTCTTAATTGAAATCTGGCTACACTTAGTTCATCCAAGAATGAAGCCCGAACTTCATAAAGTACAGTATCAGGATTATCACTTAAATATAAATAAGGTATCCCAGAAGGATTAGCACGTCCACCGTTTACATATTCTGGTTTTGGGCTTTTCATTTCATCTGGACTATATGGCTTTAAACCGCTTTGATGATGTACTCTGGCTCGAAATAGGTCGTCTGTTGGCTTTAATTCAAATTGTGTGTTAAAGAATCCATCCCATCCCAATTCTTCTAAGTAATCAATGTTAGAGATAAACCTCTTGGACCATTTCAATTCTTCTTTTAACTTTTCCCAATGCATGATATTCTCTATAATATCTTCATTATAATCAACCAAGTCTTCTGAATTTGAAATACTTGTTGAAAGTTTTGGTAAAACTTCATGAAGAATCTTTGTTGCAATATCATGAGAAGTGAAAAAACTCCAATTTGCTTGAATCTTTGATTTAAGTGATTCTCCTTCTACTACTAAACGAAAGTTATCTATTAATTCTTGAAAAAAGTCGAGTAGTTCATCAATATCGATTAAGCAGACATTACTTGAATCACAAATCTTACAATCTCCATTTTTTTTAGACGATAATATGAATCCTTTCAGTTCACTATCAGCAAAACAGTTGGGGCAGATTTCCATACGACTTATATATTACATAAATACTCCTGAACTATTAAAATGTGATTCTTAATAGAGATTTTTTTCACCACACCTAAGCCGGGATAATGTTCTTCATCAAAATAATTCTCTAATTCCTGAATTGCTGAGTTGGTAAGATTGTTTTCTCTGCAATAAGTTACAGCTTTCAATGCAGCTTCAGCAAATTTCCCTTGCACATTAGCTATTGAATCATTGCTATCAGAAGTAAAATGTCTAATCCAAATTTGATTTTGGCTATTTAAATATGTTAAGTGTATTACAACAGCCCTAGGGGTGCTGCCACCATCGGTATATTCATTAGGTAAAACAGTATAATCGGAAAAACCTATAAATCCTTCATCCGAGTAATAAAGGTGCTCTTCCGAAAACCTATGTTCCTGAATATTAAGGAAATCACTATTGCGTACTTGTTTTTCAAAAAAGTTATCTAATCTAATATAATTCTTATTTAATCCTTGAAGAAATCTGTTTAATGCTCTATTTCTTCCTGGGTCTTCAACATTTATTGAACTAACTTCCGCTTGTTGAACTAAGTTTGTAAAATCATGGTCATCAACACTTACATCGTTTTTACAAATAATCATGCAATTGGTTAAATCATAATCATTTATACTTTGACGAATATAATTTGCATTATTTTGATAATGAAAGGCAGGTCTTAAAATACCTTCTTCTTGACCAACTATATATTCCAAAAAGTAATCATTATCCCCAGATAATTCTCCCACTTCAGGATTGACTATTAAATAAGCTTGTTGTTCTTGTTGTTGAAAAACTCTACAGGCAAGATTTAGATTGTTTTGAGATTCTTTTACAGGCTCCAATATTGGCATAATATAGTCCTGTGTAATACCTTCAATAGCTAATTCACGCAATGCAATAAGTTCAAACTGCCTTGCTCTTAATAGTGGGTAATACATATGTTAGGCATTTATTGGTGATTTAACATTATTTATCAGAATTCTCATTGCTGATTTGTTCAACTTGAGTGCTAAACTAAGTTGATTAAATATTTTATAGTAGCGACCTGAAATCACATTTTCAAAATTTCTTTTTTTCATTTTTTCAATGAAGAGTTTATTTAACTCTAAATTCGGAATCTGCCTTAAAATATCACTACAGATGCTGAATTGATTGAAACTTGTCATATTCGGAAGCTCACCCAAATACGATTTAACAATTGCCTTGTATTCATTGGTATGGAGGATATGCATTATTGTATCCGCTTCTATTTCTGTATCGTTTATTGCATTTCGATAAAGTGTGAACTTTTGTGTTTGGTTTCTTTTATAGGTTATTATTCCTATTTTGGAATCATACTTTTCAAATAAATGTAATTTGGTTTCTGGTATAATAAGAAATATTTGATTAAATGCTTTTCGATAATTTTCAAGTTGCAACTTTAACCGGCTATCAGTATCATATTCCGTCTTAATCTCAAATACTTTAGAATTGCCATTAAACATAGCTAAGTCTGCAATTGCATTGCCAACTCTATATTCACTGTAAACTTTTGAATCAGTTTGTCCTATTTCCTTAATTAACCATTCCGTTAAAAAGGAATTTTTTAAGACATATTCATTTTGGTAATATTTTTCTAAAATGGAATAGACATGTTTTAAATAGTCATAATAGGTAGCATTTGAAGAACTTATCCATTGTTCATCATATCTTTCAATTTTGTATTTTACTGAAATAAAATCTTTTTTCATCCATGATTCTGCCTCATTCCTTAGAAATAAAGAAGAATAATCACGTAATTGATTTTGACTGTATGATATTTTAACTTCCACAACGTTGAATTAATCCATTAATACAAAATTAACTTTTTTTCAATACACTAGGAAATTTATTCTATTTGTGTTTTTATGTCATCTTCTCTTTTATTAGCATGTCCGCCAACATATGAATAAACAGAACAAATTCCTGATATATTCCATATATCTATATCAAAACTATCTATTTATTCTTCAACCTCAAAACTATCTAATGGATTCTTTGTGATATCACCTCCAAAAATTCATACTAATAATTGTTATCTCCGACATGAACCAAGATTCACTGTGTTTGATATTTTGTGAATAACCTTTTACTGTTTTATCCTGTTTTTGAGTGTCAAATTCATATTTTTGCAAACAAACATTTTTACGAACCTGACAAACTTTATACTTTAAACTAAGCTAATGGCAGATATCCCTTTTACTCATCTTCACGTTCACTCACAATACTCCATATTGGATGGAGCTGCCAGCATAAAAGGGTTGGTTCAAAAAGCGAAAAACAGCGGTATGTCTGCATTAGCATTAACAGATCACGGTTCAATGTTTGGCATTAAAGAGTTCTGGGATGCATGTAAAAAAGAGGGTGTTAAACCCATCCTCGGATGTGAAACATATGTTGCCCGACGAACCCGTCATGATAAAGACAAAAAAAACAAATTAGATAATTCAGGCCATCACCTCATACTTCTCGTAAAAAATGAAACAGGCTATAAAAACTTATTAAAACTGATTTCGACAGCAAATACCGAAGGATTTTATTACAAGCCACGAATAGACAAAGACCTATTAAAGGAATACCATGAAGGACTGATCGTATCATCTGCATGTCTTGGAGGTGAGGTGCCCCAGAAAATAATGAAGGGTGATTTAGAAGGAGCAAAAGAGACAATACGATGGTATAAAGATCTGTTTGGAGAAGACTATTACCTTGAAGTAATGCACCATCCAACCAATGATTTGCAGGCAAAAACTAATGTGTCGGACAATCAGGTTATAGTAAATGAACAAATTCTTGAGTTGGCAAAAGAGATGAAAGTCAAGGTTATTGCCACTAACGATGTTCATTTCCTTAACGAAGAGGATGCCGATGCCCATGATATTCTGATATGCCTGAACACCGGTAAAGACTATGATGACGAAAAAAGGATGCGCTATACAAAACAGGAGTGGTTAAAAACCCCTGAAGAGATGTATAACCTTTTTAGCCATGTTCCTGAAGTCCTTTCCAACACAATGGAAATAGCTGACAAAGTAGAAGTTTTTGATCTGAACTCAGACCCAATTATGCCCGACTTTCCCCTGCCTGAAGGCTTTACTGACGAAGGGGAGTACCTCCGTCACCTGACTATGGAGGGAGCAAAAAAACGTTATGGCAATCCCATTCCGGAAGAGATATTGGAACGTATTAAGTTCGAACTTGACACAATAATAGGCATGGGATTTCCCGGCTATTTCCTCATCACACAAGACTTCATCAACTGGGCAAAAAACAACGGAGTATTAGTAGGCCCGGGGCGCGGGTCAGCAGCAGGATCTACTGTTGCATACAGCACAGGTATCACAAACATCGACCCCATAAAATACAACCTGCTATTCGAGCGGTTTCTCAATCCTGATCGTATATCAATGCCCGATATTGATATCGACTTTGACGATGATGGACGGCAGGCCGTTTTGGATTATGTAACAAACAAATATGGCAAGGATAAAGTTGCCCATATATGTACCTTTGGCACAATGGCTACAAAAAGCTCCATCAAAGATGTGGCAAGAGTGTTAAAACTGGACCTTTCTGAATCTAACAGGCTGGCAAAGCTTGTTCCTGAAGCCCCAAAGATGAACTTCACAAAAGCCTACAAGGAATCTCCCGACCTTGTAAAAGAAAGGAAATCACCTAACCCCCTCATAAAAAAAACCATAAAGTTTGCTGAAGCACTGGAAGGATCCGTACGGCAAACCGGGGTTCATGCTTGCGGAATATTAATAGGTAAAAATCCATTGGATCAGCATATCCCAATTATGCCCACCAAAGATGAAGACCTGCTGACAACTCAATATGACGGGAGGTTTGTTGAAGCAATCGGTCTTCTTAAAATGGATTTTCTTGGTTTAAAAACACTGTCAATACTAAAAGAAGTAATTGAAAACATTAAACTCTCAAGAGGAGAAGAGATAGACATAGAGAACATTCCTATTGATGATGAAAAAACATTTAAACTGTTTAGTGAAGGGCATACAACTGCAATTTTCCAGTTTGAATCAGGAGGAATGAAAAAATACCTTAAAGATCTTAAACCAAACCGATTTGAGGATCTCGTTGCCATGAATGCTCTTTACCGCCCGGGGCCAATGGAATATATACCCTCTTTTATTGCACGTAAGCACGGTAAGGAAAAGATTGCGTACGACCATCCCTTAATGGAGGATTACCTGAAGGACACATACGGCATAACCGTTTATCAGGAACAGGTGATGCTTCAGTCAAGAGAACTGGGTGGTTTCTCCCGTGGCGATTCAGACTCACTGCGAAAGGCTATGGGTAAAAAGAAGATTAACCTCATGGCTGAACTGAAAGAGAAATTTATATCAGGATGCCTTACTAAAGAAGAGTTTATTAAAGGTTGTGAAAAAGAGAAAAAAGAACCAAAAAAACTCATTGATAAGATTTGGGGTGACTGGGAAGCATTTGCCAGTTATGCTTTCAACAAGTCCCACTCTGTTTGTTATGCACATATAGCTTATCAAACCGGATATCTGAAAGCCCATTATCCGGCCGAATTCATGGCCGGGGTTTTAAGTCGTAATCTAAATGATATTACAAAGATAACTCTCTTCATGGAAGAGTGCCGCAATATGAACCTGGATGTTCTGGGTCCTGATGTAAATGAGAGTTTTCATAAATTCACGGTTAATAAAAAAGGAGAGTTACGCTTTGGAATGGCAGGCATCAAAGGTGTTGGAGCCGGAGCCGTTGAAGTAATTATTAAAGAGCGTGAAAAAAATGGTCCATTCAAAGACATATATGATTTTGTAGAACGCCTACCCTTGACAACTGTTAATAAGAAAAACCTTGAAGCACTTGCATATTCAGGAGGCTTAGATAACCTGGGAGATTATCACAGAGCACAATTATTTGCTTCTTCTAACAATGTAGATTACAGCTTTATTGAAAATTTAATTAGGTATGGTAATAAATTCCAAGCAGATAAAGCATCACAAGTAGCTTCGTTATTTGGTGCCATTGCCAATGAAATAGCCATAAAAAAACCTGAATTGCCGGCTTGTGAGCCTTTTTCAAAGCTAGAAGAGCTTAACAAAGAAAAAGAGTCTATAGGTCTGTACCTGTCAGCTCATCCTCTTGATGATTTTAAAATGGAGTTAAAGTATTTTACTAACACAAAACTTAAACTCCTTGAAGATTTGAATACAATTGAAGGCAAAGAGGTTATAGTTGCAGGCATGGTTACTCATGTGAAGGAAGGATTAACAAAGAAACAGAAACAATTTGCAATAGTGACTCTTGAGGACTATTCCGGCTCTTTTGAATTTCCATTCTTCGGAAAAGACTTTGACACATTTGCCCCAAAACTTAAAAAGGAACTTTTTATACGAATAAAAGGTAAGGTGCAGAGAAGAACATATAAAAAAGCGAATGAACCAGATTTTCCTCTTGAGGTTAAAGTTTTACAAATAACTGACTTAGCCGACTTAAAAGAAGAACATATTAATGAGATAAAACTTAAAGTTCCTTTGACAACCATTACTCCAGAATTGATGAACCGGATTTTCAATCTGCCAAAAACAAAAAAAGGGATGGCCGTATTACGCTTTTTAGTTTATGATAAAGAATTAAATAGCCAGGTACAGCTGCTTTCGCGATCTGTCAAAATTGCACTCACTTATGAATTAGAAGATCTTGTAAAGGAGTATCCTGAAATCTCAATGAAAATAAACTAATAACACAAGGTAAAAACCTACATGTCAACTCTTTTGTGACAATACTAATGCGAGTGTTAAATATTTATAGATTTAATTATTCACAATTATATTTTAATACCTTTGCGGCAGGAAAATTGAAAATAATTAAATCATATTTTATAAAAACGTATTAGCTATGGTAATTGACGTAACTGATGACAAATTTGAAGAAACAGTATTAAAATCAGAAAAACCTGTAATTGTAGATTTTTGGGCAGAATGGTGTGGCCCTTGTAGAATGGTAGGGTCTGTAGTTAAAGAATTATCCGAAGAGTATGGAGATAAAATTGTAGTTACTAAAATGGATGTTGACAGTAATCCCAATACTGCTGTAAAGTTTGGCATTCGCAATATTCCAACAATTCTATTCTTTAAAAATGGTGAAATTGTAGACAAACAAGTTGGAGCAGTACCAAAAACTATCTTAGTTTCAAAATTGGATGCTATTTTGTAAAATTAATTTAGAAAAAAGCACCAAGCTGCTTTAATATTAAAATAACTTTTATTTATCCTTCAGAAAAATTATTTATTATGAAACATATTCTTGTTTTAATTACTGTGATTGTTGGGTTATCATTTACAGGATGTCAACTTATAGGTTCTAAAGGTGATAAAAAAGATACCAAAACCGAAAAAAACGATAGCCTTAAGATTCTTTACAGACATTTTAATGACGATAGGCATTCTCCCAAAGAGTGGAAAATCCCAATGAAATTGAATGACGAGGGTAAATTTGTACGACATGGAGTAGCTATACGCTATACAAAATCGGGCAAAGTAGCTGCAAAAACTCCTTACATTATGGGTAAAAAAGAGGGTGTTAGACTTACCTACCATTCAACAGGGAAAGTATACAAAGAGCAGCCTTATGAAAACGGATTACTAACAGGTATTTGTAAACGATATGACAGACAAGGACTGCTTGCGGCAGAGTACCCATATAAAAACGGATTGCCGGGCATAGGTTTAGTTGAATATACCAACCTGGGAAAAAAACGACCTCAGCCAGCAATATATGTAGTAAGGAAAGATGAGATAAAATCAAATGGCAGATATAAATTAATATTATCTTTAACAGGAAAGGGAAGTGAAAGAATTAAATCAGTTCAGTTTTATCAGGGTAAATTAATTGAAGGAAAATATTTCCACAAAAACTTACAACCGCTAAGAGATATATCTACTAAAAAAGGAGAATTAGTTATAGAATTAAGAAAAGGATCCGTCTTCAACAAAACACTAAACATTATAGCTTTAGCAACAACAACATCAGGATTAAAGTTAATTCTTCAAAAACCAGTTAAAATTTCTGTCAGAGGTATATAAACATAAGAAAACTTTTATCTTCCCTTAACCTCATCTGAACTATATCGGATGAGGTTTTTTATAGCCCCTAAACAAACATCATTCCAATAATTGATGCTGAGAGCAGTGATGCCAGAGTCCCGGCCAACAAAGCTCTCATACCCAATTGTGATAGCAAAACACGTTTGCCCGGGGCTAAAGAACCAATACCCCCAATCTGTATTCCTATAGAAGCAAAATTAGCAAAACCACATAATACATATGTAGCCATTATTATGGACTTTTGAGAAACAAAAGCTCCGGTCTCTTTCAAATCCCCAAGGCTAACATATCCAATAAACTCTGTCATTATTATTTTCTCACCCAGTACTCTTCCCAACAAATCAATGTCCTGTACAGGCACACCAATAAGCCACATAAATGGAGAAAACAGATAACCCAAAATAAACTGTAGTGACAATTCATTATACTGCCCATCAGTAACATCTGTAATAATACTGTTTAAATAAGTGAACTCACCCGTTTTCAGAAAGATATAATTGACCATCGCAATAAATGAGATGAATACCAATAACATTGCACCCACATTAACCGCCAGTTTTAGCCCCTGAGTAGTACCATTTGATATTGCATCCAATACATTTTTTCCTATTCTTTCTTTCGACACATTCACATCGCTGTTTATTTTTTCTGTTTGAGGAAGCAGTATTTTGGAAATAATAACAATACCCGGAGCCGCCAAAATAGAGGCAGCAAGAAGATGCTTTGCATACATAAGCTCCTGAACCGGATCACCAGCCCCAAGTATTTTAATATAAACAGCCAGGACACCACCGGCAAGCGTTGCCATACCTCCGGCCATAACCAGCAACATCTCCGATTTATTCATCTTTTCAAGGTACTCCTTTATCATTAAAGGACTTTCGGTTTGCCCTAAAAAAATATTACCTGCAACAGACAAACTCTCTGCACCTGAAAGTCTGAACAAACGCGTCATTAGTAAAGCTAGAAAATATACTATCTTCTGAATTATTCCAAAGTAAAACAGCACACTTGTTAAGGCTGAAAAGAATATAATGGTAGGTAAAATTATAATAGCAAAATTAATTAATGAGATTTCTATTTTACCGGTAACCATACTTTTAAATAAAAAAGCTGTTCCTGCTTCGGTAAAAGAAAGAATCTTAACAAACACCTTTCCAATCATCTCAAATAAATCCTGAATGAATGGAACATACAGAATACCAACAGCTAAAACAAGCTGAACTCCTAACCCTAATCCCACAACTTTCCAGTTAATCGCCTTACGGTTAGTACTGAACAGCCATGCAACTAAAATTACAAATGCCATTCCTATCATGCCCCTGAATATGGACATTAAATTAAATGCCGGGTTAACAAAATCGATAACAAGAATTATTGAAGTTTGAGCTTTGGCATTAACAGAAAATGCAAAAATTAGTGCAAGCCCTGCAATCAGGTATTTTTTCATTAAGACAAAGGTTTCAAGTAAATATGAAGAACCTAACTAATGTCAAGTCAAATATTTCTTATTCGTTTTTCTTTTCTCTAGATTTTATTTCATCCCTGATTTTAGATGCTTTCTCATAATTCTCCTTCTTAACAGCATCATCCAACATCTTTTTTAATTCCCCTATTGTACTGGCAGCATATTCTTTTGATGTTTCATGATCTTTAATCTCTACCTCAAAAGACTCATCATCATCATTTTCAAAATCCAATACAATCCCGGCTTTATCCATTATTTCATCATAAGTATAGATAGGGCAGTTAAACCTCAAAGCCAGGGCAACGGCATCAGAAGTGCGGGAATCAATGTGCAATATCTCCGACTCCCTTTTACACAGTAATTCGGAATAAAATATACCTTCTTCCAGCTTGTATATAACCACTTCGACAATATCAATATTAAATGCCTTTGCAAAGTTATGGAACAGGTCGTGAGTTAAAGGTCGTGGAGGGGCTAAGCCCTCTAACTTTATAGCTATCGATTGTGCCTCCACACTTCCGATAATAATCGGAATTCGTCTTTCTCCACCTTCTTCTGCAAGAACAAGTGCATAAGCACCTGTTTGTGTTTGGCTATATGATAATCCTAAAATATTCAGTTTAACCTTTTTTTTACTCATAATCCATTTTCTCTTCCTGTTTCCTTAAAGACAAGCTTTAAAATTCTTAGGTGTAAAAAGTAAATTCACATTTAAACAAATATAACAATTCCTTTTCTTATTACTTACAAAACATGAAAAAATGGCTAAATATTATGCGGGAATATAAAATTTTTATACTTTTGCACTCCAATGATTTCTGCGGGGTAGACAAAAGTGGCTAAAAACAGATGTGAAGCCCACCTCCGGGAAGTAACCATAAAAATGGAAATAATATGTACGCAATTGTAGACATTGCAGGACAGCAATTTAAAGTAGAAAAAGAGAAGAAAATTTATGTTCATCATCTACCGGCTAACGAAGGTGATGCTGTTGAGTTTGAGAAAGTCCTTTTAATCGACAATGGAGATAAAGACATCAAAGTTGGCGCTCCGGTACTTAAAGGTGCAAAAGTAACTGCCAAAGTACTCACTCACATAAAAGGCGATAAAGTAATCGTTTTTAAAAAGAAGAGAAGAAAAGGGTATAAAGTGAAAAACGGACATCGTCAGCAATTCACTCAAATTCAGATTGAAAACATTGAAGGTTGATAATAAAAAAAATTAAATAAAATGGCACATAAGAAAGGCGCAGGTAGTTCAAAAAACGGAAGAGAGTCGGAAAGTAAAAGACTTGGAGTAAAAGTTTTTGGCGGTCAGTTTGCCAAAGCAGGAAACATAATTGTACGTCAACGTGGTACTCAACATCACCCCGGTAACAATGTAGGAATGGGTAAAGATCATACTTTATTTGCTCTGATTACCGGTACCGTTATTTTCAAAAAGAAAAGCAACAATAGATCTTTTGTTTCAGTAGAACCTATTTCGGCTGAATAAGATATCAAAAACGTATTTAAAATCTCCTGATTTTATTACTTTCGTAATATTTTTCAGGAGATTTTTTTTTGCTCCTATACAAATAATACTATGCTTACACTCAAATTCATTCAGGAGAATAAAGAAGAGGTTATTGAACGTCTTAAGATAAAGAACTTTGATGCTTTTGCTATTGTTGATAAAATAATAGTTCTTAGAAACAAAAGACAGGAAACACTTACAAAGGTCGAGTCGTCACAGGCTGAAATGAACGCTTTATCAAAAGAGATTGGTACTCTGTATAAATCAGGAAAGACCCAAGAGGCAAATAGTGCAAAAACAAAAACAGCAGAACTGAAAAACACTATTAAGGAGCTAAACACAGAACTTGATGAGATTGAAAAATCTTTACATACCGAATTAGTTCAACTACCAAATCTTCCACACAGCTCTGTTCCGGCAGGAAAATCAGCGAACAACAATGAGATTGTTAAAGAGGGAGGGGAAGTTCCAAAACTTGATCCATCCGCTGTTCCACACTGGGATCTGATAAAAAAGTATGACCTTATTGATTTCGATCTGGGAATAAAAATTACCGGAGCCGGATTCCCGGTATACAAAGGCAAAGGAGCGAAACTGCAGCGGGCACTAATAAATTTTTTTCTTGACGAAGCAGATAAAGCCGGGTTTAACGAAGTATTACCTCCGTTGGTAGTAAATGAAGATTCCGGCTTCGGAACCGGTCAGTTGCCTGACAAAGAGGGTCAGATGTACCATATAACTGCCGACAACCTTTATTTGATTCCTACTGCAGAAGTGCCTGTAACGAATTTATACAGAAATGTGATTCTCAAAGCATCTGATTTTCCTGTTAAAAATTGTGCATACTCAGCATGTTTCAGGCGTGAAGCAGGCTCATGGGGAAAAGATGTAAGAGGGCTTAACCGTCTTCATCAATTCGATAAAGTGGAGATTGTACAAATAACTCATCCCGACAAATCGTACCAGACTCTTGAAGAAATGGTAGCCCATGTACAATCACTGGTTGAGAAACTGGAACTACCCTGGAGGATACTGAGGTTGTGTGGCGGTGATATGAGTTTCACTTCGGCACTTACTTATGATTTTGAGGTATACTCTACCGCACAGGAACGCTGGCTTGAGGTAAGCTCTGTTTCAAATTTCGAAAATTATCAAAGCAACAGGCTCAAACTCCGTTTTAAAGAAGACGGTAAGAAACAAACACAACTGGCACATACTCTTAATGGAAGTGCATTGGCTTTACCACGCATAGTAGCTGCCATATTAGAAAACAATCAAACACCAGAAGGTATAAAAATACCCGAAGTATTGGTTCCTTATACCGGTTTTGATATTATACAATAGTTTGTCAAGTTAAAAGTATAAAGTCATCAAGATAGAAAAATATAATCCTTTAACTTACAACTTTACGAAGCTTCAACTTTATGAACTTTTAACTTGATAAACTTTCAACTAACACTATGTTTATTTTTAACACAACATTCTCGGTAGAAAAGGATAGACAGGAAGAATGGGAACAGTGGATGCGGAAAACTTACATTCCTACATTCAAAGATTTGTTACCCGATGTGAAACATCAGCTTTTTGAGCTGATGACTAACACACAAGAAGATTCTATTAACTACACCTGCCAATGGCAGTGTAATAATCCGGACGAGTTGGGGATTATAAATAAATATTCATCTATTCTTTTTAATAATCTTACCGAGAAGATGGGAGAAAAATGCCTACATTTCAGTTCCATATTAAAATCGCATAAAATTTGAGTAAAGAACGTGTCATATTAGGTATTGATCCCGGAACAACAGTCATGGGATATGGTGTAGTTCTTGTCAATGGTAATAGTGCCAAAATGGTAGCAATGGGCGTGCTGGAGTTGCATAAATATACTAATCACTACCTGAAGTTAAAACGTATTTTTGAACGGACAATTCAACTTATCGACACATACAGCCCTGATGAACTTGCCATAGAAGCCCCTTTTTACGGGAAGAATGTACAATCGATGTTAAAACTCGGACGTGCCCAGGGTGTAGCTATGGCGGCAGCTCTTTCACGCTCAATGCCGATTTTCGAGTATGCACCCTTACGTATAAAACAAGCAATTACAGGACGCGGAAATGCTTCAAAAGAACAGGTAGCATTAATTCTTAAACACTTGTTGAACCTCGATGAAATACCTAAGTACCTTGATGCTACAGACGGTCTGGCAGCGGCATACTGTCACTTCCTTCAAAACCAAACGATTACCTCCAAAAGCAACGTTAAAAGCTGGAAAGAGTTTATAAACAAGAATCCGGGAAGAGTGAAGAGATAGTGGTTAATTATTAATGATAAATTGTCAGTTGCTATTTGGCTAAAAACTGCCAGTTGTGAAAAAATTATGTTGCTGTAGACTGAGAATTATAATTCCCTACGAATCGCCTTTGCAATTTGCTCAAACTCCTCCTGACTGAATTTTAGTTTTGGATTTGAAAAGCTTATGTCAGCCTCACTCTGCAGCGGGATAAGATGTATGTGAGCATGAGGAACCTCAAGACCAAGAACTGCCACCCCCACCCTTTTGCACTCAATGGCTTTATCAATAGCTCTGGCAATCTTCTTTGAAAATACCATTAATCCAGCCAACAAATCATCATCAAGGTCAAACATATAATCGATCTCCTGTTTTGGGATAACAAGAGTATGGCCTTTAGCCAAAGGATTGATATCTAAAAATGCAAAATACCTGTCATCCTCAGCTATTTTAAAAGACGGTATTTCACCATTTACAATTTTTGTAAAAACAGAAGCCATCACAATAAGATTAAATAACCATTATAATTTATAAAGAAATCTCAACAATCTCAAAAGTCATAACGCCCGAAGGAACATTAATTTCCACCTTATCACCAATCTTTTTACCCAGAAGTCCGTTGGCTATTGGTGTAGAAATTGCCAGCTTACCCGACTTCAGATTAGCTTCACTGTCAGGTACAATCAGATAAGTCATCTTAGCACCGTTTTTTAGATTTTTTATTACAACCTTATTCAATAACTGCACCTTAGAAGTATCCAGCTTAGACTCATCGAGTATCCTGCTATTTGCAATAATATCTTTCAGTTTGTTTATTCTCATTTCAAGAAGTCCTTGTGCCTCCTTGGCAGCATCATACTCAGCATTCTCAGACAGGTCTCCTTTATCCCGGGCTTCAGCAATCTGCTTCGAGATACTAGGTCTTTCAATACTTTCAAACTGATACAACTCCTCTTTAAGTTTTTTTAATCCTGATTCTGTAATATATTTTATTGATGCCATGGCTTCTATATTTTTTGAACAATCATATAAAAATAAAAGAATCCCGGTATTCCGAAACTCTTTGCTGCAAATATACAAAGATTAAATAAAAAATCAATACTAATTATTTATCCAACAAGTTCTTTAAAGTATCAAAAAAACTATAACTCAGGTCTCTTTAGTATCTCGGAGAAAATAACTGCTTTCTTTAAATCAAACTCTTCCTCATCCCAAAAACTAACAGTTTCATGTATATCATAATCACTTGAGAATGCAGGCTCAATCTTCCTGTCAATTCTGGTTTTATAAATGCTATCAAAACGCCTTGTTGGGGGTTCGGTTACAAATACTTTCTCTACTCTTTTTTCTTCCTCCTTCACTGCACCTATATTGTTTTCGGTTGTGTTAAAAAAATCGTCAAAATCCTCCAAGGCATCCTCTCTCTCATGTCCATAAGAATCCTGACTAACTGGTTCGGGTTGAGACAGTAATTTCTTTTTAGCTTTTCTTGATTTCATAACTGCACTAAAAACAAAAAATGCCACCATAGCCAGCAAATACAATATATCACCAAATCCGTCCTTCATCTCTTTTCGTATATAAATAAAACTATTAAAACTACAGAATAATATTTAAAGTTATAAATTTTTCTTCTTATTCCCACAATATATTATATAATTGTACCGTTAGAAGTTGTAATTTTAGAATTATGAAGCGATATATATATTTTCTTACAATATTTTTATTATTTACAACCTGCAACAATGACAGAGAAGAAATAATTCCTAATGTTTCTTTTTATGTGTCAATTTATTTAAACGACCCTTTATACAGTGAAAGCCCTTTTATTGTCATTAAAGACGTAGCAGGAAACAGAGCAGGAATTAATGGAGTTGTTGTTTACAGGCTTACCAATGAAACCTACTATGCTTTCGACCTGATGTGTACCAATGAAAAACGACCAAATTGTCTTGTAAAAATAAAAGATGGAGTAACCTGTGAATGTTCTTGTTGTGAATCACAATTCCTGATAGCCACTCCTTACGGCGATGTGATTGACGGACCTGCCCCCTGGCCTTTAAAAGCATATAAAACAAGTGTTACAGGAGGAGGAACAATTTTAAATATCTGGAATTAATCTAATTACTCTTCTCTATTTTTAATTTTTAAGTGCCTCGGCTCCACTTACGATCTCAAGAATCTCTTTAGTAATTGTACTCTGTCGTGCTTTATTATATTCAAGTTTAAGATCATTCATCATATCTGTGGCATTGTCTGTTGCTTTGTGCATAGAAGTCATACGTGCTCCGTGCTCTGATGCAAGAGAATCAAGCAGCATCTTATAAAACAGTGTTTTTAATGCTTTCGGTATTATAGATCTTACTATTGTGTTTATATCCGGTTCGAATATATAATCATAGCTATGAATAACATCCCTATTTACAGGCATCTCTAATGGAAGCAGTTGCTCTGCACTAACCTCCTGAACAACAGCATTAATAAACTCATTATAAACTATTATTACTCTGTCATATTTTTTGTCAATAAAATCACTTATAAATGAGTCCGCAATATCAGAAGCAGATTTAAAAGAGGGTTCGTTATAGAAATCATTATACTCATGGTTAACCTTAAGTCCATGCTGAGTTAACATCTTTTGTGCTATTTTCCCAATTGTAACTATAGTTACTGAATTGTTTTTATATTGTGCAGCAAACTTATTCTTAACTATTTCTTCAGTCTTCTTAACAACATTTGAGTTAAAAGCACCACACAATCCCCTGTTTGAAGCTAAGGTAACAATTAAAATACTATCGGGCTCACGATGCTCTGTTAGTTCGGTCATTATCTCTTCGGAACTTGAATTTACCAGATCGTAAATTATATTAGATAACTTTTCAACATAGGGATGGATATGAGCAACATCATCTTGCGCTTTTTTCAGCTTTGCCGCCGAAACCATTTTCATAGCACTGGTTACCTGACGAGTTGTTTTTACAGAGCTTATACGAACCCTTATATCTTTTAGATTAGCCATCCTTTCTATTGGTTATTTGGATACTCGTTTATTTGTTTATTTGAGAATCATAAGATTTCTAATCCTTATTTTTTCGATCCTCGAATTTCCTTGCAACATCCAATGCTACCTCTTTAAGATCTTTATATAGTTTATCATCTACTATTCCTTTCCGTATCTTTTCGAAAACGTTCTTCTTACGAAGTTCTAACATCTCAATATATTCTTTTTCAAACTGTTTTACAGATTCAACAGGAACACCACTTAACAGTCCCTCTGTACCACAATAAATTAATGCAACCTGATGTTCAACTTTCATTGGCTGATACTGAGGTTGTTTAAGTAACTCTACATTTTTTCTTCCCTTATCTAATACTGCCATAGTTGCAGCGTCAAGGTCTGAACCAAACTTGGAAAAAGCTTCCAGTTCCCGAAATTGTGCCTGATCAAGTTTTAATGTGCCTGAAACTTTTTTCATCGGTTTTATCTGAGCATTACCACCAACCCGCGACACCGAAATGCCTACATTAATGGCAGGCCTTACTCCGGAATTAAACAAATCGCCATCAAGGAATATCTGACCATCAGTAATAGAAATTACGTTTGTTGGAATATATGCACTAACATCACCAGCCTGAGTCTCAATTATTGGAAGTGCCGTTAATGAACCACCACCTTTTACCAAATGTTTTATCGATTCAGGTATATCATTCATTCTTCTTGCAATTTCATCCGACTCAATAATTTTTGCGGAACGCTCGAGTAAACGCGAGTGCAGATAAAAAACATCTCCGGGAAAGGCTTCTCTTCCCGGCGGCCGGCGAAGCAATAATGAAACTTCTCTATAAGAAACAGATTGTTTTGAGAGATCATCATAAATAATCAATGCTGAACGACCTGTATCCCTGAAAAACTCACCGATGGCAGCACCTGCAAATGGAGCATAAAACTGCATAGCAGCAGGGTCGGAAGCAGTAGATGATACAACGACAGTATAATCCATAGCTCCGTGTTTTTCTAACACACTAACTATTTTTGCAACAGTACTTCCCTTCTGACCAATAGCAACATAAATACAATATACCGGTTCTCCTTTTTCGTAAAATTCTTTCTGATTAATAATAGTATCAATTGCTATGGCTGTTTTCCCTGTCTGACGGTCACCTATAATTAATTCCCGTTGTCCCCGTCCGACAGGGATCATAGCATCAATAGCTTTAATACCTGTTTGAATAGGTTCTTTTACAGGCTGACGATAAATCACCTCAGGAGCTTTTCTTTCCATAGGCATTTCATACAATTCACCACTAATGGATCCTTTCCCGTCTATTGGCTCACCTATAGCATTAACAACACGACCTAATAATCCCTCACCAACCTTAACCGATGCTATACGACCTGTTCGTTTTACTAAATCACCCTCTTTGATATTTCTTGAGGCACCAAATAAAACAACTCCAACGTTATCCTGTTCCAGGTTAAGAACAACTCCATAGCAACTATTAAAGTCAACCAGTTCGTTAACTTTTACATTTTCCAGACCATATACTCTGGCTATTCCATCACCCACCTGCAATACAGTACCTACCTCTTCAAGTTCAGTGTCTGTTTTAAAGCCTTCGATCTTCTTTTTTAATAATTCAGAAACTTCTGCCGGTCTAATATTATCCATCGATTACCGTATTATATTATATCATTAACTTATAAAACTATTTAGTGTCTGCAAGAAAACTCTATGAATACTCATTAATCGTTATTGCAAAGACTGTATTAGCGAATTTTTCACTTTTTACTTTTGACCTTTTACTTATATCTTGCCCCTTCGGCATTATCCTGTAATTAAATGATTACGTACCTGTTTCAATTTTCCCAACATACTTGCATCCACCATTTTGTCATCAACTTTCAGGATAAACCCACCTAAAAGCTCTGTTTTTGTGATAACCGATAATTCAATATTACAATTCAACTCTTTTGAAATTACCGATTTGACTTCATCCTTAAATGCACTATCCATTTCATAAGCTGAATATAGCGTTACCGATTTAATGTTTTTTTCCTTTTTATAAAAAGAGATAAAGCTACGAAAAATGGAATCCAGAATAGCCTCTCGGTTATTATCCACAACTAAATTGAGTATCCCAAAAGTTATAGGGTTAAGAACATCACCATACACCATCTTAAAAAGAGCTTTCTTTTTTTCAGGCTTTACTATAGGGCTATACACAAATTCACAAAAGCCCGCCTCGCTGGCACAATGCCCGAAAAGTAGTTGTATGTCTTTATACACATCCTCCAATACCCCTTTTTCAACGCTTAGTTTAAACAGGGCTTTTGCATATCTTACTGATACAAGGCTTAAATTCATCTGTTATAGATTTTCAATCACAAACAGATTTGACTTTTCCAAAAAGTCAAATCTTCAAACAACCAAACTAATTAAAACTCATCTCCTTAAGATATTTATTAATAAGCTCTTTCTGTTTCTTAGTTGTTTTCAATTCCTGTTCGAGAAGTTTTCCAGCAATATCCACTGAAAAAACAGCAACCTGATTTTTCATCTGCTGTAAAGCATCCTCTTTCTCTTTTTCAAGCAGAAGACGTGTGCTCTCAATAATCTTATCAGCCTCATTTTTGGCTGCATTTTTGGCGTCTTCAATAATACTTGATTTTAATTCGATGGCTTCTGCTATTAACCGGTCTCTCTCGAGCGCAGCTTCATTAAGAGTCTGTTTTTTCAGTTTTTCAATATTTTCAGCTTCCTGTTGTGCTTTTTCAGCAGCAGCAAGAGCATATTTTATTGTATGCTCCCGTACTCTCACAGAATGCAATATCGGTCTCCATGCATACTTTTTCAGGACATACAACAGAATAATAAATGTAAGCCCGGTCCAAAAAACCAACCCGGGATCCGGAGTTAATAAATCCATGATATTACAATTTTATTTGTCAACCACAAAGGCTAAAACAATTGCAAATAACGCAGCACCTTCAATAAGAGCTGCCACAATAATCATTGCCGTTTGTATTTTTGGAATAGCCTCGGGCTGACGTCCCATTGCTTCCATTGCACTTTTACCTATAATACCAATGCCGAAGGCGGCACCAATAACAATTAATCCTAATCCAATAGCTGTTAAACTCATTATATTCTTTTTAGTTATAAATTAATGTTCCTCATCGTGTACTGCTATTCCGATAAAAAGAGCAGAAAGCAGAGTAAATATATATGCCTGTAAAAGACCTACCAATAATTCAAGCATAAACATGAACAGTGTTAGTGATATTGATACAGGAGCAACGTAAACTGTTTTTAAAACAAATATCAATGATGTAATACTTAATATTATAATATGTCCGGCTGTAATGTTAGCAAACAGACGAATCATCAGTGCAAACGGTTTCGTAAACATACTAACAATTTCAACAGGAATCAATATAATCCTCACAGGTGCAGGGACTCCCGGTGTGGCAAAAATATGTTTCCAGTATGTTTTTGTTCCGTTTACATTTATTAATATAAATGTAGCCAATGCTAATATTAATGTAAATGCAATGTTCCCACTCACATTGCTACCCCCGGGAAAAAACGGAACCAACCCAATTATATTATTTATCCATATAAAAAAGAAAACAGTTAATAAGAATGGCATAAAACGGTCTGCCTTTTTCTCTCCAATTTGTTCTATCACGATCTCGTTTCTGACAAATAAAATAAGAGGTTCCAAAAATGATTGAACACCCCTGGGCATTTTAGGCTTACCCTTATATTTATTTGCGGCCGTAATAAACAGCGCAAATAAAACTAAAACAGTTATCCACATTGAAGCAACATTCCTGGTTATGCTAAAGTCAAGCGGTTTAATATTTGTAGGTACACCATCATCATTAAGTGTTAATTCTCCGGATGCATCAGTAACGTAGATTTTATCATGGTGAAGTTTAAAATAATGCCTGCCCTCATTAACGATACTCTCACCATGATGGAATGCTGAAGACAGAAAGAAATGGACTGAACCATCATAAATTAATATAACAGGTAGAGGAAGAGAAATTTCAAATAAAGAACCATCTTTTTTCTCGAAAGATATTACATGCCAATAGTGAGAGTCAGAGATATGATGCATTATCATACCTAAAGCATCAAATTGTTGTTCAGCAGCTCCTTCTTTTTGATCATTCCCGGCAAATAAGCCCGTTCCTGAAATCAAAAGGAAAACAGCAATTAATAATATTCTCATACTCTTGACCATCAATTATAATGTATAATTACTCATGAAAAATACTATTTTTCATCTAATTACCCAATTTTAATTATCATTCTTATTAACATATCTCACTTTTCTTATAATGTCATACGATAAAAATGCTAAATAATTAAATAAAAAAAACAGTGCTTCAAATTTATTTTCAATATTCTCAGGATTCAAAAAGAAATATGCTATGATGAGAACAAATAAAATTTTTATTATTGACAGAACAAAATATTCAATCAAATATCTTCCCCCTTTTTTCCGTTTAATAATTTCATAAAAAACATCAAAAAGCACATAAATGGCTGACAAAAAAAGAATCATCAGGCCTACCCTTATAAAACTTATCTCCAGCCAATAAGCCGGAACAAGGTTAATAACCCATAATAAAAAAGAAAGAATAGAAAGTCTTACAAAAGAAGGAACTTTCATTGTATTATAGAGCTACTTTTTTTGTGTGGATACAGGTTCTGCTTTTGCTCCTGAACTACTATCCATATTACAAGAACCTGTAAATATTGCACCTGGCTCAATTGTCAATTTTCCTGTTTTTATATCTCCTGAAATATTTGATGAAGCCTTAAGAGACAATAACTCGGAAACAATTAATTTTCCGTTAATACTTCCTGAAACTTCACAGTTATTACATTTTACCTCTCCCTTTACCAGGCCATTAGGGCCGATAACAACTTTCCCTTTTGACTGAATATCTCCTTCAATAGAGCCATCAATACGAATATCACCATTAGTTTCAATATTACCTATGATTTTGGTCCCGGGACCAATCATATTCGGTAATTTATTTTCCGGTTCAAATGTTTTAGCCATAATCTTTTATTAAAAATCTATTATCAAAATAAAATACTGTTTCCCTCTTTCAGGGTTCATTTTCACATACTCAATCAGTTTCTTTTTCAAACAACAAATATAACGAATTTTTCCGCTTAATATTTTCTGATTACGCAGTTAAAAGTTCTTTTAATTTCTGAAGTTGCCTTTCCTTGTTAACCTGCCGCAAATTTTTAGCAGATTTAGTGTAATACGTATGGTTAGAAATAAAATCATATTGCATTTCGTTCCAGTCTTCAATAGAAAGTTGAACGCCTGAATTCTTTAACTCTTTAAACAAATTCTCAGAAACAGGGACAAAATCAGGTCTTCCCAAATAATCAAGATCAGCATCCTTCATAATTTTTTCTAATAACGAAACCGGTTTTGCATTTATTTGGGTTACATTAATGAGTCTTACTATTTCATCTGTTTGCTTTTCAGTATATTTATATTTTGGCAACAACTCTTTTGCAAAAAACACACTCTTTTCCTCATGTTTTTCATAATTAATAATAAACCCGGTATCATGCAACAATGCAGCTGTTTTAAGAAACAATAGTTGTTCATCCGAAACATCTTCTGCCCGGCCAAGCACCTCAACCCGGGTAATAACATCCTTAGTATGACTAATATTATGATAATACATATATGCAGGCATCTCTTTCTCCATTTTTTCTAGAACAAACTCCTCAATATCATTAAATCGGATGTGTTGTAAACGAATGAAGAATTTTTCATTAGGAATATTACTATCTCCGTTAACAGACAATTCCGGTCTGATACCTTTCACAAAATACATATCTGTTTCTCCTTTATATTTAACAGGCATTTTACCACGATATTCATTTATAAAAAATTCTTTTGTAAGTTGATTAGTAACTCCTGTAATATTGATCTCATTGGCAACACCAGAAGATTCCATCCTTGATGCTATATTTACAGTATCACCCCATATATCAAAAGACAATTTTTTTTGCCCTATTACTCCTGAAATTACCGGGCCGGTATGCACTCCAATTCTTAACTCCCAAAAATCCAGTTCCTTATCAGCCCCTTCTATCGTATGGATAGTGTTCTTCATATAATCCTGCATCTCAATAGCAGCAAGAACTACTTCTATGGGATTTGTGCGATTTTTTTCCGGAAGTCCTCCTGCACACATATATGCATCTCCAATTGTCTTAATCTTTTCAATCCCATATTTTTCTACAACTCCATCAAAATGAAAAAAGAATTTATCCAATTCATCAATGAGCTGTTCAGGATTCATATGTTCAACAATTCTGGTAAACCCTTGAATATCTGCAAACAAAACAGTTGCTTTTTTATACTTATGATATCTTTTCCCTCCATATATTCTTACTTTCTCAACATCAGTTTTTGAATCATCAAGAAACAGCTTTTCTTTTATAACAAGCTTACGATCATATTCTTTCTTATATTTCTTTTTATAAAACGTTATAACTTCAACCATTATAATAATAACAACTAAAAAAAACAATGGAATAACAAAAAACCACCATTTTGACAAAATAACAGAATTCATATCTTGAGAAAAATACAAAATAGCTCCACCAACAATTAATGCCGCTAACACATTCAGTCTCAACATATTCTTACTGTATATCATTGTTTTCTCAAATCGTTAAGCAATAATTTTATACAATCTGTATATTTTATTGCTTGCAATTAAAATCAAAAGTACTATATTTATTGCTTAAACGAAGAATTATCATATTTGGTTTTTATGAAAACAGAAAAAAATAAAATACTGGTTCCTTATGATTTTACCGAAGTAGCCGATAATGCGGTAAAACATGCTATTAGGTTTTGTAATACTTTAAAAGCTGATCTTTGCTTGCTTCATATTGTAAAAAAAGACACACTAATTTCCGGGCAAGAAGACAAATTAACCGAAGCTGGCAACAAAATAAAGAAAGAGCACAACATACAACCTATCACTATCGTTCGTGACGGAACAATATTTAAAACTATCAATCAGGTAGTTGATGATACAGATAGCATTCTGGTTGTAATGGGAACCCATGGAATGAAAGGGCTTCAGAAACTGACAGGAAGCTGGGCTTTGAAAGTAATTGTCGGTTCTAAAATTCCCTATTTAGTTGTTCAGGAACCACCTAATGATGTAGATCTGTTAAAAATCGTTTATCCGGTTGATTATAAAACGGTAAACAAAGAAAAATTAAAATGGGTTGAATTTCTGGCAAAAGTATTAAAAGTAAAAACATACCTTTTCTCCACAACTTCCAGAGATGGTGTTGTGGACAGTCGCACAAAAGCCAATTTAGTTTTTAACAAAAAATTCCTGGAGGATAAAGGTGTTGATTATGAATTAGCTATGGCTGAGAGCAAAACATCATTTTCACAAGAAACTATCAGTTTCGCAAAAAAAATTGATGCAGATATAATATTGGTTATGACTACCAGAGATATCGCCTTTCACGATTATGTGCTTGGTGTTTATGAACAATATATTATTGCAAACTCTGACAACATACCGGTTTTGGTTATTAACCCACGTACTGATTTAATGCGATATGGGTATGGTAGTTTTGGATAATCGGGTTAGAAATTAAGAAAAAAGTGGCCTTTTGGTCACTTTTTTTGTGCCTTAAAAAGTAAATATTATAATTTCTCTTAAGTAATTTCGTTTAAAATTAAATAGTTTAATTGTATTCACATGGATTTGGTTTTTGCTACAAACAATCAACATAAACTTGATGAAATTAGTAATGTTCTGAATGGCTCTTTCAGTATCCACAGTTTAAAAGTCATTAACTGCACCGAAGATATTCCTGAAACCGGAACTACCTTGGAAGCCAATGCATCTCAAAAATCAAGATGCATTTTTGAAAGGTATAATATAAATTGTTTTGCCGATGATACCGGACTTGAGGTTCCGGTATTAAACGGTGCTCCCGGCGTCTATTCAGCCAGATATGCCGGAGAAGAGAGATGTGCTGAAAAAAACATGGAGAAAGTTCTACGGGAATTGCAAGGAAAAACAGAAAGAGGAGCACAATTCAGAACCGTTATTTCTCTATTCATTGATGGAGATGAGTTTCTATTTGAGGGTATAGTAAAAGGACAAATAATTAAAGAAAAAAGGGGAAGCAAGGGGTTTGGTTATGATCCTATATTTATTCCCGATGGTTATGACGAAACTTTTGCCGAAATGGATATGGCTATGAAAAACAGAATTAGCCACAGAGCAAAAGCGGTTGAAAAACTATCTGAATTTTTAAAGACATTATCAAAATGAGAAAAAGAATTTTAATATCCCTAATCTTTATTTCTTTACTACATACAGAATCAATTGTCTCACAACTAAAAACAGGTGAGTGGCGGGATTATTTTTCCTACTCCTCATGTAACTTTGTTAACACAAGTGATAACAAAATAATAGCAGCCAACACATTAGGATTATTCTTTTACATAAAAGACAACAATTCATATCTTCGACTAAATAAAACCAATGGACTAAACGATATTAACATATGCTCTTTACTGGCTATGTCAAATGGAAATATCATAATTGGTTATGAAAATGGGAATATCGACATCATTGAAGAAGATAAAGTCATTTCAATCCCTGATCTGAAAAATAAAAACATGGCCGGGAGTAAAAAAATCAATCAATTTTATGAGTATAATAATAAAATTTATTGCAGCATGTCATTTGGCATAATGGTAATAGATCCTGTAAAATATGAAATAGCAGACACATATTACATTGGCTCCAACGGAACAGATTTAAAGATAAACCAAACAACTGTTTTTGACGGATATATTTATGCTGCAACTGGAAGTGGAATAATCAGAGCTCCAGCTGACAGCCCGGCGTTAGGAGCTTTTGACACCTGGGAAGAGACAACGGGTATGAACGAAAATTTCAATAGCATTATTACATTTGATAATTATTTATTAGCTGCTAAGGGAGAAATAAAATCTTCTAATAGCATTTATTTTTTCCATAACGAATCATGTACCTTTTTAAAGGATGTGAGTGATTTTATGGGATTTACTACCAACGATATAAGATTAGGTATATTCTCATCTAAATCTGTTCAGTTGTTAGGCAGCGATTTCCAAGTTGTTAAAACGATAAATAAGTATCGTTTTAAGGAAGAAGGAGAAGTCACACTTTCCGTATCTTCGGCACTATTGGATAAAAACTCCGGAGAGCTTTTAATAGCAGATACAAATTATGGGATTGCACGCATTAGAGAAAGTTCTTCTACTGATGAATATTTTTATCCTGATGGCCCGATGTCAAATAATGCATATGACGTTGTGGCTTCCACAGCGGGAATTTATACAACAGCAGGAGGCACTGATGTATCATGGAATAATCTAAACAGACCTGCAGAATTCTCTTTTTACGATGGTATTAGCTGGACAAAATTTCACAGAGATCTAACACCTGTGGATATCGTTGATTCTATCGGCTGGCGTGATCTTTTAAAAATTGCTATTGACCCCACAAAACCTGAACATGCTTTTATTTGTTCTTGGGGAACCGGCATTTTCGAAACTACTTCCGGTAAATTAACAAATAACTACAATCAGTACAATAGTGATGGTGGGCTACAGAATATTGATTGGGTAGGAAAAAAGTTCTATGTGAGAGTTGGCGGTATCGCAATAGACAAAAACAAAAATGTTTGGATGAATAATGCTGGTGTTAATTATGGTTTAGTAATTAAAACAGTTGAAGATGAATGGATACAATATTCTTATGAAGCACTTCGTGATATTCATTCAATGGGACAAATATTAATAACAAAAAATAATTATTTTTGGATGATTATCCCAAGAACTGAGAAAGCTGGTTTGTTCGTGTTTGACATTAATAACACTGTTGAAGATCAAAGTGATGACTGGTACCGTTGTGCTTTGACTACTTCCCTTGATTCAGATCCACGCAATGCAGGTCAACTTAAACTCTGGGATGAAAATGGTGAAGAGATTACAAACCTTGTTTATTCATTAGCAGAGGATAAAAACGGATACATCTGGGTAGGTACTGATAAAGGTGTATTAGTTTATTACAGACCTTATGCTATTTTTCAGGATGATAAACCTATTGCCAGCAGAATAAAAATACCCAGGAACGATGGGAGCAATCTAGCCGATTACCTCCTTGAAAAAGAGACAGTAACCGCCATTACTATAGACGGAGGTAACAGGAAATGGTTGGGCACAGCAAACTCAGGACTTTTCCTTGTTTCCGAGGATGGTACAAAAACCATTCAATCATTCAATGTTGATAACAGCCCTATAGTTTCAAATCACATTAATAGTATTGCTATTCATCCTAAAACAGGTGAAGTTTTTATTGGAACAGACAAAGGCATTGTTTCATATAAAGGCCTTGCTACAGAAGGTGCGGAATCGTATAGCAAACTCTATGCATATCCTAATCCGGTAAGAGAAAACTATTCTGGAGACATTATTATTACCGGTCTTCTTGAAAATTCCACACTTAAGATTGTTGATGTGAGTGGTAAACTTGTTCATGAAACTACATCCGTTGGTGGACAAGCTATCTGGAACGGAAAAAATCTACATGGGGAAAAGGTGAAAACGGGTGTTTATATTGTTTTTGTTTCGAATGAAGACGGAACAGAAAAAGCTACAACAAAAATACTGATTGTCAATTAATAATTAAAGGTCACATTTCGCAATGAAAAAAGGATTAGTTTATCTATCAATTTCTATTACATTAATCGTATTAATCAGTGTATTTTTCATTTTAAATAACAACAGACAATACAAGGGGAACGTTGCTATAAAAGGAATCCCTGTTGATGCTGCTGTAATAATACGTATTGCTGACATTACTTCCATATCTGACTTAATATTAAAAGACATTGACTACGATAAAGAATTGGAGAAATTTTCCCTATCATCAAAAGTATACAATTTAGCCCGACAGTTAGATTCTCTGGAGATATTCGCGGAGTCAGCATTTAAAAAACTTAAACAGAAACAGCTTATTGCCTCTTTTCATATACAAGGAAGAGATAAAGTGCAAACACTTTTAGCCACAACATCTGATAATAAAGCAGAAGAAAACAAAATAACAGAGTGGGTAAAAAGTCTGACCGACAAAAACTTTATTATTCACCCCAAAACTTATGATGCTGCAACAATATACTCAATAAAAAAACCCGAGTCGTCAAATACTTTTTACATCGCTACATTTCAAGGAATTATACTGGGGAGCCATTCCAATCTACTGATAGAAAGTGCCATAAGGCAACTCCAATCAGAAACATCGTTACTGTCGAACACTGCTTTTTCAAATGTTTATAAAACCAGCGGAAAAAACAACCCTGCAAATTTGTATTTAAACTTTGCAGCAATGCCGCGATTTTTATCTTCCGTTTTTAAAGATTCGAAAAAAATACCATCTGTTTTTAAGACCAACAACGCATTATGGGCTGAATTGGATGTAGATATAAAATCCAAAGAAATTGAGATGAATGGGTTTATTGCAGGAGAAAGCAGCAGTCTGATTAATGAGCTATTTAACGGAATGAAGCCACAAAAACCGGAAATATCTAAAGTCTTACCCTCCAATACAAGGATTTATATGTCATATTGTATGGAATCGTCTGAAGAATTCCAAAAACGGTTTCATTCTTACCTAAAGACAACTGGTAAGGAGACAAAATACTGGAGTGTTATAAATAAAATTAAGAAAAGTAAGATTATTGATGTTGATGCCGAACTATTTTCTATTATTGAAGATGAAATGGCATTGGTATATACGGATTTGAATCCGATGAATCCTGAAGCCAATTCATTTTTTATTGCTGAAACAAAAGGTAAATCATATTCTTTAGATAAAATGAATAAGATACTGGAATCGCTGAACAGCCACACCATTCAGCCGGTAGAACACTACAAAGTGGATGAAGACACATCTTTTCCCATATACAAAGGACTCCCCGACAATCTGTTAAAACATATCATGGGATGGTTCTTTCCCATTGTTCCTCAGAAATATTTTTCATTTTATGACAACTACATCATTTTTTCTGACAACCTTAGCTCATTACACGATTTTTTATATGCAAATGTGCTGAAGAAAACACTCTCAAATAAGAAACATTTTAATGATTTCAGAGAGAACTTCTCCGTTCGTGAAAATCTTTTTATCTATAGTGAAATCCCTGTTTTAGCAAGTTATTTGAAGAATATTCTGAAAGATGAGTTTATCAATTTCTCACCTGAACAAAACAAAGAGTTGTCAAAGTTTTTCGCAGGAGGAATACAAATTGCATCCACCGGCAACCTGTTATACTCAAATATCTATGCAAACTATCTCCCATCAAGGGAAAATGAACCACATACCATTTGGCAGAGCTTGTTGGATTCAACAGTAATTAACAAACCTGTTTTAGTGCAAAACCATTATACGAATGAGAAAGAATTGATGGTTCAGGATGCAAAATATAATCTTTACCTGATAAATAACTCAGGCCGCTTATTGTGGAAGAAACCTCTTGACGGTAAAATTTTGGGAAATATTGAGCAAATAGATTATTACAGGAATAATAAACTTCAATATATTTTCAACACAAAAAACAGAATCTATTTACTTGACCGAAATGGTAACAGTGTAGATAAATATCCTATAAAACTACCGGTAATAGCCACAAATGGCCTTGCAATAATGGATTATGACAACAATCGTAATTACCGTTTCTTTTTAGCAACAGACGATCATCGTGTACGTCTTTTCGACAAACGTGGTAATAAAATAACAGGATGGGAGTTTAAACAAACCGAGGGAACCGTTACTCAGCCTGTACAACATTTTAGAAATAACTCTAAAGACTACATTGTTTTTTCCGATAATCATAAAGTTTATATACTTGACAGAAGAGGAAATAACCGGGTAAAACCTAATAAACATGTGGTAGTAGCATCAAACTGCAAATTCTACATAAAAGGTCGAAACACATCAAACTGTAAACTAATTACCACCTCTGCTAAAGCTGAACTAATATTTATAGGTATCCCAACCGGACAAACTACCATTAAAACAGTTATTGATAAAACTAATAATTTTGGATTTACATTCTTTGAACAAAACAGCTCTTCCCGTTATGTTTTTGTAACACCTGACAAATTGAAAATATTCAAAAACTCCGGCAAAGAGATTGTCAGCAAAACATTCAACAAAAAAATGGCATTAACAATAGATAAATATCAGTTCTCCTCCGGAAATTTCAAACTTGGACTAAGAGAACAAAACGGGCAACATATCTACCTCATTAATTCAGACGGTTCAACATACAAGGGATTCCCATTAAGAGGCAGCTCCAGATTTAGTATCGGCTTTCTAAAATCTTCATCTTCCAGGTTTAATCTGGTTGTAGGAGGTGATAATAATTACATCTATAATTACAGGGTTGAATAACCTAATGCGAAAATGATAAAATAACCAATATGGAAAAGCTTAATATAGGAGTTCTTGGTGTATCGAACCATTTCCTGAAAAGAGTTTTATTACCCTTAAAAGAAACAAAACACTGTTCTGTTCTCGGGATAGCTTCACGTGATAAAAACAGAGCCGCTGAAACTGCTGAAAAATTCAATATTCCAAAAGCGTACTCTTCATATAGTGAGTTATTGTCTGATTCTGGTATTGATGTTGTTTATATTCCACTGCCAAATCACATGCATTGTGAGTGGATAAAAAAGTCTGTTGATGCAGGCAAACATGTTTTATGCGAAAAACCATTATGCTTAAATGCGGAAGAAGCAAAGAGAGTTACACAATACGCAAAGAACAAAGGGGTGAAACTTATGGAAGCTTTTATGTATAAATTTCACCCCTTATGGATTCATGTCATAAATATCGTACAAACAAACCAAATTGGAAAAATAACTTACATACATACTTCTTTTTCATACAACAACCCTTCAAAGACCAATATTAGGAATATTAAGGAATATGGTGGTGGTGCAATGATGGATATTGGTTGTTATGCCGTATCTGTACCAAGGTTTATTTTGAACAAAGAGCCTGAAAAGGTTGTCAGCCTAATAAGCAGACATCCTGAATTTGATACCGACACGTTATCATCTGCAATTATTGATTTCGGGGATGCAAGAGCAACTTTTTCTGTAGGAACCATGTCAGAATCTAATCAAACGGTTGAGATAGTGGGAACATCCGGAAAGATATCAATCCCTTTACCTTTTAATACTTTTGTTGATGTAAGGTCATCAATAACTATCACCAATAATATTGGCGAACGCATTGTTGAATTTGAACCTGCCGATCAATACGGAATCATGTTTGATGCTTTTGCCAATGCCGTTATTAATAATCAGCCCGCACCTGTGCCTGTTAGTGATGCCGTAAACAATCAAAAAGTGGTGGATGCAATACTCAGGTCCGGAGAAACAAATAACTGGGAACTGATAAAATCTGCTGTCGATTCAGCCACAATTTAAAATTATAACATTATTAAAGCCTGTAATCATTGATAATTGTATTATTGTCAACACTTTTAGCCTTCCTGTGGAAAAATCGGATATTTACAAACAATAGGTCTTATCTTTAATTGGGATTAAATCCTTTTGCTGTAGCGAACCGCTTCAGGCAAACCAAATAGATTTAATTGCAATAATTCTATTTAGTATCCGTTAAACAGTCATCAATTAGTGAAATATAGTTAAGATAAAAAACAATGAAAATGAGATTTCTGTCAACCATAACACTTACACTTTTAGCTTTTATTTCTGCTTGTAACACAGGAAATAAAAACTTGAAAGTAGTTAGCTTTAATATCCGTTATGCAAATAATTCGGATGGACATAACTCATGGGAGAGCAGGAAGCCATTAGTTAAAAGTTTTTTAAAGAAAGGCGATTTTGATATTATAAGTTTTCAGGAAGTATTGAAACCTCAATTAGATTTTTTAACTCAAATATTAACAGACTATACTGTAATTACAGCCGGAAGAGATGATGGATTGAACAAAGGCGAACACTGTTCAATTTTCTTTAAAACATCTAAGTTTAATTTACTTGCAAAATCACATTTTTGGCTATCCAACAACCCGGAAAAACCGGGAAACATAGGATGGGGAGCACATCTGCCCAGAATTGTAACATGGGTCAAATTACAAAACAAACGTACCGGTCATATATTCTTTGTTTTCAACACCCATTTAAGCCATATAAGTGAATACGCCAGAAACAAAAGCGTTTTATTACTGCTTAGTAAAATAAAGTCGATTGCAGATAATGTTCCGGTAGTTGTTACGGGGGACTTTAACTCTGACCCAAAATCTCAGGCCCATATGCTTATGACAGGTAACTGGCATGAACATTTTTCATTTTCTGATGCGTATAAGGTAAGCACATTTCCTGTATCAGGCAAAGGGTTTACTTATAACCGTTTTAATAATAAAGACGGAATAAAACGTATTGACTATATTTTTGTTAATGGTTATCTGGATGTAATCAAGTATAATACATATAATATTATTAAAGACAGCACATATATTTCAGACCATTTCCCAATAATGGCAGAAGTAAAATTCAACATTGATCGAGTAGAGAGAAATGGTGAAAATAAGCCATTGCCAAAATTTGCACCCAAACCGATATTTGAAACATCTCAAATAATTTTTGAAGACAGCATTTTTGTTCCTGTCAGAAGTGATATTTTAAATGCCAGGATATTCTACACCTTAAATGGAAGAATACCCGACACAACATCAAGCAAATATTTATCGCCCCTAATAATTAAAGAGACAACAAAACTAACTACTACGGCCGTAGCTTCCAATCTTTTATCAAGTCCTCCTACCCAAAGGTCATTTTTAAAAGGAAAAATAAACAGTGCAAGATTAATAAGTATAAAACCTCAACCCAACGGAAATTTCTCCCGAACACATTATAATTGGCTATTTGACGGGCGAATAATGCAGGAGCAAATTCAGAATACAGAATGTGTTAATATTATAGGGAAAGATACCGAAATGGTATTCAGGCTAAATAGACTTCAAAAAATAAAAGAAGTATATGTATCTATGCTTGAAGACAATAATCTATGCGTATTCCCACCAAAAGAAATTACTGTCTCTATTTCCAAAGATGGTTATTCTTTTAAAAACTTAAAAACCTTAATAAACCGGGAACCATTTGCCATAAAAGAAGGTAGGAGGCACACGCTATACAGAATTAAAATACCGGGGAAGACACAATTTATTAGAATCAGGCTCAAGAATCCGGGGACTTGCCCTGATGAATACTCTATTAACAAAGAACCATCAAGAATGATAATTGATGAAATAGGAGTACTTTAACCAACTCTAATCAGGATATTCCATTTCAACCAAAAATCCACTGTATTTATTAATATTCATAACATACCCATTGTCAAACAGAATGTATTGTCCCTTTATTCCGGCAACAACGCTTTTTATCTCTTTCTCTTTCTCAAGGCTAAAGGACTTTGGATCTTCTGGAGACGAGCTTAACGGATAGTTTATATCGAGTATTTTATCGTCATCAGTTACATACTGCTTCAGTTCTTCAGGAAGCAACTCTGCAACTCTGACTTTTTCGGCTAACAGATTAATGTCAAAATCTTTGTAGACACTTTTAAGCATTTTTTTCCACTCTGTTTTATCTGCTATAAACTTTTTCAAAAAAACTTCAATAATCCCGGCAATATGCCTGTTGGGTGTTTCTGCCAGCTTGATAGCTCTTACGGCTCCCTGGTCAATCCAGCGCCCCGGTATATGATGACGCCGTGTAACACCAACTTTCAGCCCCGATGAGACAGACAGATATACAAAATGAGGTATTAAGCACTGCTTATGCGACCACTCCATATCCCGTGCTATTCCCAAATGGGCTTTACACTTCTCAGGGTTAAACAAACACTCTTCTGCCTGCGGTGCAGTTTCATAGCAATGCCTGCACATTGCACGTCCGGCATAAGTTGTTCTAATTTCAATACCACAAACAGTACAATTAATTTTGTTCTGAAACGTAATTCGCACCTCTTTACCGATAAGATTGTTCATGTCAATATCAAAATCTCCCAGAGCAAGATTGTACTGAACGGTCTCACCGGAGTAATCACTCCTCATCTTAGTCAAGTTACCCGTTACTATCATCCTTTTGAATATTAATTTGGTTCTTTATGGAAAACAATCAAATAAATTTCTTTTTAACTATCCACAATTTTATACAACTTATCCGAACGCCTGATTTTCACATTAACAGGCATAGAACAACGATCTCCTTTAACTGTTTTTTCTACCTTCTTAAGATCAACTCGTATCTCTTCCACTTTTATTTGAACAACTCCTGTAGTAGGCCCGGTAATTAGTATTTCATCACCTACCGATAAGTCCTGAGTTTCCATTAGAAATTCTGCCACTTTTATTTTGGGGAAGTAATTCATTCCCTTTCCTATATATATCTTCTTTTTAGTCGCTCTTGATCCGTAATTTTTACTCCACTCACCCAGTTTTTGTCCAAGATAGTAACCATCCCAAAATCCGCGATTGAAAACACCGGATAACCGTCTGTCCCAATCATCGGTCTTAGCATCAGTAAATGTACCATCAGCCACAGCATTAATTGCCTCATCGTAACATTCACAAACCGTTTTTACATATTCCGCTGAACGTGCCCGACCCTCAATCTTCAACACCCGAACCCCGGCATCAAGCATTACATTCAGGAAATGAATAGTCTTCAAATCTTTAGGCGACATAATATATTCATTATCCACCTCAAGCTCATCACCTGTCTCTTTCTCTTTTACAACATAGCCCCTGCGGCAAGGCTGCAAACACGCACCTCTGTTTGCCGATGAGTTAAGCTGATGAAGACTCAGGTAACACTTCCCCGAAACAGCCATACACAATGCACCGTGCGAAAACATCTCAATCTTTATCAGATTTCCCGAAGGACCTTTAATCTCTTCATCCTGAATAGTCCTGTAGATCTCTTTCACCTGCTCCATATTCAGCTCTCTGGCTAATACAACAACATCGGCAAAACGGCTGTAGAATTTCAGTGATTCACTGTTTGAAATATTTACCTGTGTGGAAGCATGAACCTCAACACCTATAGAGTTTGCATAATTTATTGCTGCCTGATCTGATGCTATGATTGCAGTAATACCATATTCGTTAGCAGCATCAATAATCTTATACATTAAAGGCAACTCTTCATCATAAATTACAGTATTAACGGTAAGATATGTTTTAATTTTATGCTTTTTACTTATTGAAACAATCTCTTTAAGATCTTCTATTGTGAAATTATTTGACGACTTTGCCCTCATATTCAATTGCTCAATGCCGAAATATACGGAATTGGCATTTCCCTGAATAGCTGCCATCAAAGATTCATACGAACCAACCGGAGCCATCAACTCAACATCCTCTCTTATAAGATTTCCCATCTTGTAACCCTTATTTTCTTTTGCCGCAAAAATAATTTATTTAATTAACTAATACTAATTGACCATATTTTTATGATTTTACTCTCTTTTTATCTTACACCATAAATAGAATTGCTGCATTTTTTGTTTCTTTGAAAACAAACTTCAAATGTAAATGAAACTATCAGCTAAATATTTTATTTCATTGATTTTATTGATAATATTTCATTCAGTTTCTTTTAGCCAAAAACTGGTTAGTATTATTAATAAAACCGAAAAAGCTGTATTTACATTAGAAGGATACGATGTTTTTGAAAATATTACAGATGACGCATCAGGATTCTTCATTAGTGCTGACGGGCTGGCAATAACTAAAGCTAGTCTGTTTAGCAACTGTGATTCTGTTGTTATTAAAACACGTAATGGTAAATCATTTAATATTGAACAAATTATATCTGTTCATCCTTATGCAAATTTGGCTCTTATTAAAGTTAAACAGCACAGACAAAAAGAATTTTCCTATCTGCAAACCTCAAGAAACACATTAATCACTTCACATGAAGTTCTAATATTCAGTCATCCTGCTGAAACTGAAAAAGGTATATCTGTAGATGTTATAAATAAAATCGGGAGCTTCCCGTTTATTGAACGATATGGTTTAATTCATGCTGAATTAGGATACAGGTCTTTTGGCGCACCGGTACTTAACAAACGTGGATTACTGATTGGCATATATGTCAGTGATAAACCTGACCTGGATAACATTATTTACTCCTCATATCTGTTAAATGATTCGTTATGGATAAATATAAATATGAAAACTAACTATTTCCGCTCATCCATAAATAAACAGAGATATTTAATTCCATACTTAAGTCAGGGAATTCTGAATATTTTAAGTGAGAATAATATCGAAGCTGCCAAATCATTTTCAAAACATTTAAAACATTTTCCTGATTCATACAATCTGTATTGTTTAAGAGCGTTGGCTCGATTTAGATATGATAATTATATTGGTGGGCGTGAAGATATTGAATATGCTGACATAATTAATCCAACCGGATTTTTATCCCCATATATAAATGGGCTTCATTACATTGAATTAGACAAAAAGGAGAGTGCTTATAAATGCATATCTAATTGTCTTGATCGTAACCCCGCATATATTCCGGCAATGGTTGAACATGCCCGGCTGGAATGGAACCTAAACAATAAAATAAAAAAAGCTTTTAATGAGTTCAATGAAGTGATTGAGATGGACTCACTTAACGGTGATGCTTACTACGAAAGAGCCAGACTTTCATTACAATACTCTAGTAATAGAGAATTAGCATTCGAAGACCTTAATCGTGCAATATATCTTGATCCTTCATTACCCGGGGTTTTTTCATTAAGAGGAGTAATGAAATTATCAAATCAGGACTTCTTAAGTGCTATTAACGATTTCACTAAAGCTATAGGGTACGACAAGAATGATGTTCATGCTTATTTTAACAGGGGTATTGCACATTTCAATATTGGAATGAAAAAAAATGCCTGCAAAGATTGGCAAAAGGCTGGAGATCTGGGAAATTACTCCGCATTTAAATATATCTCAAGATATTGTTCCAAATCAGGAATACAACGGTAAAAGCTGTCAGACACACACCAATATCTTATTACCTAAAAAGGTAGTTTGTTCAGGTCAACATTTCCCCCTGAAATAACAATAGCTATTTTCTTGCCTCTGAAAACATCATGATTTTCCATAACTACAGATAGAGGCACAGCAGATGAAGGTTCAATAATAATCTTCATTCTTTCCCAAACAAGACGCATGGCTTTAATTATATTTTCCTCCGTAGCAGTATAAATACCATCAACATATTTTCTTATTATTTCAAAATTTAATTCCCCTAACGAAGTCAATAACCCATCTGCAATAGTCACAGGATTTTCCGAAGGAATCAACACACCACTGTTAAATGATTG
Organism: uncultured bacterium; assembly: GCA_965371855.1. Lineage (GTDB taxonomy): Bacteria > Bacteroidota > Bacteroidia > Bacteroidales > Marinilabiliaceae > JAADEM01. Next base: position 37,102 of record CBDUZZ010000004.1, read on the forward strand.
AAAAGCATCATCTGCTCCTAATGGTTCAGCACCATAAACTTTTGTGACAGGAGAGACACTTTTAACAGCAATTGCCGTGCCGCTTAGTAAACCTCCTCCCCCAACAGGAGTCATTATAATATCAGGTTCATATAACTCTTCAAGAATCTCCAATGCAGCAGTTCCTTGTCCACAAATCACGTTAAAATTATTATACGGATGTATCACAGATGCGGCTGTTTTTTCAACAACTTCTTTTAATGTTGATTCTCGTGCCTTTAATGTAGGTTCACAAAATGTTATCTCAGCTCCATAACCTGCAACAGCCCTCTTCTTTATTTCAGGGGCATTCTCAGGCATTACAATAAATGCTTTTATACCTCTTATTTGTGCTGCTAAGGCTAATGCCGCAGCATGATTGCCTGATGAGTGCGTAGCTACACCATTTTTAATTATACTATCCGGCAAACTAAACACCGCATTGCACGCACCCCGAAACTTAAATGCTCCCGCTTTTTGAAAATTTTCACATTTAAAAAACAGTTCAGCATCAACAATTGAATTGATAGCACGGGATGTAAGAATTGGAGTATGATGAATGTAGTTCTTTATTCTATCTCTCGCTTCCTTTATATCTGATAATTTGGGAATCATTATATAAAAAATCCCTCCCATCTTATAATTTTGATGAGAGGGATTAAATTAAATTTTTTTATAGTATTGAATAAACAACAGTTAATCCGGCCATAACAACCGAAACCATGGTCATTAATTTAATAAGTATATTCAGTGATGGACCTGAAGTATCTTTTAGAGGGTCACCAACGGTATCCCCTATTACAGCAGCTTTATGAACCTCACTGCCTTTGCCTCCCAAATTTCCTTTTTCTATGTATTTTTTAGCATTATCCCATGCTCCACCTGAGTTATTCAACATGCTTGCCAGAGTAAATCCTGTTACAAGACCTCCAACCAACAACCCTACAACACCTGCAACACCCATAACAACACCCACAATAACAGGTACCGTAATAGCGAACAGTGAAGGGACAAGCATCTCTTGTTGAGCTCCTCGTGTTGAAATTTCTACACATCTTGCATAGTCAGGTGTTCCTGAACCATCCATAATACCCTTGATTGTCTTAAACTGATGCCTTACCTCATCAACCATAGCACCGGCAGCACGTCCGACAGCTTTCATTGTCATCGCACTAAAAACAAAAGCCATCATTGAACCAAAGAATAATCCACCCAATAACAACGGATTAAACACTGATAAGTCATAAGCTATTACAAAATCCTGGATGGAGGCATCTGCAAGTTTAATGGCCGTTTGCCCCTGTTCCAACATAGGAACATCATTGTTATAAAACAAAGTATTCCCAATTTGTTTAAATCCGTCACCATCACTTGCTACACGTCCAAGCCACAACCTTACCTCTTCCATGTAAGCCGCTAACAGAGCCATTGCCGTTAAAGCAGCTGACCCTATTGCAAATCCTTTGCCTGTTGCGGCAGTGGTGTTTCCAAGCATATCAAGAGCATCCGTTCTCTCCCGAACCTCTTTAGGCAGTTTAGCCATCTCAGCATTTCCACCCGCATTATCGGCAATTGGGCCAAAAGCATCTGTAGCAAGTGTTATCCCTAATGTAGATAACATCCCAACTGCCGCAAAGCCAATTCCGTATACACCCATAGAGAAATTTGTGAAACCGCCGGCAAAACCATAAGAACCAATTATTCCCAATACAATGGTTACAACCGGAATCCATGTAGAATACATTCCAACAGCTAACCCATCAATGATAAGAGTTGCCGGCCCTTGTTGAGCCTGTTTGGCAATGCCCTTTGTAGGACTATACTCATCCGAAGTAAAGAATTCTGTTCCTTGACCTATTATTACACCAGCTGCCAAACCAACTGCAACAGAACCAAAAATGCCCCAGCTGATCCAATCTATGTAAGCCATTCCCGCAACAGCTACAAGTATAAAAACTGAACTGCCACCTGTACCTAACAATAAAGCATTTAGCAGAGTCTTTTGAGTGGCTGATTCTTTAGTTCGTACTAAATAGATTCCCAAAATTGATAAAATAATACCCATAGCAGCAACGAACATCGGAGCCGTTACAGCCTTAACCGGATCGACACCTGCAATCAATGGCAATGCAGCTCCCAGCGCGGCTGTAGCTAATATTGACCCTGCATACGATTCATACAGGTCTGCACCCATTCCGGCCACATCACCTACGTTATCACCCACATTATCGGCAATAGTAGCAGGATTTCTTGGGTCGTCTTCAGGTATTCCGGCCTCAACCTTACCTACAAGGTCGGCTCCAACATCAGCAGCTTTAGTAAAAATACCGCCACCTACTCTTGCAAACAGAGCCTGAGTGGATGCACCCATACCGAATGTTAACATTGTTGCCGTAATTTCAATCAGTTTAGTGTGGTCTGTTGTACCCGCATGAACAAAGGTTAACCCAAGAAATTCCATCCCGTTCTGCATATGTTCGGGTGTATATACCCAGTTATTCAATATCAACCACCATAAAGCTATGTCTAAAAGACCGAACCCAACAACCACAAGTCCCATAACAGCCCCACTACGGAATGCTATCTTCAACCCTCTGTTTAATGATTGAGAAGCCCCATGTGCAGTTCGGGCTGATGCATAGGTTGCTGTACGCATACCCAAATATCCGCATAACCCTGAAAAAAATCCTCCGGTTAAAAAAGCGACCGGCACAAACGGGTTTTGAATGCCAAGATATGCCATTCCTAACAGTATGATAACAAGAACACCAAAAACAATCCCAACAACTTTGTATTGACGTGTAAGGTAAGCCATTGCACCATCCCTGACATGCTGGGCAATCTCTTTCATCTTGTCTGTTCCCTCCGAATTTTTCATCATGGAACGGAAAAATATCCATGCAAATAACAGTGCTAATACTGAAGCTGCCGGAATAAGTAAGAAAATAAAATCATTCATAAAAACTTATTTAAGATTATTAATAATAAAAACTTATTTAAAAATTTATAGAATTGGCTAAGATAGGAATTTTGTTAATAAATATTATTTTAAACATTTAACTGAATTTTACTATCTGCATTTTTCAATCCCCTAACCCCGGTAGTACCACCACCGTTTAAGGTTATATCAACAGGTTTGTTTGTTTTCCATGAGCCTGCAGTAAAATCAGGAACATCAATACTGTTTGAACGATTTGCCACCGACCACTCACTTAACGGAGATATTGAACTCCATAATGCAGCATCATAAACATCCTGATCCAAAGGCAATCCGTTTCTCAGGCAATCAATCAGTCTCCAGTCCATCATAAAATCCATTCCTCCATGACCACCGACCTGTTTTGCCATATCACCAACTCTTTTCACAATCTCAGGTGTATATTTTTTCTCCAGTTCTTTCATCTCCTCTGCTTTCATCCAACCATGTCCATGAGATATTTTTGCAGGTGATGGCCATTTTCGTGCCATTGCTTTTGTTCCGCTAATCAGGTGTATCCGCGAGTAAGGCCTGGTACTGGTAACATCGTGTTGAATCATAATGGTACGTCCTTTGTTCGTTTTCACAACCGAAGTATTCATATTGCCCCTGAATTCCTTTCCAACAAAAGGTTTGTAAAATGAATCTTCCGCCGCCAGCTCTTTTGCTTTCTCTGCCATCTGGAAATCTGCTGATGCCATGGATACCAGATAATCCATTTTATCCCCTCTGTTAATATTCATAACCTGACACACAGGGCCTAATCCATGAGTAGGATATATATTTCCATTTCTGTAGTTTTCTTTTAGTCTCCACATATCCACATAGCCTTTTTTATTAAAATTCAGCCCCAGCAGATTATGAATATACGCACCTTCACCATGAACTATTTCACCAAAAAATCCCTGGCGAGCCATATTTAATGTCAATAATTCAAAAAAGTCATAGCAACAATTTTCGAGCATCATACAGTGCTTCTTTGTTCTTTCAGATGTCTCTACCAATTGCCAGGCTTCATCAATAGTTTTAGCAGCAGGAACCTCAACAGCCACATGTTTGTTATGTTCCATTGCATAAACAGCCATTGGTGTATGCAATGCCCATGGTGTTGCAATGTATATAAGATCAATATCCGGATCTTCGCACATCTTTTTCCAGGCATCTTCGCTGCCGGCAAATGATTTTGCTTTGGGAAGCCCTTTCTTCTCAAGTCTCCCCTGCATTCTTTCCACCCTGTCAGGAAACTTATCGCCAAGTGCCATTATTTCAACTCCCTCGATATGTGACATACGTTCAACGGCTCCCGGCCCTCTCATTCCCAAGCCAATAAAACCGACTCTTACTCTGTCAATCTTTGGAGCAGCATAGCCACACATATTAAAACGTTGGGAATGCTTTTTCGAGGACAATGATTTGTTCTCACCACTCTTGCTATTATTGGAAGACGTACACCCCGGCAGTCCTGTAGCAATAACTCCTGCTCCAAGGGCTGCTTTCTTTAAAAAATCTCTTCTATTAGAACTCATGATGTAAATTTATATAGTATAATGTTAAAAATATCTCTTGTCAAAGGGATGTAAATATATCACAAAAAAATAATAGTTTCCTTAAAATATGACACAAAACATAACAGTTCATCTGTTGAATTACCAACACGTTCAAAAATTGAAATTAAATCTATCTTTTTACTACTTTTGATGTCTGTAACAAAACATAAAATATTAAGGTGAAAGTTTATTCCGGACTAAAGAATTTCTCGTCTCAAAATCCTGTTGTGACCATAGGAATGTTTGACGGACTGCATGCAGGTCATCGTGTTTTATTGCACAAGGTTATTGAAAAAGCAAAGACCTTAAACGGTGAATCTGTTATTATATCATTCTGGCCTCACCCGCGTATTGTCTTAAATAAAGATGCTGAAAAACTTAGATTCTTAACTTCTTTAGAAGAAAAGACACGACTTTTTAGTGAAACAGGAATTGACCATCTGGTTCTTATTCCTTTCACTAAGAATTTAGCCGGTTTATCAGCAAAAATGTTTATAAAAGAGATTCTTGTTGACGGAATAAAATTAAATCATTTAGTTGTAGGGTATGACCACCGATTTGGAAAAGACCGAAAGAACAGTTTTGAAGAGTATAAAAAATATGCTGATGAGTTTGGGTTCACTATTTCAAATATTAAACCTGTTGAAATAGGTGGTTTGCATACCAGCTCTTCTTCCATCAGAAAACTACTGTTAAACGGAGAAATACAAAAAGCAAACAAACTGTTAAGCTACAAATACCTTTTAACAGGCAGGGTTGTAGGTGGGATGAAGCTGGGCAGGAAGCTTGGATACCCAACAGCAAATATTGAATTGCAGGAATCTCAAAAACTTGTGCCTCCCGATGGAGTATATGCATGTATAGTTACCATTATTGGAGAAAAACATGGAGGAATGCTTAATATAGGATATAGACCTACCTTTAACAATCAACAAAAACTACGCTCGATTGAGGTTCACATTCTGGAGTTTTACAGAGATGTATACTCAGAGGAAATCTCTATTGAATTTATCGACAGAATACGAGATGAAAAAAAATTCAGCGATGTGGAAAAATTAAAGTGTCAACTTAAAGAAGACGAAAAGGTAGTAAGAGGAGTATTAAAGAATTTTGGATTATAAATAACTCTTACAATATATAGAGCCGCATTTTTCTTGTCAGTATCATAATCGTTTTATATTTTTGCACCTCACTTTAAATAAAAAATAATGGCAGAAGGATTAACAAATTCGCTTCCATACAAAATCAAAGATTTAAGCTTAGCTGATTTTGGAAGAAAAGAGATTGTACTTGCAGAGAAAGAGATGCCCGGATTAATGGCATTACGTTACAAATATGGTAATGAAAAGCCGTTAAAAGGTGCCCGTATCATGGGGTCATTACACATGACAATCCAAACAGCCGTACTAATTGAGACTTTGGTTGAACTGGGTGCAACAGTAAGATGGTGCAGTTGTAATATATATAGCACACAGGATCATGCTGCTGCTGCAATAGCAAAGATCGGAGTTCCTGTTTATGCGTGGAAAGGTGAAACACTGGAAGAGTACTGGTGGTGTACCGAAAGAGCTCTGGACTTTGGTGATGGCAAAGGCCCTGACATGATTGTTGATGATGGCGGTGATGCTACCATGATGATTATAAAGGGTGCTCAGGCAGAAAAAGACGCTTCAATTCATGACCTTGATTACAGCCAAGAGCCTGAAGATGTTAGAGAATTAATGTCACGTCTGAAAGAAGAATTCAACAAAAACAACTTACGCTGGCAGAAAGCAGCTTCAATATTAAAGGGAGTAAGCGAAGAGACAACAACAGGAGTACACCGTTTGTATCAAATGATGGAAAGAGGAGAGTTGCCATTCCCTGCCATTAATGTTAACGATTCTGTCACTAAATCAAAATTCGATAACCTGTACGGATGCCGCGAAAGCCTTGCTGACGGGATAAAACGTGGAACAGATGTAATGGTTGCCGGTAAAACAGTTGTAGTTTGCGGATATGGTGACGTAGGAAAAGGCTGTGCTCAAAGCATGCGTGGTTTTGGTGCAAGAGTTCTTGTTACTGAGATTGACCCTATTTGTGCTTTGCAGGCTGCCATGGAAGGATATGAGGTAACAACGGTAGAAGATGCATTGCCTGAAGGTGATATTTATATTACATCAACCGGAAACAAAGATGTGATCACAATCGATCATATGAAAAATATGAAAGACCAGTCAATCGTTTGTAATATTGGTCATTTCGATAATGAGATTCAGGTTGAACAATTGGAAAAATACGAAGGAATAAAAGAGCTGAATATTAAACCACAAGTTGATAAGTTTACCTTTCCTGATGGTCATGATATAATTCTTTTGTCCCGTGGTCGTTTAGTTAACCTGGGTAATGCAACAGGTCATCCAAGTTTTGTTATGAGTAACTCATTTACTAACCAAACACTTGCACAACTGGAGCTTTGGCAAAAGGATTATAAAATTGGTGTTTATACCTTACCAAAAGAGCTTGATGAAGAGGTTGCCAGATTACACATAGGCAAATTAGGCGTTAAGCTGACAAAGCTTTCTCAAGAACAGGCCGAATATATTGGAGTAAAACAAACCGGACCTTTTAAACCGGATAGTTACAGATATTAATACAAAACAGGATATACTATCTCATGTTAATAATTTAAAGCCTTTCCTGTAAGTGCTATAAATATGTCCATCTCACGCAACTCATCATTTATGTCAATTAAACTGGATAGTTTTATAAAGCCTATTTTATAGTTATACTCAGGGCCGTTATACTCTTCTGATATCGAATCAAATTTAAAACTCTCCAATACAGACGGATCGCTATACCTAAGGTAAATCTCAACTGCTCCGCTTCTGAAATAATTGAACTTTTTAAAATAATTCAGTTTTTTATACTCATATTTATAATCATGGGCTAGAGCTGTAATATCTGATAATACTGCCGAGCTTGTGGGATGCCCGCCTGCTCCCTTGCCAAACATAAACTGCTTATCGTATGCTTTACCCTTAACAACAACACCATTAAACTCTTCTTCAACACTATAAATATACTTGTCGCGCCCTACAAACCGGGGCAAAACAAACAGGGTAATATCCTGATCTTTCAACCGCTCTACCTGTCCAACAAGTTTTATCTTAAACCTTTTTTCACGGGCATAATTTATATCAAACTCACTGATGTTAGAGATTCCATAAGTAAGTACATCTTCCGGTTTAACAATGATTCCAAAGCTGTGTAGCGTAATAATTATCAGTTTATACAATGAATCATAGCCCTCTACATCAAACGAAGGATCACTCTCAGCAAAACCTAAATCCTGCGCCTCTTTCAAAGCATCTTCATACGACTGATTGTGGTCAAAAACATTTGACAAAATATAATTTGACGAGCCATTAAGGATTCCGGTAACCGACAGTAACAGATCGTTATCATAATACTCTTCCAGCGATCGGATTACAGGAATGCTTCCACAGGCAGAAGCCTCGTACAGTAAAGAAACATTATTCTCCTTCTGCAATCTTACCATCTCTTCAAGGTGTTCAGCCAACATCTTTTTGTTTGCAGAAACAACATGCTTTCCTTTCTGTAATGCTTTTTTTACAATCCTATAGGCATCTTCAGAATTATCAATAAGTTCAACAACAATATTTATTTCCGGATCTTCAAGTATATCATCCGGATTGTAATAAAACATTGAATCAGGCAAGTTTCGTCGTTTTTTCTCCTTAACAACAATCTTGTCTATAGTAGCATCAAAAGCCGGTGTTGACTGCAACACATCATACAATCCCTGACCTACTACGCCATATCCAAAAAGTCCTATCTTCAATTTATCCTTCATCGTAAAACCATTTAAACCACAAAATTAATCGGATGAAATTAATTAGCCTGATTATTCATGAATTAATCAGATAAAAATTACAATTTAGAAAAAGCTTGAGAAAAATCAGCTTTTATATCTTCAACATGTTCAATGCCAACAGAAACACGCATCAATCCTGATACCACTCCCGATAACTTTTGCTCTTCTACAGTCAACTGCTCATGAGTTGTTGAACTTGGATGAATAATAAGTGTTTTTGCATCTCCAACATTTGCTAAATGGCTAACAAGTTTCATGTTGTTAATAAACTTATCGGCCATTGCGGTATTACCCTTGATCTTAAAACTCAAAACTCCACCAAAACCATGTTTTAAATATTTTATTGCCAACTTATGAAACGGGCTTGACTCCAGGCCGGGATAATTCACATATTCAACATCAGGATGCTTTTCAAGCCAGTTGGCTAATTCCAATGCATTCTCAACATGTCTGTCAACACGCAACGACAATGTTTCCAGACCTTGCAGCAAAAGAAATGAATTGAAAGGGCTTATTGCCGGGCCAAAATCCCGAAGACCTTCAACTCGGGCTCTCACAATAAAAGCAATATTTCCAAACGAAGATCCGGCACCAAATTCTTTCCAAAATCTCAATCCATGATAACCTTCAGAAGGTTCAGTCATTAAAGGGAATTTTCCATTTCCCCAATTAAAGTTACCTCCATCAACAATAACACCTCCAATAGTTGTACCGTGCCCTCCAATCCATTTGGTTGCAGATTCCACTACTACATTGGCTCCGTATTCCAGAGGTCTGAAAAGATATCCACCTGTACCAAATGTATTGTCAACAATCAATGGAATATCATGTTTTTGTGCAATTGCAGCAATCGACTCAAAATCAGGAATATTAAACCTCGGATTTCCAATTGTCTCAATGTAAATGGCCTTAGTATTATCATCAATTGCTGATTCAAACAGGTCCGGATCATCTCCTTCAACAAACTTAACATTTATACCCAACCGTTTAAATTGCACTTTAAACTGAATGTATGTTCCACCATATAAAAATGATGTTGAAACAAAACTATCTCCTGCCTGTAAGAAATTAGTTAATGCTATAAATTGTGCAGCCTGACCGGAAGAGACAGCCAAAGCACCAACTCCGCCTTCCAGAGCAGCCATGCGTTTTTCAAAAACATCTGTAGTTGGATTCATTATCCGGGTATATATATTCCCGGGCTCTTTTAAACTAAAGAGTTTAGCAGCATGTTCAGAATCTTTGAACAGATAGGAACTTGTTTGATAAATCGGAACGGCTCTGGATAATGTATCAGCATCAGGCACATGTCCCGCATGTAACTGTAGTGTTTCAAATCTATAATCAGACATCATCTTTTCTTTTTATTAATACCATCTTATATGTTATAATCTATATCTAACTCACAAAAATAAGTTTTCACTTCAAAGAAACAAATCTACACAATAATAATATATTCATAACGTTATATATCAAATTGCTAATATTAAATCCGCAAAATCTATTTTTTTCACTCTCACACACAGATTGTTAACAAAAAAAGACAATAAGAAAAGCAACCTTTTTGAAATATTAACGTCTAAGAGATAAAACATATGGAATAGAGCTCTACTTTGTTTTTTATCAATATTTTAATTAAGTGTGTAATCAATAAAAACAATTACTATGGGAGCAAAAATGGCAGCAGCCTTAAACAGCGGATTAAAAGGAATAGATATTCCTGTACGTTTTCTATTACTACAAGTCTTTATCCTTGCTTTAACAACTCTGATTATCGTTCTGTAACTCTAATAATCAGTAGACTATTTATTAATAAACCTGACTAACATTATTCTGTTAATCAGGTGTTTTTTTTAGTATATCATATCCGGATATCTATCTTCCAGCATAATAAATATATACCGCCCCGACATCATCTAATATCCAGCCGTTAGAAAAAGTTACGTTTGATACATCTCTAACCCTTATCTGTTTTAATGGGTGGTGGCCCCTGTCCGTTTTTAACTTCATTTATTGTATGATAAATTCTTAAAATTATCTATTCCGTTCGGGCTTTCTGCAACAGCAAAAAACGATTTCACATCAAACCCTTCAACCCTTAGTACCAATAAATACTTCCCGTTCATCTTTATGGCTCCGGCATTAAAAGTAGTATTCACCCCCAAACGGGTCATTAGATGTAGATTGGTTTCATAATCCAGGTCATAACGCCAAAACCAGGTGTATGGTGTTATAATGTGCAGTTCCTAAAAATATAGTGCGCTTTAGCGTACTTTGCTAATATTTAAATATTACTCACATAATTTGCAGTTGAACCATAAATAATTTTAAAAATTATCAATTTTATTTAATAATTAAAATTAGTTGGTGTATTTTAGAGGTCTATTTTTATTCAAAATCAATGAGTGATATTAAAGAGAAAACAAAACAAAACAAACCTGCCCTTTGGGTACCTACTGCCTATTTTGCTATGGGGCTTCCTTTTGTAACTATTGCCATAGCATCAGCTCTAATGTACAAAAATATGGGCATTTCTGATACGCAAATTACCTTTTGGACTGGGCTGATTATGATTCCATGGACCATAAAATTTCTATGGAGCCCAGTGCTGGAGATGTTTAAATCGAAAAAATATTTTGTTGTTGTCTCGCAGTTTATTACCGGAATAACCTTTGCTCTGGTTGCACTTTCCTTACCATTAAATGATTTCTTTACTTATTCAATAGCACTTTTTGCATTTATTGCTTTTAGCGGTGCTACCAATGATATTGCTACCGACGGTGTTTATCTGAGTGTACTTTCACCAAAATTACAAGCTGAATATATTGGATGGCAAGGTGCTTCATATAACATTGCAAAATTATTTGCGACAGGTGGTTTAGTTTATTTTGCCGGAATTTTGGAAGACCGAATGGGTGTTGTAAGTGCATGGGTTTCGGTTATGCTTTCTATTAGTGCTATTATGATTGTATTAGGCTTGTACCATATTCGCATGTTGCCAAAAGGAGGAAATGCAACTTCGGAAGTAAAATCATTGAAGGAGGGATTTAACACTCTTTTGGATGTTTTAAAAACTTTTTTCCAGAAAAAATATATTTATTGGTACATTTTATTTATTATTCTTTATCGGTTTGCCGAAGGATTTGCCATTAAAATTGCACCCCTGTTTTCTTTAGCCAAAGTTAGTGAGGGCGGGCTGGGATTATCGACTAAAGAGTATGGATTAATTTACGGAACTGCCGGAACGATAGCGTTTGTTTTAGGTTCGATACTTGGGGGCTACTACATTGCTAACAAAGGATTAAAAAAAGTACTTTTAGTTTTAGTAGCCTGTTTTAATATTCCATTCGCGGTGTATGCACTCTTTGCATTTTATCAGCCAGATAACCTTTATGTTATTGGAGCAGGTGTAACATTTGAATACTTTGGATATGGTTTCGGATTTGTTGGATTAATGCTTTTTATGATGCAACAAGTTGCACCCGGCAAATACAAAATGGCACATTATGCTTTTGCCACAGGAATTATGAATCTTGGATTTATGATTCCATCAATGATAAGTGGATACATAAGTGATTTACTCGGCTACAAAATTTTCTTTATTTGGGTGTTGGTTGCAACTATCCCAGCATTTTTAGCGGCATATTTTGTGCCTTTCGGAAATCCCGATAACAAAGAACAAGAAGCAATAACTCAAGATAAAAAATAAATTCAATGGAAACAAAAACAATAATTCCCTGGGAAAACAGACCTGAAAACTCAGCCGATGTAATGTGGCGCTATTCGCAAAATCCGGTGATTGGCCGTTATCATATTCCAAGTTCAAACAGTATTTTTAACAGTGCAGTTGTTCCTTATAAAGATGGTTACGCAGGTGTTTTTAGGTGTGACAATAAAGCTGTGCAGATGAATATTTTTGCAGGTTTTAGCAAAGACGGAATCAACTGGGATATTAATCACGAACCTATTGAAATGGTTGCCGGAAATACTGAAATGATTGAGTCGGACTATAAATACGACCCACGCGTAACATTTATCGAAGATCGCTATTGGGTCACTTGGTGTAACGGATACCACGGCCCAACTATTGGTATTGCTTATACTTTTGATTTTGAAACTTTCCACCAGTGCGAAAATGCATTTCTGCCATTCAACAGAAATGGTGTTCTATTTCCGGAAAAAATTAATGGAAGATATGCAATGCTGAGTCGGCCAAGTGACAACGGGCACACACCATTTGGCGATATTTATATTAGCTACAGCCCCGATATGAAATACTGGGGAGAACACCGGTGTGTGATGAAAGTTTCGCCATTTGAGCAGAGTGCCTGGCAATGTACCAAAATTGGTGCGGGTTCGGTTCCAATTCGCACCAACGATGGCTGGCTGATGTTTTACCACGGTGTTATTAATACTTGTAATGGATTTCGATATTCGATGGGTGCAGTACTTCTTGATCTTGATAATCCGGAAAAAGTTTTATTCCGCACAAAACCATATCTACTTGCTCCGGCAACTCAATACGAATTAACCGGCGATGTGCCAAATGTTGTATTCCCTTGCGCAGCATTATGCGATGGAGAAAAAATTGCTGTTTATTATGGTGCTGCCGATACTGTGGTTGGAATGGCATTTGGTTATCAACAAGAGATAATTGATTTTATAAAGAATAACTCACTATAAATAAATCAGATATCATAAACAATCTATATAATAAATAAATTAAAAAAAATTCTCATATTTGTATCTGGTTTATTGCTGCCTTAAAACAGCTATATACTCTAATTGATCTATAATATTATACTAAATCCATGAATTATTCTTTTCTTGATTTCTTAACATTAGTTGGTTCTTTAGGGCTGTTTTTGTTTGGAATGAAAATGATGAGCGAGGCCCTACAACGTGTGGCAGGTTCTCGTATGCGAAATATTCTTTCGGCAATGACATCCAATCGGTTTCTAGCTGTTTTTACCGGATTTATGGTTACTGTTATTATACAATCTTCCTCAGCCACAACAGTAATGATAGTAAGTTTTGTAAATGCAGGATTGCTTAGCCTTGTGCAGTCTATTGGTGTAATAATGGGTGCCAATATTGGGACTACCGTTACCGGATGGCTCATATCCCTGTTAGGTTTTAAAGTAAGTATAAGCACATATGCATTACCATTAATTGGAATAAGCTTACCTCTTATATTCTCAAAAATAACAAGAAGAAGAACCTGGGGAGAATTCATTATTGGGTTTGCATTACTGTTCATGGGACTTGAAGCGTTAAAAGGCTCTGTTCCTAACTTAAACGAAAACCCTGAAATTTTTGCCTTTTTGCAAAACTATACCAATCTGGGTTTTGGTTCGACTATGCTATTTCTGGCCATCGGAACTATTCTAACAATAATTATTCAATCATCCAGTGCCACTATGGCATTGACTTTTATAATGTGTAATCAGGGCTGGATTGACTTTCCTCTTGCTGCTGCCATGATAATGGGGGAGAATATCGGTACTACAATTACAGCTAATTTGGCTGCTTCTGTCGGGAATACGTCAGCAAAAAGAGCTGCGTTTGTGCACTTCATGTTTAACATACTGGGCGTTATTTGGATGCTTATCGTATTCACTCCATTTACCAATACTATAGTTTCAATAATTACATCACACGGTGGGAGCTCCCCGTTGGAGAACCCAGCAGCCATACCAATAGCACTATCAATTTTCCATACATCATTTAATGTAATAAATGTGTTTGCATTCGTCTGGTTTATACCTTTATTCAAGACTCTTGTTGAGAAAATAATTCCGTTAAAAGAAGACGATGATGAAGAATTCAAATTACAATTCATTACCACAGGACTATTATCAACACCTGAATTATCCCTTTTTCAGGCCAGAAAAGAGGTGCAGTTTTTTGCAAAACACACTAAAAAAATGTTTGGCTTCATACAGAAACTAATAAACATAACTGATGATGCAAAATTCAACAAGCTATTTGCCAAAATTGAAAAATACGAACGCATATCAGATGATGTTGAAGTTGAGATTGCCAATTACTTATCAATGGTCAACCAAAGTGAACTGAGTGATAAAGGAAGACGTCAGGCCAGATCAACAATGAAACAGATTAGTGATCTGGAAAGCATAGGGGATAGTAATTTCAATTTGGCAAGAACAATAAAAAGAATGCGGGAACGAAAAATAAAGTTTACCCCCGAAATAATGAAAAAGCTGGAACTAATGTTCGATTTAGTAGAAGAAGCTCTTACTATTATGTATGATAATTTAAACGAAGAATCGGATAGTATTCATTTTAACAAAGCAATGGAAATTGAAACAGAAATAAATACTTACCGGAATCAACTTAAAATAGAACATCTTGATAACCTTAAGAATAATATCTACAAATACGATACAGGTCTGATTTACAATGATCTGTTTTCAGAATGTGAAAAACTGGCTGATTATGCGATTAATGTTTCTGAATCTCTGGACGAAGTTTATCACCATTAAAAAATAACATATACAAATACCATTATAAAACCCAGGGCAAACCCTGCATAAACTTGTGCGGGTTTATGTGCATCGAGATATAATCTGGCAACACCTAATAAGCCTGATGCAACAATTATCAATGACAATAAAAAATGTAAATCAACACCAAACATATAGGCAAATGCCAATATTCCACCGGCCAAACCACCTATTCCTATCATGTGAATACTTATTTTCCAAAAAAAAGTAATAATAAGTGATGCATAAATGGTAATTACTATGGCTAAAATATATTTTAGAATAAAAGTTGGAACAGCCGCAATGAGAGAAAGAAAATAATACCCCCCCCAAAAGAAGAATCCGGAAATAAACATTGGCCATATTCTCTCTTCTTTTGTTTTCATATATACTGTTTTTACCTTTTTAAGAATAAACAACAGAGGAGTAATACTTATTGGCAACAAGCAAGAACTGACAAAAACAGTTATATAAATAATCCTTTTAATCTGTATTGGAACATAAGAGATATGATTACCGATAGTAAAAATTAAAAAAAGCCCAATCGTGGGCATTAATAAAGGATGCAAAACAAAGGAAAGCAGTTTAGACAAATTTTTCATAGAAATAACTTCTTATTAAATTTCTTTTCGAAGTCGGGCAACTGGAATATTTAACTGCTCACGGTATTTTGCCACTGTTCTGCGGGCAATATTATATGATTTCTCTTTTAGAAAATAAGCCAGCTTATCATCCGTTAATGGTTTGTGTTTGTCTTCCGACGTTATTAACTCTTCCAATATCTTCTTTATCTCACGAGTACTCACTTCTTCGCCACTGTCTGTTTGCATTCCTTCTGAGAAGAAATATTTTAAAGGGGAAATTCCAAAATGGGTTTGAATATATTTACTATTTGAGACGCGTGATATAGTAGAAATGTCAAGATTTGTTTTCTCTGCTATATCTTTTAATATCATTGGCCGTAATCTTATCTCATCACCATCTTTAAAATACTCCTTCTGATACTCCAAAATTGCCTGCATCACAGTCATTAAAGTATTTTGACGCTGACGTATTGCATCAATAAACCATTTTGCAGAATCCAATTTTTGCTTAACAAACATAACCGCCTCTTTTTTCTCTTTGCTCTGGTTTTTCTTATTGATGCTATATTCCTCTAACATCTCAGAATACGTATTGCTTACTCTTAATTCAGGAATATTCTTGTTATTAAGGTTTAACTTGAACTCATCATTTTCAATGTCAAGAGAAAAATCCGGAATTATATGCTGAACTGTTTTACTAAGCGGATTACTATATGAGCTTCCGGGCTTGGGATTTAATTTTAAAATTTCCTGCAAAGCATCTTTTAACTCATCATCCACAATATTGAGTTTCTTCAATATCTTATCATAATGCTTTTTGGTAAACTCATCAAAAAGTTGCTTAATTATTATATAAGCAAGCTCTACCGTAGGGATTGAGCGGTCTTTACGCTTTATTTGCAAAATCAGACATTCCTGCAGGTCACGGGCACCAACCCCCGGAGGATCAAAATCCTGAACAATTTCTAAAATATCAAGAACCTCACGCTCATCAACTTCCATGTTTAATGAGAATGCAAGATCATCAATAATCTCATCTGTTTCTCTACGCAAATATCCATCCTCATCAATATTCCCAATAACATATTCCGCAATTTTCAGCTGTCTTTCATTCAAAATGCGTAATCCTAATTGGCTTATCAGATGTTCGTGAAAAGTGCTGCCGGTTGAAAATGGGATGTCCTCATATTTATCATCTCTCGAAAAATTGCGGGTCTGGAGTTTATATGCAGGGATATTTTCGTCCTGAATATATTCATCAATTGAAACTTCACTTTTATCCTCATCAGGAGCTTCCGGTTCGCCATCCTCATTTTGATTATTTTCAAACTCCAGAACAGGATTTTCCTCAATCTCCTTCTTTATACGTTGTTCAAGTTGTACAGTAGGTATCTCAAGTAACTTTATCACCTGTATCTGTAAAGGTGACAGTTTCTGTTGTAATCGTTGTTGTAAACTCTGTTTTAACATCCACTAAAATCTAATCTCTATTTGTGCTATCAACAAATTTAAAACTTATTCGGGAAATAGAGAAGTGAAACAGATGTTTTTGGCACTTATTTTGTAAAAGCAGGTTTTTACAAACCGGCTATTACTCTAAAATTATCAATTTTTGTTTAAAACTCTGCATTTCTGGGAGTTCTTGGGAATGGTATAACATCCCTGATATTACCCATGCCTGTAATAAACAGGATCATTCTTTCAAAACCCAATCCGAAACCGCTGTGAGGTACTGAACCAAAACGTCGTGTATCAAGATACCACCACATCTCTTTTTCCGGAATATCCATCTCTCTCATACGACTGACCAACTTATCGTAATCTTCTTCTCGTTGCGATCCACCAATGATCTCACCAATTTGAGGAAATAGAATGTCCATAGCTCTAACTGTTTTACCGTCCTCATTCTGTTTCATGTAAAAAGCCTTAATGTCTTTTGGGTAATCGGTAAGTATTACAGGCTTTTTAAAATGCTTTTCTACAAGATATCTTTCATGTTCCGATTGCAAGTCTGTACCAAACCCTTCTATCAGGTATTTAAATTTCTTTTTCTTATTTGGCTTTGAGTTTCTCAGAATATCAATAGCTTCAGAATATGTTAATCTCACAAAATCATCTTCTATAACAGACTGCAATTTTTCAACAAGTTCCATTGAACGTTCATCAGCCTTTTTGTTCTTCTCTTCATCCTGCAGTCGTTTACTCAAAAACGTCAGATCATCCATGCAGTTATCCAGTGCATATTTTATCAGATATTTAAGAAATTCTTCGGCAAGATCCATGTTATCATCCAGATCATAAAAAGCCATTTCAGGTTCAATCATCCAGAACTCAGCCAAATGTCTTGATGTATTAGAATTTTCAGCACGGAAAGTAGGTCCAAAAGTATAAATCTCAGACAATGCTAATGCCGCCAGTTCTCCTTCCAACTGACCGGAAACAGTCAGGTTGGTTGCTCTCCCAAAAAAATCCTCATCATAATTAACCTCACCCTTGTCATTTTTAGATATATTTTCCATATCCATGGTAGTAACATGGAACATCTCTCCTGCACCTTCTGCATCAGTAGCTGTTATTATAGGTGTGTGTATGTTAACGAATCCTTTATCGTTATAGAATTTGTGCACGGCAAAAATCATGGCATGACGTACCCTTGCAATAGCCCCAAAAGTATTAGTACGAAAGCGTAAATGAGCAATTTCCCTTAAAAATTCCAGTGAGTGCCTTTTAGGCTGAAGTGGGTATTTCTCAGGATCGGCAACTCCAAGCACCTCTATTGACTTAGCCTGAACCTCAATGGTCTGGCCACTTCCTTGAGACTGAAGCAAATCACCGGTAACAGAAATAGATGCTCCTGTTGTTATTTGCTTTAACAACTCTTCCTGAAATTCAGGAACATCAACAACTATTTGCAGATTATGAATACACGACCCGTCATTTAATGCAATAAAATTGACATGCTTATTTCCACGTTTTGTCCTTACCCATCCTTTTATGTTTATGCTTTTTCCATACTCAGTCATCTTAAGTATATCAATAACTTTTATACGACGAATCTTTTCCATTGTAATTATCTTTAAATTTCAGCCTACAAAAATAGTGAATTGTTTTAAACTCAACTTAAAAGAATAAAAAAAGGCAACCATAAGGCTGCCTTTAATAAATTTTATTGAAATTATTAAAACTATTTTTTAGTGAATCGTTCCATTTTGTTGTCGTAGTTGATATAATACTTTCCTTTTTTCAGCCCGGCAACCTTAATCGTATCTCCATACCCCTTAAAAACGATACCCCCATATGCATCATATATCTCATACATTGTAGAAGCTGAAAAAGCAATTACATCATCCACCCGTGTTGGAGCAAATGTTACTTCAGGCTTTGAAGATATTGTGTTCAATTCTTTAGAGTATCGTGGTTTTTTAAGATAGTCAACCTGCTTAATTCTAAATCTGTTATCGCCACTATGCAAACGAACAGGAGCTTTATACTTATTTAAAGTCTGTTTCCCGGTTCCTTTCACATCACCAACTTTAACCCATTTATTCCATCTGTATTGCTCAATTACAAAAGGAAGAGATCCTGATTCATTAGAAGTAGACCAATAAATTTGATTATTATCAACCTTAAGGCTTGAAATCTCATAAGTGGCTACGGCATTTAATACTTCAGGGTTTAAGACTTTAGGCTTACACCCCTCTTTGTATTTAATGTTTACCGTTAACCCATCTCCTTTCATTAATCCGTAAACAGACAGGTCTACCTCAAAGGCACTTGAGTTGATCTCATCGGTTGTTGTCATACCGTTAACGGTTACTTCATAAATACAGTAACCAACACCACTGGGTGCAAACGGATTTTTAACATAGAGATTTCCTCCCTGGAAAGTACCTTTTAAAACAATGTTTCCAGCCGATACTGAGGCGAATGAAAGAACAACAAAACAAACTAAAAATGTAAACTTTTTCATGCAGATACGATTTCTTTAATATTATTGGGGTTTGCAATTTAGAAAAACAAAATCATCATTGCAAAAATATACTCATAACATGACAGGTTAAATATATGTTTTTTTTTATTTTTTGACAAACGAATACATTTCTATTATGGATTAACCCAATCTTTATTTTCTTTTATTAGATTTATTAACTCTTCAACAGCCCTCTCGTTAGGAATGTTTTTCTTAATCAACACCCTGTTTTTAAACAAACTTACATTGTTGGGTCCTGCTCCAACATATCCGTAGTCTGCATCTGCCATCTCCCCCACTCCATTAACAATACATCCCATTATGCCTATTTTCAGGCCTTTAAGGTGCTTTGTACGTGCCTTAATCTCCTTTGTAATACTTTGAAGATCAAACAAAGTACGACCACATCCGGGACAGGATATAAACTCCGTTTTTGAAAATCTCACCCGGGAAGCCTGTAAAATACCAAAAGATGTATCAATTACATCTCCATAAGATACCGCACCACTATTTTTTAATAAAATACCATCTGCCATACCATCAAGAAACAATATTCCCATATCTGCTGCCGATACAATCTGGAAATTCTCTTTATCATCTTCGGCATACTCTCCAATAATAGTAACAGGGTGAGTCAGACCTTTGTTCATCAGTTCTAAAATAAATGTCCGCTGCTCTACAGTACCATTAAGATGGTCAGTTTTCAGCAACAGTACAACTTCAGAGTGTGTATGAAGAAAGCCAAACAGTTTATTGCCTATATCCGAATATGATACCTGTAAAAACATCGGGAAGTTATCAAACTCATCATAGGGGAGATTATCTATATCAAAAAGTGGAAACGTGTTTTTACATTTTTTCTTCTTCCACATATTATAAGGAACTATACCGGGAATTTCAAAATTATCTGACAGCTCATCTTTATCAGTTATTAAAAAATAATCAGGCTTATTACTAACACCCGACTTAATAACGTCGTCAAAACTACCCTGAGCAATAACAACCGCTGTATTATCTCCTCCAATATTTAACACTGCATGAGTTTCCCTGTGGTTATATTCGTATGGAGAATATAAGTCTGTTGCAACAGCCTTAATTTTACTGTGATTTTTACGCTTAATTATATGGTCAACAAGTTTTTTTGCAACCGGTATTTCCTGTTCCGGAGCTTCCGTTAGGGATACGCGCAATGTATCTCCAATACCATCAATCAACAGTGCCCCTGAACCTACCGCTGATTTTATTCTTCCTTCATCTTCACTGCCCGCCTCTGTAACTCCAAGATGCAAAGGATAGTACATGTTTTCCTTTTTCATGGTTGCTACAAGAAGCCTGACAGTATGCACCATAACCCGTGTATTGCTCGACTTTATACTGAGTACAATATCCTTAAAATCATTCTGCTTACAAATGCGCAGATATTCCATACATGCCTCCACCATTCCTTCAGGAGTATCACCAAAGCGACTCATAATCCGATCTGATAGTGAACCGTGATTTGTACCTATTCTTATAGCTGTATTATTCTCTTTACAAACATTCAAAAAAGGGACAATCGTTTCCTTCATTCGCTCCAACTCTTCGTTGAAAAGCTCAACAGAATATTTTTCAAAATCAAATTTCTTTTTTTCACCGGTAAAATTACCGGGATTAATCCTCACTTTTTCAACTACTCCTGCAGCAATAATAGCAGCATTGGCATTAAAATGAATGTCAGCAATCAATGGAGTATTATAACCTTCCTGCCTAATCTGTTTTTTAATGGCTTTCAGGTTTTTTGCTTCACGCTGTCCCTGAGCAGTAATACGCACCAACTCTCCACCTGCATCAATTATCTTTATAGCCTGCTCTGCCGTTTGTTTGGTATCAAGAGTATTTGTAGTTGTCATTGACTGCACCTTTACAGGAGTGTCACCGCCAATTTCAACAGCCCCAACCTTAACTTTTATTGTTCGGTTCCTCTTATAATTAAACAGGTCTTCACAATAATCACGATTACTAACAAAACTTATCATATACCTATCTTCACTTTAAATTCAGGAACCTTTAAGGGCAACTTAAAGACAAAATTACTCCCCTTTCCAATTTCAGAAGTCACTTTAACAGAGCTACCCAACAGATTAAGAACAGACTTGGTTATTGCCAGCCCCAGACCAGTGCCTCCATATTTTTTCATTATTTCAGGACCTGCCTGCATAAAACGACCAAAAATATTTTTTTGATCTTTTGCAGAAATTCCAATTCCGGTATCTTTTACAAAAAAGGATATTTCTTTCTTCTCATCAACGAAATAACCAAAACTCACTTCTCCCTCATCCGTAAATTTTATTGCATTCGCAATTAAATTAGAGAGCACCATTTTTATTTTCTTTTTATCTGAAATAAATACCTTAAGTGTTTCATCCGGTGGAATTTCATAATAAAGATTTATATTTTTAATCTCCGCCTCCATTTTAAAAGTCTTTTCCAGTTCATCCATTAACACTGGCAAATTTATTTCGGCAAATACAA
Organism: uncultured bacterium; assembly: GCA_965371855.1. Classification (GTDB taxonomy): domain Bacteria; phylum Bacteroidota; class Bacteroidia; order Bacteroidales; family Marinilabiliaceae; genus JAADEM01. The sequence goes on from CBDUZZ010000004.1 coordinate 59,092, forward strand.
CATCATCTTCACCAGCTTCTAAGTCAGCTAAACAGATCATACTATCCAAAACTGATAAGAATTGTTGGCCATTGTTTAGTATAAAATCTGTATATAACACTCTTTCCGTTTCTGATAAATCATCCTGTCTGAGCATTTCGGAGAAACCCATTATCCCATTAAGCGGTGTTCGTATTTCATGGGATATGTTTTTAAGAAAATATGTTTTAAGACGGTCACTTTCTTCTGCTTTTCTCTTAGCTCTTTTTAAACTGGAATTCACTTTCGTCATCTTTTCATTACTCTTTTCCAACTCTTTATTAAGCTTTTGATAGTCTATATTTTGTCGCTTCAGCTCCTTTTTCTTAGCCTTCAGACTCTCTTCATGTTCAAGACGTGCAGTTAAATCTTTAAACGCAATAACTAATTGTTCTTTTATCATTTTAAAAGAAACTTCTACATGCAACACATTAAAGTTTGCACTTGTAACAATAAATATTCTTGGTGGTACATTTATATTATGCTGTAAAGCGAGATTCATACAACTATTCCACTGTTCCTGAGTCTGGTGTCGGTATATATCATCAGGAAATGCTTTATTAAACCACTCATCTAATGTTGAAATAGTATTTATATCATATCCAAACATATCCGAAAATCTTCTGTTCAATTTCACCATTTTTCCATCCAGAGACACAATACCGATAGCTACCGGCAGAAAATCAATCGTGCTTGATAGATACTCTTTAGTATGTTCTAACTCTTCTGATTTCTCTCTTAATCTTTTTATATAACTCTCAAGAAAATTACTGGTTTCGCCAACAAGAATAACTAAAGGTGATGTTAGGAACAGATATGTTATAATAGTATTTATCCAGAAAAAAGTTGTTTGTTCGTTTATATCGCCAGCCGGTAACATAACACCCCGGTCAATATTTAAAAAAGCTATTAACAAAAGGATTACTCCGGCAGAAAAAACTGATGCCAAACCAAACCTTTTTCCGTAAAACAGAGAAAAAATAACAGGAGGAATTGTCAACAGTACCAGCCATCCTCCAACCAGTCCCCAGGTATATGCTCCCAAAAGACCGGCAATCAACCCTGTTAAACTTAACGTAAAAACCTTAACACCCAGGGAAATCTTTTCTCTCAAAAGATAGAGCGACCACAATAAAAGCACAAAAGAGATATGAAAGAGAAAAAGGTGTGTCCACCCGGAATTATATATACGAAAAAGAGACGTCCCCAGAGTTGGAATCGCAAGAAATGCAAATGCAAAAAGCGACTTGTTTAAGATTTTCTCTTTTATCTTTTGAATATCAGCTTTATTATCCATTAAAATATTTACGGATTAAACAACCGGTTTAACTTAATCTCTAAAAATAAATATTAATTAATTTATTGGCAAGTAGAACAACAATTTTTTTGAAAAGTTAATACCTTTACAAAACACATAAACAAATAATGTATGTCGGTATCAGTGAAAAATGTAACCCGCCTATTTGGAAGTCAAAGAGCTCTTGACAATGTTTCATTCTCAATAAAATCGGGAGAAATTGTAGGATTTTTAGGCCCTAACGGTGCCGGGAAATCAACAATGATGAAAATTATTACAGGTTACCTGCCTCCTTCCTCAGGAAGTGTTGAAGTTTGTGGCTTGCCTGTAAATGAATATTCACTGGAATTAAGGACGAAGATTGGCTACCTGCCCGAACATAATCCCCTGTATCATGATATGTATGTTCGGGAATACCTTTACATGGTTGGAGGCATTTATAAACTAACCAACATAAAGAAAAAAACGGAAGGGATAATTGAAAGAACCGGACTGATAGCGGAAGCACATAAAAAGATTGGAGCCCTCTCAAAAGGATACAGACAAAGGGTTGGCCTGGCACAGGCTTTAATCCCTGACCCCGATGTACTAATTCTTGATGAACCTACTACCGGCTTAGATCCAAATCAAATACTGGAGGTACGTAACCTGATTACAGAAATTGGCAGGGATAAAACAATAATGTTATCAACTCACATAATGCAGGAGGTAGAAGCCATTTGTGAACGGGTAATAATAATTAACAAAGGGAAAATTGTTGCTGATGAAAAAGCACAGGGGCTTACATCGCTAAAACCTGAAACAGAAATATTAATCACCGTTGAATTTGACAAAATATCGGATACTCAATTGTTGAAAGAGATTAAAGGAGTGAACAGTGTTAAGCAAATAAAAGACAATAAACTAATTATTAATGCCCGGGCAGATATTGATATTCGTCCCGGTATTTTCAGATTTGCAGTAGATAACAAACTAGTATTACTTGAGATGTCACAAGAAGAGAGAGGGCTCGAATCTGTATTTCGTGACCTTACAAATTGATAATTGAAAACTCTCCTAACCTCCCCCCAAATGAGGATTAGGTCGAATAAATCACATTAATAATTAGCACATCATCACATTATTCAATCACGTCTTCCCACAAAAAGCATAATATAATAGAGCAATGTAGCAAGGGCCGACAGTGCGGCAACAACATAAGTATAAGCAGCCCATTTCAGTGCATCCTTAGCTTTCTCCTGGGTTTCTCCGGAAGTAATACCACTTGTATTCAACCACACCAAAGCTCTCTTGCTGGCATCTATCTCAACAGGCAAAGTGATAAACGCAAAAAGAGTAAATATAGCATAGCAAGCAATTATTATCTCCAGAGCCAGATCGTAAGAAAACCAGCCACCAATCATAAAGGCTCCAAAGAACATTGCAATAAAAATGAAATTAATGACCTTTGCACTTACATTTTGTAATGGGACAAGAGCCGATCGCAGCTCAAGCATTGCATAACTGTTAGCATGCTGGATAGCATGACCTGTTTCGTGAGCGGCAACAGCAGCCGAAGCAACACTACCTCCGTTATATACTTCGGCACTTAAATTTATTGTTTTGCTGGCCGGATTATAGTGATCTGACAATTGACCGGAAACAGAATTTACCGGCACATTATAGATTCCATTATCATGAAGCATCTTTTCGGCTATTTCACGTCCGGTTAATCCTCCGGCAATCGGGATTTTTGAATAGGCTGCAAATTTACTTTTTAGTCGCCTACTAACGATCATACTCAAAACAGCGAACCCAATAAAAATAACTAATAGCGGTAATGAAAACATAGCTTAATATTTATTTTCGGATAGTCTGTCAAAAATCTTGCCATATTGGGTTTCAACGAGAACCTTATGTCATATTGGCAAATGAGTTGAACCACATAAGCCAAATAGAATGGTAATGGTTGAGCTATCAGTTTTTGTTTCTGTGCGGGTTTGGCCTCTCAGACTTAAACCAGACATGAAAACCAATAGAAGATATAAAATAGAATTTGATCGTTTCATATACGTTTAAGAGACTATGATGCTTTTTTCTCTTTCCTTAGAAGGATTAAATCTCTATTTAATTCATATTTTTTTTGCAATCGCACCCAAAACTCCGCCGATATATTCAGTGTTTTTTCCAACACTAAAGCAATTGGTATTGTTATACCTCTTTCTCCTTTCAACAATAGGCTAATATGAGATTTATTAAATCCTGAAGCCTTAACAAGATCAACTTGTCTAACATTTTGAGCTTCCATTTCTTCTAAAATAGTTTCTGAAGGATGAAAAACATCCCCAGGCGTCATCTGATTTGCATATTTTTTCATCATTCGTAATGTTTAGATATTTCATTAATTATTGCTACATCTATAACAATATCACTGTGTTGTTCTTCTTCCGGAGTAAAAACCAACCGGTATTGTTTGTTAAGTCTGATTGAACAATCTCCTTCTCTATCTCCTTTTAAATATTCAAAATTCAAGCTTCGAAACTGCTTTAGTTCTGCTAAAGATTCAATACTGATTAGTATCTGCATCTTCTTTTTAAATTGCTTAATGATCTCTTTTTGAACCAGCAGCTTCCCTTTAATTTCGTCCAAAGGAGTTATGTAATAATGTTCAATATCCTTTGTTTTAAACTTAACCTTCATGCAATAAAGATAGTTATAAGTTTACAATGTTGCAAACCTTTAGGATAAAATCTCCACTAAATCCCCATCCCCATCAAGTTCAAATCTGATAAAATCAAAACCCATACGAGGTGAAACCATGATGTAATAGGACATATTAAACTCAAATGGTTTTGTTTCAAACAACTCAAACCAACTTATCACAGATCATCACTAATATCGGCTTTTCCAGTATTTTCAGACCACCCCGTCCGGCAGCTGCCGGACACCTCTCCTTATCCAAGGAGGGGAAAATATAAACAGAATGTCGTGTGCTAATTTCTCCTCCTTTCGAAGGAGGAGTACCTTGCTAAAAGCGAGGGAAGGTGGTTCTATTCGTTCCTTGAAAAAAAATTCCGTATATCCTATTTTTGAGCTTTCGGAGTTTCTTCCCCCCTCTCCTGTGAGGAGAGGGGGACAAAGGGGGTGAGGTGAATTTTTGGCTATTGAAAAAAGTCAGGGCTTCACTTCGAGTGAAACACTGACTGTTAGAAGTTCCTTACTCCTTACTCCTTACTCCTTTATCTCCATCAACAACAAAAGCCATATAATCAGCAATAATTTTAATCAAGTTCAGATGATATTCATTATATGCATCTTTGACAGGACTTTGAACTGTTAATATCCCAATAACATTGCCTGAGATTTTTAACGGCACAAAAATCACTGAACGAGGGTTCATATCCCCTGATACCGGCCTCAATTCTTTTACATAATTATGATACTCATTTTTGATATCTTTCGTGAATATCTCCTGGTCGTTTAAAAGACAGTGTATTGAAAGTCGCTCTGTATCGTCTAACGGAAATTTGATAAACGGAACCCTCTCTTTATCAATAATTACATTCTGAAAATCAAGCTCACTGGTTTTTTTATTTAATATTCCTAATCCAAACAGACTAACATCCATAACCTCTGACATATCCCTGTAACTGTTCATAAAGGCCTGTTCAACCGTTACACCTGATAATACTGAATTCCCAAACTGAGCCAGATTTTTCAGATTATCCTGATACTTCTTAACATGATTATTCAGATCGGCTATTTTCCCATCTAACCTGTTGAGTTGCTCCTTTTTCTTATGAATTATGTCTTTTTGTTTTTGTATCTCTGACGATTTTGAATCGAGCAAAGACTTCATGTCACGCCGAAACAACAAATTCCTATCCCGCCATGCCCTAATAATTATACCGGCAACAGCCATCAAAAATACAAAGATTAATAATTTCAATGCTGTTGTTTGCCACCATGCCGGCTTAACAGTAAACGAAAAAACAGCAGGTTCTTCATTCCATATTCCACTATTATTACATGCTTTTACATAAAAGGTGTAGTTTCCGGGAGATAAGGAAGAATATACCGCACGGTTATTTTTTGTTTCAGGTAAATAATCAGTTTCAACAGGGTCAAGCTTCCACATGTATCTAACTTTCTCAGGAACAGTAAAGCACAACCCATCAAACGAAAAACTAATATGATTCTTGTTATGAGGCAATTTTAAATTAACCGGCATATTCAACCAACGAGAAATAGAGTCATACATTTCACGGTACGGCTGCTCATTCCAGTTAACCTGTTTAAAGCCAATTTCTATGTTACTAATATATACCGGAGGCGGCAAATAATTAGTTCGTCTGTTCGAAGGATTATATTTAATTGCACCTTTTATGGTTCCGAACCAAAGATTACCCTCATTATCTTTAAAATTGGCATTTCCGTTATTCTCAATGCCAACAAAACCATCATATTTCCCAAAATTATCTATTGAAATAATATCTCCTGAATTACTCAAAGTAAGCTTATCAACCCCGTTTTGGGTACCTGCCCAAATATTCCCATCATCATCGCAAATAACCGAATAGATATTATCAGATGCTAATCCGTAAGAAGCATCAATAACAGTAAATCTATCTCCATCAAACCTCAGTAATCCATTAGTGAAAGAGGCAAACCAAATATTGCCATACTTATCCTCTGCTGCTTGCAATATATAGGAAATATCAAGGTTGTACTTTTTATTCACACTCACCATTCCACTGTCACTGTATAACCAAATTCCCTTGTCTGAACAAACCCAAACATTACTGTTTGAGTCAACAAAAAGATCGGTTGTTGCAAACACATTATACAACGAATTCGTTTTATTATATGCTGTAACACTACCATTTATGCTTTTCACTACTCCTTCTCCATAAGTAGCAAAAAACAACGTATCCCCAATTGTCTCAATATCCAATACAGGAAGGGGATGATCCAGTCCGTATTTCTTATTACAAGCAGAAAAATATTTGCCATCGAATTCATACAAACCTGATAAAGTACCCAACAATAATAAACCGGGTTTTACTTCATGCATTGAGCTAATGTAGCCTTTTCTTCCCTCACCTTTCCTGTTTTCAACCCTTACTTCATTTCCATCATATATGTTCAAGCATCCATTATTACCGCCAAAATAATATATCCCTTTAGAATCCTGAAAAATGGAACGGACGATACTATTCGAGAGTCCGCTCCTTGTATCAAATGTTATAAAAAGATCGTTGCTGTAACGAACCAAACCTGCACCCAATGTACCAAACCAGAAATTACCTTCTGCGTCTTCGTGTACATTCCTAACGGAGCTAATCGGTAATCCATTTTTTTCATTGAAAACCTTCCACTCTCCTTTACTAAATCTAAGTACTCCGGAATTAAAAAAACTTAGCCATACGCCACCGGCTCTGTCCTGATAACTATTAGTTATACTATTCGCGCTATATCCTTCCGGCAAAACAATATCCTTAATGAGTTCTGATGACCGGTAAATCTGAAGTTTTCTGTTTCTGTTTAATCTATCAAAAGATATTGTCCATATATTCTTATTCCTGTCAGATAACAACGGCACATACAACTTTTCGTCTGACACAGGAAGAATATCAGAAGTTGTTAATTCGTCTGATATTAAATTATAATAACCTTTTTGCGTAGTAATTATCAAATGATTACTATTCAACATGGTAATATATATGACAGGGTTATCTTCCGTAAGTTCATCAAACAGGTCATAAGCATTCACAACTGAATCATTTCTTATTCTGAAAAAACCCTTCTTCCCGTCAGAAAGATTAGTATGCAACCAGATGTTGCCACCAGAAGTTTCAAAAAACTTCATACCATTTCTAAACAACGTACTATCAGATATAAGAACCTTATTAAATATTTTCCCGTCGTACCTAAGAATGGCACCGGGACTACCTACCCACAAATCAAAATTATTATCCTGATATAATCCAAAAATTATATTCTCATTTAAACCGTTTTTTCTGGTATAAATATCAAAACTTCTGCCATTAAAACGACACAATCCACCCCCATTAGTACCTATCCAAATATAACCAAGGTGATCCTCCATTATAGCCTGAACTTCTGACTGAGGCAATCCTTCCTCTAATGAATACTGACTAAGATGGTAAAACTGAGCCTCTACCTTAAAATAGAGTCCAATAAACAAAATAATAAAAAACAGAAATATTTTATAAGCCGGCTGTTTCATCTTTTAAAAGTACCCAATATATATATATACTGCAAAACAAAATCAAAAATAATTACAGATTAAAATCTGAAATATATAAAAGGCTGCAAATCTGCCTGATGAAAGATATGAATTAGATATAGGATAAAAGCTGACAATAAGATTTTCATCGGAACAGGAGCCTTATAAAAGATTTTTTTTATGGAGTTTTTAAAATTTTCTGGCAACCAGTGGATAGAAAAGCCGATAATCAGGTATGCAAAAATATATGGTTGATTTTGTATGATATCCGGAAATAAATTAAACTGAAAAGCATTAATGATTCTGTGTCCCATTACATGCACTGTTTCCAGCGAATGAGCCCTGAAAATGACCCAGGTAAGAACAATAAAATTAAATGTGATAAACCATCCCAAAGGTTTTGGGAATGATATTTTCAACTTTTCAAATGTCCATGAAAACATCTTATTAACCACTAACCCAATTCCATGCATCACCCCCCAAATGACAAAACGCAAACTTGCTCCATGCCATAATCCTCCAAGCAACATAGTAATCATTACATTTAATCCGGTTCTAAAAGTACCCTTTCTGCTTCCACCTAATGGAATATACAAATAATCTCTGAGCCAAAATGATAGCGACATATGCCACCTTCGCCAGAAACTAACCAGTGAAGTCGCTTTATATGGAGCATTAAAATTTTGCGGCAGTTTAAATCCCAACAACAGTGCCAGTCCGATTGCAATATCAGTATACCCCGAAAAATCACAGTATATTTGCAATGCATAACTATAAATTGCAGTTACTATCTCAATGCCTGAATACACTTCAGGGCTTTCAAAAACACGATCTATAATATTTACCGACAGGTAATCAGAAATAACCATTTTCTTGAAAAGCCCACCGAGTATTAACAGTATGGCTTTCCATACAGCACGTTCCGAAACATGATAAGGCTTATTAAGCTGTGGAATAAACTGACTTGCACGCACTATAGGCCCTGCAATAAGCTGAGGGAAAAAGGAGACATAAAATCCAAAGTCTATAATATTATTAACGGGAGCTATCCGCTTACGGTAAACATCAATTGAATAACTTAATGTTTGGAAAGTGAAAAAAGATATCCCGACAGGAAGAGTTATGTTGGAAATATCAAATGACGAATAAAACAACTGATTGCTTATATCTGCAAGATAATCAACAGGAATAATGCTTTCATGAAAAACATTGTTAAAAACACCTACAAAGAAAAACAGATATTTAAAATACGCTAATAATGAAAGGTTCAATACGATACTAAGCGACAACAGCAATTTACGCACTACCTTCTTTGAGGCTCTGCCTAAAGCTAATCCAATGGAATAATCAGTTATTGTTGATATCAGAAGTAACGAAAAAAAATAACCTCCGGTTTTATAGTAAAAAAACAGACTAACCAGAAACAAAAAAAGGATTCGTAATGATTTATTTTTATAGACAAAGGCATGGCTTAGCAGTACCACTCCGAAAAATATCCAGAAAGCGGTATTGGTAAAAAGAAACAACGCTTCGTTTTGTTGTTTTAATATATTGATAAAGTATTCCATTTTGTCTGTTAGCTGTTAGCTATTGGCTATTAGTTGTTAATTTTTCATATTCTGTTGTTGCTTTTACTCTTTCGTATTTAACCTCCTTTTTGTTACTTTCAGTACTATCTATAACGGCATAAAGACTTTTCAGCATCATATCAGCCACCCGCTTACCACCTCGTTTAGTGAAATGAATGTAATCAGATATTGCAAGAGGGGGCTCCTGATTAACCCATTCAATTATAGCACCTTTCCCTCCCATTGCGTTGTACAGGTCAAAAAACGCGACTCCACTATTTGATGCCGCAGCTTTCTGGGCTTTGTTAATTGCTGCAATATGGTCATACGATGTCTCTTCTCCTTCGTCAAGATATGCGGCATCGCCGGTTCCAACAACAATAACAGGACATCCGGGAGCCAGCTTTTTTAATATTTTCAGTTGCCTCTCCAGTTTAATTTGATAAAACCTGAAATCATATGTTTTAGTAGGGATCATATTTGTTCCAAACTGAAAAATAATCAATCCCACATCCATATAGCTTACCATAGTTTTAAAAAGGTCACGGTTTGTTTTATGTAACCATGGTGTGGACTGCCCCCTTAATGCAAGATTATCAACAGCAACACCGGCAAGGCTATCAAGAGCACAGCCCAAAAATGGAGGAGAAGAAGCAGACCTGAACATCAGCTTCAGCTTAGGCACATTATCTTCAAACTCCCAGTTAATCTCAGTTATACCGTCGCTCTGCTCAAGGGTGTCAGAAATCACTTCTGTTTTGCCAATGTAACCGTTTACGTATAACGTATCCTTTATCTCACCAAGAAACAGACGGACTTTATAATATTTTTTTGCTTTGTCTTCTGCCCAGGGGGAAGGTAGGAATCTGAAACCACTGTTAGTACCGGTTCTGAACTTTGCAATAGTGCCCATAATTCCATATTGCTTATCTTTCAAGGCTTTTTTCCGTGAATATATCTTATAAACAGTCCAATCTCCATAACTATCCAGCCATACCGAAGGATTCAATTTTTGAGGGTCTACTACGGTAAACAACCCGGGCCCTGTACCTCCAAATCTTTCCTGTAACGATTCACGTATATACCGTGTTATTCTGTCTCCCTCAATCTGGGAATCACCCATGTGCAAAACCCTTATAGTTTTACCCGTTTTTTTGGTTTTCCCGGCTTTTTGGAAGAATTCGTACAACAATGCAAAAGTCTCATCAGGAAGAGTTAGGTTAGGAATGTCAATCCTAAGTAATGTATCTTTAACACTCAATGTATCCTGCTGTGCAACTGAGTTAATAACAGTAATTGTGTCCTTGAATACTGTAGATGAAGAGTCACGATACTCCCCATTTTGATAAAACAATGACGAATCAATGGAGTTTTCAGAGAACTTCAATTCCGGCAGTGAGATAATATTTGCAGGGATAATGTAAACAAGACCTACAAACACAAGCATTATTGATATATAATAAACAAATATTTTCCCCGGTCGGCCCATAGAGAATGGTAATTTGTTGATGTGGTGATTTGCTGATGCCGCTAGTACACTAATCCTTTAAATAATCAATCAAAAACTCTTCTAATTATCACATCAGCAAATCTGTTAATCAGCTAAGATTTCTTTTTTATTTTAAGTCTTTGACCCGGAGATATTTTTTTTACATCTTCTATATTATTCAGCTTCATGATGCTTTCATTTGTTACACCACTATATTTCTTTGCTATAGTCCATAAGTTATCCCCATTTCTGACAGTATAATAGATATATGAATTATCCTCCGGCTCTTTTATGACAACATTATTCTTTTTAACAGAAGTAGTTTTTCCTATTGACGCCTGCTTTTGAGCATAAGTCATTGTATTAAACTTTTTATACTTTCCTTCTTTACTCTTAGGAACATATACTACAAGTTTTTGACCTACCCTTATCAAATTTCTGTTTATATTATTCCAGTATCTAAGGTCAGAAGTTCTCACATGAAACCATTGAGCAATAAGGCCAACTGCATCCCCCTGTTTAACGGTATAATATACTTTTCCGGAGCCTTTGGGAGCAACCGGAGCATAATATGTTTTTGATGGACCAACAACAAGCTTCCCCTCAGGAAAATATTTTGCCTTGTTATAATTATATATTGCATCTTCAATAGCAACAAAATCAGTAACATAATCAAACCCCAATCTCAAAGGATATACTTTCTTCCCCACAGGGATAACATCTCTTCTGTACTGAGGATTCAAATCTCTTAAATAATCAACCTTTATATTCATCATCTCAGCTACCTGCTTAAAGTGAAGAGGTTTGGTAATCATGATAGTATCAGTTGTTTTTGGCAAAGATGAAGCAGCAGCATACAGATAGTGTTCTTCCGAATAGGTCATGGTATAAGCTGCAGCAATAAAAGCAGGCACATATCCTCTGGTTTCACGTGGAAGGTAATAATAAATTTTCCAAAAATCTCTTTGTCCACCAGCTCTGCGAATTGCTTTATTAACATTTCCCGGGCCACAGTTATAAGCAGCAATAGCTAACAACCAGTCATCATATATTTTATGAAGATCTTCTAAAAAATGAACTGCTGAAACCGTTGATTTGGCAGGGTCCTTACGCTCATCAATAAATGAATTAATCTCCAAGCCATATCTTTTACCGGTATAATACATAAACTGCCACAGACCTGATGCACCGGCACGACTAAAAGCCCTTGGATTAAGAGCAGATTCAATAACAGGCAGATACTTAAGCTCCAATGGCATATTCCTGGCATCCAACTCTGCCTCAAACATTGGAAAATAATACTCTGAAAGTCCCAACATACCCTGTACCTGTTCTCTTCTTCGAATTGTGTACAACTCTATGTACGACCTTACCTTGTTATTGAATACAAGCGGGATTGGCGATACTATATCAGCCAACCGTTTAATATAAACTGAGTCCGGTAGTTTTTTCAATACCGAATCGGTCATGGCCGGTACTGAATCAAGCACCATATCTGTAGCCGTTTTCCCAACATACCACAGATTTAGCAGGCTATCCAGGTTACCTGTCATAACAGGAGGTGGAGTTATACGCCCATCCAACTCTAATGTATCCTTCTCTATTTCAATAGAGTCTACATCTATTAAATTCATGGCAAAACTGCCAACCTCAACCAAAATAAAAATCCCCAATAAAAATCCCCTAATCATCTTTTTCATTCCTTCACTTAAAAATTAAAACTTAACCTCAACCCTGCACCAGCATATTTTGACTGATAAGGATCAATTAAAACAGGATCTATCTTTAACGACAGATCATCACTTATATCAAAATCACTTAGATGAGCATCAACACTAGCATCCACAAGGTTTAACACATATATTAATGCCATACCGATAAAACTGAGGTCGCGATACCTCCTGTAATAATCCTTTTTATTACCCAATGCACTTTGAAACCAGGTGGCATTTTGCGGATTCTGTAAATCCTCCTCTGACCATGATGGCGGCAAAAAATTCAGATAACTTTTATTATTTGGATCCTGAATAATAAAATCGCGATATGCAGCTTTGTACTCCCTGTAATATTTTGCATTGAATGATACTGCATATCCCATAGCTCCAATTCCTATATATAAGATAGGTATCTTCCAATATTTTCGGTTATAGGCTTGTCCTAAACCAGGCAAAACCGCTGAATAAAAAGTTGCTTTGTGAGGAGAATAGAATCTCTCTTTTTTTACATCATCAAGCGTAGCAATAGTATCAACAGGCAGAGTTAACGTGTCTTGTTGTGAGAATATGTTATTTGAGGCCAGTAGCCAACAAAACATAAACAGAATAAATAATTTATCACCTTTTTGCCTCAACACAGTATCTTCAATACAACAATTATGATTTTGCTTTGTCCAGAATGTTGATGATTTTTTCCAACTCATCATCAGACCGGAATGGAATAACTATCTTACCGTTTCCATCTTCATTACGTTTAAACTGAATATTTGTTTTAAAAAAATCTGATAATTGTTGTTTCAGTGTCACATAATCTTCTGACAAGGAGCTTTTTTTATTCTCATCATCCTTTTCACCATTACTCTCATTCATCTTCTTCACTTCCTGCTCAACCTTCCTGACAGAAAAATCCTGTTTAATAATTTTCTCAAAAAGCTGAATCTGTATATCAGGCATGTCTATACTAATAAGAGCCCGGGCATGACCCATGGATATCTGTTTTTCACGTAATCCAAGTTGTATTTCTGCCGGTAGTTTTAGTAGTCGTAAATAGTTTGCGATAGTTGAGCGTTTTTTCCCCACTCTTTCCGACATGCTTTCCTGCGTAAGTTTACACTCTTCTATCAGGCGCTGGTAGCTAATGGCAATTTCTATCGGATCAAGATCTTCTCTTTGAATATTCTCAACCAATGCCATTTCAAGCATTGTGTCATCCTCGGCAATACGCACATAGGCAAGAACCGTATCTAATCCGGCAATTATTGAAGCCCTGAACCTGCGTTCCCCTGCAATAATCTGATATTTCCCATGCTTTATTTTCCTCAGGGTTAACGGCTGAATGATACCAATCTCTTTAATAGAGGATGCCAATTCATTCAGTTTCTCCTCATCAAAGCTGGTTCTTGGCTGCCACGGATTAGCTTCAATATCGGCTATATCAACCTCAATAATTGAAGCTGAAGCTTTCGAGTTTTGTCCTAAATCATTAGCATCAGTAATCAAAGCCCCTAATCCCCTTCCCAGTGCATTCTTTTTTACCATTATCTTAATTCAGTTATTTCCTTTACATTTTATTATTCCTGAGCAACTCTTTTGCCAGGTTCAAATAACTAACCGCTCCTTTTGATGTAGCATCATACATCACCACCGCTTTTCCGAAACTGGGAGCTTCACTCAGTTTCACATTACGTGATATTAGTGTTTCAAATACCATATCCTGAAAATGACGCTGTACTTCTTCAACTACCTGATTAGATAAATTCAACCTTGAATCAAACATTGTAAGCAGAAATCCTTCAATCTCAAGATCCGTATTTAAACGACTTTGTATTATTTTTATTGTATTCAACAACTTACCCAATCCTTCCAATGCAAAATATTCACACTGTACAGGAATAATAACCGAATCAGCACCTGTAAGTGCATTTACAGTGATTAAACCCAGCGAAGGAGAACAATCTACAAATATGAAATCATAATCACTTTCCAATTTATGTAGAACCCCTCTTAAAACCTTTTCACGATTTGGCAGATTTAATATCTCAATCTCTGCACCCACAAGGTCAATATGAGAAGGTAATACACTCAATCCCTCTATCTCTGTTTTAATGACAGCTTTTTTAGGATCGATACCATCTATAATACACTCATAAATGCTATTCTCGATATTTTTCAAATCGAGCCCCAGACCTGATGTTGCATTTGCCTGAGGATCAGCATCAACAATAAGCACTTTATATTCAAGAACCGCCAGACTGGCAGCCAAATTTATTGCTGTGGTTGTTTTGCCAACTCCTCCTTTTTGATTTGCTATAGCAATGATCTTACCCATATTATGATATTTATTATAGTTCAAATTAAGTGCCGCAAAATGGCATTTTTTTTCCTATTTCCAAAGTTAAACTTTTATAAAAACAATACTAAATCTCGAATACTTTTTTATCCTTGCATTCTTCCAATAGAAGATTCTTATCAACCGGAACAACGCCGGGGACTTCACAAACTAATCCTCCGGCTAAATTAGCAATGCGCGCAATAACACTTGCCGGAAGTCCGGAAGCCAAACACAGGGCGCTAACACTTATAACAGTATCACCCGCACCCGAAACATCAGAGATATCTCTTATCTCGGCAGGGATGAAAGAATTCTCATCTTTGTCTGAAACAAAAACACCTTTTTCTGCCAAAGTAATCATCAGCATCCTAATGTTTTTTTCCTTTCTAAATTTTTCGGATGCACCTACTATTCCCTCCCTATCTCCTTTTCTCAGGTCAATTTTCATCCCCTCTTTAAACTCTTTAAAATTAGGTTTGAAGAATGTTACCCCTTTGTAATCCAAAAAATTTCTTTTTTTAGGATCAACAAGGGTAGGGATACTCTTTTCATAAGCTAGGTCAACAACACCCTTGATAAGTTCAGGCGTAATTACCCCTTTATCATAGTCCTCAAAAATTATTGCATCAATATTAAACCCGGATAACAGCAAGTTTATCCTTTTAATCAAAGAATTTGTAATGCTTTTAGTCACCGGAGAAACCATCTCCTCGTCTACCCGTAAAAGGTGATGGTTCTGGCTTATTATTCTGGTTTTTACAGTTGTTTTTCTTTGAGAAGAATATATGATTCCATCAGAAATCAACTTACGTTTGTTCATTAACTCCTCAAATATTTTCCTGTATTCGTCCTCTCCAACAACACTACACAATATGGGAGTTGCACCAAGTGATTGAATATTCAATGCAACATTGGCTGCTCCCCCCAGCCTGTTTTCTCTTTCCGAAGTGGCAATAATAGGAACAGGTGCTTCAGGAGATATCCTGGAAACATCACCCCATAAATAGGAATCGATCATCACATCTCCAATAACCAATACATGATATTGGCTAAAAGAATCAAATATTTGTTCAGGATTCATATATGATACTTTACTGCTATTTTGGCTCAAAGATAAAAAAAAATGACACAACAGTTTTTTGGCTAAATATTATTTTGATGTGCTTACTTTTGTTTATTATACTTTTAATGCCATTTTTAAGCAAGGTCGTTTGCATGGACAACTCATCGCTTCTTCCTGTTCCCCATCCCCTGTAGCTTCAGGTCTTTAGTAATAACTATGTCATCTTTATCAGTAGTCAGTCGTTCACCAACCGGCACAAGAACTTCCCGTTCCTTATTCTTAGGATTCTTAATTTTCACAGAAACAGGGAATGCCTCCAGAAACTCCCCGGGGTAAGGTTTAAGATATCGCAAAACATCAACAAGTGGAAGTTTGCTATCAAGCCATTTCCTCTCTTTCACATAAGGTTTGTTTAACTTCTCCTTCTCCGAACCTTCTACAAATGCATTAGCAATAACAATACAACGCTGTGAGCGTATAGGTTTACGAAATGACGGTTTCATAATTATTCCTTTCTTGCCTCGGAATTCAGGACTATTCTCTTTGTTTGCATCCCCCTCACTCCGTGCATTGAAAATATACATTGGCTTTTTTGCCCATGAGGGAGTCATCCCAAAACGATATCGGGAAAACTCATTAGACGTGGAGCTGGAAATTACATAAGCATAATCGCCGGGAGCAACATTGTATGAAGAGTGCAAATCCTCTCCCTCAGCAACCGAAATTCCGTATGTTGATTCCAGCTTTCTGATATTTATTACCTGAACGAATCTGCCACACATTAGAGTTTAGATTTGTAAGTTTTCCGGCTTAATTCAGCAAATTTATTTATTGCAAATTAGCTGTTTAAACATTAATCAAAGATATAATTTTTCACTTTTCCGATTTGTTTATTTTCCTTAAAAAAACAACCGATTATCACTTTTATAAATGAAAAACTCCGGTTTTGTTAATTTTGTGGTTATTTTTGGCATTTGAAAGATATTCACAGTATTATAGATATGGATAAATCGGAAAAACAATATCGACTTGACCAGCGTTATCTTGCCATGGCACGAATATGGTCGCATAACTCATACTGTAAACGACGACAGGTTGGAGCTTTGATTGTAAAGAATAAAATGATAATCAGTGACGGTTACAATGGTACACCTTCAGGTTTTGAAAATGAGTGTGAAGATGCAAACAACAAAACTAAATCGTATGTTTTACATGCTGAAGCTAATGCAATAACAAAAGTTGCCCATTCAAACAACAGTTCCGACGGGGCTACACTGTACGTTACATCATCACCTTGCATTGAATGTGCAAAACTGATAATTCAGGCAGGCATAAAAAGAGTTGTATTTTCAGAAAAATACCATAATGTAGAAGGCGTTGAATTACTTAATCGTGCTAATATTGAAGTTGCACATATAAAAGAAGAGATAATTATAAAAGAATAACAACATGACAAATACAGGAAATAAGAGACATTCATTTATGCCTCTGATTTTTGCTTTACTTTTAGTTGCCGGTATTTTTATCGGGCGATACATTTTTTCAGCACAAGGCACAGGCAGCGGAAATTCATTGTTGATATATCCTCAAACTGATAAGGTAAAAGCCATTCTAAATTTAATAAAAGAAGAGTATGTTGACACCATTGATATAAATGAACTCGAAGAAAAAGTCATTCCGCACATTGTTGAAAATCTTGACCCTCATTCAATGTATATTCCTGCAAAGAATCTGGCAGAGGTAAATGAGGAGCTTGAAGGGAATTTCGGCGGTATAGGCGTACAGTTCAGCATACAAAATGATACAGTCATAGTAGTAGCTGTTATTTCCGGCGGACCATCAGAAAAGCTGGGCATCCTCCCCGGAGACCGCATCATTAAAGTTAATGACACAATTATTGCCGGCATCAATATCAATAATAATGGTGTAATGCATAAGTTGAGAGGCAAGATGGGGACGAAAGTTAAGGTTGGTATATTACGGCGAAATATTAGCGACCTGATTGATTTTAACATTACCCGGGGTGAGATACCCCTTACCAGTGTTGATGTAGCTTATAAAATAAATGATAAAACGGGTTATGTTAAAATTGACCGTTTTGCACAAAACACTTATCAGGAATTCATTACTGCTCTTGCCCAATTAAAAGAGGAAAACTGTAAAAATATAATTGTTGATTTACGAAACAACTCCGGAGGTTTGCTTGATGTTGCATTCAGCATTACAAACGAGTTTTTAAAACGTAACGAACTAATCTTTTACACTCAGGGAAAATCACAACCAAGACGTGAAGTAAAAGCAAATGGGATAGGCACATGTCAGGATACGAAAGTTATTGTGCTTATTAATGAGTTTTCAGCATCTGCAAGTGAAATTTTTGCCGGTGCTATTCAGGATAACGACAGAGGATTGATACTGGGACGTCGCAGTTTTGGCAAAGGCTTGGTACAAAGTCAAATCCCATTACCTGATGGGTCAGCTTTACGCTTAACGATTGCAAGATATTACACCCCGAGTGGCAGAAGCATTCAAAAACCATATACAATTGGAAATACAGAAGATTACTACAAAGATATTATGCAAAGATATGAGCATGGTGAATTCTTTGAAAAGGATAGTGTAGTACAAAACGACACACTTAAGTATTACACAAAATCAGGCAGGGTTGTATACGGTGGTGGTGGTATTATGCCTGATATATTTGTGCCAAGAGATACAACTCTCTATACCAATCTTTATTATAACCTGCGGGCAAACGGTTTTGTATATCAGTTTGCGCTTAAATATGCTGATGAAAACCGTACTATCCTAAAGAATTATCAGAATGCAGACTCCATTTTGAAATATCTTAACAAGCAACCTGTTACTGAAAAGTTTATTAAATTTGTAAAAAGCAAAAAGATAAAAATAGATCAAAAACAATTACTGAAGTCTAAACCATTACTTGACATTGAATTGAAGGCTTACATTGCCCGTAACACGATTGACAACAGAGGATTTTATCCAATCATTCATAAAGTTGA
Organism: uncultured bacterium; assembly: GCA_965371855.1. Taxonomy (GTDB): domain Bacteria; phylum Bacteroidota; class Bacteroidia; order Bacteroidales; family Marinilabiliaceae; genus JAADEM01. The sequence goes on from CBDUZZ010000004.1 coordinate 77,826, forward strand.
TAATGTGCTTCAAAGAGCTGTTGAAGAGATGGAAAAGGATTTCCCATTTTGATCTGGTTAAAAAAGGTTATTAAATCATTTCGGATTATTTAACCGCAGTATAAATTAGATACAACAATGTTAGTAGGATTTTTCAGAACAGTTTTTTTTATCATACTATTCTATTACCTTTTCAAGTTAATAGGCAGATATGTATTACCTTTTCTTTTAAAAAAAGGCGTAGAGAATATGCAAAAGAAACAACAGGAGCAGTTTGACAGGCATCATGAACAGGAGAGAAAAAGAGAAGGTGAAGTAACAATAAAGCAGAATCGGAAATCTAAAAACTCCGGGAAAGAGAATAATACGGATGGTGAATTTATAGATTTTGAAGAGATAAACTAATGATGAGTAGAGAATTTGATTTTCTGATTATAGGTTCAGGGATAGCCGGATTAAGTTATGCGCTTAAGGTTGCTGATGCAGGAAGTGTTGCTGTTGTAACCAAATCCGAACTTAGAGAAACAAACACCTCCCGCGCCCAGGGTGGGATTGCTACAGTCATTTATGAACCTGACACTTACGAGAAACACATTCATGACACTCTGATTGCAGGTGATGGCCTATGTAATGTTGATGTGGTAAAAAAAGTAGTAAAAGAAGCCCCTGCACAAATAGAAGAACTTATCAAATGGGGTACTAAGTTTGATATTGACGAGCAAGGGAAATACTCTTTACATAAAGAGGGTGGTCATTCCGAAAAACGTGTTTTACACCATAAGGACAATACCGGTTTTGAGATTCAACGGGCATTGATTGAGCAGGTACGTTCTCAATCAAACATACAAATATTTGAATCCCATTTTGCCATTGATATTATTACAAGACACCATTTGGGGCACGTAACCGAAAGATGGATGACCGACATTGAGTGTTTCGGTGCCTATATATTAAACCTTAAAACCAATCAGGTAGAAACATTTCTGGCCAAAACCACGATGATGGCTACAGGTGGTATTGGGAATATTTATCAAACAACAACCAATCCACCAATTGCTACAGGAGATGGCATCGCTATGGTGTACCGGGCTAAAGGGATAATTGAGAATATGGAATTTATTCAGTTTCATCCTACTTCTTTATACAATCCCAACGAAAACCCTTCATTCCTGATTACTGAGGCACTCAGGGGATACGGAGCTATTTTGAGGCGCAAAGACGGTAAAAAGTTCATGCACAAATATGATGAACGTGAATGCATGGCTCCACGTGATATTGTTGCCCGTGCTATCGACAATGAGTTAAAAAACACCGGTGACGAATATGTATATCTGGATGTCACCCATAAGAATCCTGAAAAAACAAAAACAGAATTCCCCAATATCTATAAAAAATGTCTTAGTATCAGTATTGATATTACAAAAGATATGATACCTGTTGTTCCTGCAGCTCATTACGTTTGTGGAGGCATTAAAGTTGACATGAATGCACGCACATCAATAAAAAATCTTTATGCTGCAGGCGAATGCAGTTCAACAGGCCTGCACGGGGCAAACAGGCTTGCATCCAACTCTCTAATTGAAGCAGTGGTATATGCTGACTCTGCAGTAAAAGATGCCATACAAATAACCGCATCAAGCTCGTTCAAAAAAGGTATACCCGACTGGAATGATGAAGGAACCTCCCATCCTGAAGAGATGATACTTATCACTCAAAGCAATAAAGAAGTTGAACAAATAATGAGCTCTTATGTTGGCATTGTCCGTTCAAACCTTCGTTTAAAAAGGGCTTTAGACCGGTTGGAAATACTATATTGCGAAACAGAAGTATTGTTTGACACCTCTGTTGTTTCAATGAAGCTTTGTGAATTGAGAAATGAAATAAATCTGGGATATCTGATAATACGCATGGCTCAGAAACGTAAAGAGAGCCGCGGATTACATTATACTATTGACTATCCTAAGAAATTAAAATAATTTTTTTTTGAAAAAAGGAATTGTCATAAAATCAACAGGAAGTTGGTATCTGGTAAAACAGGACGACGGAACTGAGGTGAACTGCAAAATAAGGGGTAAATTACGACTGGATGATATAAAAAGTACTAACCCTGTTGCGGTGGGAGATGTTGTATTGCTTGATGAAGAGGATGTAATTGTAGATATCGAACAACGTAAAAACTATATTGTCAGAAAGTCTTCTAACCTGTCAAAACAATCTCATATTATTGCTGCTAATGTTGATCAGGCTATACTGGTAGTAACAATTAACTATCCGGTAACAACAACCGTTTTTATTGACCGTTTTCTTGCTGCTGCAGAGGCATATCGTATTCCTGTATCCATTATTTTCAACAAAACAGACAGATATAGCCAAGAGCAATTGAAAGATGTTGATGAGCTTTGTGCTATTTATGAAAAAATAAACTACCCGACATATAGCATTTCGGCAAAAGAAGACGACGGGTTCAATAATATCATTGAGTTACTTAAAGATAAAACAACGGTAATTGCTGGTCATTCCGGTGTTGGAAAGTCTACATTGATAAACAGGTTGCAACCCGGAATAAAACTAAAAACAACCGAAATATCTGATGCCCATCAAACAGGAAAACACACTACTACTTTTGCCGAAATGCATATATTAAGTTTTGGCGGTTATATTATTGACACTCCCGGCATTAGTGGTTTTGGCCTATACCAAACAGAAAAAAATGAATTGTACCACTTTTTCAGGGAGCTGTTTATCATTTCTAAAAATTGCCGCTATAACAACTGCATGCATATAAATGAACCGGGTTGTGCAGTAAAAGAGGCAGTGCAAAACGGTGAAATAGCATTCTCAAGATATAACAGTTATCTGAATATGTATTTGGATGACAACAGCAAATATCGCTAACCAATCCGAGAATACATACAAGAGATAATTTGGGCTCATCCGAATAATGCATAGTTGTCTTAATATTTCGGTACTCTGTACCTTATAAACCGTATTTGATTACTATTTCTACAAAGATTTTGGCGGCTCTGCCGCTATATTTATCAGGTGCAGAGCACCTCAAACATTTGTAGAGATATTGTATAAAAGTTTTAATAAGGTGCAGAGCACCGTAATGCTATCTTTTGTTTCATCAAATAACACAAGTTATAAGCCAATAATCAAAGTTTACCTATGCATTTTTCTGAAGAACCATAATTTATATCGGGATAGGAATAATTTACCCTATTTTCAAACATTATCAATTATTATCCGTATCACATTTGATAAGCAAAGCTAATAAACCCAAACTATGCATTAGGAATATTGGTAATATTCCTAATGCATAGCGATAAAGAAATACATACATTTTGGATAAAAACCAAAATGGTGTATTTCTAAATCGGGGTTAACCCTTACTAAATGCAGATAGTTCGTTATTTCATAACTCCTACTGCATAAGTCGGGATAAACAACAGCATTAAAATTGTTTTAACGGATGGTAACCAACAAATGAGAAAAGCCATTATCATAGGTATTACCAGTATTATTTTATTAATACTGGCAAATGTATATTACTATCTCAGCACCTATACGGCACAAGTAAATACTCAAAAGGAGATTCTTATGCGTCAGTCTTTGATTTGCAGCAACCAAATATATCTCTATTTCAAAAAAACACAAACTAACATTCTTCTGCTTTTATCAAACAGAGAGCTGGATAACCTTTTTGTCAACATAGAGCAATCTGTTGATGCACAAAATAGAATTGAGTTCCTTTTTAACAGTTACAAAGAATCAATTAATGAATTAAAGATTATTGACTTAGATGGAAATGTCTTTGGTTTAAAAAAGGGTACATCGGAATCTATCATATCATTTTTCAGTAAAACAGATCCTTTTGACATTATCAAACCTAAAATAATTTTTAGTAACGATAATAAAACATTAAGTTACATTCAACCACTTGTTGATGAGTTTGACACGTACGGATACGTGCAATTTGAAATGAATTTAGATGCTTTTTTTAGTTCTATGTTCAACAACTTTAATATTAAAGATTACCATTTTCAATGGATAATAAAACCTTCCGAAGTAGTTTTCAATACTCTTAATTCCGAATTCATAATACCTGATTACAAATTATTTGAAAAAGTAATGTATGGTAACAACATTGGAAGTCTTAAACACGAGATACTGATAAACAACAATAAAACAAAACTCTTGACGGTATTCCGCAAACTACGTATTAAAGACGAACAATATTATATGGCATTTTCATTACCTATAAAACAAATTACAGCAAACATAGTACGTAATGCATTTATTGTTGGTGTGATTACCCTGTTTGTCATTTTGTTCTTTATTGTATGGTCCATTTATAACATCCACAATAAAAACGAAGAAGAAAAGCGGTTAAAGCAGTCACAGGAAACACTCAGAAAAGTATTATACTATCTTCCTGTAGGAATTATACTTGTTGATAATAAAACTCATATCAGGCAGGTAAACAAAGCTGCTATTAATATCTTCTTATTTGATGATGAAGATCAGATGCTTGGCCAGGACTCATCGGACAAAGTCCTTTTTGAGAACTGTACAATTGTTAAAAAATCGGAATACTCTACAAGCTCATTTAAATATATCCTAAAAAACAAACAAGAAGAAGAATCTGTTATTCTTGTCGAAAAGATACCATTTTTCCTCCAGTCGCAGCAATATATCATTAATATGTATATTGAAGTCTCTTCACTTGACTTGAAAAAGAAAATGAATACAGGGTGTAATGAAACCAAGTCAACCTTTATCGCTAATATCAGTCACGAGTTGCGAACTCCGTTAAACGGAATTATCGGCATGACCGATCTGTTAATGGGATCAAATCTGCACTCACAGGAGAAAGAGATGCTATCCGTAGTTACAAGATCTGCTGACACATTGTTAACTCTGATTAATGACATTCTTGATTTTTCAAAAATTGAAGCCGGAAAATTCGAAGTAGAATCAATCCAATTTAACTTAAAAGATGAAATTGAAAATACTGTTCATGATTTTCAGGCAAAAGCTAAAGAGAACAACATACAACTATCATGGTCATCCTCGATTCCACTCCCAAATGACTTCATAGGCGATCCAATGCGATTAAGACAAATACTTAATAACCTGATAAGTAACGGAATAAAATTCACACCAGTTAATGGTCGTATTAAAATAAATGTATCTGAGACAAAAGCTCTTAACGGTAATCGTGCTATTCTGTTTTCAATTAAAGATTCAGGCATCGGAATTAAAAAAGAAAAATTAGAGATGATTTTTAACCCGTTTTCTCAAGCTGACGGAAGCACTACAAGAAAATACGGAGGAACCGGATTGGGAACAACCATATCAAAGCAATTAGTATCCCTAATGGGAGGAGAAATAAAGGTTAAAAGCCCATCAGGCTTAACAGACAATCCAAAATATCCGGGTGCTGAATTCATTTTCACACTACCTTTCAGAACCAATAAATATACTAAAACAATAGACTTTTCTAATATCACCCTTCCAACTGAAATTAAAGCATTGGTAATAACAGATGATCCATTACAAGTGCAGACAATTACAAAAAATCTGGCTTCCCTGCATATAGAATACGACGAATTGACTCCATCAAATGAAACTATTGATATTTTAAAAGAGAAGCACAAATATCATATTATAATTATAGATAACCGTCCAGACTTTAACGGCTTGGAATTCCTGAACACTCTTCACAGCAATAAATTACATTCAAATGTGCTGATAATTGTTCAAAGTGCTGATTTCAAACAGGCAAACACCCGAATTGCAAAACAACTGGGAGCAGACATCTATTTACGCAAACCGGTAAAATTGAGTATCCTTAAAGAATTTATTTTAAATCATTTTCCTGAAATTGATTCAAATGATATGACCACAGCTTTAGTTTCAGGCAAAAATCTTAAAGTTCTGGTTGCAGAGGATAATAGATTAAACCAACGTGTAATACAAAACCTTTTCAAAAGACTCTTTATAACTATTGATATTGCACAAAATGGAGTTATAGCATTAAAAATGGCAAAGGAGAAAGATTACAATATGATTTTCATGGATATATATATGCCGGAAATGGATGGTATATCTGCTGTAAAAGAGTTGAAGAAGAGAGGAAATAATTGTCCGGCTATCGGAATGACAGCCAGTAATGACCTTGAAGAAAAAATCAACGCTATGGATGCCGGAATGGATGACTACATTATCAAACCGGTAAAACTCGAAGAATTATCTCGTATGATAACAAAATGGGGAACAAAGTAATTCCTAAGAGTTTTTATTATTGAGTACCGATGGTAAAGGCAATAACACAGTGTATGATTATGATGATGCCGGCAGGTTATTAACGATTATCAGAGGAACCAATGAAGTATCATATAATTACGATCCTTTTGGCAGGTTACTGTCCGGCATAAAAAAAGAGGATGGAACAGTTATACACGAGCAGGTATTTACCTACAATGGAACCACTCCTCTTATCAAAAGCAAAACAGAAACTATTGATGGCAAAACATTTTCAGTTGATTACAGCTACGACAATAAATACAAACGGTTAACGGATAAAACCTATCACTCAGGATTTGCATTAAATTATGGTTATAACGATGGTGGTGAATTAAACAGTGTTTCCGCCCTTGTTGACAATGGCAGTAGTGGTACAGAAGAGGTTGAAATATGGGAACTGAACAGCATAAATGCACGCGGACAAATTACACAATTTACGCAGGGCAGTAATGTGATAACCAATCTGGGATACGACAGCAAAGGACTGCCTTCTACAAACATTACCACCTATAATGGAACTACACTTATAGATTATAAGTATATGTTCAAACTGTCAGGTAACATGCAATCGCGCACAGACCGTTTAATGAATCAGCACGAAGAGTTTGCATATAACGACTTGAACCACCAGCTAACCAGTTGGACCCTGTATGACGAAACAGGTACAAATACCTACACACAAAAAATGGGGGGTGGACATGCATTTTATGCAGAGAACGGAAACATTGAAAAGAAAAAAGACACAAACTTTTTAGGTGGTGACGGACTTACCGAGTTTATTTATGGTACCGGCGATGCAGGCCCACATGCCCTAACCGGGTTTAAAGGCGATCCTATTGATACCAATCCACACTCTATTGAATACACCTTTTTTAACAAGGTGAAAAACATGAAGGTGAAAAACGAAACCGGCACCATTCTTAAACAATTCGACATCACTTATGGCGTTGACAACCAGCGGCGAATAACTGATTTTATGGATGGTAGTGGCACAAGCACTTTAAAACGCTACTATTTTGATGATTACGAAGAGGAGTTGTTGCCCGGTAATAAAACCCGGAAAATTCACTATATTAGCGGTGGCAATGGCTTGGCGGCAATGTATATTACTGATGAAGATCAGCCAACAATGGATGGTTTATATTTTGCCCACACCGATTACCAGGGTTCTTTGATAGCTTTAAGTAAACAAAACAGCACCGGTTATGAAGTTGTAAAACGTTACGCTTTTGACCCATGGGGTAACAGGCGTAACCCAACAAATTGGGCCGAAGCTTTGGCAGACGATGGCAGTTACCAGTACACCGCACGTGGCTACACCATGCACGAACACCTTGATGGATATGGCTTGTTGAATATGAACGGTAGGGTTTACGACCCCATGTTAAGCCGTTTCCTCAGCCCCGACCCCTTTGTACAACTACCGGGTAGTGCCATGGGATACAATAGGTATGCCTATTGCTTGAATAATCCCTTGTTGTTTACCGACCCTTCTGGTAATTCTATTTGGACTGATAATTGGTTTACGCGTTTTATGGATTGGGTAAATGGAAGTACAGTAAATGTAAGAGAGTTTTTATATAAGAATAATGTTCCTGATTTTGGTGTAAGTTATAATAGTGTTAAAGGTGTTGGTTATAGTGTAGGCCATAATCCTATGATGTATCCTGGTGAATTTAATAATGCAGGATATGCCAATGGACAAGCTAATGGGGCCATAAACAGAATGAACCAAAGTCGTTCTTTTTATGACGAAATTGTTGCAAGATATCAATACGACCTGAATAATTCAATTGCTTCTTATGAGCAATCAAGTGTTGCCGCAAACGGTGAGGGTTATATTGCGCCTATGGATAATACGAGAATTGATGCGAGTTATTTGGCACGGAGAGGTAATCCTGTTGGATATGACCAGAATGGAGGATTTATTCTTTTAGGAAATTCTAATTGGCAGCCAAGAGAAAGAGCACGTCACGTAGATGGACATCCTATTGATATGAGCTATTCAGCACCAATACAATATAAAATAGCAGGTTGGTTTACCAGTTTTATGAAGCTTCAATCTAATCCACAAAATTGGAGTAATGGAGATACAATTATATTGAATTGGAATTATATTGTGGTTCCTGCTCTGACAATAATGAATATAAATAATGCAGACACCACATTTACACCAATTAGAGATGGAGTAACACCTCCTTACTGGTACAAGCCTCCAACTTCTTATGATTATTATAAAAGAATAAAATAAAATATGAGATTATTTTTTAATGTTGTAACTGTACTGATAAGTATTCTAGTTTTTCAATCTTGTAACATAGAAAAGGTATCTTCTTTTAATGATGGAAGTACAGATCTTGTGTGGGTCGAAGAGAAGCTGAGTGATACTTTAATCATTCAACGTTATTTGTTTGGAGACAAGTACAAGGAGATTAAAAAAAGTACTGCTATCTATAGCAAGGTTAATGAAGAGTATACCTATTATTATAGAAACGGTAATGTAATGAGCTATAAATTGTATAATGAAGGAGCATTAAGGTATTATCGAAATTATGACAAGGAAGGAGTGTCGAAAAGTTACAATGGAAGTGGTGTGTTGTATGAAGATTCTGTTGTGTATGATACGATTTTCACCAATGTTCAATATAAAAGAGATATGATGTTTGTAAATCCTCCAAATACTGAAGTTACGGTAATGATTGGTGATTTTATAGAAGATGAAGAAGGTAGAGATTTAAAAAAACACCCATTATATTTCTATCCTATTGAAAATTCAAAAGCTTCATATCAAGTAAATTATAAAAATGAAGGAATTAGAAGAGTTGTTGCATATTGGGCTATAGAAGACTTGAAAAGTAAAGACATGCAAAAAGGACGAATAATCCATCAATACACGGTTATGCCTTCAGCTCAATCTCAACTTAAATAAACCCCACAGCTGCCGCACGATTGCATCGTGTGGTTTATAAACTAACAAAGAAATAGAAGGAGAAACTTTCACACTTTAATATGCAAAAGCCCGAGTAATCCCCGCTACCGCACGATTGTATCGTGTGGTTTAGTTGTTTATAGAAATTTATTATACTTAACAAATGAGTCGTAATTACAAATTTCATAATCCGGATGGTGTTTACTTCATCTCTTTTGCAGTGGTAGAATGGCTATATGCATTTACAAGAAACGAATACAAAGACATAATAATTGAAAGTTTAAGTTATTGCCAAAAAGAAAAAGGGATGGAAGTATTTGCATGGTGTATAATGACGAATCATATTCATTTGATTTTTAGAAGTGCAAACGGACAAAAACCAGAATTACTTATAGGTGATTTCAAACGGTTTACAAGCAAGGCGATAGTTAAAGCGATTACTGCCAACCCAAAAGAGAGTAGAAAAGAATGGTTGCTAGGTCAGTTTTTAAAAGCAGGGAGTAAGTCTTCGAATGTAAATAAATATCAGCTTTGGAGACATGACAATAAACCAATAGAATTATGGAGTAATAAAGTAATCGATGAAAAGATTGATTATATTCACAGTAATCCTGTAGAAGAAGGTTTGGTTTTTAGGGCAGAAGATTATGTGTATAGCAGTGCTGTAGACTATGCAGGAGAAAAAGGGATGTTGGATGATGTTATTGTTATCAAGTAACCCACACGATGCAATCGTGCGGGAGCTTGGGGTAGTGTCTAATGTTGCACAAGCAGGAGTAATGGCTTTGCTTGGATATGATAATATAACTTTAACTGGTAATGCTTTAAACAAGGTAATCAATTCTTCTGTTACAGATGGATTAGATGCCGGTTTAGTTTCAAGAACTATGGCAGACCCTAAATACGGAACTGCTGCATATTCATTTAGATATTCGCAGGGTGTTGAATATGGTGGGCAGCGAGCTCCTGGAAATATTAGCGACCAACTTCTATGTTTTTGGAAATCAGAATATAGAGATACATGGAGAGTGGCAAGCAATGAATTAACTTGGCTAATTAGACATGGTAATGTATCGGGATGGGTTCAAGTAAATGCTTCCAGGGGTATAACTATACAACATAATCTAACAGATGTTTTTAATTTAAGGCCAGGTGCATCGTCTAGAGGAATTTATAATGATATTACATATTGGATGGGAATGATATGGCATGATACTTTGAATGCTTCTGAACCAAATGTTAGTGCAAGTTGGAGGCGGAATCGCTGTATTGACCGGAGTTGTCGGTCTTTTGTCTCATAAAAGAAAAACGGCAAAAGAGTAGCAAAATTAGTTCCCCAAAACAACAATTTGAATTTGATTATAAAAAATGTAACTTGCAAAAAAGAGCACAATGGAAAAGCCAATTATTACCCAAACGAAACCTTACGTAATAGAAGAAGAGCCGGGAACCAAATACTGGTGTGCTTGTGGAAAAAGCAACAATCAGCCATATTGCGACGGCTCACATAAAGGAACCGGAATTGCTCCGGTCAAAGTAGAAATTAAAGAATCAAAAAAAGTATACTGGTGCGGATGTAAACATTCCAAAAAAAGCCCATTTTGTGACGGGACACACAGAGAACTTTGATGTGTTGATTAGGTGATGTGTTTGCTTAAAGGGCAAATCTCCAAATCAGCTTTGCAAGAACAGTTGTATCTGTAAATTTAATGCCGGTTGATGTATCAACAAGTTGATTAACCACAAAATAAAAATCGCTGCCTATTTTAGGAATCCAATTAATCCTGAAATTCATTAGTATCTCATCATCTTCGTTATTCCACTGTCCGAAAACGCTTGAATTTAACTTCGGATTATATGCATATATCACTCTCCCTCCTATTTCATCGGTAGTAAGGCTGGCATCGTCGAAAGTAAGAAAATTCTTATTCCACTCAGCTGAGAGATTCCAGTGTTTATTAATGTTAAGATTTCCTTCGATACCAAGCCGGGTTCGCTTACCGGTATAAAAACTACCCCAGTTTAAGAATATTTCACCGGACACTCTCCTGCCTCTGAAAGTCTCAAATTGTACTTCACCTCTTGAATCCTCATAAACTCCAACAGGAATAACAACGGTGTCAAATAGTACAAAGGGCTCATAAAGTTTATCATAAAGCCATTGGTAATTAATTTCACAAACCTCACCACTTCTCGTAACAAATCCAAAGGGTCTCAGTTCATAAAAAATGCTCTCCAACTCATTCGTTTTGTCATTGACATAGTAATTAATGTCAAGTGGTTTTAAAATTAGATTACGGAAAAACGGCAAAAACTTAGGCCTGGGGTTAAATTGCAATTCTGTGTAATACATCCTGTTATTATGCCTTCTGACAAAACCCATTTCCGGGTTGTAATTCTCCTGATTTCCTGTGATGGCAAAATCAAACTCTAACCAGTCGTTAGGATAAGAAAGATAGAACATGTATGCAGAGTTATTTGTATTAACCGAATCGCTTGTAAATGACTTGGAAAAAGCACCATAAGCAATCAGGTTCTTATTCTTGAATATTTTTGAAGTAGAATAGGTAAAATCAGTTCCATAAACGATGTTACGCCGTCCATTAAGGATTTTTGATGTAACAATAGCTCCAATATTTGATTGCTTTCCTATATCCTGCCTGACCCTTACTACTGAATAATTTGTAGTTAAAACAGATTCTTTAGCAGCCGTTTGAATAGACATAACCCCAACCGATGTTTTATTCTGTTTCCCAAACAATCGGGTACCGGCAATTATGGGTACCTCCTTTCCATCCTGAATGCCTATTCTACGAGAATAAAAGACCTGATCCATAGATCCGATATACATCTCAAAAATATCTTTAGCCTCAAGAAAGAACTGTCTTTTTTCAGGATAGTAAAGTGAGAAACGGGTAAGATTTATCTGATTTCTATCCGACTCAACCTGTGCAAAATCAGTATTAACAGTTAAGTTTAATTTAAGTGTTGGAGTAATATCGAAATTTACATCACCACCAATTTTGTATCGTCCATTCCAACTATCACCATCAAGCTTTTCAACACCTCCTGAGATGTAGGGTTTAATCTCAACCTTGTTTTTGGCTTTAATGCCCTGTAACCCTGTCAGTGTCCCGGCTTGTGATATCTTTTCAAGTTCAAATATGCGGTACCACCCCTGCCACATTACCTGTTCTTTTTTACGCCGGATATTTCGCTCAAAATTTATACCCCAGGTCAGCTCATCTTCTTTCTTGAACTTCAATGTAGAGAATGGTATTTGAATCTCCGCAAACCACCCTTTATCCGTTTTTGTAGTGGCAACATCCCACACTCCGTTCCAACTCTTGTTAAATCCAAACCCTTCATTTGAGATTAATACGTCAGCTCTGGCTCCGTTGGGGTTTATAACAAAAAGGTATCCGTTACGGTTATCGTTAAAAGTACTAATAATAATTTCGAAATTATCATCTGTACTCCACATAAAATCACGCTCCATGTTTTGAGCAACAATTTTGTCCGGATCATTATCATATCCCCAAAAACCTATATACATCACATTGGAAGTATAAACAATTGCTATTTCTGTTTTTTCGGTAGCCGACTCCCCTTCATTCATTTCCCTTTGTGTGAAATTACTGATTCTATGAACCTGCTGCCAACACTGCTCGTTTAGTTGTCCGTCGAGAGTTAATTTTTCGTTAGTAAAAAATGCCTGTATAGTATCAGGCTTGCTATGTTGAGCATGAAGAATAATAAAAGGAGAAAGAAATATTGCAAAAAGCAGGTTTCTCATATTAAATATTCAAACACAAAATGAGATTATTAAAAAAAACAATATAGTGTTTATTTAACTTTTGTTACTCCACCGGAAACAATAAACTTCATTTTTCTTTCTATAGATAGTCCATTATGATTCCTGAGTTTTTGGGCTAAATATTATTTTGAGGTGCTATGATTTTTTATATCTCTTTGAGTTGTCATGTTATTCATTAATCATTCACTATTCACCCCTTGTACACCTCTTCTGCCCCAAACTCCATCAGGTAAGCTTTAATAAAACCGTCAAGATCACCATCCAAAACAGCCTGTGGGTTTGAAGTTTCGTAATTTGTGCGAACATCTTTCACCAGTTTATACGGTTGCAGCACATAAGAACGAATTTGTGAGCCCCACTCAATCTTTTTCTTTTGAGCTTCGAGCTGATTCTGCTTTTCCATCTTTTTTCGCAACTCTAATTCATACAGTTGTGATTTCAGTAAGCGCATGGCGTTTTCTTTATTCCCTAACTGAGAGCGCGATTCGGTGTTTTCAATTGTAATTCCGGTAGGAGCATGACGTAGGCGAACCCCTGTTTCCACCTTATTCACATTCTGACCACCGGCACCACCTGAGCGGAATGTCTCCCAGGTTATTTCTCCGGGATTTACTTCAATCTTGATGGAATCATCAATCAGTGGAGCCACAAAAACCGAAGTGAACGATGTCATACGTTTATGGGCAGCATTAAATGGCGAAAGGCGTACCAATCGATGTACTCCGTTTTCACTTTTCAGGTATCCGTATGCAAAATCGCCCTCAAACTGAAGAGTAACAGTCTTTATCCCGGCCTCATCGCCTGGTTGATAGTTCATCTCATTCACTTTGTAATTATGTGCTTCTCCCCAGCGAATATACATTCTCATCAACATCTCAGCCCAATCCTGACTCTCAGTACCTCCTGCCCCGGCATTGATTTTCAATATTGCACCAAACTTGTCTTCATCACGCCGGAGCATGTTTTTTAACTCCAGCTTTTCCAATAACTCATGGGTAAGGTCATATTGTTCTGTTACATCACTCTCTTCAGCTTCACCTGCTTTGAAGAAGTCATAAATGATTTTCAGGTCTTCTGTTGCAGAACGTACCTCCTCCCAATCTTTAACCCAACTCTTAACCTCACGAAGTTTTTTCATGGCAGCCTCTGCTTTTCTGGCATCATTCCAAAAATCAGGAGCCTGGCTGCGCATCTCCTCCTCTTCAATCTCTATTTTCTTTTTATCGATGTCAAAGATACCCCCTTAACGCCAACTCGCGTTCACTGAAGTCTTTTATCTGATCTTGTGTTATCATATCCGTTTTTTAATAAGAGCATAAAGTTATAAAAAATTATTATTTTTACACTGCAATTTTGCAACGGGACATTAGCTCAGTTGGTTTAGAGCATTACCTTGACAGGGTAGGGGTCACTGGTTCGAATCCAGTATGTCCCACAGTGTGAGGATTTTGGATGTATGATATTTGGATTTACGATGTGAGGATTTGGGATTTACGATATGTTGATTTTTGGATATGCGATTTTATGATGTAAAGATTAATAATATTAAAGTAGTGGGCTAAACAACCTTGCAAAAGACTCCTTGATTTTCATCCATTTTGACCGACCGATCCATATATCATAAAATATTTGTCTGCTATCGTTCAGGTCATCAAGAAAAATATTTCTGGCTTCTGTTGTTTTCTCGTTATCGTAAATAAATGCATTTACTTCAAAGTTATGTTCAAAGCTTCTGAAGTCCATATTTGCTGACCCGATAGAACAAATCAAATCATCGACAACAATCATTTTACTGTGAAGGAATCCTTTTTGATAAAAATATACTTTAACCCCGGCAAGCAGTAGCTCTTTAATGTATGACCGGCTACTCATGTGTGTAAAATGGGCATCCGACTTTTCCGGTATGAGTAAACGAACATCTATGCCTCCCATGGCAGCAGCTTTTATTGTCATCAGAACAGATTCATTAGGCATAAAATAGGGTGTTGCCATATAAACATATTTCATCGCTGAAGATATAGACTGCAAAAAACCCATCATGATGGCAGGCCAGTCAGAATCAGGGCCACTTGGAACAATCTGTACCAATTTATCACCAATAGGGTCAACAGCCGGAAAGTATTTCGGGTCTGTCAGTTCCTCTTGTTTTACAAAATACCAGTCAATAAGAAATATCTCTTGCATTGCCAATACGGCATCACCTTCTATACGCAAATGCATATCACGCCATATGCCATAACCTTCATTTCCATTCAGATACCTGTCGGCAATATTAATGCCGCCTATAAATCCTACTGTACCGTCGATAACAGTAATTTTTCGGTGATTGCGGTAATTAATTTTACTGGTAAACATCGGGAACCTTACTTTAAGAAAACATTCCACCTCAATTCCATTTTCACGAAGCCGATTAAAGAAACTTTTTTTAAGTTGCCAGCCACCTACATCATCTATTATTAACCTAACCTCAACCCCGTTTGCCACTTTTTCGATCAGTATATCAATAATCTCGTTCCCTATGTTATCATCATCAAAAATATAGTATTGAAGATGGATGAATTTTTCAGCTTTTTTTAACTCGGAGATAATTGCACTAAAAGTCTCGTCTCCATTGTTGAGTATATTTACTTTATTACCATGAGTAACAATTGCATTGGCATTATTCAGAAGTAACCGTATGATGTTTCTTTTTGTATAAATGCCGGAATTAAGAAGCAGGTTGCTGTCAGATAATTCTTTAACCTGAGAATGGGATATGGATGCAAAAAGATCGTGATTTTTAAGACCTTTTCTTGCTATAATCTTCTCTTTGCGCCAGTTTTGTCCGAAGAAAATATAAAATATAACCCCTAATCCAGGAACCGTAAGAAGCACAATAACCCATGAGATTGTTTTCAACGGGTTTCTGTTTTCCAACATTATTACAACTATTATTACCAGCATAGAAATTATATATGCCGAAACTAATAGTGTCTTTACCAGTGGTGTAAATATTTCCGCAAAATCCATAGTATTATACTTGTGTATGCTAATTTACAACATATTACGATAAACAAAAAGTTTACTGTTTCCAAACTCCTTTTTATAACACAAATTACCTTTAAACTCAGGAGCTTTCACTCCTGATACAAACCATTTATCCCCAACATAAATAAAAGCCTCATCCCATAAACCGGATTTCAGAAAAAAGTTAACTGTTGTTCTGCCTCCTTCAATTATAACAGATTGTAACTGTTGGTCATAAAGGGTTGTTAATATATTTTGGGCTGCATCGTCTTGCAGGTTAATCTTCAGATAGGTGATGTTGTCTTTTGATTCATCTTTTTTTTCATTAAGAACAATGGTCTTCTCCTTTCCTGCAAACAGATTAAGTGTTTCCGGTAATTTTAGTTGTCTGTCAATAACAACGCGGATGGGCGAACTCCCTGCCCAGTCTCTAAGTGTGAGTGATGGATTGTCGATTAATGCTGTGTTTGTGCCAACAAGAACAGCCTGCTCAATACTTCGTTGTTTATGCACAGCTCTGCGTGCCCACTCATTGGTTATCCATGTTGGTTGTGCGATAGATTTTGAGGTGCGTTCAATATCAATAAACCCATCTGCCGTTTGTGCCCATTTAAGAATTACAAAAGGCCTTTTCTTTTCATGAAAAGTGAAGAATCGTCGGTTGATGAATCTGCTTTCTTTTTCCAATACTCCTGTAATAACCTCAATACCTGCGTTTCGCATCATCTCTATTCCTTTGCCTGACACTTCGGAAAATGAATCAATACAGCCAATAACTACCTTGGGGATTTTGTGGTTAATTATTAACAGGGAGCAGGGAGGTGTTTTCCCGAAATGGGCACAAGGTTCAAGATTAACATACAAAGTGGATTTGCTGAGTAATGATTTGTCTTTCACCGAATTTATAGCATTCACTTCAGCATGGGGCTCTCCGGCTTTCCAATGAAACCCTTCTCCAATGATTTTTCCGTCATAAACAATTACGGAGCCAACCAGTGGATTTGGGTATGTATTACCTTCGCCGTTTGATGCAAGCTGAAGGCATCTTTTTATATATTTTTCGTGCACTACTGTTTCCTTCATTATATGTTTCCTAAATTTACCCGTTCAATATAATAAAAATGAGTGGTAAAAATGTTTCAGGGTACATTCAATTTATGCAGAAAGAGTTAAAATCTTTTTACGCTGCATCCGAGATAAGACAATTCGCGTGTCTTATTTTTAGTTCTTTGTTGGGTTTTTCTACTACTGATTTGTTAATTAAAGGTGATACTCTACTTTCTGATTCGCAAACTATTTTTTTAGAAAATTGCATTAAACGGTTGAAAAACAGTGAACCGATACAGTATGTTTTAGGGCAAACAGAATTTCTTGACCTCACTCTGAAAGTTAACACTTCAACTCTTATTCCAAGGCCTGAGACAGAAGAGCTTGTTGTTTGGTTAACTGAATCAATAGAACCTCAACATAAAACTGTTTTGGATATTGGTACCGGAAGTGGATGTATAGCATTGGGTATGAAATCCAAAAATCCGCACTTAACGGTAGAAGCCTGGGATATATCAAAAGAAGCCTTGAAAACAACAGAAGCAAATGCCAAGCTAAACGATTTAGTAATTGCAATAAAGCAAATAGACATATTAACATTCACCCCAGGTAACGGCGATCTGAAAAAATATGACATTATAGTAAGTAATCCTCCTTATGTTCGTGATTCTGAAAAAGAGCTAATGGAGCCAAATGTACTTGAACACGAACCGCATTTGGCACTTTTTGTGAAAGATAAAGATCCGCTTATTTTTTACCATAAAATTGCTCAAGCAGGAAGGCTAATGTTGAAATCCGGAGGTATGCTGCTCTTTGAAATAAATGAAGTGTTTGGCAAAGAGGTGGTATCATTATTGTCTGATAACAACTACCATGATGTTGAAATAAAAAAGGATCTTAGTGGAAAAGAGAGGATGGTTAGAGCGTTGTTTGATTAAAGCTTTCTGCCTGTTTCTTCTTCCAGCACTTCTTTAGCCATGCTTATAGCATCAGGAAAGAAATCTCCAAAATCTTCGTTAAATAGTTTGTAATTATCATGCATTATCTCTATGGCTAAACCAGTTTTGGCGGGTAAAGAAGTGTATTCCGACATAATTTGCAATGAACGTTTAATCCCTGAGATGTGGCGATAGTTTTCAAGTCTCCGGCTTTTTATCAGGAAAGGTAGAAACCTTTTTACTTTAGCAGGAAGCTTAAAATAATTGCACAAGAGCAATCGGTGTACATTTGTAACATATTGCGATAATTCAATATCTGAATAGTGCTTCCAGTTAACGGCAAGGAAATGGTCATAAAACATGTCAATCACAATTCCGGAGTATCGCCCGTAATGTTCACGTAATCGACCGGCACTCTGTTTTACAATAGGATGTTTGTCTGTGAACTCATCAATTCTGCGGTGTAGCAAAATGCCTTTTTGAATTTCCGGCGAATATTTATTGTAGCTATTACCTTTGACATAATCACCAATAAAATTTCCAACCCTTATCTCCGGGGTTTCTCCTGAAAGATATAAATGTGCCAGATAATTCATTTATTAAAGAAAAGGATTAACAAGATATTTTGTTAAATTAAAAACAAAAACCCTGACTTTTGTTATACAAATTTCCAAATATATCCTTTAATTTTATTAAAAAATAATCGGGACTATAATAAACACCTAATATTTAATTAAAACTTAATAACAATGAAGAATGTAATTATCATCGGAGCTGCCGGAAGAGATTTCCACAATTTCAACACTTATTTCAGGGATAATAGGGACTATAAAGTAGTTGCTTTCACAGCTGCTCAAATACCTGATATTGATGGTAGAAAGTACCCTGCTGAACTTGCCGGACAACTGTACCCTGACGGGATACCCATATATGAAGAAAAAGACCTGCCACATTTGATAAAAGAACATGAAATAGATGTATGTGTATTCTCTTACAGCGATGTGACTTATGATAGGGTGATGGGAGTCTCTGCAATCGTGAATGCCGTTGGTGCTTCATTTATGTTATTAGGACCTAACGATACAATGATAAAAAGCACTAAGCCGGTGATTTCAGTTTGTGCAATACGTACCGGTTGTGGCAAAAGCCAGACATCAAGGCGTGTTATTGAGTTATTAATGGAACAGGGGCTAAAAGTAGTTGCCATCAGACATCCTATGCCTTACGGAAATCTTGTTAAGCAAAAGGTTCAGCGGTTTGCTAAGATAGAAGACCTGGCCCGGCACGAATGTACTATCGAAGAGATGGAAGAGTATGAACCTCACGTCGTAAGAGGGAATGTAATTTATGCAGGAGTGGATTATGAAGCAATAGTACGTGCCGCAGAAAACGACCCTGATGGTTGTGACGTCATCATATGGGATGGGGGAAATAATGATTTTTCATTTTACAAACCTGATTTGCAAATAACTGTTGTTGACCCTCATCGTGTTGGTCACGAGCTAAAATATTATCCCGGCGAAGTTAACTTGCGGATGGCCGATGTTGTAATTATCAATAAAATAGATACGTCTTCTCCTGAAGACATTACTCAGCTAAGAGAAAATATTGAGAAAGTTAACCCTAAAGCAATTGTTATTGATGGAGCATCACCCATAAAAGTGGAACACCCGGAACTTATTAAAGGGAAGCGGGTGTTGGCAATTGAAGATGGCCCTACCTTAACACACGGAGAGATGAAGATAGGCGCTGCCATTGTTGCTGCCAAGAAATTTGGAGCTGCAGAAATAGTTGATCCAAGAGAGTATGCAGTTGGTAAACTTGCCGAGACTTTCCGTATTTACCCTAATATTGGAAATCTTTTGCCGGCAATGGGATATGGAGAACAGCAAATCAAAGACCTTGAGAAAACTATTGAAAACACACCTTGTGATACGGTTATTATAGGCACTCCAATTGACCTTACCCGAATAATTAAAATCAATAAACCAAATACAAGAGTAATTTATGATTTGCAGGAAATTGGCTCGCCTACGTTGAAAGATGTGCTTAAAGACTTTATAAAGTAATAGAGATAACTTCTACCTTAATGATATAAGACTGACAGTAGACAAACTGCCTGCATAAATAGCGAAAGTCATAGAAGCAGGCCGTATTAATTAGTGTCTGCAAGAGAACTATTAAATTTAGAGGTTTGCGTCATTGCGAACGAGGTACGAGTGAAGCAATCTCTATTGAATATCAATAGATTGCTTCGTCCTATCGTCCTCGCAATGACAATCTGTGTTATGTTTTCTTGCAGACACTAATTATCTTTGTTAGAAATCAATTATCAAAATGAATAGCCGAAACTAAAGCCTGTGTTTAAAATGTAAAATATATCTTCAAAATCATTACTGATTGGCGACAGAATCAAGGGATTCATATAAATCTTAAAAAAGAAATACTTCTTAGTATATCTTTAATTTATATTTTATCAGGGGTATATAATTTTTAAGTTTGTATTGGGAAAAAATAAAACAATGATGAGCGACTACAAAGATATACTTGAAAACCAGAGGGAGTTTTTCAATTCCAATGCAACAAAATCGATTAAGTTCAGAAAAGAGCAACTTCGGAAATTATTAGATATACTTAAGGCTAATGAAGAGTTGATGTACGAAGCTATCTATGCCGACTTTAAGAAGTCTAAGTTTGAAACTTACGAAACGGAGTTGGCACTGCTCTATGCCGAGATCAAACATTCAATTAAAAAGGTAAGGTCATGGAGTAAACGTAGATGTGTAGGAACCAATCTTGCTAACCTTCCGGGCAGCAGCTATATTCATCCTGAACCGTTGGGGAATACTCTCATTATCGGAGCATGGAACTACCCATACTTGTTGACTATGCATCCGGCCGTATCGGCTATGGTTGCCGGAAATACAATGATTATGAAACCGAGTGAGCTGGCTATGAATACCAGCCGTGTAATGGCAAAATTAATTAACGAAAATTTCGACAGTAAATATTTTCATGTTATCGAAGGAGGAGTTGAGGAGACTACCGCACTACTGCGTGAGAAGTTTGACAAGATATTTTATACCGGTAGTACTGCTGTAGGTAAGATTGTTATGAAAG
Source organism: uncultured bacterium (assembly GCA_965371855.1). Classification (GTDB taxonomy): domain Bacteria; phylum Bacteroidota; class Bacteroidia; order Bacteroidales; family Marinilabiliaceae; genus JAADEM01. Next base: position 98,971 of record CBDUZZ010000004.1, read on the forward strand.
CAGCTTCTGCACATCTTACGCCGGTTACGTTGGAGCTTGGAGGGAAGAGTCCGGCAATAGTGACAAAAGGGGCATCGTTGAAGATTACTGCCAAACGCATTGTATGGGGAAAATTCATCAACGGCGGACAGACATGTGTAGCACCTGATTACCTGATGGTGGAGAAGAGTATTAAACAACCGCTGATAGAGGAGATAAGAAAGCAAATTTTAGAGATTCACGGTGAAGACCCGCAAAAAAGTGAAGCTTTTGTGAGAATAATCAACCCCCGTCATTTCAAACGGTTAACAGCACTTCTCAATAAAGACAAGATAATTATTGGAGGTGAGACTGATGAAGATGATCTTTACATTGCACCAACTCTGATGGATAGCATAACGTGGGATGATGCCGTTATGAAAGAAGAGATTTTCGGGCCAATACTTCCAATACTTGAATATACTGACCTGAATGATGCAATTAAGCAAATAAAGACAAAACCTAAACCGTTGGCACTTTATCTATTTACAAATAAAAAGAGCATCCGTAATAAGGTGTTTAATGAGATTTCCGTTGGTGGAGGGGTGCTGAACGATACAGTTATGCATCTAACAAATCCGAACCTGCCTTTCGGCGGAATAGGTAATTCCGGTATGGGAAGCTATCACGGAAAGTTTGGTTTTGATACATTTACACATTACAAAGGAATTTTGCAAAAAGCAACATGGTTTGAGCCATTTGTGAAATATCCTCCCTATACTGCTTTTAAGTTGAATTTGTTGAAGAAGTTGCTTTAGAGAGTCTAACCTCAGTAGTCAGAAGTTGGGAAGTGGAGATTGGCTCAGACTTGTTCGTGCCATTAAAAAAATGCCCCTCCAAGAGTTCGAAACTCTTGAAGGGGTTAATGCTTATATGATTCTATAAGAAGTTAAGTAGTCTCAATATTTCTTTTCTGAAATGAGATTCCCTTTTTCATCCCACATTTTCCAAATACTTACTTTCTTTCCATCGGTGTAGTGCATTTCAAAACGTAGAATACTATTATCATCCCAGATTAACCAATCACCATCTTTTTTGTCACTTTTGTAATTTGCAACAGCAACTTTTTGTTTGTTTTTGATACTCCGGGATCAGAGACAGTGTTGTGTTTGTTGAAATATGTGGCAAGAACAGTGTTTTGCTCTTCGCTTCCGTCAGCACCGGCTTTTAACCCAACTTGGCTTTCGCGCATCAAAAAATAGAAAATATTTCCATATTTTG
>CBDUZZ010000005.1:0-100198 GCA_965371855.1 uncultured bacterium
AAATATGGAAATATTTTCTATTTTTTGATGCGCGAAAGCCAAGTTGGGTTAATTTATAACCTACCTCCAATTCGCTCACTTTAATATTGTTTAGTTCGTCTGTTATATCGTGATCATCAATTCAGCGTATAAAAAAAAGACTTGAAAATAAATGAGTTACAAGTATAGGAAAAAATATTTTTTCCGGCTATTTTTGTATTCGAGAGGTCGCAAAGGGGCAAAACCCCTAACTGTCTGATTGTCAGCAAGTGTTCTCTCATTTTTTCTTTTTTTTGCCATAGGAGGGTTAAGAGTAACTTATGGCGTTTTTCATTGCCGTAAATATACGGGTTATTTATTTGATACACAAATATTTAACCTGGTACTTTACGGTTTTTTCATATAGAGAACGAAAGAAAAATTTCACATCTACAGACAAGGGTAAAATTGTTTTAACAAGCATTGTTCGTACAGTAAAAAAACATTTTCCTGAGCTTTTCGATAAATTTGAGGAGTTGCCGGATAAACGAAAGAAACGAGAATATTCAATGGCAGAAATTTGTGCCGGAGCATTGTTTATGTTTCTGTTTAAAGAATCGTCTCGCAACGCCTATAATAATGATCGCAGAGAAAAGAAGTTCAGAAAAGCCATCTACACGTATTTTGGGATAAGGCTTCCTCAAGGAGATACTGTAGACGAAGTCTTAAGGACATTGCCTGCTGAACTTTTAGAAATTCTAAAGGCTCAATTGGTCAGTCGATTAATTGAGAAGAAATTGTTTCGTAAGTTTCGTTTGTTTAACAAGTATTATTCAATTGCTGTGGATGCTACAGGAATGGCTACATTTGATAAACCCCATTGTTCACACTGTCTTACAAAAACCTCTAAAAACGGTAAAACAACGTACTTTCATTATGTGCTGGAAGCAAAACTTGTAAGCTCTTCAGGCCACAGTATATCAATCGCTACAGAATTTATAGAAAACCTTCCCGGTCGTGATTATGAAAAACAGGATTGTGAACAGAAAGCTTTTGTACGCCTTGCTACAAAAATAAAGAAATATTATCCCCGGTTGCCAATTTGCATTCTGGCTGATGGACTTTACCCAAACAGCAGTGTGTTTGATATTTGTCGTAAAAACCAATGGGGATTCATCATAACACTTAAAGACGGTAGTTTAAAAACTTTTAACACCGAAGTAGGATTATTAAAGGCTATGGCACAAAAACGTTCTGTTTACAGAACTAACAAAAATTTCCGAACAACACTTGATTATACTTTTCTCAACGATATAGAATACAACGGTCATAATTACTCATGGATATTGTGCAATGAAAAGGTAAGTCATATAAAAACCAAACATGAAAAAACACAACAGTTTGCCTACATCACTAACATACCTCAGTCTGCTGATAAAGTAGTGGCAACTGCCGACAATGGCCGTATGAGATGGAAAATCGAAAATCAGGGGTTTAATTCTCAAAAAAATCATGGCTATGAATTGGAACACAAATATTCAAGAGTGTCATATCAAGCAATGCAAAATTATTATCAAATACTACAAATTGCACATATGATAAACCAACTTGTAGAACGTACAAGTCAGGTTGTTGGACTTATGACCCTCCATTCAAAACAAACTATTGTTGACCTTTGGAAAAAACTATACCTGTTTATTATGACATTCCAAGAGCCGGCAAACTCCGTGGCAAACTCCTTTGATTCCGGCTAATGCAATGAAATACGGTGGAAATATCGTTGTGGAAACATGCCTTTCCCAAATCAGGCAGTAAACAATTTTAAAACAAAAAAACTAAGGAGAAACAAAACATGCGAAAAAAAACTAATTGGTGTGACAAACATCAAAACAGGGAGTCCTATGCCATTATAGTTGGAGAAAACAGTCTGATGTTAAAAAAAACGATTCGCTGAATTGATGACGTATTTGGTTGCGTTTGGATTTTAGCTACTTTTGGTTTTGTTCAACAATGTGTATATTTAAGCGGGGTTTAAGTAGAAAGTTGAAAGTAAGAATATAAAACAAACGATGGTGCGACTTGATAGTGATATGCTTTGAACTCCCCGCCAAAACATACACTCATCGTTAGGCACAAGGCATCCACGAACCCCAAAACAGATGCAATTTCAATAAAAGCAAATAAGATTAACTACACTCAAATAAATTAATTCTAAATATTTTTTGTTTATATCATAAACTACTTTATATTTGCAGTGAATTAACAATTACTTTTATGGAAACAAATAAATTATCACCCGAAAAAAGCCTTGAATTGATTACCCAAGTGATTACTCAAGCCAGAAATAAATTTGAAGAAAATGGATTTATTTATACGTTTTGGGGGATATTAATTGCCATAACTTCTATTAGTCAATTTATACTTCTTAAAAATGAGCATTATGATATTAATTGGTATCCTTATCTATTAATGCCAATCGGAGCAATTTATTCTACAATCTACTATTCAAAAAAGAAAGGAAAAAGCAAGCAAAATTTGATTAGTAAAATAGTATCTGCATTATGGATTGTTTTATCAATTAATATGATGATTTTAGGATTTTTATTTGCGAATAATCTAAAAGAAAACTTAATACCCATTATTTTAATTTTACTATCTATTGGTACAATAGTTTCAGGAACTTCAATGAAAAGCAAATTACTACTCTACTCTGGTATTTTTATTGGTCTTTCAGCATTTTTATGTTTTTATCTTGAATGGATTTATCACCCTTTATTAATGGGAATTGTTTCAATAATTGCTGTATTAATTCCTGGAATAATATTAATGGTTCAACATAAGAAAAAAGAAAATGTTTAAAAATCTCAATCCATTATTACATTCCCAACTTCGGTTAGCTATTATTTCTTATTTAGTGAGTAATGGTAAATCGGATTTTAATGAATTAAAAGACATTACAAAAGCCACGTCAGGAAATATTAGTGTTCAACTAAAAAAATTAGAAAAGGAAAAATACATAACTATAACCAAAGGATTTTTAAACAATTATCAACATACATCAATTGAGATTACAAATACAGGAATTGATGCTTTTGAAGAGTATGTAAAAGTAATTAAACAATATATAAAATAATTTTTTTAACCATTTAGTTTATAATATAAACTAATTTATAAATTCAATATTATGATACGATTATTAATAATTTCATTATTTTTTGTTTCCTGCAAAGGGAATACAACAGAAATAGCAAAGGTGGAAGCGATAAATTATTCTGCTCAAATAGAACAAATTAAATCAGACACATTACTTGTTGGGATTCAAAGAAAAATATATGATGCTTTTGTTCAAAGTTTAATGTCAAAGAACAATAAAGCTCTGTCAGAATTGAGTAATAGCCTTGTTGAACTAAATAAATCTAAAGAACAAAATCTTATTCTTTATTGGCAATCATATATACAGTTTTATTCATCTATTTATTATCTAAAAAAGGATGATAAAGCGACCGCCGAACAAGAAATAGATAAAGGTATAGATTGGTTAGATGAAATGAAAAGCAAAAATTCAGAAGAATATGCACTTTTGGCAAGGCTACAAGGTTTTGGTATTCAATTTAAAGGAATGAAAGCAATGTTTATTTCAAGCGATATAAAGAAAAACTTAAAAAAAGCTATTGCAATAGATTCAACAAATTTACGAGCATACTATGTTTATGCAAGTAACGATTTTCATACACCAAAAAAATATGGTGGCGGTAAAGAAACAGAAGAATATTTGTTAAAAGCGATTTCATTGCCTATTCAGAAAGTTAAAAATGATTATTTGCCATCGTGGGGAAAGGAAGAAGCTTTTGAAATGTTAATTAAATTCTACATTAAAAATGAAAAATGGGATTTTGCCAAAAAATATTATAAAGAAGGTATTAAAGAGTTTCCAAGAAGTTATACAATTAGTCAATTAGCAACAAAATTAGTAGGCAAATAAATGAAATATTTTTTTAGTAATATTGTTATCATTTTTATCTTTTATTTCTTTTATTTCTTTTTCTCAATCAACAATTAACGGTTTGGTTAAAGACAAAAAAGGCGAACCTGTTTTTGCAGTAAATGTATATTTAAAGTCATATCCGCAAAAAGGAACAACTACTGATTTTGAAGGGGATTTTAATCTTATTATTAACAATTTAGATGATACTTTACTTGTCTCGTATATTGGTTATGAAACAAAAGAAATTTCATTGTCAACTATTGATATGTCTAAATACTTAATTATTGTCTTAAATAAAAATAGTCAAACTTTAGAAGAAGTAATAATTAAAGCAAGAGACCCAATATCCGAGCAATTTTCTGTTGTAAAAATGAAGAAAATGGATATTTATTTAAACCCTATTTCACAAGGCGACCCATTAAAAGCTATATCAGTTTTACCGGCATCGACAACCACAAATGAAACTGCAAACCCATCTTTAAGGGGAAGTTCTGCTGACAAAACAAGAGTAGTGTTAAATGGCGTGCCTATTTATAACCCTGTCAGGGCAAGTCAATTAAACAATCAAGGGTTTTTTAGTTTGTTTAATACAGAAATAATTAACACACAATATGTATATGCAAGTAATCCACCTTTGACTTATGGTAACACAAGTGCAGGTTTGGTAGAAATTCAAACTATAAAGAATTTAGAAGCAACTCAATTACAACTATCAACAAGTTTAGCAAGTGTAGGTCTTTTCCTTTCTCAAAAAATTAAAAAAGGAGTTTCATTTATTCAAATTTACGGAAATTATCAGTTTTCTGATGCTTTTGTAGGTATTCAGAAAGATAAAATACCTAACATCAAAAACTTTTACACTAAAGACGCAGGAATAAATTTCCACACAAAAATTGGCAAAAAGGCAGAGTTCAATTCTTATAATTACTTTATAGATGAACAATTTAGTGGTTATAATCAACAATTTACTTATAAAGGGAATGTAGCAACTGATAAAAGACGAATTTTCACGGTAAACAACTTAAAGCTTTATTCAGAGAAAGGTGTTTTAAGTATAAACAGTGGAACTAATAACTCAAAACAACAGTTTAGTTTTGGCAATATTAAATCAGAACAAAAAATAAGTCAAGTTTATAGTTCTATTGATTATAAGTGGCATTTATTGGAAAACACGAATATACAATTAGGCATTTCACACGATTTTCATCGTAATAAATTTAAGGATAGTATTCCTACATATTATTATGCTTTATCCCCAAATTCCCCAAATTATTATTCAGAAACTTCAATTCATAACCACATTCTTGAAGCATATTTATATACAACTTGGAATATTAATGATAAAATTACTTTCTCATCAGGAATGAGAAGTAATTTACCTGTGGAAAATCAAAAATATTACTTTAGCTCACAATTAGGTTTAAAATATCGTTTGAGTAAAAAACAATCATTTTTATTGAGTGGTGGAAAGTATCACAATTATTCAATTCCAAATTATTACTCAAAGACATATAATTTGCTATCAAGTTATCAGGTAGCATTAGATTATTCGTATGAGTTTAAAAACACATTATTAAAAGCAGCAACATATTTTAAAAATGAAACAGGAGAACAGTCTGCAAACGCTTTTTTTATCGCAGATAAGGTAAATACTTTTGGTATAGAATTTTATTTAGAACATAATTTTTATAATTATTTAAAATTTACATTCTCAAATTCATTTATTGAGCAAAAAATGAGAATATTTGAAAACGATTATCACGGTTCTAAAGATTTTAATTATTTGGTAAAAACAACTATTCAATATAATAATCCCAAATTATTTTCTTTAGCATTAACATATATGAGCCGACCCGGTACTTATTATAACGAAATAACAGGTTCCACTTTTGATAACCAAACAAGTTTCTACAAACCGATATTTTCAAATGATTTATACAATTTGCAATATGGCAATTATAATCGTTTTGATATTAGTTTAAGTAAATATATTAGAATGAGAAATAAAGCATTAATCACGTTTATTTCGCTAAACAATATTTTTAACACAAAAAATGAAAGTAATACATTGTATGACACTTCTTATTCGAAAAAAGATTTTGATTATTTTCAATTTAGGACATTATACTTTGGATTTGTATGGCAGTTGAATTATTTGAAAAAACAAAACAGATAGAAAACAAGCCCAGTGCCTAACAATAAAGCGTCCTGATGGTGTCGGTACAGCTTGTCCCGCCATTCGGGAACCCAATCTGAACGCTGTGTTGACAGCCTGCCCCGGCCCTTCGGGGAAACCGGCCACAATCGCACTTACTTATGGGGAATAAATGGTTTTTATTAGGAGTGTTTTTAGTTAATAGGTTGCAACATTAAATTTTGTCTCTCATTTTTTAGGTGTAAATTCCGTACTTTCAAGTTTTATATTAGTATCTGTATTGTAAATAACAGTAAAAGAACGTCTGTTTTTCACATATACACACAGTAATCCCATTAGCCATCATGACGTTATTTTAGGGATACAAGGAAGATGTTGTAACAATGATTGTAGTTTAGCAATTGGTAGTGGTACTCTTGCTGCTTTAAATGTTATCAAAGTAACGAGTTTGCCTGTTTTGCATATTGGACAAATACGGTGTTGTAAAAGCGGCTTTTCCGGTAGATTGACCTTCCGCAATTGCTCCTGTAAAAGTGGGATTATCTTTTTCTTCAAAGTACTGCTCAAAATGCCATAGTGACGTATTCTTGTAAATCCTTTTGGTAGTATGTGCAGTGAGAAACGCCGGATAAACTCATGGTCAGTCAGTGTAACAGGATGCTTCTTGCCGCCATGCCGGTAATTTTTTGCAATAAAAGTAACGCTATCGTTTTCGATATTTTTAATACGATGATTACTGATTGCTATTTTGTGTGTATACCGCCCTATGTATTCTATAACCTGTTCAGTACCAAAAAACGGACATTTGCAATAGACCACCCAACTCTTTTTAAAAAGCTTTTTGTACTGACCCGTCCTAAAATATGTCTATACAAAAAAAAATACATATTCTGTAAATGATATTTCTAAATTTATACTTTTGGACTCACATAAAAAAAAGATAATGATAGAATCAAATCCAAATTTGAATAAAAAAATTTTTCTGGCTGTTACAATGTCTTCCAATTTTCTTAATCCGTTAATGGGTGCTGCCGTAAATGTAGCTTTACCAAAAATTGGGGCAGAATTTTCAATGTCTGCAGTAGGTTTAAGTTGGGTTACTATGTCCTTTTTATTGGCTTCGTCTGTCTTTTTAGTTCCTTTTGGTAAAATAAGCGACAGTTGGGGACGTATGAAAATGTTCTTGTACAGCAATATATTATTTGCTTTATCATCCTTATTTTGTGCCTTTTCTTTTTCTTCTGACATGTTAAGTATGAAAGCCGTTACCATTACCTTTACATTTTTGTGTATTATCGGAATTTTTACTTCGCTTGTAGGCAGGCGGAAAGTTACTGATAAATAAGTCTTATCGTTCGTGGCATAGAAAATTGGGAGCTTTGATTATACATACAGAATGATTCAGGATATAAAAAACCCCAATATCTCTACAAATGTTTGAGGTGCTCTGCACCTGATAAATATAGCGGCAGAGCCGCCAAAATCTTTGTAGAAATAGTAATCAAATACGGTTTATAAGGTACAGAGTGCCGAAATATTAAGACAACTATGCATTATTCGGATGAGCCTTTTTTATTCTATTCAAATGAATATTTATACAAGTTTAACCTCTCCAAAAAATTCTGGTAAATGAAAGTTTGGAGAATCGACTCTAATAGGATTCCAGCTTAGAAAGTGCATGTCAGGAGTCTTATCACCACACTTATAAAAATTAGCCTTGAATGTCATTCCCTTTTCGAAGTTAAGTTTATGAGTAAAAAAAGCATTAACAGGAATAGCCATTACAATTTCATAACTAAAATCACCAGTTCTAACATCAAACGGTTCCGAACCTAATGTTGATACTTTTCGTATTTTATTTATAACAGAAGTATCAGCACGAGTACGATTTTTAGCAGCAAGCTCTCTGTCTTCCATGCTCTCTCCCCAACCAAACAATTGTGTACCAATACAATTTGTCTCAAGATTGTAATACCCCTTACCATCAAAATCACAAAAGAATTCACAACAACTATCTTCCCACACCTCACTATTAGGCTCACTGTTCACCGCTCTTACAGCCTTTTCATGTACTTGATACTTGATATAAAGAGCATCCTTTGTGTACCCCATTTTAAAAGAGACATCAGGTTTATATGGATACTCTTTCCAGTTAACTACATCAATAAAATTCACCGGAAATTCATCCAGACTCTTTGATATGGTTTCCAAACTATCATCAGATAATTGAAGGAATGGTACTTTTAGTGTTTTCATTTACAATGTTTAGTCGGTAAAAAACATGAAACCTAGAACTTTTAACTTTCAACTTGATAAACTTTCAACTACTTCACTACTTCACAGCTTCCTTAACAATAGCCTCCATCTCATCATAATTCTCTTCCATACTTTTCAGAAGTTTGATTTGAGCTCTGGTGCGTACCAAATTATGATCAGGATACTCTATTCTATAATAGTTATCACCATCGATATAATCATCGAAGAAACGTACAGCCTGTTCATAAGTAAGAAGTTTAGCACCAAATGCCAGAGTATCGATTTCAGCAGGAGTTAAGAAATCCTTAGCTTCGCTCAGGTAACCTTTTATGAAACCACGATACAAATCCATATTGATATTCACATTATCGATATTCTTATCATCTTCTAATCCGGTATTAGCACCATTACGTATTGCATCACCAATATCATAACAAACATACCCGGGCATTACAGTATCAAGATCGATGACACACAACACTTCATCATTCTCATCCAGCAATACATTATTGAACTTTGTATCCTGATGAACGATACGCTCCGGGATAATACCTTCTCGTCCCATCTGAACAATTTTCTTATACTCTTCAGAGCGAGCCAACAGAAAGTCAACCTCATCCTGCACCTCTTTTGTGCGTCCTTTAGGATCCGCTTTTACCGTCTTAATAAAATTATTGATACGCATCTCTGTGTTATGAAAATCAGGCAAGACAGGATAAAGAGGTTCACCGGGAAGGTCTGATAACATTTTCTGAAACTGACCAAAAGCTTTACCACCTGTAAAAGCCTGTTTTTCATTCGATAACTGATTATATGAACGAGTTCCTTCAATAAAAAGAAACACTCTCCAGTAACGACCTTCAGCATCATGAACAAAACCTTTACCATCAAAAGTATCAATTGGCGTCATCACCTGACGTTTCAAATCTACTCCGGGAACTTTTGCCAATTTTGTACGGATATGATCAGTAACCCGTTGAATATTTTTTGTTAACTCCGGTACATTCTTGAAAATTTGATGATTAACTATTTGCAACAAATAGTTAGGTGCATCATTTTCCTTTGTTTCTACCCGATAAGTAGTATTTATAAGGCCATCTCCAAAAACCTTAGCTTTATCGAATGTGCCCTCTATTTTAAACTGCTCAACAATGTTTTTAACATTTTCTTCCATGATAATGATATTTCATTTTTTTTACAAAAATATCAATTCTTTTCACTCATCCTAAAATAACAATCAGTTTAATTGGATTTTAACTTTTCAATTTGATTATATTTACACCATATATAAGGTGAAAGATACATCGTTACAATTTAAGAATGAAAAATTCAAATACTCTAATTAACAAACAGGCACATACAAATGACCATCCATCCGGATAAAGACCCTTTAGGCAGAGCATTAATTGATTATCTGAATGGTAAACATGCAGACAACATTACTATAAAATCAAGCATTACAGAAGATGATGTTATTCCTGTCAATTATCTTTTTCGTGATTTCAGTCAAATGCCGAAAATAGAACAGAAGGCTTTGCTTTTGTGCGATGGAAAGTTATTGGATGTTGGTGCCGGAAGCGGATCACACAGCCTCTATCTGCAAAAGAAGAGTTTTGATGTTACCGGATTAGATATTTCTGAAAATGCCTGTAATTGCTGCAAACAAAGGGGAGTAAAAGTTATTGCGAACAACGATTTTTTCTCCTTCTCGCCATCTGTAAAATATGATACTCTGCTTATGATGATGAATGGGATTGGCTTTACTGGAACAGTTGCAAATCTTGACACCTTCTTTCACAAAGCAAAACAACTGCTTGCTCCCGGCGGACAAATCCTTTTAGACAGTTCAGACATCAGATATATGTTTGAAGATGATGAAGGTGAAAAAATATTTGCTTCCAAAGATAATGAGCCCTATTATGGTGAGGTAATCTACATGATGGAATATAAAGGCATAGCCGGAAATCCTTTCAAATGGCTGTTTATTGACCCTGATCTATTACAAAAAATAGCTAAAAAACAGGGGTTTAGGTGCAAACAAATTGTAACAGGAGCAAATTACGACTACCTGGCACAACTAACATTATAGCATTAACATTTTATCAACAACCATTTTTTTTGATAAGTTTCCTTTAAATAAACATAGAAAAGTACTATTTTTACATTATATTGTAATTAACAATGTCTAAAACAAACATTTAAACTCCATTTCCGTATAAACTGAAAAAAATTGAGCTATGAAAAATATTTACTCCCTGTTATTCGGCATTTTACTTTCGTTTTATAGTTTTTCTGTAATTGCACAACCCAGCATTTCAACTTATGACCCGACACAAGATGCTACCGGTGTGGCTGTGGATAAAACTCTTGTATTGACTTTTGATCAAAACATACGGTTTAACCCTTCCGACACAAGGTATTATGTTGAGTTATTTAAAAGCGACGGAACACCTATTGAAGATTGGCAAATAAGAAATGGAGCTGCCGATCCTGGATTATCAATCTCAGGAACTCAACTTTCAATAAATCCTTCATCAGATTTAGATGGGAGTACTACATACTATGTTTTAATAGAGGCTGATGGAATACAATCAGATCCGGGAGGTGTTGGTTTTGGTGGAATTTCAAGCACTACTCAATGGCGATTTACAACCGTAGCGCCTTCTCTTTACATTACTGATTACACTCCTGACCAGGACGCAACAGGCATTCCCATAAACCAAACGCTTTCGCTAACTTTTAATGATAATATTAAATTTAACGCAAGCTCTACACGTTACTATATTGAGATTTTTGAAGTAGGAAATAGTCAATCAGTCTTTGAATACACAATAAGAAATGGAAGTGCTGATTCGGAAGTAACTATTTCCGGTAATCAACTCACTATTAATCCCGCATCCAATTTAGTTGGAAATAAAACATACTATGTATTAATTGATGCCGACGGTATTCAATCAGATCCGGGGGGTGTTAATTTCGCCGGAATTTCAAGTGATACAGAATGGAGATTTACAACCTCATCCACTGCTCCAAGTATAACTACATACAATCCTACCCAGAATTCCACAACTACTCTTATTGATCAAAACTTAGTTTTAACCTTTAGTGAAAACATTGCATTTAACAGTTCTGCTACAAGATATTATGTGGAAGTATATGAGGATGGTGTTTCAACTGCTGTTTTTGATTACCAGATTAGATATGGAAGTGCTGATGCCGGACTTTCAATTTCAGGAGATCAGTTAATAATCGACCCATCGTCTGATTTGGATTACAACACATCATATTATGTATTAATTGATGCAGATGGTATTGTTTCATCTTCAACCGGCACAGGATTTTCAGGCCTTTTAAATAACACAGATTGGGCTTTTACAACCGTCACTGAGGAGATCCCAACTCTTAATCCTGTTGACGGTGCAACTAATGTATCCAGAACACCCACATTATCAGCAACATTCTCCGACAATATCACATTTGAAGATAAAACTACAATTACAGTTTATGAAACTGCTGACCCTACTAACTTTATTAATTTAAGTAGCGGGACAGCACCTTTTTACGGAGACAGAGATTCCAGACTGACTGTAAATGGAGCAACATTTTCTATTGATTTGTCAAATGATATTTTAGATGGCAATACAGAATGGGCTGTTTATATACCAACTGACCAATTAAGTATAAACGGGGTGTTTTTTAATAAATTTGATGATTTTAATAATCCAAATTGGGCATTTACTACAGCTACCAACCTGCCTGAACCTGTGGTACAAACATATAGTCCTTTACAAGATGCCACCGGAGTATCAATACAGGAAACATTAACTCTCACTTTTGACATGGATATTCAGGCAAATCAAGGAACTACAACAACTTATTTAAAGCTATTCAAAACTGGAGATAGCAATCCTATTATTCAATGTCAGATTGACAATGGTGCTATTGAACCCAACAAAGGTGTAAGCATCACCGATAATATTTTAACGATTGATCCACCAAATGACCTTGATCCGGACACTGAGTATTATATTACAATTGATGCAGGAACTGTTGAATCAATGAACGGAGTAGCTTATGCCGGTATTGACAATTCATCAACAATATGGAAGTTTCATACCGAGGTGCCACCGGCTATAACCACTTATGACCCTGTTAATGATGCCACAGAAGTTGACATTGCCAAGGTGATAAATATTACTTTTGATAAAAACATTGCGCCCAACCCTTTAGCTGATTTCTATTATATCAAAATATTTGATGAAGCCGATGACAGTGAATTTTTAAGTATTCAAGTTCGTAACGGAGTTTTTGAAGCAGGAAAAGGAGCAAGCATAAGTAATAATGTTCTTACTATTGATTCCCCAAGTGATTTTGAAGCAAGTAAAACTTACTATATGACCATTGATTATGGCGCAATTCACGGAACTGATGGAACAGTTTTCGGTGGTATTGACAACAATACTACAAACTACAAATTTTCTACTGTAACCAATCCGCCGGCAGTGGTAACATTTGATCCGGTTCAGGATGCTATTGAAGTTCCGATAGATAAAGTTCTTACTATTGATTTCGATAAAAACATTCAGGCAAATTCAGGTATAACTAATAAATACCTGTATTTATATGAGGCCGGTAATCCTAGTTATGTTTATCAATACACATTTCAGGGAGGAACTATTTCACCTTCTGGTGCAATTTCAATTTCCGGTAGTGCACTTACTATTGATTTCCCGGCAGATCTGAACCTCAACACAGATTATTACATTACAATTGATAACGGAGCGATTGAATCAGCGTCAACAGGTGACCCTTATGGAGGTATTGATAATAGTGTTTCCAACAACTGGCGATTTAAAACCATTGCGCCACCGGAGTGGGCTGTTGATTATCCAAGAATAGAATACCAAACAGAAGATAATCTTGATCTGTTAGGACAAACACACAAATCCGGGAACTACTATTACGTAGTAACCCGAAGCACTACAGCTCCTACCGAAGCTCAAATTGTAGCCGGACAGGATGAAAATAGTGCTGCTGCTCTTATAATCGGTAACGGAACAATGACTGCAAACACAGAATTTAGCTCAAGTCTGGATATCTCAGGTCTTACTATTAATCTTGATCATTACATATACGTTGTAGCGCAAGAGACTACTTACAGTTTATACTCTACAACTGAACAGATTATTTTTGTACGTAATGTTGTTAATACATGGACCGGTGCAGTATCCAATGTATTTAATGAACCCGGCAACTGGTCTGAGGCGTATGTTAATTCCGGAAGTATGTATGTTCTTCAAACAGCAACTAATTTTCCACTGTTAGATGCTACTATAGAAGTTAACAATATTGAAGTTGAATCAGGAGCTCAGCTTACTGTAGGAACTAGTGGAAATGTAACTGTATTAGGAACATTGGATTTATACTCTTCTGCAACACAAAATGCTTCATTCATTAATGACGGCACGTTTACTATTAATGCTAATAAAGTAAGGATACATCAGACTATTAGTGCAAATACACGTGACTATTACGTAAGCTCACCTGTGGTAGGTGCAACCCAAAACAATAGTGGTGCCGACTTAGGCATGTATTATTGGGATAATGCAACAGGTAACTGGATACTTGCCAGTCCCACAAGCTCTATGGTAGCGACTACGGGATATGTACTAAGAAGCAACAACGACCTTGTTTTTACTGGCGCACTAAATAACGGTATACAAACAGCTACAGTTTATCGAAGTACAAGCGGATTAGGATGGAACTTAATTGGTAATCCTTATCCCTCAGCCATTGACTGGACAGACAGCGGTTTTACAAAAACCAATGTTGTTGATGCTTTCTGGATATATCTTAATGATCAGGAACAATATGGAGTTTATAATACTCCCGGAGGAGTTGCAGTAAACATTACAAATCCACAAATCCCATCAAATCATGCATTCTGGGTGAAAGTACCTGATCCAAACACTTCAGGTGATGTAAGATTTACTAATGCAGTAAGAGTACATAACAATACATCATACTTAAAGAATGCTTCTGCATCAACAAATCCAACACTTAAGATTGCAGGTGTTAACGACACATATCGTGACGAGATAGCTGTTGTTTTCAATGACAATGCCACTCCGAATATGGATGAATATGACTCAGAAAAGAAATTCTCTTCTAACGATAATTTTATACAGTTTTTCACTACTGTAGAATCTAAGGAATTATGTATAAATGGATATCCACTATATACAAGTGACTTTACAATTCCTTTAAGTTTTCAAGTTGAACAACCCGGAACTTACTCCATTGAAAGAGTTGATTATTCTAACTTCCCTGGTGATCATACAGTTTTGTTAGAAGACGTGTTGGAAAACAAAACAGTTGATCTAATTGCTGAGGGTAGTTATACATTTAGTGTTAATGGAACAGGAACAGTTACTGACAGATTCCTTCTTACATTCAAAGGTGATTTTGCAACTGCAATAGATCCGATTAGTAAAAAGTCAATAACACAAATATATGGTTACAACAAATCTATAATTATTAAAACAACGGATTTACAAGATGCCAATTATAAAATTTATGACGTTAATGGTCAGCTTATAAAAGAAGGGCTTTTAACATCAAACATAAAGACTTCTGTAAATATTGGAAGAAACGGCCTATTTGTTGTCAAAATCATTTACAAAAATGGAGTTGATTCAAAAAAAGTTGTGCTAAATTAATTTGACCATTAAATAGTTTTACTATTTTTGCATAATATGCAGAAGAAGATATATAAAAAACCTCAAATAGATAAAATTATTATTGATAATCAAATCTCATTAATTTTAATGAGTTGGGATGATGATGATGATCCACCTCCACCTCCACCATTTGGTGCACAACAGGCAAATCCATTTGAGGAGAATTCATTTAAGGATAATAACAACTAGAATATAAAAAGAGGCTTTAAAATTAAAGCCTCTTTTTTATTCAAACAATTTCTTACTATAATAATTCTTTTTCAAATATCTAGCGGTAACTGTGGGTTCATCATTATCCGTATCAATCACTTTTTTACGGCCTGACCGCTTATCAATAGCATGTTTGTATGTTTTATCGTAATACTCCAAAGCAATACGAACTGCCACATCAAACTCCCCATTCTCCACGGCACTAAGGGCATTTTGTGTTCTTACTCCACCAAGCCGTTTCGATATTTTCTGAAATGAGGCTATCAGGTCTTCTTTACTAAAACGGGCATAATCATCCACAAGACGTTTTACTCTATACTCAGGTTCCGGATTAACGTGAACGGTATCGGCTCTGGCAAGTAATTCAAACAAATCATCAGGGATAAAACTTCGACCAATAGATTTACTTTCCCCCTCAACCCATACCGGTTTGTCTGTATCAAACTCTCTAAACTCATGATGAATATCATTCTCAAACTGCTCATTGGTTGGTTGGGGCAATTCGCCTAAGCTACCAAAAGCAGACCCTTTATGATGAGCCAGTCCTTCCAGATCAAGAACCTGCTCGCCCATACTTTTCAGGTTATCCAGAATTGCTGTTTTTCCCGATCCGGTAGGCCCTGCAATAACAATAAATTTCCAGTTACTCTTCTCAAGCAATTCGTGAAATGAATTCCGGTAGGCCTTATACCCGTCTTTTAAAAGATAGCATTCTATACCAGCTGTTTCAAACAACCAGGCCATACTGGAACTGCGCATGCCACCTCGCCAGCAATGAATATACAGAGATTTTCCATCTGATATCTTTTTTGCCTTAAGAACCATATTTTTCATCTGCGGGCCTACAAATTCCAGTCCTTTAAGAACAGCCTTCTCTTTCCCCTGTTTTTTGTAGATAGTCCCTACGACAGCACGCTGTTCATCACTAAATAGCGGTATGTTGAATGCACCGGGAATATGCCCCTTCTCAAATTCAGCAGGAGTACGAACATCAATGATTTGACCCTCTTTGCTGTTTTGTAAAAATTCTTCCGGTAATAATATTTTTGCCATAACTAAAGTGTCACACTCCACGTATCTTCAATGTTATTTCTCCAATCAGCAAATTTCTCATCCCCTCCTCTCACTTTCCAGTCTGAATCAATTGTAAGCTTTGAACTTATGCCACCCCGAGGGTTACATATCATAGTTAATCGTATTCTTTCCGGATCATAAACCTCCATCAGGTGATCATAAAAAACATTAACAAGCCTCTCATAAGCCTCTTTAGAAGGGTTTGGTATAGATTTTAATAATGATTTATCAATACTCTTGTAAGTTAAGACCTTCATTTCAATTTTCTATTTATGATTTATGATTGATTATTGCGATTACAAAAATAATAAAAAATACCGGCTCAATAATTATATAACCATATTTGATTTATTTAAGGTAATTGATAACTATGTTTCATAGATCAAATAATTATTTTAAGCGTTTTAATCACTTTTCTTTCCGGAATAATTTCCTCAGTTATTATAAGAAATAGAGTAAGAAAAGAAAGTATGCATTGTAACACTACATCATTGCCTCATTGAGGTATTCATATCTCTCACAATAAACCAGATATAAAAACTCAATACACCTGCAAAGAGACACCATATAGAGATCATGTACTGGATGTAAAAAACTTTTGATATAACAAACAGCAGAAGCATAAGAATGCCGAGAATATTAATCTTTCTAATACTTGAAAAAATAAACGGAAAGGCTGCAGGAATAAGGTAAAATATTCCGCTCCACCAATTAATACTTTTGAAATGGCCAACTTTGTAAAAGATATGTTGTTCCATGATTTCTGCACTTACATCAAATACAATTAGGCGATATCCTAAAAGCAAAGCCAGCACAATCCCCAAAACCATAGAAAAAGTAATTAGCTGTTTTCGTTTCCTGTTCTTCTCTAATGCATACACCGACAGTGGCACCCACACAGGCCATATAAGCTGTGCGAAAATCAGAAAGCCATAGTTTGAGATAGTTCCAATAGCATCATACCCTTCATTCTGTAATGACACCCACAGCCACCCTTCCATGAATTGCTGAATACCGAACAAAATTGGTATCATAGCAAAAAACAACTGCTCTCGTTTTTTACTCACAATAATTGTCAAAACACCTGTGGTTACAAGCACTGCACTTGCGCCAAAACTAACTTCTGCCGAAAAACACATACTTTATGAATTACGAATTACGAATTACGAATTACATTATTTATTGTTTAATGATAAACTCTTTAATTATTGAGGCTTTACCTTTCCCAATTCCATCAACTTCCATTAACTCATCAACAGATGCCGCCATTATATTCTCAATTGACCCAAACCGTTGTAATAATGCATGGGCAATATTTACTCCTACCATTGGTAAACCCTGAAGCAAATATAACTGCTTTTTCATTATTGCCTTAGGTTTGTGTCCTTTTCTGTAAATAAACCTTTTCTCCTTTAACAATTGGTTCCCGGCAGCAATCAACGTTTTAACAGAATCTTTGATGTCAGTCGTAAAAACTATTGGTATTTGCCATGATACAGAGATTGAAAGTAAAGCACCTTTTACTGCTTCATAGCTAATGTCATATCCTGTTTTATAGGGATTACCTTCAATCAACATAATATGATTATAAGAAGTTTTTTTTAATCTGTGACACTGCTCAAATAATCGATTCCCGATTAGCGAAGCAATAAAATCTTCTTTTGTTTTTCGTTCCACAATAATCCCGTTGTTAACAATGTAATCACCGGTCAGGAGTGTTTCCATCTTTACATCAACTCCTTGCTGTTTAAGAGATAATGGTATACAGCTCCGCTCCTCTCTGCAATCACAAACAATCACAATATTTTTATTTGTCTCTCTCATTATAATAGAAATTAATCTTAAATCTTATATTACAATTTACAACATAAATTGATATTTTTGTAAAAAAAATGTAATGAACAAGCAACTCGATAAACTAAAAGAGGTATTAGAAAAAAACAAACAATGGCCATTAGCATATATGTTTAAATTTATAGTTCCCAACCGGGAAGGGAAAGTTCAGAACATTGTAGATATCTTTCCCAAAGAGGCAAAAAAGAGTTTTAAACATACTGAAAGTCTGAAATATGTATCGGTAACATGTGTACTGAACATGAATAGTGCTGAAGAAATTATTACAATTACAGAAGCTGCTATATCTGTTCCCGGAGTTATGATGTTGTAAGGGAGTTTTTGATAGCAAAGTTAATTGCGTTGTCATACATTATCTTATCAAGGATCTGATTTATCGACAGACCCATTGAGCAGGCATCATAGTCATCCAATAGAGGCATATACTTTTCCAATGCACTCCTCAAGACCTTAAACTCATCTGACACAATAAACGAATCAATGGGATTAATCATCCCGTCAAAGTCAGAGCCTATAGATATTAAATCCCATACTTTCACCTTATCAGCCTCTTCAATACCAAAATTATTAACAATACCCTTTACCATACCCAGAATATTTTTGGCAACCTGCTCAGTCCAGAATTTTACCAACGGCTCAACATTTTTACGTATCTCACGGTTAGAGAATTCTTTACTCTCCTCAATAACATCCATTCCTGAGAGTATTCGTTGATCCAGGTTAATACCAATTATTCCGCCGGAATTAAAAATTGCCAGAATATCTTCATCAGTTATATTATTACTCCATGGATTAAATATTTCCGACTCTTTATATTTCGTCGGCTCAGTATCGGGAACAATAATAGAATCTGACAAAGTACGATGACCCGAATAACCACAATGACTAACAACTACCGGTATTTTTTCACTATCGATTTTACCTTGATTAAAAGCAGTAATTTTTGCATAGTATTGCATTCTTGCTGTAACACTCATATGCTTAATATCAATAAAAACAGGCCTGCCATTACCTTCATACTTATTTATACCAAGCAAACAATCAACAACCTCCTCTCCCCTCTTGTTTAATGGTTCATTTAAGCCAATATTCTGCCTAAGCAAGAAAGATGCAACTCCATCAGGAATAGTTCTGGTATGCCCACACAAACCATTATAAAAATGATGACCCAGAGAAATAAACAGAGGTGGAAACTTCCAGTTTTTAATAGTATTGATATTATCAATAGTTTTTTGAAAGTCGTAATTATTTGTTATAATGTTGTTAGCATTGCACGACATTAGTGAGTGAGCTCCTTCAATGGAAGGAATTACAACAATTGTTGACGAATCATTTTTATAATTTTCAATATCATCGGCATCTTTCACTAAAACATATTTCCAGTCATGGTGGTTAATCGAATGTACATTACCATTCTCATTCAAAAGAAACTGATACTCTTTCTGTAGAAATTCAAAATAGTCAAAACTTGAACTTTGCAACTTATTTATAAATTTAACAGGAATATGAATAGTTAGATTTTTTGCAATAAAATCTGTGATACTGCCTGTACCGGTCAGAGTCGGATCGAACCATGCCTGCTCTAATGGATACAACGAAGCAATTATTAATCGTACATTCCCTCTAGCCAATGCCGGCATACTTGATTGAAAATACTCAGGGTACTTATCATTTCTCTGACGCTCCTTAGGCTGGTTATCCCACCAAAGAGAGTTCTTTCTTTTACGACCGGAATTGTAAAATGCAAATGGATGCAACGTAGGATGGCAGTGAATATCGGCAAATGGTTTCATAATAAATGAATTAAGTTTTTTAATGCATAGTACAATTTACAACACAATTCATGGTTGGTCAATACCTTAAGCAAACTTTTTCTGTCAGATTAAGAAAGTAATTATTATCTGCTTTCGTTGAACCACATAAGACACACCTGGTTGCAGCAGACAGGTTAGTTCACAGAAGAAAAACTTATGGGCTCTATATGATTTGTAATAGGTATTGAGATCCTTTGTTAATATCACGGTGCTCTGCACCTTCACAATTCATGACACTTCAATTTCTACAAATATTAACGCGACTCTGTCGCTCTGTTTTAAAGGTGCAGAGCACCGTAAACATTTGTAGAAAACAGGGTTGATTCAGTAGCAAAAGGTGCAGAGTACCGTTACATTAATCTGTCAAAAATGAACAAATAAAATTGTAATACCCACTATATTCCATATAGAGCCAACTTATACTATCTTATGTGACTTATGTGGTTAATTTATGCTGCCTAATTATGCATCTTATAGTTCAACCCAAAGCCAAATAGTTGTTTAACCTGTGTGCGTGCACCTCTCACATTACCATCAGGGGCAACATATTTAATGTCATCATCATAAATAACATTTAAGGAGAATACTGCCGATAGCCAATCGTTAACTTTGAAAGTAGTAATAAACTCCCAATAGACATCTACATTTTGGGGTTTATAAGTAAGATTTGAAAAAATATCTAAACGAGTACCTACACTAATATTTTTAAGTAAGTTCTCTTTTTTAGCCATAATACTCACCTTTGCACCATACTCACTTCTGAACTTACTACCCGGATCAACACCAAATGCACCGGCTGTAGAAAGGCTGTCATCAAGAACGAAAGTCATTTTTGTAGATACAGGTGACAGATAAACAGAGAAATTGTCAGATGGCTTGTAATCCATACCAATTGAAACATTGAGAAAGCCGGGAGCCATAAATTCAGAAAGTTTACCTGTACGATTAACCGGATCGTTATAACCAACAGCCATTGTAGTTTTAAAATCAAGCATCCCTGTATAATACCATTTCGATGCTCCGCTTTCAATACCTATTTTTGTGGCAAGGTTCAGTTTATCTTCAGTTTTGTATAGGTTTCCATCTCCTTGTTTACTCATTCCATAACCAATATCTATAAGGTTCTCCCAGGCTGTTTTATTCTTATTGTATTTTAATATGGCTTTCAGATAGGTGGTACCGGCAAACGTATTCTCTCCCCCTGCCGACCAATTAGTAAGTGATACCTGATTAAAATTCAGAGAGGGATTAACTTCCACATCCCAATACTTAACAGTATCAGGTTGTGTTTGTGCAAACAGTAAAAATGGAAGTGTAATAAGAAAGATAGAGAAAATTATTTTCATGATAATTTGGATTTTTTATTGTTTTTATGAAACAATAAAAATAGAAATAAGTTTAGTAAAAACAAAAAAAAACACAGCAGCTTTATATTTACGCTAACACATGTGTTTTAAATCTACCATTCTCAACATCAAATAGATTGCAAGTTGAAATGAATTTTTGCACCTAATGCCGTTGCAATTTTGTTAATAGTTGCAAGAGTGAGGTTAAATTTTCCGTTTTCAATTTTTGATATTTGCCCCTTTTCCATGCCAATTTTTGATGCAAGTTGCATTTGAGTAAGATGTTTCTTTTTACGTAACTCCTTAAATTGAAATGCCAATATTTCGGCCTTTAATTCATTTTCAAACTCAATTCTCTTGTTTGTTCCTCTTTCTCCAATAAAACGGTTTAAAATCTCATCATGTGTTATTGTTTTCATAACTCTAAATATTTCATTCTTATTTGTTCTGCTTTATCAATCTCTCTTTTAGGTGTCTTTTGTGTTTTCTTTAATATTCCATGTGTACATATTACTACAGTATCCTGTTGTTTATTCCAAAATGCAAACAAACGATATTCATTGTTGTTATAACTTGCTCTAAATTCCCAAATATTACTATTTTTTAATTTCTTAAATGTACGTGTATCATTAACTACCTGTGATTTTGAGATATTATAAATTAACTTTTTTGCAGCTTTAATCTCTATACTCTCTAAAAATCTAATTGCATCAGGTAAATATTTTATTTCAAAACTATTCATTATACAAAAGTAGTATTTGTTGTAATATATTACAACTTACGCATAGATTATATTCCCTCTATTTTTTTATTTTTGTTACCCTCACTTTTTATATTACTTTTTCCCAAACGTATTGTATCATTCAACTTGCTTTTTTACAGGGTTGTTTTTAACGAAGGTAGTATGGCAGAGCAATTTGTTGGGCAAGAATTATTTACTATTCCCCCATACTATTTAGACCGTTCAATCTACTACTGGACACGTGAAAAGCGAAATGCAGAAGCAGAATTAGACTACTTAATAGAATCAGGTAGGAACATAATTCCCATAGAGGTAAAAGCAGGCAAAACAGGTAAATTAAAGTCACTTCAAGTATTTGTTGCAGAAAAGAAGCTTAGCAAAGCTATACGGTTTTGTACGAGCATACCATCAATTGTATGCTCAGAAACAAAGGTGAAAATTGGCAATAAAACAGACAACGTCAAATACCAACTCCTTTCACTTCCATTTTATCTAATTCAAGAATCTAAAAGACTATTACGTGAAGTAAACAAATAAAAACAAAAAAAAGCTGCCCTAAAAAGAGCAGCTTTTTTAAATATTATAATTTATTGAATTACTACAAAGCAGTAACAACAAATTTAGTTCCATCATTTACAACTTTCAATATTCGATACGAAGCATAACCACCACCCCATGCTGTCCATACATCCATAGTATACTTTCCTAAATCATCTGAATCAAAAGTACCTTCAATTATTTGAACAGAACCATCAGGATAACCAAGTGTGAATGTATAATCAAATGAAGAAGTAGCTAAGTTATAAATAAATACAATCTCTAAAAAAGAATCACAACTGAAAAACAAATAAAAAATCAACCACTTAATCTTTAATAGTAATTTCATATTCTCCTGGAATAGTAATTTCAAACTCAAAAATACAATCATAAGTCATTGTTTCTGCCTTATCAGTATTTTGAAAGTTTATTCTACATTCAAAAGGAAATTCAATTTGATCAAAACCACAAAAGGTCATTTCAGTACTCATAATACCACTATTAGAAGTCATATTAAGCCCAGACATGTAATACAACACTCTCGATCCTTTTATCCATTTAAACGACACTTTATTTCCATCTCCAATTCTCTTAAAAGTATAATTAGTTACATACTTCTTATTCAACACTTTATAAGCCTGAGCACTTTTACTTGTGCCAACATAATAACCGTATTTCCAATATCCTTTAGTTATTTTTGTATTCGATCCTTCAATGGTAGTTAAAATCCCATATCCTTCCTTAATGCTATTTTTGAAATTTCCTTCAAACGTGTCTCCGTTATTAAATGTATAAATTCCTGATCCGTTAGGATACCCCTTTTTAAACTCACCACTATAAGCATCAATGCCTTTAGCTTCACCCATCCCATGAGCTAATCCTTTCTTACACTCTCCTTTGTATGTATCATTTATTTTCTCATCTAATACCTTACATTGAGAAAATACTATTATTGAATTTAAAAACAAAAACCCAAAAACTAAATAAATTATGTGTTTTACCATCTCAATAAAAATAGAAATTAAGAGGTGACAAAACGCTGTCACCTCTTAATTTATTATTCGAATTAATCCTTTGTGTAAGTAAACATATTGTCACCAAAATTATGCGGATAATACTTAAGTGCCATATTAACTGGTACAGTAAAATTTCCGGTAGAGATATCAAAAGAACCTACCATACTTGCATCTGTAGCGGGAGAAAACCATATGGCATTCTTATTTGTTGGATTTGAACCTGGTACCCCTGGATAATCCATCCCAATATATTGACTTAGACAGCTTACTTTTTCTGTAACTGTATTAAAAACGACTTTATACGAACCTCCTGATCCCCACGTTTTTGTTTCTATAATGAATCCAAATTCATCATCCGGATCTTCTTTAACAACTACTCCAGTATAATCATCAGAAGTATCATTTTCAGTATGAGTACCAATAAAAACAGAGCGATCTAATGGAATGTATTTATTGATTGTTATAGCCAAATCGCCTTTATCGCCATTTTGACCTGCTTCAATTACTTTGCCTGATGCAGTAGTACATTCAAACGTTAATACACCTTCAGTAGACAATTCACCAGTTGGTACTACAGTAGCAGGTATATCAACTACAATAGAGTTGGTTGAAGATCCTGTTTCTCCTGTCATCTTTGGCCATACTCCTGAGCCGGAAAATGAAGTAAACCCACTTCCTGAAACAGTCCAATTAATCGTAACATCTTCCCAATAAGGAATGTATGTCTTTAAGTTCAACTCGATTGACTTCGTTTCAGATACGGTAGCTGCATCATTTGTTATCACCAAAAAAGCATTTGCTGTATCTGACATGTCAATTTCAAGATCATATTCTACCTCGCAAGAGAAGAATGTGAATCCAGCTAAAAAGAGAATAATATATTTTATTTTTTTCATGTTATAATGTTTATAGGTCAAACCACATATGATCATATATCTCTGGCAAAGGATCTGGCATATTATCAAGATTAGCAGATCTTTCTTTTACCGGATAAGGCCATCCTCTAAATAAATCCGGAGCATTGGCGTTTATAGGCACTGATAGTGCAGGCACTTCCTGGTCTTTTGGTCCAGACCTTCTCCAGTTTGACCAACCTTCAATTGGTCGGGGAAGAAGATCCACCCATTGTTGCTCGTGAATTAATTTTAACGCTTGCGTTGCATCGGTAAAACTGTATTGAGCAATAAATGAATTTTGAGCTGTTTCATCAATATCCCAATAAGCTAATGAAGCTCTTAATCCGGCATCGAATTTACTTTTTCCTGCCACCAAATCATTATTAAACCTCACTTCTGCTTCTGCTTCGAGCAAAAGCTGTTCAGAATAAGCTAACATCACATCTTCCTGATCAGGTTTAGCAAGTTTTGCAGCATTATAAAAAGCTGAAGCGTCAGTTGCATCCTCTGAAGCACCACAGGCAATATAATCACCAGCTGCATCTTCTCCCGGAGTAAAAAATACAGCTCGCCTTGGATCATTGGTTGGATTCATGATATCACCATCAGCTGGAGTCATGAAAAAATCATCAATCCCATCAGGACCATAATATTGATCCCCAATAGTAAACATGGCATGTCTATTACCGGCAACATCAAAGTATGGGAAAGTAAAATTATCCGCCTCAGAATCAATCATTCCTCCTGCAGAAAGCATAGCAGTAATCTTACTCGCGTACTCCGGCTTTCTGTCAACCATAAACATCAGCGTCTTGAATTTCAGAGACTTTGCATACTTTGTCCACTGATCCATATCGCCACCATATACTAAATCATTTCCTGAAATAGCCGTTGGACTATCATCAATCATGGCTATAGCAGCATCAAGCGATAAAACAATACTGTCTAAAACTTGTTCCTGACTATCATACTTTGGCTTGACAATGGTCATATCAAACGATTCTCTCATTGGTATATCACCATATGTCAACGTATTCTGAAAAAAGGTTTGCGCAGAAAAAATCATACACTGCGCAATTGTATTGTTTTGAACCGGATCCATTTTTTTTGCCTCTTCAACTGCTAAGAAGAGATTTTTACCTGCAGTACCATAAACAATACTAAAACAGTTTCCTGTACTATATGGGCTAAATACATAAAAATCGCCATAGTTACCCCATAATCCACCGGACGACCACATTTGACACCCGGTGCCTATTGCACAAAATCCATCACCACCAATTCTATTCGCAGAAAAAGCTGTTATAGCACCTGAATATAGATAATCAGCTTGTACGGTAGTGGCAGAATTTGGATTCTTATTAATATCCAACCACTTGTCCTTGTCACATGAACTCAGAAAGCCCAATATGACCACACATGTTATATAAATTATTTTTTTCATATTACAACTATTTTAAAACGTACACTTAAGATTAAAACCAACACTTCTTACGGAAGGTACACTTCCAAATTCCACACCCTCACCAGTTAAACTAGATCCAAAAAAGTTTACTTCCGGATCAATATGTGGTACATGATCTTTTATAATCCATACATTTCTAGCCTCCGCACCAATAACAACAGTACCAATAAAAGTACTCTTTAATAAACTCTTAGGCAATTGGTATGAAAGAACAACCTCTCTTAACTTAATGAAAGATGCATCAAATGTGTTCGATTCGGCTGTAGAAGTTAACGAATGACCTTGCCAAAAATCTTGAATACTTCTAACAGCAGTTTCATTTGGAACATAAGTAACATTACCATCAACATCAGTCACTTCATTTACTCCTTTATCAACAAAGGTTTGATCTCTATTCACAAGTGTTTCTTCGGCTAAACCTGAATATCTTAAATCAGCAACAGTATTGGAGTAAATAACTCCACCTTGTCTAATATCGATAAGACCACTTAAAGTAACACCCTTATAGGAAAATGAATTTGTGATTCCCATCGTCCATTCAGGATAGATATCTCCAATTCTCACATTGTCTTCAACAACACGCAAACCAGTTTTATCATTTATTACATAATTACCATGATCATCTCTTTTAAATCCAGTACCATACATTCCAAAAGTTTCTCCCGGAACTGCTTTAATCACAAGACCACTCCATCCACTTGTTAACGATAACTCTTCTAGTCCGGGAGCTAATTTTTCAACTGTATTCTTATTTGCTGAGAAATTCACACTAAAATCCCAACGGAATCCATTTGGTTGAATTATTGGTGTTCCCATAAGCATTATTTCGTATCCCTTATTACTCACGGAACCAGCATTTATTTTCTTGAAATCAAAACCTGATGAAGGAGAAATTGGCACTCTTAGAATTTGATCATCTGTAACCGTATTGTAGTAAGTAAAATCCAAACCAACTCTATCATTTAGAAATTTCAACTCTGCACCTACCTCCCACGACCTTTGATTCTGAGGTTTTAAAGTCTCTCCCGGAGGTATTGTACTGGGACCAGTAAAGGCAAGAACACCGCCGTGAGGATATGTACCATCACTAACATACTGATTAAAATAGGTTTCATCAGGATAATACTGAAAATCTAACTGATATGGATCTTCATCACTACCCACATTGGCATAATTTCCTCTTATTTTACCATACGACAATACTTCATTTTGAGGCAATAGTTCAGAAAATACAAATCCAAGACTAACAGATGGATAGAAATATGAATTATTCTTTTTAGGTAATGTTGAACTCCAATCATTTCGTCCAGTAACATTTAGGAACAAATAGTTATTATAGCCAAATGTCATATCAAAATACAAACCCATTAATCTACGCTTTGATACAAAATTTGTTGTTGTGGTAGATTCTGCATTTGTGTAATTATAGAGTTCATCAATTATTAAATCATTATTATCAACCGTAATTCTCTTAATATCCCGTTGATTTATATTGTGCCCTACAAGCGCAGTGAAATTAAGTCCCTCAATGATATTATCATTGGTATAACTTGCGGTAAAATCATTATTAAAGTCGCTTCCATTTATTTCTCTATCAAAAAACGAACCTGTTAAGGCTCCAAAAGTTCCTTTACGTGTGATTTGACGACGAGAATCATAATAGATATCCGCACCTGCTCTTTCAGTAATGGTAACATTTGCAATAGGTTGATAGATAAGTGTGAAGCTACCGTAAAACCGATTCATGTCTTGAATAAACTTATTATGTTTTGAAACCCAATACGGATTATTTGCATTTTTACTATTTGGTGACAAATAAACATTGTTTTCGTCAAAAACATTATTCTTCAGCAAATCAATATCCATTGTTCTTGGAAGGCCATTAACCATACTTGCCAATACGTTAGGATTGTTTGAACCTTGAGAAGGTTTACCACTAATAGCAGTATTTACATAGTTAAAAGTAGCTCGTGATTTCAATTTATCATTAAACTCATACCCTGAATTAAAAGACAGTGTATTTCTATTCAATTCACTATCCGGTACAATTCCTGTTTGATACAAATTGGTATATCCTACACGGAAATCTCCTTTATCACCTCCGCCCGAGAAAGAAACACTATTAATGTAAGAATACCCTGTTTCATAAAAATCCTTAACATTATCAGGATAAGCTTTTAACGGCACTTCTTCGCCTAAGAAATTTTCAAAAACCTGATCAGAAACTTCACTGATTTTTGGTCCCCAGCCATTTTGATCTTCTAATTTGTACTCTCCAAAACTACCCGGTCCGTATTCATTTTGAAACGAAGGTAATTTTAATACATTATCCATTCTAAAGGAAGAATTGACAGATACACTGGTCTTTTTAGCTCCTTTTTTACCTTTTTTGGTGGTAATTATAAGTGCTCCATCTTTAGCTCTAGATCCATATAAAGCAGATGCTGCAGCACCCTTCAATACTGTAATGGATTCTATATCATCAGGATTTATATCACCTGCTTTATTGCCAACATCAACTCCTCCAGCAATAATTTCGTTTCTTGTACCATTATAACTAGAGTTTGAAATAGGAACACCATCTATAACAAATAAGGGATCATTACCCCCTGCCATAGAACTCGCACCGCGAATTAAGATTTTCGAACTTCCTCCTAGAGAACCAGACTGTTGAGTAATTCGTACGCCGGCAACTTTACCTGCCAAGGAGTTAAGTACATTTGCATCTCTAGCTTCGGTTAATGCTTCAGACTCTACTGTTGAAATAGCATAACCTAAAGATCGTTTTACCCTTTTAATACCAATAGCAGTAACAATGACCTCATCAAGGTCTAAAGTTTCAGATTCCATAGCTATGTTTATCACAGTTCTTCCTTCGATAGGAACTTCCTGTGTAACCATACCTATAAAAGAAAAGATTAAATGGGTTGCATCTGCAGGTGCAGATAATGAGTACTTCCCATTCTCATCAGTAATAGTACCAATAGTAGTACCTTTTACTACGATGGAAACACCCGGTACAGAGCTTCCATCCTCACTACTGGTAATTGTACCAGTAATGGTCTTTGTTTGGGCCATTAAAGAATTAATGCCTACAAAGACAATTAAGAACAAAATTAAAGTTAATCTACGCATAAAATAAAGGTTTAAATTAATTAATAGTGTTTAGAATAATTGCTTAAATCATAAGCTTCATGTTAAATTCATTTTCAAAATTTGTTAATCATAAAATTTTAAAGATTTAATTTTCAATACATTAATAATACTTTATCCGGAATCAATCTCCGGCAGATAATAGTTTTTGTTTTTCATTTATTAGTAGTTTTTTATTACATCGATAAATATAGGTTAATTTTATATAAATTCTAATAAATAATAACTTTTTTTCGATTATACGAAAACTTCAATGTTTTTCTTCAAATCTTATGAAAGCCATATAACATAAACGATTTATCATCTATCATTTTTTTTTGACATGATAAATATCATTCGCAAAGATAATATTTAGAATAAAACATCCCAAATAAATATTAAAATATTCACCTGCTTTGTTAAATAATCTTAAATGTAGATTTGTGAATACATGTATTTCGTTGGGAATTACGAATTACGAATTACGAATTAGGAATTAGGAATTTTGAAGCATATATGTGGATTGTAGATGGAATAATTGTAGCACAAAAAACCACAAAGAAAACTTATAATTGTACAATTATATCATTGTATCATTGTATCATTAAACTACTTCTCCCAGAATTGCTCCATCTCTTCGAGTGTCTTACCTTTTGTTTCGGGAACCATACGCCAAACAAACAAAGTAGCCAGAATACCCATTAATCCATAAATCCAATATGCAAAACCATGATTAAACATTTCTGTTAACCATGAATTATTATTAAGCATTGGGAATGTCCAGGATACCAAATAATTAGCAATCCATTGGGCTGCTACCGCTATTGCCATAGCACGTCCACGTATTTTGTTCGGAAATATCTCCGATAATAATACCCATGTTACAGGTCCCCATGACATTGCAAAGAAAGCCACATAAGTAAGCATAAAAATCAATGCCCCTATACCCAATGATTGTAGATAGAATGCCAGCCCTAATGAAACCATACTAACCGCCATCCCTATTGCACCAATAATCTGCAATGGTTTTCTGCCAAACCTGTCAACTGTAAAAATTGCGATAACAGTAAATGTCAGATTAATTATTCCAACAATAATAGTTTGCATTAATGCGTTGTTCGTTCCGGATCCCATATTTTTAAATATCTCAGGTGCATAATACAAAACCACATTAATACCTACAAACTGCTGAAAAACAGACAACAATATACCAACAATAATTACCACATAACCAAATGAAAAAAGAGCACTGCTTTTTTTACTTGCTAATGACCTTTTAATATCTTCCAATATTTTTTTTGCCTTTTCTGCCCCATTTACTTTAGTTAATACATTAAGGGCATCTCCTTCACGTTTTTTAATAACCAGCCAACGTGGACTTTCAGGAACAAAAAACAGTAAAATAAAGAACAGAATAGCCGGAATAGTTTCAGAAGCAAACATCCATCTCCATCCAATTTTATCAAGCCATGTATTATCCCCCTTAAGAGCAATAGAATAATTAACAAAGTAAACTATAAGCATTCCGAATATTATGGCAAACTGGTTCCATGATACCAAATTTCCTCGTTTTGATGCAGGAGCCATCTCTGCAATATATAAAGGTGATAGCATTGAAGCCAAACCCACTCCAATACCACCTATAATACGGTATATTACAAACTGTGTTAAATAAAGATGATTTCCGGTACCTATTTCAGCAAACCCAAGTTCAGGCATTGCTGAGCCAATAGCCGAAAATGTAAACAAAATAGCAGCAAGCCTCAATGTTGAACGCCGCCCCAAATGAAGTGCTAACAATCCGCCTGAAAAACCTCCAATAATACAACCTATTAATGCACTGGAAACAACAAACCCGTGTAATGAATTTGCTTCAAACTCTTCCAACCCCTGTGGTAGAATAAAAAAGCTTTTAAGTGAGCCTACTGTTCCTGAAATAACTGCTGTATCGTAACCGAATAATAGTCCACCCAAAGTGGCTACCAGAGTTATTCCGATGACATAATTCTTGTTATATTTCTGATTCATAGTTTATGGTTAATTGTTGATTACCTGTTTATTTGGTTATTGGTTACCTGTTTATTTGGTTATTGGTTATTGGTTATTGGTTATTGAGTGTTGGATATTGGATATTGAATATTGAATATTGATTTTCCCTGAACACCCAATATCAATAACCAATTTCCAGCCTCCAGCATCAAATATAAAGATTAATTAACTGCTCGTACAGCTCTTGTTTACCACTTCTTTGTTGGGGTTCTCCCACGCTCCCTGCAATCTCATACAAATCTTCAAGCGATAGTTTACCGGCCGAAAATTCGGATCCTTTACCTGTATCAAAAGAAGCATACCGATTATTTCTCATTTTCATATAATCAGACTCATTTAGTATTCTGTCAGCAATAAGCAATGCCCGGGCAAAAACATCCATACCACCAATGTGGGCAATAAACAGGTCTTCCAGATCGGTTGAATTACGACGAGTTTTTGCATCAAAGTTTATACCTCCATGGGTAAAACCACCTCCCTGTATTATTTCCAGCATTGCAACTGTAGTTTCATAAATATTTGTAGGGAACTCATCGGTATCCCATCCGTTTTGATAATCACCTTTATTGGCATCTATCGAACCAAGCAGACCGGCATCAGTGGCAACACGCAGTTCATGCTCGAATGTGTGCTGTGCTAAAGTAGCATGATTGACTTCAATATTCATTTTAAAATCTTTATCCAAACCATAATGGCGAAGGAAACCAATAACAGTAGCAGTATCGAAGTCATACTGATGTTTTGTAGGTTCCATAGGTTTGGGTTCAATAAAAAACGTACCGGTAAAACCCTGTTTGCGACCGTAATCTCTGGCTATTGTAAGCATCTGTGCCAAATGATCCAGCTCTATTTTCATATTGGTATTGTGCAGAGACATATACCCTTCACGGCCTCCCCAGAAAACATAACCTGTACCACCCAAAGCAATAGTTGCATCAATAGCATTTTTAATTTGAACTCCAGCATTTGCAACAACATTAAAATCAGGGTTTGTAGCAGCACCATTCATATACCTCGGATCGGAAAAGACGTTTGCAGTACCCCACAACAGCTTCACTCCGGATGCTTCCTGTTTTCGTTTTGCAAGGTCAACTATTTTTGATAATTTCTTTTCGATATGAAATACGGAACCTCCACCAACTAAATCGGTATCATGAAAGCAATAATGGGGCACACCTAATTTAGTGATAAACTCAAATGCAGCGTCCAGTTTGGCCTTAGCAGCATCCATCTCACCGGCCGGCTTGTCCCATTCTAATAATTTTGTTCCGGGACCAAAGGGATCACCTCCTGTTCCGCAAAATGTATGCCAGTAAGCTACCGCAAAACGTAGATGCTCTTTCATTGTTTTATCACCTACAATTTTATTCTCATCATACCATTTAAATGCTAATGGATTTTTAGACTCTTTGCCTTCGTACTCAACCTTGTCTATTCCTTTAAAGTACTCCTTCTCTCCTATTAATACGCTCATGTTAGTGTTGTTTATTTGGTTATTTGTTCCTTGTTTCTGGTTCCTTGTTTCTGGTTCCTTGTTCCTTGTTTCTTGTTCCTTGTTTCTTGTTCCTTGTTCCTTGTTTGTCAATTTATCATTAAAAGAAGCTTCTTCTCCCACTTTTCGTAAGCCTTATCCAATGACTCTTTCCATTCTTTTTCAGGATTAATTGTTTCAACGCATTTCAAACCACTAAAGGCTTCTTTTTCCGATTTATAGTATCCCAGACCCAGTCCGGCACCGCGAGCTGCTCCCGCCGAACCGTCGGTATTATACAGTTCAATAACAGCACCACTAAGTGTTGCCAATGTTTTTGCAAATACTTCACTCTGAAAAAGATTAGCGTATCCTGCACGAATAAGATTTGTATCTATGCCCATATCATTTATGATATTCATTCCGTAATAAAATGAAAAAGCAATACCTTCCAAAGCAGCCCTTAAAAGATGCTTATCCTGATGAATATTAAAATTAATATCTGTAAACTGAGCTCCCGGATTTGCGTTCTCCAACATACGTTCGGCACCATTACCAAACGGAAAGCACAATACTCCTTCACTACCGGGATCAACCTCTTCAGCCATTTTGTTCAAAGCCGGATAATCAAAACGCTCCTGTCCCATCAAACGTTTAAGCCAGGCATATTGAATTCCTGTACCATTCACACATAACAGTACACCCAATCGCTTAACATTTCGGGTATGATTAACATGAGCAAAAACATTTACTCTTGAACGCAGATCAAATACTTTTTCCCCGGCAACGGCATATACCACTCCTGATGTTCCGCCGGTAGCTGCCACCTCACCCGGATTAAGTACATTAAGTGAAAAAGCATTATTCGGTTGATCGCCTGCACGGTATGTTACCGGTATCCCCGATTTTAATCCGAGTTCTTTTGCCACATCTTTTTTCAGAGTTACCTGATCACCAAAGCCCGGCACAACATCAGGAATCATTCTTTTCTCAAAACCATAATAATCCAACAACTTTTCAGATAAAGAGTTGGTCTCAAAATCCCAGAATATTCCTTCAGAAAGTCCGGATATAGTTGTTGTGGTTTTACCCGACAATCGCATAGCGATATAATCACCCGGAAGTAAAAATTTATCAACTTTATTATAAAGTTCAGGTTCGTTATCTTTTACCCATTTAAGTTTTGATGCGGTAAAATTACCAGGTGAATTAAGTAAGTGAGTTAAACTCCACTCTTCACCCAATTCCACTGTCGCTTTATCTCCTATGCTTACAGCCCGGCTATCACACCAAATAATAGAAGGACGAATAACCTGCTGTTTTTTATCTACCAAAACTAAGCCATGCATCTGATAACTAATTCCTATTGCACTAATCTCTTCCCTATCTACATCAGCCCTTTGTAAAACTTCCGAAATTGCCTTCTGCAAATAGACAAACCACATTTCCGGCGATTGTTCTGCCCAATCTGACTGAACGGAAACAATCTCCATCTCTTCTTTTGGTTGTTGCGCCTGTACAATTACGTCTCCTGTACTCCCATCAATAACCGAAACCTTAACGGATGAACTACCTAAATCAATACCTAAAAATTGCATAGTCTGTTATGTTCTGTTCTGTTTGTGTTAGCAAAAGTAGTAATTTTTTATTAAAACACAATACAATAAGAGATAACGGCTAAATATTATCCGTCAATAAAAAGCCGGACAGGTTTTGAGGTGCTACTATTTAAAGAGGTTGATATTAAAAAAAATGAGTATCCGTATGAATACCTAATTGGGGTAAACGAATTGAGTTAATAAATATGTAAATTAAGCCCCTTTAGGGGTTTGGGGTAGTTAACCTTCACCCCTCAGTCCCCTAAAGGGGATGACTGTATGGTATTTTAATTCACCCCCAATTGACTTCGCCTATCTTCGATTCCCCTAAGGGGAGCTGATTAGCAACTTAGTATGTTATATTTTAAATAGATATACTTATCATAAATGCGGCAGCAAAACCCAGAATGGCATAAAGCTCAGGGAATACTGCTAAGATAAGAGTATTACCAAACACATCATGACCGGAACCTATACCTGCAATACCATTAGCACAAACTTGCCCCTGACGTATAGCAGAGAATAAACCGACCAACCCAAGTGCCATACCGGCACCAAAAACAGCCCCTGCTTGCAACCAGGTGATTTCGGGAGTTAAAACTCCAGATGTATTGAAGATAAAGAATCCCGCAAAGCCATAAAGACCTTGAGTTCCGGGAAGCGCACTTAAAACAAGATAATTACCGAAAGCATCGCTATTCTTTTTCAAAGCTCCAATTGAGGCATTTCCTCCAATTGAAACACCATAAGCACTTCCGATTCCTGTTAAGGCAAGCATCAATCCAATTCCTAAATAAGCAAAAACAATTGCATCCATTTTTTTTATTTTTAAAGTTATTAATTAATCTTACTAAAAGGTTTATACTCTTTTCCTCCACCGATAAAACCGGCATTTTTATAAAATTCAACAAAAGTTAAACGCATAGGATGTACTAATGCACCAAGCGTTGCCATAAAAATATTTAATCCGTGACCAAACAATAAAATGATAACGAAAACCAGTTGTCCCAATACTGGAGTATCAGGACTGAGATTCATTGCAAGTTGATTAAATACCAACCCCAAAATTGCACTTGACAAACCAAGAGCAAACAATCGGATATATGAAAGCAAATCACCTGCAAAACCGGTTACCATGTTGTACGAATCCCAAAGACCGGCTCCTATGTTTACAAATACATTTCCTTTAGGATTATTAAAAGGGAATATCCCTAATGCAGCAACACCTAAAATAATAAGATGTGGTGTTGAGAACAACAACTTATTGGCATCAGTTGCGCCGTTTACCTTATCTACTATAACCATAATAACAGTAGATAATATTACAACTATCCAACCCAATGTGGCAAATGAATGTTTCCATCCGCTCTGTTTTATCTGATTTGCTGCTTTAATAAACATCCCGAAAATAACCTGTACAAATCCAAAAATAAGAGCCAGATTAAACATCTGTGAATCAGTGAGAAACATATCCTTCACTTTCATCAGAAAAGGCACTTGCAGTTCACTTAACTTCATTCCGAAGAAAGTTCCTGTAACGATTCCGAACAGAACAGTAGCACTCCCCAACCACTGCAATAGAGTTAATAATGGTTTGTAGTTGGCAGATGATTTCTTAAACTTTAAAACTGTTGCCACGATAATAAATAATAATCCGTATCCTGCATCACCAAGACAAAACCCAAAGAACATCAGGAAGAAAGGAGCAAAATGGGGTGTCAGGTCAAGCTCAATGTAATTAGGTAGCGAGAATAGTTTTCCGATTGGCTCAAATAACTTGCTAAAGGGTCCGTTTTTCAGTTTTATCGGAGGCCTTTCATCAGGATGAGATTTAGATTTAAGATAAAGGACAGACTTCTCTTCCAGATATTTCTCCAGATCCGTCATATTATTATCAGGAGTCCACCCTTCAAGTAATTTCACTTTACCCTCAACCTGATTGTCAGTATGATGAATGGCATTATCAAGATTTAATATATCCTGTATCTCATCCTTATAGTTTTTCAGAATATCCATACCGTATTTAGCATATCCATCCAATCTGATATTCTGATCATCTATCTCCTTCTCAAGTCTTTTTATTTCTGTTTGCACCTCAGTCAGTGAACTTTCAGGCAATCTTATCTCTTCAGCATCCAACTCAGGAACTTCCGCCCCCTCTTCCAGAAAAATAACAAAATAGGTATAGCCTACATCTTCAGACACAATACCAATGTTATATTTATTTTCCCAGTCTGAATTATACTTACGAGCTGTACAATAATAAAACAGTGGAGTTATACCTGCCTCTTTCAGCTTTCCCATGTCATCCCAAGAGAATTGTCCCCATGGTTCAAGCTGTCTCTGTTCTTTTCTCTTACTGCCTGTTTGCTGATAAAGTTGTTCAAGATTTATCTGAACATTTTTAATCTCATCAACAAACTTAACTCCTTCACCGGGAATACTAATGTTTTTTTCAACATTCTCAACATTCCTCTTCTCCAGAAATTTTATCAGCTTGTCAATCTCATTTATCTGCCTGAACTCTTCCTGCATTTTCTCTGTAGGTTCATCTTTACGTTCAATGATATGAACAACCCCTAACTCTTTAAGGTCAGACAAAAAGTTACTATAATATTCATGATAAATCAGGAACGAGTATTTATACATTGGAATTATCATGACTCAACCTCCTCCATTTGTTGTTGACGTGTTTTAACAATCTTCTGAGCCGATTTAGAGAGATTCTCCTCATCCTCAAGGAATCGTTTAATCTTTCTTATAGCCTCCTGATATCCGGGAATCTGAACTTTCTCATAAAGATTAACTTTCTGAGTTGTCTTTTTCCTGGCAAAATCCAGCAAATCCATTTTTCGAAGATAAACCTCCCGCTCAATACCTATCCGGGCTAAATCTTCAATCAAATTTATACCATCATAAAACCAAACCGGTTGATTAAATAAACTAAATTCCTTTATCTGAAATAGAACTTCTTTTAGCACCGGAGTTTGAACTCCGGCTATTTTTTTAGCATCAAGATTTACATCGTCTATAC
Source organism: uncultured bacterium (assembly GCA_965371855.1). Taxonomy (GTDB): domain Bacteria; phylum Bacteroidota; class Bacteroidia; order Bacteroidales; family Marinilabiliaceae; genus JAADEM01. The sequence goes on from CBDUZZ010000005.1 coordinate 37,333, forward strand.
TAATAAGTGAAGTATCAAACTCTCCCCACAATCGAACCATATGATCGTATTGAGTTATCATTTGTTGTAATTCCTTATCAAGAACCTTGGCCCGGTCTTTTGCACGTTTCACTTCCAGTCGCAATGCTGACTCTTTATTTTTAAGAGTAGGCAAAGCCCGTTCACGCATCTTGAGATTTTTATCAAGATGCTGAAGCGAAATCTTATTGTATTGAAATTTTATAGCCACGCTTTTGGATTTACGATTTATGATTTATGATATTTGGATTTACGATATTTGGATTTATGATTTATGATACTCATTTTAATTTTATTTTTTTTATTTATAACATCCTAACATCCCCACATCGTAAATCCTTACATCCATTAATCCTTTATCCAATATTCATCCATAAACTCTTGCTTAATACCCACTTCTGCTTTGGTAAAATACTCCATAAACAGTTTCCATGAAATATCCAACATCATCTCTGTGTCTACATTCACATCTATAGCAAGTAGTTTGTCTGAATACTCTTTTGCAAAGTTCATTGTTCTCTCATCATAATCGGTAAGGTCGAAACCATTTTCCATCTTTGTCCTTGCATTTGCAGCATCAGCATACAATCTGATTGCAGCATTCATAACCTGAGGATGGTCAGTACGGGTTTGTTTACCAATAACCAACTGCTTAAGACGTGATAAACTACGGAATGGGTCAATAATTACTTTACCTATATCGGTGTCACGACGCAGGAACAACTGCCCTTCGGTGATATATCCTGTATTATCAGGAATAGCATGTGTAATATCACCTCCCGAAAGTGTAGTTACTGCAATAATAGTGATAGAACCACCGGCAGGAAATTGTACAGCTTTCTCATAAATACGAGCTAAATCGGAATATAGCGAACCCGGCATACTATCTTTCGAAGGTATTTGGTCCATCCTGTTTGACACAATACTTAATGCATCAGCAAAAAGTGTCATATCGGTTAACAATACCAATACTTTTTCATTCTTATCAACCGCAAAATATTCAGCAGCAGTAAGAGCCATGTCAGGTACGAGCAATCGCTCCACCGGAGGATTCTCGGTTGTATTTACAAAACTGATGATACGGTCAAGTGCTCCGGCATTATCAAAAACATTCTTAAAAAAGAGATAATCATCATTAGACAATCCCATACCACCAAGAATAATTTTATCTGCTTCTGCTCTTAAAGCCACATTAGCCATAACCTGATTATAAGGCTGGTCAGGGTCAGCGAAGAATGGAATCTTCTGTCCTGTAACCAAAGAGTTATTCAGGTCGATACCGGCAATACCGGTAGCAATTAACTGTGATGGTTGTTTACGCCTTACCGGGTTTACTGATGGTGAACCGATATCCCGAATTTCACCTTCTACTTCAGGCCCCCCGTCAATAGGTTCACCGTAAGCATTGAAGAAACGCCCTGCCAACTGATCACTAACCTTTAGTCGTGGCGGATGCCCCATAAAGATAACTTCAGCATTTGTGGGTATTCCCTCGGTACCGGAAAACACCTGCAATGTAACATTCTCACCAATAATCTTCACCACCTGCCCCAGTCGCCCATGTATCATGGCTATCTCATCATAGCCAATCCCCTGTGCTTTTAATTGAACAGTAGCTTTAGTGATATTGGTGATTTTTGCATATACTTTTTGAAACGCTTGTTTTTCCATGAATTTATATTTTTCCAAAAACGATTCTTAATTTTTCAATTTCTCACTGTACATCTCTTCCAGTTCAGCTTCATATTTTTTAAACTTATCCGATTTATACTCTGAATAGTTTATCTGCTTAAACAAGTTTATGATATTCTTAAAAAAATTCTGAACATCTTCAAAATGTTTAAAATCAAACTTTTTTTCTGTTACATCAAGAATTTTAAACAACATATATTCCTGACGTTCCATTGAAGTAGAACGGTCTATACTATCAAACGCATCCTGCTGAAGAATTACAAAATCGATAAGTTCCGACTTCCAAAAACGTTCGTGAAAATCGATAAGAACTCCGTCATCACCAAGAATATTAATTTGTTCTTGTGCTTCTCGGCCCCTTAAAAGGATATCTTTTGCAGCAATAACACCGTCAAGCCATTTATCACTAACATTTTCAGCATAGAATTTCTGCATTTCAGGATATTCGAGATATTTAGAATAGCTGTCAATCGAGTCGATAGCAGGGTAACGTTTACTGTCGGCACGTGCCTGTGATAAACCATAGAAACAACGAGCAGCTTTACGTGTTGATTCGGTAACAGGCTCTTTCAGATTACCTCCTGCAGGCGAAACAGTACCAAGAAATGTAATAGAACCGGCTTGACCGTTATTAAGGTACACATAACCTGCCCGTGAATAAAAATTCGATATGATTGCTGAAAGATCCACAGGGAAAGCATCCTGACCGGGCAACTCTTCCAAACGATTCGACATCTCTCGAAGTGCCTGAGCCCAACGTGATGTAGAGTCGGCCATTAGTAGTACACCCAGACCCATGGCTCTGTAATACTCACTGATAGCCATAGCAGTATAAACTGAGGCCTCGCGGGCAGCTACCGGCATATTTGAAGTATTAGCAATTATGGTAGTACGCTCCATTAGTTTTCGTCCTGTACGCGGGTCATCAAGTTCAGGAAACTCTGCAAAAATCTCCACCACCTCATTGGCACGTTCTCCACATGCTGCAATAACTACAATATCTGCTTCAGCCTGCTTTGAAATAGCATGCTGCAATACCGTTTTACCAGTACCAAAAGGCCCGGGAATAAAACCGGTTCCACCTACTGCAAGAGGATTTAGAGTATCAATAACCCGAACACCCGTTTCAAGAGGTTTAAATGGTCTGGGTTTTTCAACATAAGCTTTTACAGCCACCTTTACAGGCCATTTTTGCACCATAGTAACTGAAACGTCATTACCTTTACTATCAACCAACACAGCTATTTCGTCATCAACCTTGTACTGCCCCTCTTTAACAACGCTTTTTACGGTATATGTGCCTTCAAATTTAAAGGGTACCATAATTTTATGAGGCATCTCATTTTCATTTACCTCTCCCAACCAGTCACCGGCAATTACAGCGTCATCTTTTTTGGCAATAGGTTTAAAATCCCATAATTTTTCTCGGTTTAACGGGTCTGTATAATCTCCTCTTTTCAGGAAGATTCCTTCCATTTTATCGAGATCGTTTTGCAATCCGTCATAGTTACGTGAAAGGATACCAGGCCCGAGAGTAACCTCAAGCATGTGTCCTGCAAAATTAGTTTCAGCACCAATCTTAAGTCCACGTGTACTTTCAAACACCTGTACATAAACATTCTCACCAAGGATTTTAATAACCTCAGCCATCAGGTCTGCTTCCTGATGTTTTATAAAACATATCTCATTTTGGGCTACCGGTCCGTCAACTTCAATAATGACCAGGTTTGCAATAATTCCGGTAACTTTTCCGGTTGTCTTATTTTTTTGTTCCATGGCTTAATATAAATTCTTCAGGAAATTCGTAACTATTTTCCATATCAGTTATTAATTGTTTAAATAATTTCCTACCTATTTCTTCATCAAGGCTAATCCAGCGCTCCACAATAAAAACTTTAACTACAAAGGCCAGCACTTTCTCAATAGAAAAATAATTAAAAAAAGTGGATTCATCTAAAAACTGCCAACGCATCATGTCAAGTTTTATTTCCCTGTCTAAAAGATTAGGTATTTCATGTAATTGTATAATTGATTCCAGATTATCAATATCATTAGTAAGTCCAAAATCCCTTGCCCTGCTTTTTTTAAGGGCGTGTTCAATGTCTCCCTCACCAATAATATCAGCAGATATATCCATGTCGAACTTCCGTCCGTTAAGAGCAGTAAGTACATTTCTCAGGTTTAATTCATGCCGGGTATAATCACTCAGAAATTGATTGCCGAATTGTTGGAGATACTCATAATAATCGTTAGTAAGCTTTCGTTGGGCGTTCACTTTTAAAGCCTTCTCCTCAGCTTCAAAAAAGCCATCCAGAAAATCAACTATATAAACCGGCATGCTAATGTTTTCAGCTAGTTCAAATGTCTTTTTATCTGTAACCTCTTCTATCTCTTCAGCGGTAAAAATTCCATGATTATCATATACCGGCTCCTTATCATAGAGCCTGCTTAAAATATTAAGATGATCAAATGGTAGAAAGAATAAGTTCACAAGTTTAAAATCCTGCGGATGTATATCTTCCAGCAACAACTCCCTGAATGCGATGGAAGAGAACGCCAATTTACGTTCTTCCATAATCAAATCAGGTAACCCTGCAACGAGACAATAATAGTTTCTAACCATCTTATTTATTCTCAAATAACAATTCTACTGATTTAGGGCGCAGGTAGGCTTTGAAAAAATTATTAAAATCTTCTTCAGTAAAACTGATAATGTAACTATTGTCTTTAGGACCAACCCTAAATCCACCAACAAGACTCTTGTCAAATTTAACCTCAACACCATTATTAATTTCTGCAGCAAGACTATTTTTAAAAAACGTTTCAAGCTCTTTTTGATCCTTAGCAGGAAGAACAACGCCAAGGTCAAAATCACCGGTTTTTGTCCAACCCGTAACAACAGTGAGAATAATACTTTGCAAATACTTTTTATCACCAAAAACCTCTTTCATTGTAGGTTCTACAACATTTAATGTAATAAGACCTGACACTTGTTGTTTCAAAGCACTTAAAGCCTGTGATGATGCCAGCTTCATTTCTGCCTGCATGTTTCTGTTAAACTCTTCGGCTTTTTTTTCTGCATTCTTAATTTTGTTATCTGCTTCAGTGTTAGCATTGGCTATTATCTCTTCAGCCTCTTTTTTAGCCGTTACCAATATGGCCCCGGCTTCTTCGTTGGCCTTCTGAATGCCCTCATTATAAATCTTATCAGTTAATTCCTGAAGTTTAGTATGCATAACTCTACTATATTAATTTATGATCAACTCAAAAAATAAAAAATTCAAGTGGGATAAAAATAGACTATTATTATTTATAATACAACCATATTTCATGGTATAAACAATATTTTGTTAGAAAAAGTTCAATAAGGTTCTTTGTTATTTCCAATCCAACAATCGTTGTTCACCTTTAAGACTTCTTACTGTTGTGGCATCGTAAGTGATTTCCAAAACACCTTTATAACTTTCTTGATTATCTCTAACTGCAAAATACTGTATATAAACAAATTTACCCTGAATGTTTATCCAAAAATTAGCTTCGTTACGTTCTATTAGTTCTTTAAAATGGCTGTTTTCTTTTAGGAAAGTTATGTACAGGATGTCCTGCCGGAAATGAGCTCAAATCTTTTTGAGGAATCTTAGTTTCTATAACTTTAAAGATTTCACTTTCAATAACAGAGTGTTGATTGGTGTCGCTAAACACTCCCTCTTCATCTAATTGCAGTGCAATATCCGATACTTCTTCGGCAGTTATTTCAGGAATATTATCTATAAACACTTTTATAAGTTTGTCAGCCTCCTCTATTTCATTTTTTGCCAACAAAGTCATTATCAGTTTAAGTAATTCTTTTTTATTTCTCATTATATTTTTATTTAAGTAATCTTTATAAAGAACATTTAATATCTTAAGATTGTTTCTTACAACAAATAAATAAAATTGAAAATCCTGTAATAACTTGTTTTAAGTAAATTTCAGGTTAAGAATTAATCGAAGTATAAATCTCTTCGGCTTTTTCAAAAGCTTTTTCTATTTTCAGGATTAAATCTCCCGGATTTTCCAGACCAATACTCAAACGTACCAGAGATGGCGATATACCTAAATGCTCACAGTCTTCTTCCGACACATCCACATGTGTCATTGTTGCAGGATGTTCTGCCAGGCTCTCTGTAGATCCCAGGCTAACAGCTAATTTAAACAATTCTAGATTATTTAAAAAGGCAAACGCTTCTTTCTCTCCACCTTTTATCTCAAAAGCAATCATTGACCCTGAAGCTTCACACTGTTTTTTATATATCTTCTCCTGCCCTGAGCCAGATTCTAACAGACCCAGATAATGAAGCTTATCAACCATAGCATGAGTTGATAAATATTGTGCAACCTCCATTGCGCTTTTTGTCTGTTGCTCCATCCTAACTTTTAGGGTCTCCAAACTACGCATAATCAACCATGATGAATTGGGATCGAGCTGGCTTCCAAAGAATGTTCTCATTGCTTTTATCTGACCTACTAATTTATCACTACCAACACATGCTCCGGCAATAACATCGCTATGACCACCTATAAATTTAGTTGCTGAATATATAACCAAGTCGGCACCAAATTTCATTGGGTGATGAAAAACCGGCCCTAAAAAGGTATTGTCAACAACCATCAAACATTTCTTATCTGCTCCAGTGAAACCATCAGACATATGTCTAACCATATCCAGGTCTACCAATGAGTTTGTAGGATTACCCGGAGTTTCAATATATATCATAGATGGTTTTTTACCGGGAGCTTCCCGTTCTATCTTTTTCAATATGTCCAGTTCTTCATCTCCCGGAAAAAATTTCACCACCTTCACACCAAAAGAAGGCAATACATGATTAAAAAAGTGGTCGGTACCACCATAAACAGGTGATGCATAAACAAACAAATCATCCGGACGAATAAATGTAAAAACAGTAGTACTTATGGCTCCCATACCACTGCTAAAGAAAGCTCCTTTTTCTGCATTGTCCCAAACTGCAAGTCTCTGTTCCAGGATATTCATATTTGGATTATCTACCCTGCTATATATCATACCTAACTCCTCACCCTCCCTCTTCTCTCTTATTCCGTATGCAATCTCAAAGAATGCTTTTCCTTCTTCAGCTGAATTAAATGCAAATGTGGAGGTTTGAAATATTGGACACTTTACAGCTCTTTGGTGATCTTTTGATGAATAGCCCAATGACATCATATAACTTTCCGGTGACATTTTTCTGTTTTTCATAACCTTATAGTTTAACAAGTTTAAAGTAGAAAGCCCATAAAGTCGTTCTGTTTGTACTTTTTAGATCTAACTATTCTCACATCAAAATTACAACATATTAGGTTTATTTTCTTGTAGATTCTACTTTATTGGTATATTTTTCTTTATTTTGTATATTTACCAGTTATTAATTTACTTGCAGGTCATTCAATAGCTTACAAACAGAAAATCATTCTAATGGAAATAAAACTGGATAAAACAGACAAAAAGCTTTTAACACTTTTACAGCAGGATGCCAAACTGACAACCAAACAACTGGCACATCATCTTGAGCTAACCGTTACTCCTGTATTTGAGCGAATCAAAAAACTTGAGAAGCAGGGTGTTATATCTAAATATGTTGCATTACTTGACAAAGAGAAGATTGGTTTGAAACTTATCGCTTTCTGCAACGTTTCTATAAAAGAACACTCAAGGGAGTACATTTATCATTTTGAATCACAAATAACAAAATTTTCTGAAGTGATGGAGTGTTATCATATTGCCGGGATGCATGATTATATGTTGAAAATAGTTACCAAAAATATGGATTCATACCATGATTTCATATATAATAAACTTGCAACTATAGAAAACATAGGGAATGTACGCAGCTCCTTTGTTATGAATGAACTTAAAAACAGTACCGTTCACCAGTTAATACAATAAAATTTAATTACTTTAAGCATCTGAATATATTTATTCTATAGGAAGAGTAAAATAAAACTTAGTCCCCTTTCCTTTTTCCGATTCAACCCATATCTCGCCATTAAGTGCTTCAACTAAATTTTTGGTAATTGCTAACCCCAAACCATTTCCCCGATACAGGTTTTTATCCACATTTTCAAGCTTATAAAAACGATTAAATATCTTTTTTATCACCTTATCATCAATTCCGATACCCGTATCTTTCACAAAGAAAAGCAATTTGTTTTTCTCTTTTATATAGCCAAACTCAACAAAACCTTTGCCAGTAAATTTTATAGCATTTCCTATCAGATTATTCAATATTTGCAGTAAACGCTGAGAATCTGTTTTAACAACAGAATCGGAATTATTATCAATATTTATAACTAACTTAACCTGCTTCTTCTCTGCAAGCTGAGTTGAACTTTCAAATAATATAAAGACATTATTAATAAGATTATAAATATCAACATCAGATAAACTAAGCTTCAGTTGTCCTGATTCGATCATAGATATATCAATAATATCATTCAAAAGATTAAGTAATGCATCACTATTTGTTCTAACCATTCTGGCAAATGATAGTCGTTCTGACTCATCGAAACCGGGAGTAGACAGAAGTTCGGAGAACCCCAAAATTGCATTCATCGGAGTTCTGATCTCATGCGACATATTCGAAAGAAAAGCAGATTTTAATTTATCTGATTCTTCAGCTTTTTGTTTTGCCAGTTCAAGTTCAGATGTTCTTTTCTTAACTTCTTCTTCCAAACCAGCTGCAAAATGCTCCAGTTTATCTTTTTGTCGGGCAATCTCGTCGCTTTTTAATTGAATCTCATGTGTACGGCTTTTTACAATATCCTCAAGTTTTTTCTTCTCTTTGCTAAGACGATAAGTTCTGTATTTAAAAACAAATATTACTATAAATAACAACAACAATATCTCAACGAATATCACCCATTTTTTCTTCCAAAATGGTGGTTTAACAACTATTGTAATAGACTTAACATTATCACACAAAACCCCATCTCCATTGGTAGATTTTACTTCCAGATTATAGTCTCCCGGGCTAAGGTCAACAAATGTAACAAAGTTATGTTCTCCTAACGACACCCATTCAGGTGATACAGGTAACATACGATAATAATATTTTATTCGTTCAGCATTGGAATAATCCAAAGCCGCAAATCTGAGAGAGAACATTTTTTCCTTAGGATAGAATGAAATTTTAGATGCTGAAATAATATTCTTTTTAAAGTTAATTTTATCAGACAAAATAGTATCACTCATCGTAATTTCTTCACCAAAAACCGACAATCCGGTAAAATATATTGGCGGAATAAATCCGGATTTATGAATACTGTCAGGATAAAATCCTGTAACTCCATTAATACCTCCGAATAAAAAATATCCGTCATTAAGTTTTATAGCTGCAGGATTAAACTCATTGCTCTGAAGCCCATCCTCTTCATAATAAACATCTTTAACCTTATACGTATTTTTATCAATTACTGCCAATCCCCTATTTGTTGACACCCATACAGTAGTTTCTGACTCAAGCATTCTATACACAAAAGGATTAGGCATTCCGTCCTTCACCCCAATATTCTTGATAATTACTCCTTTTTCAGAATCAAAAATTGAAATTCCTTTACTTGTTGCCAGCCAAAACTCATCATCCTTAGTTTCAAACATAAAAAAGATATCATTTGAAAGAATTTCAGTCCCCTCATCAAATCTATACACTTTAAAATCATCAGATTCCGTATTATAAAGATTTAATCCGTCAGCCGTACAAAACCATAATCGTCCTTTTCTATCATTATATATTTGCTCTACATTCGAATTGCTAATGCTATTGGGAGTTCCATCGGCAAAATAATTAACAAATGTATTTGTTCGTGTATTAAAACGGCTTACACCATTGCTTGTTGCAATCCAAACATTACTGTTTTGATCCTTTGCAATGTAATAAATATCATCATTTACAAGACTACCCGGATCTCCATCCTTATTGTAGTAGTGTTGCTGGGATCTGCTATTTACATTATATCTGACAACTCCGACTGATGTTGCAATCCATAAATCATTGTTTTCATCTAATGACAAATTCCAGATAGCATTATCATAACTATATTCACCAAATATTTTTAAACCAATTGTTTCAAATGTATTATCTTTTCTATTCCATAACGACAACCCATTTTCTGTTCCTATCCAAACTCTACCTTTATCATCTTCAGAAAAATCAAAAATCGAATTATCAGGGATACTCGGCTGGTTAGCCACATGATATAAGTTCGTAAAAGGTTTTCTTTTTGTATTAATCCTGACAGCACCATTACTTATAGTACCAATCCAAACATTTTCCAAATTGTCACAATAAGAAACAAACAAGCTATTATCAGTAAATGATTGTTGATCAAAATCATTATGCTTAAATTCTGTTATCTTCCCCTTTTTATCAATACGAATCAAACCATTGGAAACAGTCGTTATCCAATAATTTTTATTTTTATCCTTAATTACATCTCTCAAATTTTTACCTAACAGGTTAAAAAGTTCATAGTTCCCAACCTCAGGATCAAAAACAAAAAGACCGGCTTTTGTTGCTAATAGCATAAAACCATCTTCATACTCAACAATAGATCTAATATAATTCCTGCTAATAAGATTTTCACTTGAAACATTATTCTGATAAAATTTATAACTGCCATCAACCTGACTAAGCTTAAGCAATCCCCTGCCATTTGTTCCCACCCATAGATTGATATCATTATCCACAAATAATGAAAGAGCATTTAATCTTGACATAATATCCGTAGAATCATGTTTAAAAGGGTAATTGTGGAAAGTTTCCTTTTCAGGATTAAATCTTGAAACACCTTTATCTGTAGCTATCCAAACTGTTGTATCATTAACATACAATATAGCATTAAGATAATTATCGATGATAGAAAGCGAATCATTCTTTTCATAATATTTAAACTTATTATTACTCAAATTTAAAACATTAAGTCCTCCTCCGTATGTAGCAATAAACATCTTATCATGCTTATCTCCGTCTAACCCCGTGATTGTTCCATGAGAAATTGATTTAATACTATCATCCTTAACATAAGGCAGGAAAGCCTTTATTGATCGGCCATCGAAACGATTAAGTCCGTCAAACGTACCAAACCAGATAAAACCTTTGCCATCCTGATATATTGAAAGAACAGTTGATTGGGTCAATCCATCTTTAATGCTAATACTTTTAAAGTCATACTCTGAAATCTGTGTATAACCTATATGCCCCATCAACATCAACAATACTACCAACAACTTGAAATTCATCAAAATAACTTTATTTCCAGATTTAAAATTAAAAAGGTATACGTATAATTAATAAATTAGTTGTAAAAACTAACTCCATAATGCTAAGCGTCTGTTCTCATCTATAAAAAAGCAAACTATTCCGAACTATTGTTTCGGTATAGTAAAATAAAATGTAGTTCCTTCTCCTTCTTCTGTATCAAACCAAATCTCTCCTTTCAGGGCTTCAACCAGGCTTTTAGTAATTGCTAATCCCAAACCATTACCACCATATATGTTTATTTCATCTTTTCCAAGCTTATAAAACCTTTCAAATATCTTATCTTTATATTCATCAGAAATTCCAATACCTGTATCTTTCACAAAAAATATAATCTTATATTCCTCTTCTTCACACCCTAACTGAACACTTCCTTTATCAGTAAATTTCAATGAGTTACTTAAAAGATTAGTTATTACCTGTCTCAACCTATTAATGTCAGTATTAATAATTATTGATGAATTTACGTTAACTGACAATAGTAAGCTAACAGCCTTTTTTTCACCTAATAACTTTGAATTATTAAAAGTTAAAAAAATATCATTTATAAGTTCACAAACATGAACATCGGCAAAATTCAATTTCAGTTGACCTGATTCAATCATCGATATATCAATAATATCATTTAACAGGCTAAGTAAAGCATCACCATTCGATTTGACCATCCTTGCAAAATTTTCCCGTTCCTGTTCATCAAATCCTGTAGTCAATAGTAGTTCCGAAAACCCTAATATGGCATTCATGGGTGTTCTGATTTCATGTGACATATTTGACAGGAATGCCGATTTTAACCTGTCTGATTCTTCAGCTTTCAGTTTGGCATATTCCAACTCTTTTGTTCGTTCTCTTACTTTATACTCAAGCCCTGCTGCAAAATCTTGCAGCTTTTCTTTTTGACGTACAATTTCATCCCGTTGCTTATTTGCAATGTTTCGCTGCGTCTGTATCTCCCTGGTACGAACATTAACAATATTCTCAAGTTTCTTTTTATCTTTTCTTAACCTTAAAATACGTAATCTGAAAATTAACAACACCAATAAGACCAAAATGAATATACCGGAAGATATTATCCACCATTTTCTCCAAAAAGGAGGGGAAATAACCAGTTCAAGAGACCTTACATTGTCGCACATAATGCCGTCTCCATTTGTTGATTTTATTTCAAGAATATATTCTCCGGGATTAAGATTTATAAAAGTAATAAAGTTTCGTTTACCTATTGATATCCACTCCTCAGACACGGGAAGGATTCTGTAAAAATATGAAACGCGTTTAGGATATATATAATCAAGAGCAGAAAATTTCAGTGTAACCATCTTCTCATCCGGCGTAAAGGTTATTCTTGAGGCTGAAATAATATTTTTATTAAAATTTGCCCTTTCCCAAACTAAAGGATTTTCAGGAGATACTTCTTTCCCAAACAAAGAGATATCGGTTAAATAGACAGGCGGACAATAATCAGACTTGTGAATATGATCAGGGTTAAACATTGCAACTCCCTTTATCCCTCCAAATAAAAAATAACCATCACTTAGTTTCACTACAGCACCGCTATTAAATTCATTACTTAACAGTCCATCATCAGCAGAATATCTTGTTTTTATGGTATAATTGTCCTTATCAACAACCACAATCCCGTTATTAGTAGATGCCCAAAATGAATCATCTGTTTCTAATATATAATAAGCTAACTCTTCTGAGATTTCATCACCTGCCTTTACATATCCTTTAATATTTTTATTTTCAGGATCGTATATAAAAACGCCACTCTCGGTTGTAACCCAAATCTCCCCCTTTTCAGATTCAGTGACTGATATTGTGCTATTAGACAACATATTTCCAGAATTAAAACTACTACTACTAAACCTTATTACACTAAAGTCATCAGTTTCATAGTTATACAAATCTAACCCATCCTCAGTACAAAACCATAACCTGCCCTTACTATCACATAGGATATCCCACACTTTATTATGGCTGATAGAATTTTCAGTTGAATCACCCACATAATAATTTACAAATGAGTTTGTCTTTTTATTTAGCCGACTAATACCATTGAGTGTTGACATCCATAAATTATCATTCTTATCTTTTTCTATACTAACTACATCATTATATATCAGACTTGAAGGTTTATTTGGATCATTATAATAATGCGTTTGCCTACCGTTTTTTCTGTTATATTTTATCAAACCCAAATTAGTACCAATCCATACAACATCATTATTATCAAAATATAGTGACCAAACAGAAACATCATAAACTAATCTTTTATTATATAATCTTAATCCAACCGGTTTAAAGCTATTTTTCTTTCTATTCCAAATTGCCAAACCTTTAGTTGTTCCTATCCAAACATCTCCATTTTCATCTTCTGCAAGTGCAAAAACAGAATTATCGGCAATACTTGGCTTATTAGGTACGTGATAAAGATTAACAAATGGTTTTCTTTCAAGATTAATTTGAACCACTCCTTTTGTCCTTGTACCAATCCAGATATTCTGAATATTATCTTTATATGCTCCCAATAGCTGAGAATCAGGAAATGATAATAAATCATACGGATTATTATTAAACCGTTCTAATTTTTCATTTTTATCAATATGATACAAACCATTAAACCTCGAAGTAATCCAATAACCTCCAAATTGATCTTTTGCAATTTGAAACAGTTCAATTTCATTAATCAGATACTTAAAAAAACCTCCTGTTTGAGGATCAAAAAGAAACAAACCATTTTTTGTAGCAACAAGAAATAACCCGTCTTTAAATTCAACAATACTTTTAATAAAGTTCTTTTTAACAATATCTCCTCCTTGGGTTTTATTCACAAAAGGAATAAATCGTTCCTCCTCAGGAATATATTTTAATAATCCTCTACCTTGCGTTCCTATCCATAATCCTCTGTTTTCATCATAAAACAAAGAAAAAGCTCCGTTCCCTGATACTCCATGTGTTTTTTTTTCAGGAAGTATATAGTTACGGAATGTACCTGTCAATGGATTTAATCTGGACACTCCTCTATCCGATGCTATCCATACAGTCTTTTCATCAATACATAATACAGAATTCAAATATTTACACATTAACGAATTCTCAATGGAATCTGAATGATAATAATTTATAACATTATCATTATTTATGTTATATACATTTAAGCCCACCCCATAATTTGCAATGTAAAGATTTCCTCCAGCTCCTTCGTCCAATCCCCTTATAGATCCTTTTATAGTCTTTTGCTCCTTTCCATCCTGAAATGATAATAGTGATAAATTTCTGCCATCATAACGACTGATACCATCATTAGTACCAAACCAAATAAATCCTTTACTGTCTTGAAATATTGAAAAAACAGTTGATTGAGACAGACCTTCTTCAAGAGAGATTGTTCTAAATTCATATTTAGATATCTGAGAATACATACCGGTACTCCAAAGCAACAACAATACTACTCCAATTATATAGTTATTCCTCGTTAAAAGATTATATTTCAACCCAAATATTTTTCTCACAATCTATTCAATTACCATTTTAATGCTATTAAGTTAACGAATTTAATGCAATATATGTTTCTAAAACAGATAAAAACATTTTTCAATCATAGTTATGTAAATTTGGAGATTCGATTAAAAAAATATATTTTATCTTTATTCCCTCTATTAATAGCAAAAATAAATAATATGCTTAAACTTACTTATTCAATATTTGTGTTGTCATTATGTTGTTTGATGCTATCATGCCAACCCGGTAAAACAGAAACTTCATCTTCTGAAGATCTTACCACTTATGTTAATACCTTAATGGGTACTGACTCAAAATTCTCTTTATCAAACGGCAACACTTATCCTGCTATAGCGGTTCCCTGGGGAATGAACTTCTGGACACCGCAAACAAACAAAATGGGTGATGGCTGGGGTTATATGTATGATGCAAATAAAATCAGAGGGATAAAACAGACTCACCAACCAAGTCCGTGGATAAATGACTATGGTGCATTTAGTTTAATGGCTGTCACCGGAAAGCTCAAATTCAACGAGAATGAACGAGCTTCATGGTTTTCACACAAATCAGAAACGGCAAGCCCATTTTATTACAAAGTATATCTCGCTGATTATGATGTAACAGCCGAAATTACTCCTACAGATAGAACTTCTCATTTCAGGTTTACTTTCCCTGAAACAGATTCAGCATATATTTTAATAGATGCTTTTTACCAGGGATCAATGGTAAAAATATTACCTGAAGAGAGAAAAGTTATTGGATATTGCAGGAATAATTCCGGGGGTGTTCCACGAAATTTCCATAACTATTTTGTTGCTGTCTTTGATAAAGATTTTGATGCAGTAAGTACATGGAACGGAGATAAACTGAATAAAAATTCAGAAATCGAGGAAGGATTTCATGTTGGTGCGGTTCTTCGTTTTAAAACTAACAAAAAGGAACAGGTTCATGTTAAAGTAGCCTCTTCATTTATCAGTCCGGAACAAGCAGAATTAAACCTCAAACGTGAACTAAGTAAAAATTCATTCAACGACACAAAACAAAAGGCTCATGATATCTGGCAAACAGAATTTAATAAAATAAAAGTTGAAGGCGGAACGATAGACCAAAGAAGAATTTTTTATTCAACACTATATAGGCTTTTACTATTTCCAAGGAAATTTTATGAGTATAATGCTGATAACAAAGTTATACACTACAGCCCATATAACGGAAAAGTCCTACCCGGCTACATGTTTACTGATAATGGTTTTTGGGATACTTTCAGAGCAGTATTTCCGTTTTTCACACTAATGTATCCTGAGTTAGATTCTCAAATAATGCAAGGACTTGTAAACACATACAAAGAGAGTGGGTGGTTACCCGAATGGGCTAGTCCGGGACACAGAGGCTGTATGATAGGTTCAAATTCTGCTTCTCTCATTGCAGACGCATACATTAAAGGAATAAGAGGATATGATATAGAAACCCTATACGAAGCTGTACTTAAAAATACAAAAGGGCATTTGAAAGACATAACATCAGTAGGCAGATATGGTGCTGAATATTACAATAAACTGGGATATATTCCTTATGATGTGGAAATAAATGAAAATGCTGCACGTACATTAGAATATGCTTACAACGATTTCTGTATTATGCAACTGGCAAAAAAGCTTAATCGTCCACAGGAAGAGATTGACCTATTTGCCAATAGGGCTATGAATTACAAAAACCTTTTCGATGCTGAAACAAAACTTATGAGAGGAAAAAATATTGACGGCACTTTCCAGTCTCCATTCAATCCGTTCAAATGGGGTGATGCTTTTACCGAAGGCAATAGTTGGCACTACACCTGGTCAGTATTTCATGACATAAACGGTTTAGTAAATCTTATGGGAGGTGAAAAAGAGTTTATTGAAATGATGGACTCAGTTTTCTCCATGCCTCCTCTGTTTGATTGCTCATATTACGGTTTTCCCATTCACGAAATTCACGAAATGCAAATAATGAATATGGGTCAATATGCTCACGGTAACCAACCGATTCAACATTTTACATACTTATATAATTATGCCGGTGAACCATGGAAAACCCAATATTGGGTCAGACAAATTATGAACAAGCTATACACTCCTACACCCGATGGATATTGCGGTGATGAAGATAACGGACAAACTTCGGCATGGTATGTATTTAGTGCTTTAGGATTTTATCCTGTTTGCCCGGGGCAGCCAATGTACGTGTTCGGTAGTCCGGTTTTCGATAAGGCAATCCTGCAACTCCCAAACGACAAAAAACTTGAGATAATAAGCAATAACAATACCGATAAAGCTTTTTATGTAAAAAATATAACATTGAACTCTTCAGACTACAATAAAAATTTCATTTCACACGACAATCTGCTTAAGGGTGGAGAGCTGATATTTGAAATGGATAGTACTCCTAATAAATCAAGAGGGGTTAAACCTGAATCATTCCCTCCATCTATGAGCAATTGAAAAACAATATATATTGAACCGGGAATACAATATTATTAATTTGACATAATAAAATATCTGTTTCTCGAACATATAAACAGGCATGCTTTTTGCTTGAAAGAATTATCTTTGTCACAAGTTAACATTTTAAATGTGCTTGCACATAAACAATGCAACAATGCAATTTCAAAACTCACTCAATAATCCCTTAAATGTGATATTCCTACAAACACAACATATTATTTTCCCCTTAATGGGAATAAAAAGAGTACAAATAAAAAAATATTTAATTTTCTCACTGACAGTAAGTATGTTTGCCCATATTAAGGAAAACACATATAGAAACTCTCTGTTTTTAATCATCATAATGCTTTTATTGACGGCTAATAATTCACTGTCTCAAACACTCATATTAAAAGATGAAATTACTCATGAGCCTATTTTCATGGCTAACATTTACTCTAAAGATCAAAAATTATCAACAGCTTCCGATGTAAAAGGGAAAGCTGACATAACAACATTCTCACAATGCGATAGTATTTATATCAAATACATAGGCTATTCACTGGAAATTTATAGTTTTGAACAATTAAAGAAGAAAAATTTTACAGTTTATTTAAAACAAAACTCCATTTCATTAGATGAGATGGTTGTATCAGCAACCAGATGGAAACAGAAGAAAACTGACGTTCCAAACAAAATAACCACCGTTCGCGCCCGCGATATCATCATTCAAAATCCGCAAACAACAGCCGACCTCCTGGCACAAACCGGAGATGTATATATTCAAAAAAGTCAATTAGGAGGCGGAAGTCCCATGATTCGTGGCTTTGCTACAAACAGAGTGCTTATCTCTGTTGATGGCATACGTATGAACAATGCAATTTTCAGAAGCGGAAATATTCAAAATGTCATCTCTCTTGATGCTTTTGCAATAGACCAGACAGAAGTAATTTTCGGCCCGGGCTCTATTATTTATGGCAGTGATGCCATAGGTGGTGTAATGAGCTTTTACACTTTAAACCCTGGATTCTCATCAAATAACGATGCATGGTTCAATGTACATGCAACAGCTCGTTATGCTTCGGCAAACAACGAAAAAACCGGCCATTTCGATTTTAAAACAGGACTAAGAAAATGGGCTTTTACTACTAGTGTTACATTTTCTGATTATGATGATTTGAAGATGGGTAAATACGGTACTGATGATTATCTGCGTGAAGAATATGTAATACGCAAAAACAATAGAGATGAGATTATCCCTAATTCAGATTTCAGACAACAAGTATCTTCCGGTTTCCAACAAATAAACCTGATGCAAAAAATCAGATTTCAGGCAGGTAGAACATGGACTTTAAACTATGACTTTCACTACTCAACAACAGGTAATTATCCCCGCTACGACAGATTAATAAGATATAAAAACAGCCACCTGCGATCTGCTGAATGGTATTATGGCCCTCAAAAATGGATGATGAACCACCTGTATGCTCATAACAAGAAAAAGACTACTTTTTATGATCAAATGGTCATCCATCTGGCACAACAACATTTTCAGGAAAGTCGCCATGACAGGGACTTTAACAATAACACAAGACATAACAGAACAGAAACGGTAAATGCTTTCAATCTGAATTTAGATTTTGAAAAGACATTTAATGAAAAACATCATCTGACATACGGAACTGAATTTATTTTTAATAAAGTTGGCTCCGTTGCAAACGATCAAAACATAAATACATTTTATCAATCTCCTGCAGCAACACGATATCCTGACGGTTCAACATGGAGCTCAATGGCTGTTTTTGCTGATTACCGATATAAATTAACGGAAAAGACTGACATAAAAATAGGCTCACGCTATAACCACATTATTCTGAATGCAGATTTTGACACACAATTTTACCCATTCCCGTTCGACAATTCACACATTAACACAGGTGCTGTAACCGGAAGTTTTGGATTAGTCTACAATCCGGATGAAACAATGCAGTTGATGGCAAATCTCTCTACCGGATTCAGAGCTCCCAATATTGATGATGCAGGCAAAGTATTTGATTCTGAACCCGGTTCTGTTGTTGTTCCAAATCCAAACCTTAACTCAGAATACTCATTAAATAGTGAAATTGGCATAACTAAAGTTTTTACCGGAAAGTTAAAATTAGATTTCTCAGCCTATTACACCAATCTTTTTGATGCCATGGTACGCCTTGACTATACACTAAACGGACAAGACAGCATTGTTTATGATGGAGAAATGAGTAAAGTACAGGCAATTCAAAATGCAGCAAAAGCTTATGTCTATGGCATTCAGGCCGGAATAGAGTGGAAATTACCATTAAACCTTACATTCTCATCAAGGTTTAACATTATGAAAGGAGAAGAAGATCTTGACAACGGTGAAAAAGCTCCTTTACGACATGCTACACCATGTTTTGGTATTACACATATAATATACTCCCACAATCATATTAAACTGGATATATATGCAACTTATAATGGACAAGTATCATACGAAAACATGCCTCCTTCAGAAGTTTCAAAAGATTATATGTATGCCAAAGATTCAAATGGAAACCCGTTCTCCCCAAAATGGTATACAGTAAATATAAAAAGTTTGTATCGCTTAAATGATAACCTGATATTAACTGCCGGAGTTGAAAACATTACCAATCAAAGATATAAAAATTATGCATCAGGAATAGCTGCTGCCGGTATTAATTTTATTATTGCTGTAAAAGTTTCTTTCTGATAAACGATCTCACAATCAGGATAAAATAAAGAAATGGGAACAACTGATGTTGCTCCCATTTCTTATTAACCTAACCCAAATCTATGAAAAAAAATTCAATTAGTAACATTACAACTACTGTGCCAAAAATAACGCCCTAATGTTATTGTATGTTAATTGTTATTCAAATTTCCTAAATAGTAGCTTGCCAGCACTAAATAACAATACGCTTACTTTTTTCATTGTAAAAAAAGAGATGGGAACAATCCATTGAATGTTCCCATCTCATATTAACCTAACCCAAATCTATGAAAAAAATTCAATTTAATGTATTGCAACTACTGTGCCAAACATTCCAACACTTTGTTATTAAGAGTTAAATGAATTAAAATACTGTGAAATCCCATATTCTGCTTCCCTACATACTCAGTGACTATTAACAATATGAGCGTGTCATGCAGTGACTAAAATAGGGCACAAAAAAAAATATCACACATATTTTTAAAAGAAGTACTTTCCTGCGTCAGTTTTTATACTACACTTCAAAGCATAGTACAGTTTGTATAAATTAAACAACATCAAATCAGGGTATATCTTTAATAAAAAGAATTTCAACAGTGGTAAAAACAATCTTAAAATAGCAAATACTATCTTATGCAGATGCATTTTATATAACCTTTGAACAAATACCAGAAGTTTGACATCCAAAATAAAATCAACATTGCCATTAACAATGTCAAGTACTTTAAACAAACTTTTTACAGCCTCACGGCTTTTATACAAAAACTCTTCATTTGTATCAAGGTCTTCATTAACTACACCATTATCTATATGAATAATTTTAACCTTCGCTTTTTTCAAATCATAACCCATTAAAGTATCCTCATGACCATATCCGGTGATAGATTCATGAAAAGATATTTGTTGCAATATATCTTTAGGAATAATAACATTCTTTGTAATAAATGATTTATAAGAGTTCTTGCTCCTGATTTTTGAAGGTTTGCTTTCAACCTTACGGCCATACTTCCATCTTAATATTTTATCCTGCTGAGGTCTGTTTTTCGAATAAACACTCCCCCCAATAATTACATGTTTTTCATTAGATTTCAACGTTTTTATATACAAACCTAAAAAACCGGAATTATCTATTATGGAATCTGAATCAATAAAAAGTAAATTAGGTTTTTCCGCGTACTGTAAAAACAGATTCCTTATACGGGCTCTTCCAATATTTTCATCAAGTTCAATGTATTGATCGATATACTTTCCTAATTTCCTGTTTTTCTCTTTATAATATATATCAGATGCATCATCGATAACAATAATCTCTACTATATATTTTAGTTTAGCTTTCTGAAAATACAGAGCCTTAATCAACCGCTCTATATCACTGTTAAAAACGGGAATACATACACTAAGCATAAAGCATTTTATTACAAATATATAATTATAAAAGCACTTGTTATAATAACATCCTTTTAAATTTTTGATAAATTTACAGTCTTTAAAAGCATATGCTACTGAAAAGCAACAAATCTTGATATGACATCTTTTATAATAGCTCTTGCTACACTCATTCTTGGTTATTTTTTTTACGGCCGTGTAGTTGAACGCTTCTTTGGCGCTGATGACTCAAAGCCAACACCGGCAATGAAAATGCAAGATGGCGTTGACTACACACCTATGCCTACATGGAAAGTATTTACTATTCAATTTCTTAACATTGCAGGTCTGGGGCCAATTTTCGAAACCATTCTCGGGGCCATGTATCTGGCTAAAGTAAAAAAACCTCTCTGGATGCTTTCATTGCCGGCAGCTTTTATGACAACTGTGACGTTTACATACCTGCTTGTTGCTCCGGTGAAAAACGGCGGTTTCTTTTTAAGTACTGACATTGGCTATTTAATTGGTCTCGCAGGTGGTATCTTTTCACTTATTCTATTCATAAATAAATCACGTAAACATTCAAAGGGAAACAGATTACATGAATAATTTCAGACCTTTCTCAAGAAAGACAGTACTCATTTGGTTTGCTCTGCTAACCTTCGGATTAACTGAATTGGCAGCAGCTTATCCGCATATTACAGAGAAGTATTATTCTACCGGCATTTATCCTGTTATTGCATCCATATTAAGCAGAATAAGTAATGCTTTCCCGTTTTCGTTGGATGACATTTTCTACATATCTCTAATCGTTGTAGCCATCACTCTGACAGGACTTTTAATAATTAGTGTCTGCAAGAAAACTATCAAATTTAGAGGTTTGCGTCATTGCGAACGAGGTACGAGTAAAGCAATCTCTATTGGATATCAACAGATTGCTTCGTCCTATCGTCCTCGCAATGACGATCTGTGTCATGTTTTCTTGCAGACACTAATTAGAAAGGTTCGAATAAAAAAAATCATCTATACGCTTATAAATGTTTTAGCTGTAGTTTACATTCTCTTTTACTGGTTATGGGGTTTTAACTATTTCAGAATACAATTAAACGAAAGATTAACTATTCCTGAACAAACAGTATCGAAGGAAAATTTCAACTATGCACTTGATTATTTAATAGAATCTGCAAACAAAAATCACACTGACACATTTAATATTAGCTACAACGACATAAACATATTGGTTGAAAAAAGTTATCAAGAGTCATCCGGTTTTTTAAAAATAAATTACCCTCAGGGAGTTCGTAATCCAAAACCTATTACATTCAGCAGGTTTTTTGCCAAGGCTGCCATTTCCGGGTATTTCGGGCCATTTTTTAATGAGATACATATTAACCACTATCTGTTGCCTGTTGAGTATCCATGGACACTTGCACATGAAAAATCACATCAGTTTGGAATAACAAGCGAAGCAGAAGCAAATTTTTATGCATGGATTATTTGCAACAATAGTGAAAACAGTCAAATCAGATATAGTGCTAACCTAAATGCACTGTTCTACTTTTTATACGAGGCAAGAAAACTGAAAGATTATAAAAATACTATTTCTAAAATTGACGAAGATGTAAAAGAAGACATTAGAGAAATCATTAATCACTGGGCCAAACTTCGTAATAAACATGTTGAGAAAGCTGCATCCAAAGCAAACGACACTTACCTTAAAACAAACAAAATAGAAAAAGGTATTGATGACTACAATGAAGTTGTAAAGTATGTTACTGAGTATTTGGTGATGAAGAAATGATGTGATGAGCTAATGTGATAATTTGAGTGTTTATGAAGTATAGCACAATCAGTGCCGACACTTCGAGAAAGAAATGAAAATTAAACAAATCATCACACACCATATTATCACATCAACACATCAAAAATGTAACCTTTTTCATACGGAAGGCATCAAAGAAGAAACTTTAAATAATTAAATTATGGATCACACAGCAGAAAGCATCGCAACATCAATTACAGTTGCACTTACTTTTATCAGCCTTATTGCAGGATTATTCCTTGCATGGTATTTTTATCTGAAAGCAAAACAAAAAGAACGTCTGGCTCTTATTGAAAAAGCATCGGAGGGGATTGATTTCACAAAGCTCTTTGAACGTCCGAAAAAACAGCAATTCAGGTTTAAGTTCCCATGGTTAAAACTGGGGATTTTGATTTTCTCCATTACCTTTGGTGTTGCAATTAAGCTTCTGTTTTTTCGTGGAATGGATGATGATTACGCACCTCTGTTCGGGTTTATGTTTGGAGGTATTGGCATGATTGCTGCCCACTTTGCAGACAGGCGAAAAGACGGCGAATAACATTTATGGAAGAGGCATACATAAAACGGGTTACAGAAGGTGATGTAGAGGCATTCCGGTTTATAATCAGGAAACACCAACACATGGCCTTCACCGTTGCTATGTCAATTGTTAAAGATGAATTTACGGCAGAAGAGGTCACACAGGAAGCTTTTATCAAAGCCTTTGAAAACCTTAACAAATTCCGATTTCAATCAAAATTCAGCACATGGTTGTACAGGATAGTTGTGAATTTAGCTTTCAAACAACTAAAAAAGTTAAAGGTACGCGAAGAGAGCTTTTTTAATGCAGCTAATGATAATTTCACTGATGAGCCTGACGGGTTTGATAATTTAAAAGAGAATGACCGAATATACTACATTAATAAGGTATTAAATATACTTTCGCCAAAAGAGAGCCTGGCATTAAGACTTTTTTATCTTGATGAAAACTCAATTGAAGAAGTGAATAATATCATCGGGTGGTCAAAAAGTAACACAAAAGTCATCCTGCATAGGGCACGCAAGAATTTTTACTGTGCTTTAAATGAAATGCTAAAAAATGAGATGAAAACAATTTTATAACCGAAGAGATGTTTCTTATGGATATTTTTAGTAAAAACAGTGACGATAAATTAAAACGCTTAATAGGTGAAAGTAAGCTGGAGATGCCATTCTCTGATTTCGAAGCCAGGTTGATGAGTCGCATAAACAATGAAGTAAGCAGTGAAAAAGTGATAACGAAAAACATTCGTCTGTCGTGGTTATTCTTTAGTCTTGGTACACTGTTTGGAATTCTATTAACAATTATTTTAAATCCCTCTAACATTATTTTTGGAGTGCCAGTATCGAAACTAACAATACCTTTGTATGTAATTGGAGTTACTATATTCTTCCTTATGTTTGAGCAGCTTCTAAAGCTTACTTTAAACCACAAAAAACATCATCTGTAATACTCAATTGTTCAGGACTGTTATAAAGACGCACTGCCGTACATCTCATAATGCCATTACCAACCGGTCAAGCATTATCTCTAATCTCTTGTTATTGTCTTCTATATATCTACCTGCATCAGATAGCATCTCCTTTTCAGATTGAATATAAGGAGCATTAATCAACTCATCCCGGCAATTGCTTGTTATCTCTTTTAATGAATGCACTGTTGTTTCAAAATGAAATTGCAAACCCAAAACCTTATCGTTGAATAAAAAGGCCTGATTAGCACACACATCTGAAGATATCAGACGAACAGCACCTTTTGGAATATCAAATGTGTCGCCATGCCAGTGAAAAGTAACAAACTCATCAGGAAATTCTTGCAACAGCAGATGTTCTTTTCCGGCTTTTGTTAGTTGAATCGGCCACCAACCAATCTCTTTGCTCTTATTAGGATACACTTCCGCACCCAAAACATGAGCAATCAATTGCGCACCAAGACAAATGCCAATAACCGTTTTACCGGCATCAATGGTTTCTTTAATAAATTGTTTCTCTTTGTTTAGCCACAATAAGCCTTCATCAAATATATTCATACCACCACCCATGACAATCAACCAGTCAAAATCATTTAATTCAGGTAGCTTTTCATCCTCAAAAAATCGGGTAAAAGAAAGTGAACAATTATTCTTCTCAGCCCATTTATTTATATAACCAATACCTTCAAAAGGCACATGCAAAAAACAGTGTATTCGTATACTCATCCTTAACTCATTAATATGCTTACTTCTTACTTTCTACTTTCTACTTTCTACTTTCTGCCTTCTACTTTCTACTGAATCAGTACAGGTGTTAACTTTAAAATACAATCCTTCAACTCCACTCTCACTACCACTCACTGTCAAGTAATCATATATACCATCAATCTTTTCATGCTTACCTTCA
The DNA here is from genome assembly GCA_965371855.1 of uncultured bacterium. Classification (GTDB taxonomy): domain Bacteria; phylum Bacteroidota; class Bacteroidia; order Bacteroidales; family Marinilabiliaceae; genus JAADEM01. Next base: position 62,650 of record CBDUZZ010000005.1, read on the forward strand.
AACAAAAAACCCATAGCATTAATTACAGCATACTCATCCGACTCCCGAATAACATAAAAAGGTGCATCGGGAGAAAGACCATATCCGGAACTGAGTATAGCCTCAAGAATAGCATTTATTCTGAATATTACTCCTTTGGTTCGTTCAGTCTTTTTCTGAAAATCAAAAGCATAAGCACGGTAATTCAATGCTCGCAAATTAAATGGATTTGCAATAAGAATAGAATCTGAAAACTGAATAATTTTTTCCGCATCTATAGTTGATAATGAATCTACAGCAAAAAATATTCTTAAACTATCTTTATACAATCTGTTTCTGTCATTCTTAAACTCATCCTGAAAAACAAATTCATAATAAAGCAAACGTTTTTCTTTAAGGGTAAGAGTACTATCAGAATTCAGGTACCGTTTCAATAGCACAGGATAGTAATATTGAGAATTCTTATTGCTTATAACTCTTTCATCTTTTTTACAATTAGGTTTTTTAGCCTGACCGTAAGCTACATTAATTGAAAAAAAAACTATAACAATAAAAAACAGCCGATACATAGAGGATACATTTATATTTTCAGACTAAAAATTGTGAAATATTTCAAAAAAAATGTCGCCTGAAAAAATCAGGCGACATTTTTTTATTACTCAATGGTAATCATTAATTCATTTTTAGGAACCATGACTCCCATTTTCACATGAATAGAAGTAATCCTGCCGTCAAACGGCATAATTATTTTGTTTCTCATTTTCATTGCCTCAAGAATTAATAACGGCTCTCCCTCCTTAGCTTTATCCCCTTCCTTAACAAATATTTCTACAATTGTACCCGGAATATACGATAATATTAAATTAGGATTCGGAGCCTCATAACTCTTTCTACTCTTGAAATTCTTAGTCAATCTTGTTTTATACTTCAGGCTATGTACCTGAAAATCGACTAAATCCTTAAACTTTTTTGCCATAGTACATTAAGATTAAAATGGTGGAATTCCATGTTTCTTTTTTGGACGAAAAGCACTTTTATTTGCAGCTACCTCAATAGCATGCAATATAAGCTTCCTGGTTTCTGAAGGTTCAATAACAGCATCAATATAACCTTTAGCTGCTGCAACATATGGATTAGCAAATTTATCTTTATATTCCTGAACTTTCTTCTTACGCATTTCATCCGGTTTTTCAGCAGATTCAATCTCTCTTTTAAAGATAATATTTGCAGCACCTTCAGGTCCCATAACAGCAATTTCAGCAGTAGGCCATGCCACCATGAAGTCAGCACCAAGGTGACGAGAATTCATGGCTATATAACCCCCTCCATAAGCTTTACGTAGGATAACTGTAATTTTTGGTACAGTAGCCTCCGAATATGCATAAAGAATCTTTGCTCCATGACGAATTACTCCGGCATGTTCCTGATCAACACCCGGCAAATATCCGGGCATATCTTCAAGTGTAACAATCGGAATATTAAATGCATCACAGAAACGAATAAAACGCGCAGCTTTATCCGATGAATCAACATCAAGCACACCGGCCAAAACCAATGGCTGATTAGCAACGAATCCAATAGTTTCGCCATTCAAACGGCCAAAACCAATTACAATATTCGCGGCCCACAGTTCCTGAATTTCAAAGAAATCAGAATTATCGACAACAGCCCTTATTACATCCCTGATATCGTAAGGTTGCTTTGGATCAGATGGGATAAGATCCTCTATCTTACCTTTTAGCTTAGGTGGTTTAGGAGGAAATGTTCGTGCTTTTGTTTCATTATTCCAAGGGATAAATGATATCAGTTTTTTAATCTGATCGAAACACTCTTTTTCACTTTCAGCAAAAAAGTGAGCATTTCCGGTTATTTCGGCATGAACACGTGCACCTCCAAGATCTTCCATCGAAATATCTTCTCCAAGCACTGTTTTAATCACACTTGGACCGGTTATGAACATTTTGGATATCTTATCCACCACAAACACAAAATCAGTAAGAGCAGGAGAATAAACAGCTCCACCGGCACATGGCCCCAGAATAACAGAAATTTGAGGGATTACACCTGAAGCCATTGTGTTACGATAAAAGATTTCTCCATAACCGGCAAGAGAATTAACTCCCTCCTGAATTCTGGCACCTCCTGAGTCGTTAATACCAATTAAAGGAATACGCATTTTAAGAGCATGATCCATTATTTTTGTTATTTTCCGGGCATGCATTAAACCTAATGAGCCGCCTGCTACAGTAAAATCCTGTGCAAAAACACAAACAGGAGAACCATAGATTGAACCAGTTCCAATAACGACTCCATCACCGTGAAGTTCTTTTTTTTCCATGCCGAAGCCACGGGCTTCATGTTCTACAAACAGGTCGTATTCTATAAAAGAATCTTTATCACAAAGTGCCTGAATACGCTCACGAGCAGTCAATTTCCCCATGGAAACCTGCTTCTCAATGGCTTTTTCACCACCCCCTTGTTGCACTTTCTCCTTTCTTTTACGAAGATCAAGGATACTTTTTTTCAATGACATAATTTATAAATTTGAGTTAACCAATTATTATTCAGGTTATAATCATACTAAATGAATATCTATGAATAATATTTCGAGCTACATAGTTACAAAATTTATTTTTATACTAAACACAAATCACTAATTCATTCTATTCTGAAAGTTACACAAATAAAATCTAAAAGCAAAGCCATCTTCACTTAGGTGCTCTATAATAAAGGACTACACCAATCATTGCAAAAACAATATTTGGAAGCCATACTGCTAACAAAGGGCTCATATTTCCATTAACAGCAAAAGTAGTTGAAATTGTCATAAACATTATGTATGCAAAACTCAATGATATTCCAATTCCGATATGCAGTCCCATTCCTCCCCGCACTTTCCTTGAAGCTAAAGACACCCCTATTAAAGTAAGAATAAAAGCAGCAAAAGGATTGGCTGTCCTTCTGTATTTCTCAATTACAAAAGCCTCAACATTACCCACTCCACGTCTTTGCTGTTCTTCAATATAGTCATTCAACTGGTCATTATTCATCATTTCATAGTAATGTCTTTCCTCTTTGAAATCACTCGGCTTAATAGCAATAACAGTATCCATTACTTTTCCCGAAGTTATTCTTTGATGATCATCATCATAAATTTCCCTACTGATATAATTCCTTAATTTCCACCCTCCTGTAACAGTATCATAATTTATACTTCTTGCTGATAGCTTTAATTTAAGTGTCTTTCCTTCAAATTTCTCAAGGCTAAAATAATCTCCCCTATCATTATAAGAATAGTAACTTGCCATATAAATGAATACCCCGGGTTCAATCTGCATGTGAATATTTTTCATTCCTGTCTCTCTTCTGTTATTAATGTACCTGTTCTCAAACATCAACCTCACCTTATTTGCAGGAGGAATAATATAGCCACCAAGCCAAAATGAAAATATAGCAATAACAAGGGCTCCCAGAAAATATGGATACATCATCCGTCTGAAACTAACACCGCTTGAAAGAATAGCAATTATTTCAGAATTATATGCCATTTTTGATGTGAAAAATATCACAGCAATAAATACAAAAAGAGGAGTAAATAAGTTGGTAAAATAGGGAATGAAATTTTTATAATAATCAAATGCAATAGCATCTAAAGGAGCACCTTTTTCTATAAAATCATCTATTTTCTCTGTAATATCAAAAACAACAGAAATGCTAATGATAAGCACTATAGCGAAAAAAAATGTTCCTAAAAATTTTTTAAGTATATAAAAATCTATTTTTTTCAAAATTCAATATTTATAAATTCTGTCATCAAGAAAACAAGTTACATACAAAAGAACAAAAAATATATGTTATTAAATATTAAACTACATGAAGCTTACAATCTTTGAGAAACTTGTTTTACCATAACACTCTTCCATGATAAAAAATCTCCTTGAAAAATATGTTTTCTGGCCTCATTAACAAGCCACAAATAAAAGCTCAGATTATGTATTGTAGCTATCTGTGCAGCCAACAACTCTTTAGACACAAAAAGATGTCGCAAATAAGCTCTGGTATAATGTTTATCAACAAAAGAAGTTCCCTCAGGGTCAACCGGTGTAAAATCATCTTTCCATTTGTTATTTTTCATATTCATGATACCCTTGCTTGTGAACAGCATACCGTTTCTCCCATTTCGTGTAGGCATCACACAATCAAACATATCAACCCCCAAAGTTATTGCTTCAAGAATATTAGCAGGAGTACCAACTCCCATAAGATAACGCGGTTTATCCTTTGGCAAAACAGCATTTACCAGCTCAATCATTTCATACATCACTTCAGCAGGTTCGCCTACTGCCAACCCTCCGATTGCATTTCCATTACAGTCCTGAGAGGAGATAAACTCAGCTGATTGTATTCTAAGGTCTTTAAAAACGCTTCCCTGAACAATGGGGAAATAAGCCTGAGAATGTCCATACAGCGGATCAGTTTCATTAAATCTTTTCACCCCTCTTTCCAGCCAATTATGGGTCAACATCATTGATTTCCTTGCATAGTTGTAATCAGCGGTAGAAGGAGGACATTCATCAAAGGCCATCATAATATCAGCACCAATAATACGCTGTATATCTACAACATTCTCTGCAGTAAAAAGATGCTTTGATCCATCGATATGAGAACAGAACTCCGCTCCATTTTCATTCAATTTGCGATTATTGCTCAATGAGAAAACCTGATAACCACCACTATCAGTAAGCACAGGCTTATCCCAACCATTAAACTTATGCAAACCTCCGGCTGCTTTAATAATATCCATGCCGGGGCGTAAATACAAATGATAAGTGTTTCCCAAAATAATTTGAGCCTTAATATCATCTTTCAAATCTCTGAAATGAACCCCTTTTACCGAACCCACAGTTCCAACCGGCATAAATATGGGTGTTTGAATAGTGCCATGATCAGTGGTTATTTCTCCTGCTCTGGCAGAACTATCCTTATCGGTATATTGTAAATCAAACTTCATTAAGTCATTTATCAAATAAAAATCTTGCTTGTAACAATGTGTGTTTTTCGGGCAACAAAGATACAAAAGCCAGCTCTATTAATTACTTATGGTAAATAAAAAGATTTGTTTAAATATATTTTACAATGAAAAGTTTTTTACGCTATAAAATTATCTGATATTTGCATTTTTATTTTACCAATAAAAAATTAATAAAATTGAATCCGGAAACACTATATATTCTATCAGCTATTTTTATTTTTTCCTGGTTTTTTCAGGCCGTCCACTATTTATACATAATGGCTGCTTTTAATCGTTTTAAACCTTCAACTCAAAATCCCACACCACCTTCCGTATCTGTTGTCATTTGTGCTAAAAATGAGGCAGAAAATTTACGTAATTTCATACCATTAATTTTAAACCAAAAATATCATGATTTTCAGGTGGTGGTGGTAAATGACTGTTCTACTGATGACACTGAGATGGTATTAGCGGAATTAAAGAAAACTTATAAAAGCCTTTATTACACATCTATTCCTATTGACAAAAAATTTTTTCATGGAAAAAAGCTGGCTTTAACAATTGGTATTAAAGCCGCAAAACATAAGCATTTAGTCCTTACTGATGCAGATTGTTATCCGTCATCAGACAAATGGCTTCAGAACATAGCCGGTTCTTTCACTACAGATAAAAAAATTGTACTAGGTTACGGAGCGTATGAAAAAAAGAGAGGTCTTCTTAATTTATTAATACGTTTTGAAACTTTCTGGAATAGTGTTCAATATTTTGGATTCTCATTGACCTTAAGACCTTTTATGGGCGTTGGTCGTAACATTGCATATGAAAAACAACTATTTACTGACAGCTCACAATTCAAAAACAACTTATCAGTAGCTTCAGGTGATGATGACCTGTTTATAATTGAGATGGCCAAACAGGAAAACACTACCATCTGTTTTACACCTGACAGCCAGACTCTGTCAATACCTTCATCTACATTTAAGGATTGGAAATCGCAAAAATCACGCCATCTAACATCATCCGTTTATTACCCCTTCTTCATAAAAGGATGGTTATTTTTTGAATTTTTAACAAGGCAAATAATATGGCTATTTACCTTTTGTTCAATATTTTTTTCTATTTTTGCGACCATAATTGGAGTACTTTTTACTTTACATATATTTATAAAAATAGTTGTATTAAATTTTTCAAGTAAAAAACTTCAGGAAAAGCAATTATTTTGGGCAATACTAATATTTGATTGGTTTATTCCAATTTGGATAGGAGTATTGTGGATTAGTAATTTATTGAGACCAAAAAAGAATAAATGGAAGTAAATCCAAATCTTTCAGATAAAGCCAGGTATGATTATGATTTGGTTCAGCACGCCGTAAGGGGTGACCAAAAGTCCTATGCAGAACTGATGGGGAGATACAGAGATGCAATCTACTTTATGTTATTGAAAATGGTTAATAACAAAAGTGATGCCGAGGACTTAACAATAGAAGCCTTTGGTAAAGCATTCAAAAACCTTAGTCAGTATTCACCAAACTACGCTTTCAGCACATGGCTTTTCAAGATTGCTTCAAATAATTGCATCGATTATCTACGTAAGAAACGAACCAATCTGGTGTCTATTGATGGAGCCGGCTCTGATAACAAAGAAAATGAAGCTCCTATTCATCTAAAAGATGATACTCCTGACCCTGAAGAGGGATTAATCAAACAACAGAAGGCTTTACTGATGAGAACTGTTGTAAAGAAACTCAAACCGCGTTACAGAACACTTATTGAACTACGTTATTTTAAAGAGTTTTCTTACGAAGAGATAGCTATTGAACTTGACTTACCATTAGGTACTGTTAAAGCTCAACTTTTTCGTGCCAGAGAATTGTTATTCAACACTCTAAAGGGATCTGATGTGAAATTTAATTAACAGGCGTTTATAACTTAGAAAACACCCTATATGGAAATCATCATCAAATATTTCCCTCATTTAACAAAACTTCAAATTAATCAACTCTCAAAATTAGGCTCTCTTTACCAAGAGTGGAACAGTAAAATAAATGTTATTTCCAGAAAAGATATTTCTGAAATATATACAAATCATGTTTTGCACTCACTGGCAATTGCCAGTTTCACCTCCTTTACCAAAAGTACAAACATTTTGGATGTAGGTACCGGCGGTGGCTTTCCCGGTATCCCACTGGCCATTTTGTTTCCTGATGTATCTTTTCACCTGATTGATTCTATAGGAAAAAAAATCAAAGTCGTTAATGCTGTTACCGAATCTCTTAATTTGAATAACGTAACTACCCGGCAAATAAGAGTAGAAAACTTAAAAAACAAATACGACTTCATTGTGAGTAGAGCGGTTACTGCCTTCCCCGATTTTGTAAAGCTTTGCAACAACAGAATAAAAAAAGAACAAAAAAATGCTATTTCAAACGGGATACTATATCTGAAAGGCGGAAATTTTGATAATGAACTTAAACTTTTTAAACGGAGAGTCAGCATAATCCCATTAATACAATATTTTGATGAGCCTTTTTTCGAAACAAAAAAGCTAATTCACCTCTCTCTTTAAAAAATAAATAACATTTTTTTTTGAAAAAAGTAAGTTATACTTTTTGGAAGAAGAAAAAAACATGTATTTTTGCAGTCCATTTTATAAAAACCAAGAATAAGTCGAAAGATAAAAACATATTACAATGAAAAGGACATTTCAACCATCAAACAGGAAAAGAAAGAATAAGCACGGTTTCAGATCAAGAATGGAATCTCACAACGGACGTAATATTATCAATGCCCGCAGAGCAAAAGGAAGAAAAAAAGTTAGTGTTTCAGACGAGAAAAAGCATAAAGCATAATATACTTTTTTAAAATATATAGAATTAAAGGGCTCAAATGAGAGCCCTTTTTCTTTTTTATCCTATCTTATTTCTGCAAGATTACTTATTTTATATTATTTTTGAATAAAACAGAAAATTACTGATATGTCATTCATAAAATTCATAATAAGTAAACCATTCCTGAAAAACATTGGAATAATCATGGCTGCCTTAGTCTTACTCCTTATAGTTGTATTTGTAAGTTTAAGCATCTACACCCATCATGGCGAAGCTAATCCATTACCCAATCTTTCAGGATTAACTGAAAAACAGTTTCAGGATATTATTAAAAAGAACAACTTACGTTACAAGATCATAGACTCAGTACATATTGCTGACAAATTACCGGGCGTAGTAATTGAACAAACACCTGAAGCAGGTGCAAAAGTAAAAAGAAACAGAACCATTTTTTTCACCATAAATGCTTATACATCTGAAAAAGTTCAAATGCCAAATGTTGTTGAATTCTCACTTCGCGATGCAAAAGTAACTCTTGAATCTTATGGGCTTAAAACAGGGAAAATAATATATGTGCCCAGCGAATACACCAACCTGGTAATGGGCCAGATGCATAAAGGAAAACCTATAGAACGCGGGACATCCATACCTAAGGGTTCAGGAATAGACTTAATGATTGGTAAAGGCCTGAGCAATAAAAAAACCAATGTGCCAGATCTTACAGGCTTTTCCATTGAAAAATCTGAACAAACTTGTTTGAACGCTTCCCTTAATATTGGTGCAATTATTTGTGATTCAACAATAAAAACTGTAGAAGATTCGACAGCAGCATTTATTTGGAAACAGAGACCCAAAGCCAAAGATGGCACTCGATTGTATCTCGGAGCATCAATAGACATTTGGATAAGCCTCGACTCTGCTAAAATACTTCCCGACTCCCTAGCGTTAGAATTACTACAAACGGAATTAGGAAAAGACTCCATCATCTCAAACAACAATAATGAGTGAGGAGATAGCAGAAAATATGGAAGAGCCGGAAGAGAGCAGCGAACTGTATGAGCACTACAGATTTTTGGTTGATAGCGGACAAACAGCGTTGAGAATAGATCGGTTTCTGGTTAATCGCATTCAGAATGCTTCACGAAACAAAATACAATCAGCCGCAGCTGCCGGTAATATCCTGGTAAACGGCAAATCTGTAAAATCAAATTACAAAGTAAAGCCCAACGATGAGATATCAATAGTGATGTCTTATCCGCCACCTGACAATGTAATTATACCCGAAAATATCCCTTTAAATATTGTTTACGAAGATGACTCTGTATTGGTGATAAATAAAGATGCAGAGATAGTAATCCATCCCGGTTACGGAAACAAAACAGGTACTTTAGTTAATGCATTGGTTTACCACTTTAAAGGAGACCCTTTTTTCAACCCCGAAAATGAACGACCCGGCATTGTTCATCGCATTGATAAAGGCACAACCGGGCTTTTGGTAGTTGCAAAAACAGACATTGCACGAAATCATCTGGCTCGCCAGTTTTTTGAAAAAACATCAGAAAGAACCTATGTTGCATTAGTTTGGGGGCAGCTCAAAGAAAACGAAGGAACAATAACAGGTCATATAGGAAGAAGCATGAAAGACAGATTGCAGATGGCTGTTTTTCCGGATGGTGAAAACGGCAAGCCGGCTATAACACATTATAAAGTGATTGAACGATTAGGGTATGTGACTCTTATTGAATGCAAGCTTGAGACAGGCCGCACCCACCAGATACGAGCACACCTTAAGTACATGGGCCATCCTTTGTTCAACGATGAAAGATACGGAGGGAATCAAATACTAAAAGGAACAACCTTTACAAAATACAAGCAATTTGTGCAGAACTGTTTTAAATTAATTCCAAGGCAAGCCTTACATGCCAAAACACTAGGATTCATCCATCCCAGAACAGGAAAAAAAATGGTTTTTGATTCTGGTCTACCTGATGATCTGGCACAGGTAATTGATAAATGGCGAAACTATATTGTCAATAGAAAGAATAGTTGATTATGAAAAAAAATATTGCAATTGTTTATGGAGGATATTCATCTGAAATTATTGTTTCAGAAAAAAGCATGGAAGGAATACAATCTTTCATCGATAAAGACAAATTCAATACCTATCCGATACTTATTAAAGACCTTGAGTGGAAGGCTGTCATAGACAGTAACTATATTTCAATTGACAAAAATGACTTTTCATTTAACCTTAATGGTAAGAAAGTAACCTTCGATTGTGTTTACATTACTATACACGGGACACCGGGTGAGAACGGCATATTGCAAGGTTACCTTGATATGATAGGCATACCTCATACCACTTGTAATGTATTGCCTTCAGCAATAACATTTAACAAATTTACTTGCAACACCTATTTAAAAGGATTTGGAGTTGCAGTAGCCGATTCTGTTCTATTACGTAAAAACAATGAATACAGTGCTGATGAAATTGTTGAAAAATTAGGATTGCCATGTTTTGTAAAACCTAATGCCGGAGGTTCAAGCTTTGGCATAACAAAAGTTAAAACTCAGGAAGAGGTTAATCCGGCAATAGAAAAAGCTTTTAAAGAGAGTGATGAGGTTATAATTGAACAGCTTATCGAAGGAAGAGAACTGACATGCGGATTGTATAAAACGTCAGATGGAGAAAATATCTTTCCAATAACAGAAGTAGTAAGTAAAAATGAGTTTTTTGATTTTGAAGCAAAATACACAGCTGAGAAGGTAGAGGAGATTACACCTGCCCGAATTCCCGGGGATATCAGAAAACGTATCAGAACGATATCCTCACTTATTTATGATATTTTAGGATGTAAGGGAATTATCCGAATAGACTACATATATAGTAAGGATAAAAATTTCATGCTTGAAGTTAATACAACACCCGGAATGACTCTTACAAGTTTCATCCCTCAACAAATTAAAGCTGATAACCTTAACATAACTGATGTTTTTTCTGATATTATTGAAGATGCTATAGACAGGTTTTCCCCTCTATTTCCCCTCTCCGTTTAACAAGGTGCCAATAGTATAAAACAAAATCTTCAAATCCAGTAATAGCGTCTGATTTTCAACATATAGCACATCGTAACGAAGGCGCAAGATCATTTGTTCGAGATTTTCGGCATACCCAAACTTAACCATTCCAAGTGAAGTAATACCCGGTTTGACTTTCAGCACCAATGAGTAATAAGGTGCTTTCTCCAAAATCTTTTCCAGAAAATACTGTCTCTCAGGTCGTGGACCAACAAGTGACATGTGTCCAATTAGCACATTTACTAATTGAGGCAATTCATCTAACCTCCACTGCCGTAACCACTTTCCGGCTATAGTAATACGTGGATCATTAGACGATGATAAGGCCGGAGTCCCATTTTCCGCATCCTCATACATTGTACGAAACTTAAACATCCTGAACGGCACACCATTTCTTCCAATTCGTTCCTGCGTAAAAAATACAGCCCCGGGTGAGCTCCTTTTAATTGAATAAATAATAAATGGCAATACCGGTAACAATAGTATTAAACCTATAATTGAAATAACAATATCTAATAACCGTTTTACTAAAACCTGAATAAAGGGTATTCCTTTACTATGTATTACAACAAACGGGGGTTTTTCTATTTCATCAATTGTTACTTGTCCTTTTAAAATATCAGTAAGTTGTCCCGGAATATTAAGCGTTAAATTATACCGTTTACTAAACGTAATAACATCTCGTAATTCATTAAAATCCTTTAGAAAAGAGCTTATTGCTTTACTCTTTCCCAGAATCACGAAATTAAACCGAACATAACCCCAGTCAAATAGTTTATTAATTATAATAAAGGTAAAAACACGGGAAACCCCCATGATTATAATAAACTGAATTGATATTTTCAGAAATGTTATCCATGAATTATCATATTCGAACAATTTAAGAGTACCAAAAACGACAAGAAAAAACAGGTCAACTAAAAAGAAAATCAGAACAATCTTTCGGTTAGTAATATGTCTACTTTCCTTCATATGTTATTAAATCATAAAAAAGAGTATGTATCTATCAGATACCTGAATTATTATAACGTATAATATAATTATTTATTCTATTCTTTTATAATCAAAATAAACATTTTTCATTTCCTGATTAAGAGTAATCTTTGTATTTTTACCACCTATGACAATCAAAGACACATACCGACATAAAGGACTAAGGAACAAACTAGTACAAACACTTAAACAAAAAGGCATATCAAACGGGGATTTATTAAAAGCTATCGGAGAGGTTCCACGTCATCTGTTTATCGAAAGTGGTTTTGTAAACTTTGCATATCAGGATAAAGCGTTCCCAATTGGAGCCGGACAAACAATCTCACAACCCTATACTGTCGCATTTCAAACACAATTACTTGAATTAAAGCCTGAAGATAAAGTTCTGGAAATTGGAACAGGCTCAGGTTATCAGGCTGCAGTACTTATTGAAATGGGTGTAGATTTATATACTATTGAACGGCAATCTGAATTATATAAAAAGACAACAAAACTATTAAAAAACATGGGATATAAAGCCCATTTTTATCTGGGAGATGGATTTAACGGATTACCTTCTTTCGCCCCGTTTGATAAGATACTTATAACTGCCGGCGCTCCTTTTATTCCTAAAAACCTGTTACTTCAACTAAACCAAGGCGGACATCTTATAATTCCTTTAGGAGAAAAAGAGCAGATAATGACAAAAATAGTAAGAATTAATGATGACGAATTTGAACAAACAGAATTAGGCCCTTGCGCATTTGTTCCCATGTTGGAAGGAGTGGTGAAGTAAGGATGTGGGGATTTATGATTTATGATGTGGGGATGCGAGATATGGTTTTTTTCAGATATGTTAACTAATTTATAGATTTTAATTTATGAAAGTAGATGTAATTCCACAAAATCCATGGCAGGTAAATACCATTATTCTGTCAGATGAAACAAATGAATGTGTAATAATCGATCCGGGTTGTTTTAATGAGGAAGAGGAGCAACAAATCCGGGAGTTTATCTCAACAAACAAGTTAAAACCTGTCAGATTACTGCATACACACCTTCATCTGGATCATGTTTTTGGAACCCGATATATTGCCGATACTTATGGTCTGAAACCGGAAGCCCATCCTGATGATGAATTTCTTATAGACATAACCAAAGATTATGCAACACAGTTTGGTGTAACTATTGAGCAAAATCCACCGGCATTAGGCAATTACCTTAATGATGATGATGAAATAGCATTCGGCAACTCTAAATTAAAAATCATTCATGTTCCCGGTCATTCCCCGGGAGGTATTGCATTTTATAACGAGAACAATAAAACAGTGATTGCGGGTGATGTTCTGTTTAAAGATAGTATTGGCAGGTCTGATCTTCCGGGAGGAGATTACGACACTCTTATTTCAAATATTAAAAGCAAACTGCTTATTCTACCTGAAGATACAATCGTCTATCCCGGGCATGGCTCTTCTACTACCATAGGCTATGAAAAAGAAACAAACCCGTTTTTACAGTAATAGATTTTAATTGCATATAATTTTCCTTGATTTTAATAGCAAAAATCATTGTATATTAATGAAAACTTTATTCAATTTGGATAGTTAAAATAAACACTAAAATTAAATAAAACAATATGGCAACTGATATGTTTGTTTCCCGCCACATTGGCCCAAGGGAACATGAAATTAAAACAATACTCAAAAAAATTGGTGTTTCATCCATTGATGAATTAATCGACCAAACAGTACCTTCTGACATTAGAGCCAAAGAAAAATTAAATATTAACGAGGGATTAACCGAAAGACAATATTACAGGAAGATATTAGACATCGCAGGTAAAAACAGAGTATTTAATACATACATCGGGATAGGGTATTACGATACCATTACGCCTGCTGTGATTTTACGCAATGTTTTAGAGAACCCTGTTTGGTACACTTCTTACACTCCTTATCAGGCAGAGATATCTCAGGGACGTTTAGAGGCTCTATTGAATTTTCAAACAGTTATTACCGAGCTAACCGGAATGGAACTGGCCAATGCTTCGCTTCTGGATGAAGCTACCGCTGCCGCAGAGGCTATGATAATGATGCATAATGCCAGAACAAGAGCTGATGTAAAAGCAGGGAAGAACAAACTCCTTGTAGATGAAAAAATCTGGGCGCAAACAAGAGCTGTTCTTGAAACACGTGCTAATCCACTAGGTATAGAGTTACAATTTACCGACTACAAAACAGTTAACTTTGACGATAACCTTTTTGGAATAATAGTACAATACCCAAATTCGGACGGAAACATTGAAGACTATTCTGAGTTCGTAAAAAAAGCTCATGAGAACAGTATCAAAGTTGCTGTTGCTGCGGACTTGCTCAGTCTGGCTTTACTAACTCCTCCCGGAGAATGGGATGCCGATATTGTTTTCGGTTCATCTCAACGCATGGGTATTCCAATGGGATACGGCGGCCCACATGCAGCTTTTTTTGCAGCTCGCGAATCTTTAAAACGTTCTATGCCGGGAAGAATTATTGGTGTTTCAAAAGATGTAAACGGAAAAAGGGCTCTCAGAATGGCACTTCAAACCCGTGAGCAACATATTAAACGCGAAAAAGCAACTTCAAATATTTGTACAGCACAAGCATTGCTGGCTACCATGGCCGGATTTTACGCTGTTTATCATGGAGCTAAGGGAATAAAAAATATAGCGAACAGAATTCATGGTATAGCATCTCAATTGTCCGAAGAAATAGAAAAATTTGGGTACAAACAGCTTAATGAAAATTATTTTGACACTATCCGTTTTTCAGTACCTGAAAATGTAAACATAAAAAATATAGAGGAATTATCGCTTGCATTAGAGATGAACTTCCGCTACTTTCAGAACGGTGACGTTGGATTAAGTATTGACGAAACAACTAACCTTGAAGATATCAACTGGATAGTTGAAGTATTTGCTAAAGCAGCAAATTATCAACAACCGGATATCCTTGAAATTAAAGAGTCGTGCAGTATTGACAATAAATATCTTCGAACAAGTAATTTTTTGACACAAGATATTTTTAAAGAGTATCATTCCGAAACAGAAATGGTTCGTTACATCAAAAAATTAGAACGACGCGACATATCATTGACTCATTCAATGATCTCACTGGGTTCCTGCACAATGAAACTGAATGCAGCTACTGAGATGTTACCATTGAGCTGGATTGAATTTGGCGGGCTTCATCCATTTATTCCCCAAAATCAGGCTGAAGGATACCACGAGATGATGAAAGAGTTACGAAAAGACCTGGCTGAAATAACCGGTTTTGAAGATGTATGTCTGCAACCAAATTCAGGAGCTGCCGGGGAATATGCCGGGCTAATGGTTATCAGAGCACATCATCAAAGCCGTGGAGACAATCAGCGTAATATTGCAATTATACCTTCCTCAGCACACGGAACAAATCCAGCCAGTGCCGTAATGGCAGGAATGAAAGTGATAGTAGTAAAATGTGATGAGAGAGGAAATATTGATATTGAAGATCTGAGAGAAAAAGCTGAAGCAAACAAAGACAATCTTTCGTGTTTAATGGTCACATACCCATCTACTCATGGAGTATTCGAAAGTGGCATTAAAAAAATGTGTGAGATTATTCACAATAATGGCGGTCAGGTCTATATGGATGGAGCAAACATGAACGCCCAGGTTGGACTGACAAGCCCCGGACTCATTGGAGCTGACGTGTGCCACCTTAATCTGCATAAAACATTTGCTATACCTCATGGAGGCGGAGGCCCGGGTGTAGGCCCGATTGGTGTGGCTAAACACCTTGTTCAGTTTCTACCCAAGCATCCTGTAGCAGACAATTCACACACAGGAATATCTGCTGTATCAGCTGCACCATGGGGTAGTGCCAGCGTTTTACCCATAACATATGGTTACATAAAAATGCTTGGGGGCGATGGCCTTACCCAATCTACTAAAATGGCCATTTTAAATGCAAACTACATGGCTACTATGCTTAAAGAAGGCTATGGGATATTATATACCGGTGAAAATAACCGTGTAGCTCACGAAATGATTCTTGAATGCCGTCATTTTAAAGCCACGTCCGGTGTTACAGAAACAGATATTTCAAAAAGACTTATGGATTATGGCTTCCATGCTCCTACAGTCTCGTTCCCTGTTCATGGAACTTTAATGGTTGAACCAACAGAAAGCGAATCACTTCAGGAAATGGATCGTTTCATTGAAGCTATGCAAAGTATCCTTAAAGAGATTAAAGAGATTGAAACAGGTGAAACAGATAAAACAGATAATGTTCTTAAAAATGCTCCTCATCCTGCCTATGTAGTTGTGGCCGATAACTGGGAACATTCTTATGGAAGAGAAAAAGCTGCTTATCCTCTGGAGTGGATACATAACAATAAATTTTGGATTGACGTAGCCAGGATAGATGATGCTTACGGTGATCGCAACCTGATTTGCACATGCACTCCTATTGATAAGTATAATGAAAAATAGTTTTTTGAGAAGTTAGTCATCGGATGACTAATTTATCTGCTTTTTCATTCAAAACCTGTTTTTTCAAGCTCCAATATCATAGCTGACTTTGGATAAACCATAATCCCGCTAAAATCAGAATAGATATTACCGGTCATAACATCACGGGCGAACTTAAAGTTTATAAGATTTTCTTTATACTTTTTAAAGTCAACCCTTTTTTGTTCATCAGGATCATTATTAAAAACAACCATTACATTCTTTAATTCTGTAGTCCTGAAATATACATACATTCCTTTCGATGGTCTGTAATGAGTTAGTGCCCCTGAATGGATTGCCTCACTGGTTTTTCGCCATTTAAGTAACTTTTGCATATATGCAAAAAACTCACGTTGATCTGATGACAAACCTTTTTGTGTAAATGCATTAACATTATCATTGGACCATCCGCCGGGAAAATCAGATCTGACAAAGCCCGGTCCCATGCTTGCTAATCCTTCCTGTAAAACCTCAGTTCCATACAGTATTAAAGGTGTTCTTTTAATGGTCAACATATATGCCAACATCATTTTCATTTGGGGCAACTCCTTATCTGAAACATTATAAGCTCTGTCGAGATGATGGTTATCAAGAAATACTATATTATTCTCCGGTTGTTCATACACAAAATCTCTGGTTATAATATCATACAAAACCATTAATCCTGAAGTTGGTTTATCGAAGGCTGAAAATGCTTCTCCAATTTCTCTGGCTAACGGATAATCAGCTGTATGAGTAAAATAAGCAGAAAATTGCTGCGGGTGGTTATTCTTTTGCACCCAATATTCTACCTGACAAGGATAAGTTGTTTCCACATCACTGAAAATAGAAAGATTAGGATACTCCTTGTGCAAGATGTCAGTCAACTCATGTAAAAATGCTTTTTCATTATATGATGAATAATCAATTCGTATTCCATCAACACCTGAGGTTTCAACCCACCACAAACAATTTTGTATCAGAAATTTCTTCAAATGAGAATCTTTTTGGTTCAATCTCGGTGTATCAAAAGACCTCCAGCTATACTTATTAAATGAGTAATCTGTCTCGCTGACATATGGATCAGAAAAAACCTTAACGTTAGACTCCTCAAGATACTTCTTTGAATCAGTAATAATCCAGTTTTTTATCGGGGAATCACTTATAATATTATTTTGCTTACCCGCCTGATGAAAAACAAATGTTTTAACAACTTTCATATCCCTTTTATGACAATCGTTAATCAGTTTAATATAATCCGAAAGAGAACCTATTCTTTCATCTATCTTATAAAAATCAGTTATCGCATAATGATCGTAAGACTGAGAAAACTGATTACTTTCAAAAACAGGAGTAAGTTCTATACCTGTTACTCCCAATTCAGAAATATACTCAAGATTGTTAATGATCCCCGACAAATCACCACCATGAACACCCGCCGGATTTAACCTGTCAGCTCGTTCAAGGTAACCTTTCGGATTATCATTTTGAGTGTTACCGTTGGCAAACCTGTCAGGAACAATCTGATACAAAACATCAGCACAGGTAATCCCATGATTACGTTTTTCATCCTGACTCTTTTCATAAAGCATAAAACTATATTCATTAATAATCTTACCACTCTCTTTGAAAACCAACTTCATAACTCCGGGAGGAGTTTTAGGTGAAATATAAAGATCAATGAAAAGATAACTGGTACTCTGAGTAGATATAATTTTATTAATTTTCACACCCGGATAGTTAGTAGAGATATTTGTATTACTAATGTTTTCTCCATAAGCAATAACAAGTAAATTATTGTATGACATGTCAACCCACCAGTTAGACGGATATACAGCTTCAAGACTGGCTTTTCCGGAAGAAAAACTTATAATAATAAATTGAATTAAAACTATAAGAGAATATCTAAGCATATCTCTTTTCATATGTGTCTATAATTTTGAACCAACACTAAAATATGTTAAAGATATAAAAAAAAACTAATTTCACGTGTTGTGCAAATTTGGCTAAATATTATTTTGAGGTGCTAGCTTCAATTTATTACTCTTTTAATACCATTTTTGAGTATGGTTGTTTGGAAATTTAAAAGCAAACCAAGTTTATATTTACCTAATCTGATCATAATAACATGACGGGTAGGCTATTGCACAAAGTTACACTACGACCCCGACAAATAGGGGCAAAAAACACAAAGATAGGATGTCATTTAAAAAACTACGGCACCTCAAAAACTTGTCTGCCTTAGGCATATAATATTTAGCCGTTTTTGAACCATATAAGAATTATAATTTCTTATATGACCTTATAATTCTTATATGCTGTTGCCGTTGTATGTTGTCATGCATAGAGCAGAATAATCACTACTCTCAACTTTGATTGAAATGATAACTTTTACATTTTTTTTCCGTAATTAAGGTGCGTAAGATATTTTCATTTACTTTTATCCTTGACAAACTTTCAACTTTATGAACTTGAAGTTACGAATTGTATACATTTTTATTTTTCTTTTCTCCGGCGGTGTCTTGTTTTCACAAGGATACAGCCATTATGAGAGTTTTGATTATGCTCCTTTTGCAAGATATTTGTATAAGCCGGGTATTAATTTCCACACATCTGTAAGGAATTATCGGATGGATGAAGTTAATCGTATTGTCAACAGTGACTCTGTTTTATATGATGGATTAAGGATTCCTGCCGGAAAGTTGAATTTCTGGAAACGTATTGTTCACGATGATCTTTTCAGGTGGAAAAATGAAGATTTAAAAATTGTAATAAATCCGTTGTTTAATTTTGGTGGTGGGTATGAAACGAATGATGGTAAATGGACTTATGTTAATACTCGTGGAGTATTCGTAAAAGGAAACATAGGTAAATACTTTTCTTTTTATACTGATTTTGTTGAAAATCAGGCTACATTTCCCAACTACATTGATGAGTTTGCCGGTAAGTATGATATTGTTCCCGGGCAGGGAAAACGAAAAGATTACAACGAAACCGGCCATGATTATGCTCAGGCAACAGGTTATGTGTCATTTAACATGGCAAAATATTTCAATTTGCAACTCGGTTACGGTAAGAACTTTATTGGCGATGGGTATCGCTCTTTAATAATGTCGGATGCGGCATACAGTTATCCATACATGAAATTCACTACTACATTCTGGAAGATTAAGTATATGTTTTTGTGGAATAAAATGTTGAATCTTGAACGCGACGAATCGTTGGGAGATACGCGTTATCCGGCAAAGTACAGTGCTAACCACTATTTAGACTGGAATATAGGTAAGCGGTTCAGTATGGGATTATTTGTGAATGTAGTTTGGGCTCAGGAGGATACTATTGGTTATCGTGGTGTTGATTTTTCATATCTGATTCCCGGTGTTTTTGTCAGGCCGGTGGAGTACTCTAACGGTTCACCTGATAATGTTACGATGGCACTGAACTTGAAATATATCGTTGCCAGACAACTTACTGTATACAGTCAGTTTGTTATGAGTGAGTTTAAAGCAGATGATGTTTTTTCGGGTGAAAAATGGTGGGCTAATAAACATGGATTTCAGATTGGATTAAAAACATTTGATCTGTTCAATGTGAAAAATCTTGACATACAAGCGGAGTATAATCAGGTCAGGCCATATACATATTCTCATTATACCTCTATCTATAGTTATGGCCATTACAATCAACCTATGGCACATATTCTGGGAGCAAACTTTAGGGAGGGGATTTTCATCGGCAGGTATCGCTATCGCAGGATGATGTTTAAAGTACAAATGGTGAAGTCGATGTATGGAGATGATTATGGTGATGGCGTAAGCTGGGGTAAAGATGTGTTAATGCCCAATACCCAAAGGCCATCTGATTATGGTATATATATTGGCCAGGGGCTGAAAACTAACGTTCTTTATGGTGATATGAGTGTCAGTTTTATGGTTAATCCACGCAATATGTTCAATCTTGTTGCAGGTATGCAACTGCGCAATCTAGAGAATGAACAAACAATACTCAATACAAACTATTTTTACTTTGGAGTACGTACCAGCCTAAAGAATCTCTATTATGATTTTTAATTCACTACATTCTTATAGTGTTCATATCTCTCAAGGATATCATTAACGTATTGATACGGTTCTTCTCCTCTGCAGTAACCATATTTTACAACAGAATCGTTATAATATTTTGGTTTCGATTTATTCAATAGATAAAAGTCTACATTGTTATCCCATATAGTAGAATCTTTTCCATATTTCTCAGCCAACCGCATAGCATCCAGTACATGCCCTAACCCTACATTATAAGAAGCTAAAACAAATTTCACACGTTCTTCAGGGTCAGTAATGTTGCTCATTAATTGGCCATCCAACCATTTTAAAAACTTTAGTCCGCCTTTGATATTATCAGTTGGAGAAGTAATCTCTCTTACTCCGAAAGTTTTGGCAGTTTCCGGCATAAGTTGCATTAATCCTACAGCACCTGCCCAACTCTCAACACCGGGTGAAAACCTCGATTCCTGATATATAAGTGAGGCAACTAAACGCCAGTCAAGGTCAAACTTTTTACTCTCCTTCTTTATCACTTCATCATAAACTGAAAACTGCCCTCCCTTAAGAGAATGGAAACCTTTATTAACAATATGAGTAGATCTTTTATTAAGAAAATATTTCTGATAAATCATTTTATACCTGACAGTTCGTTTAAATCTAATCAACCATTTATTTACAACATCCTGCAAGCTTTGTGATTCAGGTCTCATAGCCCAGGCTATTTTTTGCGGAAAACTAATTGGAGTCTCCACATCTATGTTATTGTAATAATTTTTATTCACTCTGGCCAGATTTTCATCACAAACTGTATATGGAATCTCCCCACTTGCAACAAGACCGATTAATTGCTCAACTTCATAATCCGGTATTTCAATAACATTGATACTATCACCTATCTCATTGGCCAGCGCCCTTAAACGTTCCGCATAGGATGAATTTTCCTGAACATAAATAGATTTTCCTGCCAAATCCAGCTGATTCCTTATTAGTTTATTAAATCCTTGCTTATTAGACTTTTCCTCATTTTTTTTATCTTTCTCTTGTTTACGCTGAACAAGCACTTGTCTGGTAAAACAATGTGGTTCAGAAAAGGCTATTTTGTAAGATCGGCTGCGTGTAACTGTCAAATCCATAGCTATCAAATCCACTTTTCTCGCAAGCAAATCGTCAAAATTCTTTTTTACATCATTTGAAACAGATATGTCAAGCTTTAATCCCAGATGATTACTTAACTCTTGCAATAGTTCAAACTGATAACCAATAGGACGTCCTTTGTAAATAAAGTAATCGACAGAATTATATGCTGTAACAACTCTTATTTTCCCACTGGCCTTCATTTCATTAAGATCAATTCTGTCAGCTTCTGTTACCGTTTTTTTCCCGGCATCCTCTTTTTTTACATCACAGCTCCAAAAGAATCCGAATAATAAAACAAATATAAATTGAAAATATCTGTTCATACTTAATTGTTTTTATTTAAAATACAACAATCTTAGAGATGTTTAATATTGTTTAACGAGATAGTTTGTGTTTAGTTGTAAAAATTCCATGAAACGCCAAATTTTAAATTTCGAGGATTTGCCGGGTATCCGGTGGTATGGAAATAATCTTCTCCGGTAAACCCTTGATTTGCATGATCTAACTTAACAAAAATACGAGCACGTTTTAACTGAAAGTTCAAAAACAGGTCAAAAAACGGATAATTACCTACTTTTCTGATATTCTGAGTGTGAAACTGGCCTGTAGCAGGCATGTAAGTAGGTGTATAGTATTTGGTATGATATCTTAAGTCAAAACCAACCTGAAAGGTTAACACTTTAAATAGTATATTTTCATAATAATTTGAACTATAAGCAGCAAAGTCGGGTAGTGGTAAAACTTCGGGCGAACTGGTCATCTGATAAACAAGTTTATTTAGACTGTGAACCCTTCCCAAAATAAAATGTTTGTTCAAAGAGAGCTCAATAACCTGAATAAATCCGGATTGTTGTTCAGGCAAAGTATCATTATTCCAATATATATGGTCAGTAATTGACCTTACTTCAGCATTTAACTCTAACCGTCTGGTTGGTACTCGTATTCCACCGCGGATACGTATAGTTTTTTCTGTTGTGAAATCGTTATCCCATTTAATATGATTAGAAAAATACTTATTTTGAAACAGTTCCGGAGATACGACATACAGTCCTCCTTCTGCAAAAACACCTAAAGTATCTTTTTTGCTAAATTTAAAACTACTGTTAATTTTACCTGTCAATTCGGTATCCCCGGTTCTATACCCCTGAAAATAGAATTTAACTCCGGCATTCCACCAAAAATTCTCACCGAGATTTTTAAATATCTGACCTCCCAGGAAAGAAGTAACTAAAGTTGTGTCTGAGCTTCTGTAATGAGGGGTGTATTCTCTGTCATCAGGATCATAATATGGTGCTGCCGGCATCTGATACAATCTGATAGCATTTGAAATAAAAACACGAACACCAAACTTTAATAATGAATTAGCTTCTTCATTGAATTTCAATTGGAAAGTATTTATTAACTCATGATATCTAACCGAATCACGAGTTTGAAGAGAGTCTGCATATATGTTATTATAAAAAGGATTCTCCACGTTTGACCCCATATATTGTGGAAGATCATCGATAGAATATTCCCTCTTAACATTTTCATATTTTAAAGTATAATAAACGGTACTGACAGGAAGTGTAACCGGCTCTTCTTCTTCAAACTCTCCCGGAGTTCTTCTAAAATCAGCCATTAAGGAATCTCTTTTAGTTTCTATCATCTTTAATGAGTCATCCACAACAGCTAAGTCTTCTTCTTCAAAATTTCCTTTCTTTTTAATTTTTATCGATCCTAAACCATATGATTGATTTACAAAAATCTGGTAATTCTTTATTCCGTTAGTTGCCGTAGTGAAATTTACAGGTAAGTTTTCCAGCTGTTCAAACTGGTATTTATCACTATTCAAAATATAATCATCATTAAGTATTCCTCCATTCTCAAACTGTTTTGCACTACTATATAAAAAAGTAGAATGTATTGAGTATTTTCTCCCGGTATAACTTGCAAAAAGAGTAACGTTTTGGTTGTCTATTTTTTGAGCTTCGTATTGACCAACAGATGAATACAACCTATATCTCAGTCCGACATTAAAATTCTTATTAACATTTTGAGTAAATAATACACCAACAGACTCTTCTGACCGGCGCTTGGGCCCTCCAAATTCATACATTAAATTAGTATATGGCGTTTTCGTGTTAAAAAAAACAACATCTTCAGGATAATAGAAATAATAAAGTAATGAGTTATAAAAAATAAACTGATTCCTCCACTTCTGATCACTAATGATTTGTGACTGATAAGGAGAGCCTAAGTTTCCTGTAAAAACATTTGCAATACTCTCACGAAAGATAGGGTTATGTATCTGAACACCTGTTGTGAGAGTATCTACCTGGATAGTATCGGCAAAGGTAAAATCATCCACCAATCTCCAGTTTTTAATTCCCTGTTTTATTGCTGGTTGTTGTTCTTCATCCGTGCCGGAGGAGCCATCCATCGATGGGCTGCTCATTGAATTTCGCCTTTCCATGCGATCACGTTCTTGTGCACAGATAATTACAGAAAATACAGCTACAAATAAAAATACTAAAACTACTCTTTTCATCGGTGGCAAATATAGCCAAAAACTTTACAAAAGCAGATATTTATAGTCTGTGGAAATAGCCCGGTAACTATAAATGATTATTCAAAAATTGTAGACTAGCCCTACTATTCTTTTTTGAATTTATATAGATATAACATCTTATCAAATATCTCAGTATTTTCATAAACCCCTTTAAACAGATCAGCTCCAGGGCCAAAAGCAAAAACCGGAACCATAATTCCTGTATGTCCTCCGGTATTAAATCCACCTTTTACGATACCGGTTTTCATATCTCCTCCCATGTTACTAAGTCCACCTGTTTCATGATCAGCTGTAACAATTACAAGCGTGTTTTTATGGGTTGCTGCATATTTAAGCGCAATGCCTATAGCCATATCAAAGTCGAGCGTTTCCCTTGTAATAAATGCTATATCATTAGCATGTCCGCCCCAATCTATTTGAGAACCTTCAACCATTAGAAAGAATCCTTTTTTAGATGAGGCATCCAATACCTGAATTGCTTTTTCTGTTGCTTTAGGTAACATGCTTCCACGTTCAGGCATGGCAGGGTTATGCTTTGGTGCCGTTAGTACTCCCAGTTTTCCGGTTACACTAAAAGGCACACTATCTAAATTATCGTAGATAGAATATCCGTCTTTCGTTAATTCATCTAACAAATTACGGTTGTCCTTTCTTTCTGTGAAATAATCATATCCTCCTCCTATAAATACATCAATCCCACTATTCATAAAATCAGCTGCAATCTCTTCATACATACTACGTTTAGGTTGATGTGCAATAAAAGATGCAGGTGTAGCATGAGTTATGGCTGAAGTTGACACCAGACCTGTAGCTTTACCCTCCTTTTCAGCAATTTCAAGAATTGACTTAACGGGTTCATTATTAGCATCAACGCCAATAGCTCCATTATTTGTTTTTACTCCACAAGCCAAAGACGTTCCACTGGCAGCTGAATCTGTAATATATTTATCTGCACTTTGAGTTTTAGCAAATCCAATGTTTTTCATATTTACCAGATTCAATTGCCCTTTATTGGCGGTTATTCCGGCAAATACTTCGGCTACCCCCATACCATCACCAATCAAAAGAATGATGTTATCAGGATGTTTTTTAAATTTCAGATCCTTGTCTGAATATATTTTTACTTCATGAAACTCTTTATTCTCATAAATGAGTTTTGTGTCAATATTTTTATAGTTCTCCTGTGCAGTAAACATTACTGTTACAGAAAAAGAAATCAGGAGCAATGCGATTATTCTTTTCATTTTATAAAATATAAGTTTTCTTAAAATTCATTTTTGCATTGCAAAAATAATAAACCATAATTAAGAAATTATCAAAATCATATAATTTTTTATCTTATTGAATAACTCAGGAACTTTATTTATACTGAAATTCCTGATGTGAAAATAACAACCTATGATATTTTCAACCGGCATTATACCAAAGTGTAAAAAAATAATTAATTTGGAGCACTAAAAATATAAGCAATGAAAGTATATACTAAAACCGGAGATAAGGGAATGACAAGTTTGATTGGAGGTGCCAGAGTTGCTAAAAATGATGTAAGGCTGGAAACTTACGGAACAATAGATGAACTTAACAGCTATATAGGATTATTGCGTTCATATATTTCAGAGGAAGATATCAGAGATGTAATCGTAGATATCCAAAATCAGTTGTTTAATGTGGGTTCATATCTTGCTACGGATACTACTATTTCGGAGATGAGGTCAAATATCAAGCTCGAAGAAGTTAAAATTGAGTTACTTGAAGACGAGATGGATAAGTTAGAACAGGCATTACCTCCTTTAACCGGTTTTGTACTGCCTGGCGGACATCCGGCAACAGGCTTTTGTCATATAGCACGTACGGTATGCAGAAGGGCGGAACGCAGAATAATTGGTATGTCAGATCAGTATGAAATTGACAATTGGATTATTCGATATCTTAATCGATTGTCTGATTTTCTTTTTGTTTTATCCCGTCATTTATCGAACTATTATAACATTGACGAAATTCATTGGAGTGGGAAGTTGTAATATTCATTTTTTTTTATAATTTCGCCAATAATTGAAAGAATAATATTAAATAATAATATTAAGTTAAATTTTATGTATTGGACACTTGAATTAGCATCGAAGTTAGAAGATGCACCTTGGCCGGCCTCTAAGGACGAACTTATTGATTTTGGAATTCGTTCGGGTGCTCCTCTTGAAGTAATAGAGAATCTTCAGGAAATTGAAGATGAAGGTGAAGTTTTTGAAAGTATTGAGGATATTTGGCCGGATTATCCATCTAAAGAAGATTTCTTTTTTAATGAAGACGAATACTAATAAAAAAGGGACTTTGAAAGTCCCTTTTTTATTTTTTGTTTTTTGTTGGAGCTACAGTATTTATATCTTCTATCTGAAATCCCTCATAGATATTTGTTACCTCCTCGTTCTTTGGCAACTCATCCTTAATATAAATATCTGTTTTACTTTTGGGTCTATAATCGTCAAGCCATCTGAAACCTGCTAACGATGATTCTTCATCGGTAAGAAAGATTGGAGGTTTCAAGGTTCCCTTAGGTGTATTGCGCATTATTATATCTTTAATCTTTCCATGGTTGAGAAATATTGTCATGTCGCTACTTTCTGCCTTATTGGCTCCTATAACAAACCCGTTATCTCTGGGATAATAAATTGTTTGAGCGCTTCCTTCCACATCAATCTTGTAAAGGTTATTATCCTTTATATATCCAACCATGTTCTTGCCCTTTAACTGATTATAAAACAGCGTATCATCAGGAGCTATGATGAAAGCACCGTTTTCCAGTTCCGCCTTATATATGGTTTTATTTCTGGTATAAAGCTTTATAACCTGTGCCGTCATCTGATTACCTGTAGCCCATAACACAGGGTCATTGTAAAAGATATTTATGGAATCCCTGAAATCATACACCATTGAGTCGCATCTTCCCTGAATGTCAGTCCTGAAAAATTTTACATGATGAAAAGCTCTGATAAGTTTACTCTTTTTATTGGTAATCGTATCTTGAACAGGGTCTAATCTTAGAGTATCAGCGTGTAAGAAAAGAGTGTCACCATGATATATTTGTAAGAGAGTAGCTTTTTTTATGGCAAAAGCCTTTTTTGTAAGTTCGTTATAATACCCGTAATTACCCCTGATAATTATATTATTAGTAGTATCCACGAGTTCCATATTACCATAAACTTCTCCAAAGCCGGTTTTCCTGGCATAATAAATTGTATCCCCTTTCAACAATGTACTCTTCCCTTCCACATAACTGTTCTTTCGAAGATTCGCTATATCATTAAATGTATCATAATACCCATCTTCCGAATAGATAAGGTTATCTTCACTTACGATAAAGGTAGGCCCAAGGATTCTTGTTACTTTAGAAACAGTATTATACATTAAGGTATCAGAAAATATGGTGCATTTATTATTTTCGGCAACGACAGAATCCTTAAAGAAAGCTTCGTTACTATTTGCATAAAAAGATCCCAATTTACTGGTAAGAACATTTCCTCCATCAACTATCTTTCCTCCATTAAAATAGTAGGCAATATCATCATTCCGGTCATAGTCAAGATAGTTGGTAGTTAGTACCATCTCCTTTTTCACCAATCTAACATTGTTCCGAACTCTCACAAGGCCAATATTACCTTCATACTCCAGATAATCTCCATACAGATGAATAGAGTCATTCTGAATGACATGAATATTATTATAAGCCTCTACTTTGTTTGAATCGTTATAAAAATATGCACTATCACAAAACATCAGTATATTTCCATGAGTAATTTCTACATTCCCAATTACCAAGCGGACATCGTCGCCCATAGAGTCGTCATGCACCAACTTTGATCCAGTGATCTGAATCTTTTTTTTCTTCTTGGTATCATCCTGGCTTAAACCTGGATATGCCGATAAAAAGATAAAGGCAAAAATTATTAATAATATCCTCATATTCTCATCAAGAAATTTTCAAATTATCTGAGATCTTCAGAGATCAACTCTTCACCTGTTTTATCAACAGAATTTAATGAGGTAGTTTGTGCTTTATTAAGAAGTTCATAGATAAGTACCAATGGGAATTTATTTGAGTTTATGGTATCTTTCTGAATTATATAGTTAAGTCGTACTCCTGATTCTCTGACTTTTTTATCTCTTTCAGTATATTCAACGATGCATAAATAATCTTCAGGAATCATTTTTACAACCCTTTTCCCATCCCGGCAACGAACAAAGAAACCTTTCTCTGTTCCACTCGTTTTATGACTTCTATAATAATTTAGTTCCGGCACATTTTCTATTTCAAGAAAAAAAGATTGACTTAATTCATTTTCAAAAACCGGATAAATGCCGCCATTGTCATTTACTTTAAAAATGAGCGCGTTATTTGTCGACTTTGGATCCAGCCATATATCAGCACTATCAAGATTTGAAGTAGCTCTGTTATTTAAAAAATCAAAACCCCAAACCTCAAGTGGATGATTTTTCTCCTTAACATCAGGAACAACAACCTTCTTTATTCTTATGTATGGTGTAGTTTCTGAAAGATTATAACCGGAAAGAACAGAAAGAGACAAATCAGTTTTTTCAGGCTCTTTTATTAAAAACAATGTGTCAACAAATCTTTTTTTTGCAAGCACTTTATCTTTATAATTCAAATACCCGGGACATGATGCTTTTACTTCCAGCAGATAACCTTTATTAAAAGAGACCGATACGACTCCTCCGACATCACTTTGTACTTTCTGATGCTGCGAAAGTGAATTGTCAATATTATCCTGATATATACAATTAATGTCAAAATATGCACCCGACAGTGTTTGTTTTGTATTCGAATCTGCTATTACAGTATTAACAGAAAAATTATACACTTCCCTTGAGCACGAAAATAAAATAGTGCTCGTTATTACACTCAAAATTAAAGTTGCCCGAAATATGTATTTAAAACAGTTCAATAGGAATATTATTTTATCCAACCATTATATTCAAAGTCACAATTTAACCATTTTTTATCAATTGTTATATATGTTGTCCTCTGTTTTTCTTTAATCCATGTTTTAATTACTTCCTCCCGTTCTTTATCTTCAAGCATTCCTTTCAGTAATTGATAGTCGCTACGCAGGCTGGCACGGTGAGGAGACGTTTTATTTTTAAGTAAAACAATCCTGAAAGTTTCTTTCCCTTTACGGTCATCAATCATTTTAAATGGCTTTGATATATCCCCGATAATAAATCCCTGAATAGCTTTATTCATTTGTGGCGGTATATCGCCTATTTCAAACTTACCATTACCGGTATTAGGATTAACCATTATACCTCCATTGGCACGTGTGTCTTTATCCGTGGAAAAGCGTAATGCAGCTTCCTCAAAAGACAATTTGTCATCAACAATAAAAGTCCTTATAGAATCCAACTTGCCTAACACCTCTGTTCTTGCATTATCAGATATCTTAGGTTTTAACAAAATATGCCTTACATTTATACGATCCCCTTTACGGTCTATTAACTGAATTATGTGATATCCATATTCTGTTTCAACAATCTTCGATACCCTGCTTTTATCAGTCAAATTAAAAGCAACAGATGCAAACTCAGGTAAAAGCTGGCTAGGTGTCATCCAGCCCAGTTCACCTCCTCTTGCAGCAGAACCTGGATCCTCAGAATAAAGGACGGCAATAGTTGCAAAATCACGACCCTCTTTTATCTCTTTCTGAAAATCTCTCAACTGTTTCTTAACTCTGTTTATCTCCTCTTGTTCAACCCTGGGAAATAATAATATCTGATTCAATTCATACTGTGTAGGTACCAGAGGAAGACTGTCTGTTGGCAGCTTTCTGAAATGTGTGCGTATCTCTGAAGGAGTAACCGATATATTTTTTGTTATCTCACCTTGCATCCTTTGTGCCAGCATCTGTTTCCTGACTGTTTCCATCATTTCACGTTTAAACTGAAGAATAGATTTGTTAAAGTACTCCTCCAGTTTATCTTTATCTCCAATCTGCTGTATGAAATAGTTCATCCTGGCGTCTACCTGATTCACCACCTCATTATGACTAACTTCAATACTATCCAAATCGGCCTGGTTAAGCATTAGGCTTTGAATAAGAGCCTGTTCAAAAATATGACATTTAATATCTCCTGAATAGGTAATGCCTTCACTCAATGCCTGTTGGTACTGCTGCTCTATTTCCGATTTTAAAATGGCATTATCCCCAACTACGGCTATAACCTCGTCAATAATATTATCTTGTGAAAGAACCGAAAAAGAAAACAAAACAGACAATCCCAGCAAATATAATTTTCGCATATTAATTTATTTCAAAATATTAATTAATTCCATGTATAAAACATGCAAATATAAAAAAAAGGTTCAGCTTTTTTGTAGGTTATCAGGACAGAAAGACTAATAAAACTTAATTATCTTTTGTTTCAACCCTTCTTCATACAAATCTGATTCAAGCTTATTGATAAAGTCAAGCCGTTTTTTATTAAGAAGTATAGCTTTAATTCTATCTTCCACATACTCCAGCGGAGCTGTTTCCTTAGTCAATTTATAATCTTTAATACTCAGGAAATAATAGTTTAATGAATCTGATGTTTCATAATTGTGGTTATACTTAAGAAACCTGTCTACACGTGAAACAGGTCGTGGTAACATTAGGTTTATCTCATTAAACGGCTGCCAGGTTTCAAGGAAGATATTATTTTTTTTTGCATTCTGGAAACAATAAGCTTCCAACTTGACCATGTATTTAGCATCATCACTTCGATACCATTTTCTCAAATCATTAAGGTTTGGTGCTGTTTTGGGAACAATAATAAATACACTTTTAACAATATTTTCATTCAAAACAAAATTATCGGTCATTTTATCATAATACTCTTTAATCTCCGCACTTGTAATCATTGGAGAGTGTTTTTGCAGAAGCATTTTTTGTTGATATTGATGCACCAATAATGAACGCCTGTACTCTTCAAGAAGTTTGGTTACATTTTTCTCTTCTGGTGTCAGATTTAATTCGGCCTTTCTAAGCATTAACTCTGAACGTATCCATCGGTTCAAAAAGTCCTGTGCAAAAATTGTACTGTCATCTTTTGGTATATTATCTGGGATAACATCATACAATTCCTTTTTGGTCAGAACTTTATCTCCTACCTCAGCAACCGGATTATTAAGAGGATCTTCCTCACTTCTTTTACACCCTGAAAAAGAAACAAAGACAATAACTAAAAATGACAAAATATATTTATACATAACAATCATCGTTTTGATTTTTTCAACAGAGCAAGGTTAACAATGGGCTTATACTTTTCTTTAAGCTGTTTAATCCACTCCTTTTCAATATACGTTTGATAATCAGCAATCACAAGACCTTTGACATCATCAAATTCCAACGGCTTTTTTCCCATGAATTTACCAAAGAAACAAATTTTTGAATAACCTTCCGGATACACTATTTTCTCATTAGGCTTTACATTCCATAATGCAGCATCATATAGTGCATTATCCCCGTTAACATACTCTCCTGACCTGTAAACAAAATTATTGCCACACATACTTTTCAACGTGTCAACATCCTGGCTTGTGATGGAATCTTTTACATGTTCTTTAATAACCTTTAATGATTTCTTGTTTTTACAGAAAAATATGCTGCCGTTAAATTTTTCAGGTGTAAAATATTTCTTCCGGTTATCTTCAAAGAATTTTAACAATCCTACACTATCAGTAGCTGCTTTATTCCATATCTCCTTCTGGCTAATTTCAAAAATTAACAATCCATCGTAATATTCGTTCATCAAGTATTTGAACTGAGGATATTTTTCTTCAAGATGAGCCTTTTCATATTCAATTAACTTATCATCATAAAAATCATTTAGTTTACTATCCAGATCGACCGGAGAAACTCCGACATTAAATCCACGACTCTTTTTTAGATAGTTCTCCAAATCAGAAAGATACAATGTAGTATCAGCAATACTACAAAAAGTATCTTTATAACTTTCCAGCTTATTATAAAATTCAGTAATAGTAATTCCGGTAGTTGCAAAATTTTTCTTTAAAAATTCAACAGTAGAGATGTCTATTTTGAAATCATTCTCTTTTTTCAGTCTTTTTATTGTTGCTGTTTTTCCTGACAATGAGCGTTCACCATTTGATATTCGGTCTAAAAGATTATCTTTTAAATCAGCATAAGGCTTTACACCTCTTTTGTCTAACCTGTAAATTATATGCCATCCCACTCTTGTTCTTACAGGTTCTGAAAACTCATTATTATTTGGAATTGCAAATGCAGCATCAGCAAATTCCGGAATCATCCTTCCTGTGCTAAACCAATCCAACTCTCCTCCTTTGGCAGCTGAATTTCTGTCATCAGAATATTTTTCAGCCAGCAGTTTAAAATCTTCCACGTTTTGCAGAAGCTGATAAATAGAGTCTATCTTATTTTTTACAATATCTTGTTCTTCCTTAAGAACATCCCGGGGAACTACTTTCATTATATGTGCCACTTTAATCTCTCCCGGCGATTTTATTTTTCCGTTAACCTTAACAATGTGATATCCGAAAGAAGTCCTCACCACCGGTGATACCTCACCTGTCGAAGTGCTATAAGCTGCAGATTCAAACGGATAAACAGTTTGAAATGCCGAAATATATCCCAATCTTCCTCTGTTTTTTTTTACAGAAGGATCCTCTGAGTATTTTATGGCCATCTGCTCAAAATCAGCTCCGTCAATTATCTTTCCCCTTATTTCACTAATTTTATTAAAAGCCTTTAAGGTGTCTCCAGGATAGGCATTTTTGGGTAGACGCAAGAGTATATGTGAAACATCTACATCTTCAAGCATTCTGCCATAAGCTTCTTTTGCAATATCTTCTGTTGCCTTTTTGTCCATCAGATAAGGCTTTGCCAATTCATTACAGTAATAGGCTAACTCTTTTTTAAAATTAGGCAACGTATCAAATCCTTGTGCAATAGCCTCTGTAACTTTTAGCTTGTAATTCACGAACAACTCGATATACTCAACATTTGAAACAGGCTCTTTCGATATAGAATTATTTTTGTCGTAGATATAATTAAACTCTTCAACTGAATATGAATTGTCATTAATTATCAATAATGGCGTTTCTGTATTTTGAGCTTTCGATATAAAAATAAAATTTACAAAAAAAGTCAGAAATATTATTTTTAAAACATTAAGATTATTCATATTTATTTGTTTTTAATTTATTGCATTAATGATAAAATTTAATTTCACCTCTTATTAAAGCAAAAATACCTCTGTGATTGTTGAACTGACGAAATAATATAAAAAAGTTGAAATACAAAAATTTCTGTTACGATACTTTCAGTTATCTTATCGTTCTTTATCCAGCTCATTTAAGCCGATTTTAAAAAAACAAAGCCCAGAACTGTTAAAGAACCGGGCTTTGAGAAAATAAATCAATAACTTATTATCTCGAATAATTAGGTGCTTCACGGGTAATTGTAACATCATGAGGATGACTCTCAGACATTCCGGCATTAGTAATTTTTGTGAATTTGGCTTTTTGTAAATCCTGAATAGATCCGGCTCCACAATAACCCATTCCTGAACGTAAACCACCAATCAACTGGTGCATTACCTCTACTAATGTCCCTTTAAATGGAACTCTTCCTGAAATACCCTCAGGTACCAGTTTTTCAACATTGTCCTCTACATCCTGGAAATAACGGTCTTTTGATCCATGTTGCATAGCTTCTAATGAGCCCATGCCACGATAAGACTTGAACTTACGGCCATTAAAGATAATTGTTTCCCCGGGTGACTCATCAACTCCAGCAAAAAGAGAACCTGCCATAATACAATCAGCTCCGGCTGCAATTGCTTTTACTATATCACCTGAATATCGTATACCTCCATCAGCTATCACAGGGACTCCTGTGCCTTTTAGGGCATCAGCTACTTCATATATTGCAGATAGTTGAGGTACCCCAACGCCGGCAACAACCCTTGTTGTACATATTGAACCGGGGCCAATACCAACTTTTACGGCATCAGCACCTGCTTCTACCAAAGCCAACGCTGCTTCGGCAGTTGCGATATTTCCAACAATAATATTTATTTGTGGATACCGTTTCTTTGCTTTCCTTAAAGTATCAATAACACCTTTTGAATGGCCATGAGCAGTATCTATAACTATTGCATCAACATTTGCTTCTATCAGAGCTTCAATACGTTCGAAAGTGTTATATGTAACACCAACACCTGCCGCCACGCGCAAACGACCCTTTGCATCCTTACAGGAAAATGGTTTGTCTTTAGCTTTGGTAATATCTTTGTAAGTTATCAGGCCTATAAGTTTATTATTTTTATCAACTACAGGAAGCTTTTCTATTTTATGTATCTGAAGTATTTGCGCAGCACTTTCAAGGTCTGTTTTTTGATCGGTAGTAATTAGGTTGTCTGAGGTCATCACTTCGTCTATTGACCTTTCCATATTAAGTTCAAACCTCAAATCACGGTTTGTAACGATACCTACAAGAAAACCACCATCATTCACAACGGGTATTCCACCAATCTTATACTCTTTCATTAACCCGAGTGCAGCTCCAACCTTACTTCCTTTTTTAATTGTTACAGGATCGTATATCATTCCATTCTCTGCACGTTTAACAATCTCAACCTGCTTAGCCTGGTTTTCGATCGTCATGTTCTTATGAATTACACCGATACCTCCTTCACGAGCAATTGCAATAGCCATTCTGGCTTCGGTAACCGTATCCATGGCAGCCGATACAATTGGCGTATTTAAATCTATATCTTTTGAGAACCTGGTATTCAACTTTGCATCACGCGGTAGTACAGCTGAATATGCCGGAATAAGCAATACATCATCAAATGTTAACCCGTTCGATACAATTTTATCTTCAATAAGTGCCATGAAATCAATATTATGAGATTATACTGAATATTTTACTATAAAAATTTTGGCAAAAGTACGAAAAATCAATGTGCTTTCATTGAAAAAATCTAAGTATTATTTTGAGGTTCTGAAAGGATTTTTTTGGGGGCAAAGCTCCTATATGTAGTAGCACAAGGTGCAGCGAAGTGAAACAAAGCTCTGTGCTTTTACTTTTAATCCCAGCCTACCTGTCAGGCAGGCTTTCAGAATTAGAGCTCGGGTACATACAAATTAATTCTCTCATCACCTTAAAATAATATTTAGCCATTTATCAACTCAATTTTGTATTTTTACAACAGCAAAAACACTTTTAGTTAATAATGGATGAATATCACAAAATATTAAAGAGATTCTGGGGTTATGATGAGTTCAGACCTTTGCAGGAAGATATTATCCGATCTGTTGGTGAAGGCAAAGACACGCTGGGCTTAATGCCCACAGGAGGAGGGAAGTCAATCACATTTCAGGTGCCGGCTTTAACAAAAGATGGTATATGTATAGTTGTAACTCCTTTAATAGCATTAATGAACGATCAGGTGAAGAACCTTCAAGAAAAGGGTATTAAAGCTCTGGCTGTTCACTCAGGACTAACACGCAAGGAGATTGAAATTACGTTAGATAATTGCATACATGGTAATTTCAAATTTCTGTACCTCTCTCCTGAAAGACTTGGCAACGACACATTCCGCAAGAAGCTTGAACTGATGAATATGAATATTCTGGTCGTTGACGAAGCTCACTGTATCTCCCAGTGGGGATATGATTTCAGACCGTCATATAAAAAAATTGCCGATATAAGGGAGCTTTTTCCTGAAGTTCCGGTACTGGCTCTTACTGCCACAGCAACTCCTGATGTAGTTGAAGATATTCAGGCGCATCTTAAATTCAAAGAAAAAAATGTATTTCGTAAAAGTTTCTTCAGGTCTAATTTGGCTTATGTAGTAAGAGCAGCTGAAGATAAAGAAGGCACTCTTCTGAAAATATTAAGTAGTGTAAATGGAAGCGGAATTGTTTATGTGCGCAACCGAAAAAAGACAAAAGAATATGCGGCCTTACTTGTAAAGAACGGTATTAGTGCATCTTATTTTCATGCCGGATTAAAGCCTGAAGTGAAAAACGAACGCCAGCACTACTGGTCATCAGGACGAATTAGAATAATGGTTTCAACCAATGCTTTTGGCATGGGAATAGACAAACCCGATGTTCGTATCGTTGTGCACATGACAGCTCCTGATTCTGTTGAAGCATATTTTCAGGAAGCAGGCAGGGCAGGTCGAGACGGGAAAAAATCATTTGCAGTTTTGCTTTGGTCAAACCACGACAAAGTATCGCTTAACAGAATGGCAAAAAACTCTTTTCCTGAACCTGATGTTATTAAGAGAGTTTATGAAGCATTAGGAAACTTTTTTCAAATTGCAGCAGGATATGGTAGCGAAGCTACATTTGATTTTAATTTGGGGACATTTTGCAACATATTTAAATTTAGTATTATTTCAGCGTATAACAGTCTGAAAATTTTGCATCTTGCCGGATATATTGATTTTACCGAAGATTTACAACTGCCCTCAAGAGTACATATTATTACTAACCGTGAGGAATTATACAAGATGCAAGTAGCAAACGCAGAGCTTGACCATTTTATTAAATTGCTGTTAAGATCGCACACCGGGCTATTCACACAGTATGTTGCTATTGATGAATATCTTCTTGCCGAGCGACTACGCATCCCACGCAGTGAAGTGTATTCCTACCTGAAACGAATGGCTCAAATGAAAGCAATCAATTATAATCCACAGAAAAAGACGCCATTAATAACATATACACGTGATAGAATTGAACCAAAATATATTGAATTAAAAAAAGAGGTGTACAGCGAGCGAAAAGAGAGACTGGATAAGCGCATAAATGCAATAATAAAATATGCCACAACAGGGTATGTGTGTCGCAGCAAACAGCTACTAAACTATTTTGGTGAATCATCATCTCAAAACTGTGGAATATGTGATGTTTGCTTGGACAGAAATAAACTGGGTATAGATAATGAAGATTTTGAGAAAATAAAAAATGATATTAAAGATATCCTGAATGATGGAGCTATCTCTTATGACCAACTTTATGCCAGAATAAATTCAAGCCGTGATAATCTTGATAAAGTAACGCACTGGTTAGAGGACTTTGAAATAATTACCGAGAATAAGGCTGGACTACTGGAATGGAAAGTTGAATAACCACAGGCAATGATAGTCATCGATGACTCGAAGTCAGCCGATGACTTCACAATACTGGTAAATTTTTTATAATTCCCCAACGCTACCGCACGATTGCATCGTGTGGTATTACTTTATAACAATAACATTATCCAATTTTCCCAACGCTACCGCACGATTGCATCGTGTGGTATTAATTTATAACAATAACATTATCCAATATTCCTTTTTCTCCGGCATAGTCAGCAGCACTGCTATATACATAATCTTCAGCCCTGAAAACCAAACCTT
>CBDUZZ010000006.1:0-97932 GCA_965371855.1 uncultured bacterium
CCAAAGTTTGGGCAATAAACAAATGCATGGACGGTTGGCTGACACATTGATTTACCTGTCTCTTAAAAATTTACAGGAAGAAAAAGTATTTTCTCATTTATCGAGGAAAGAGATTGAAATTTTAAATCCCGGTTTATTAAAAGAGATCAGTAGGCGGGGTTAGGGTAGGGTGTACCAAATTAAAAACATTTGAAAAACAAATCTTGGGTATACAAAAAAGATACTTTAAAACAAGATAGAATCCGTTTCTGACACTAATATTCACAGTTCAAAAAAGTACAAAATTGTTACCAGTTGGTTTAACTCATTCTCAACTGAAAGAAATTTATCGGTGGTTTTGTAGTACAATGTAATTTCAAGCATATATTCAATGAGCGACAACTCGCCCGCATCCAATGCTTTTTTTAGCAGGTCGGTTGAATTAACCACTTGCAATACTTCACGATAACTTGCCAATGTTTTTTGCAAACTTTTGGCTTTTTCGTATTGGCCTTTTAACCGGTTATAGCTCTGTATTTTTTTATCGTTTGCAATTTCGATAGCAACTTGTTGTTGTGCAGTTGCAAGTTTCACTTTGTTTTTATTCTCCCACAACGGTATCGACATTCCAACAGAAACACCTTTAAAAGATTCGCCAACAACAGACTCCGACATGTATCCACCCGAAAACTTCGGAAGACCCAACGCTTTCGAAAGTTTTATCTGTTTTTCGCTAATACCAATTTCGTTGGCAGCTTGTTGCAAATAGATGTTTTTTGCTTCGTTTGCTTTGAACCACGAATCAAAATCAACAGGCAAATTAACCGGTGGGAAAATACTTTGCCCGAAAGTAATCGGCTTCCCACCATTTAATACTGTAAGTTCTGCTAATTTAGCTTCACGTTCGGTTTGGTTTGTTTCCAACTCTTTTTGAGTATTTAATAAATTGAATTGAGCCTTGTTATTCTCAATAATATTTATCTCGCCTTTTTCGAATTTGATGTTAAATGCGCTGGCAATATCTTCGGCATGTTTAGCTCGTTTTTCAAGAACTTCATTTAAAGCATTCAAATAAATAAGCTGGTTACAAATTGTTTTTGCCTGAAAGAGGATTGATTTCCTGTGCAATTCAAAATCCAAATCGGACTGAATGTTTTTAGTGTCTGCGATTTTTCTTTTTATTCTGTACGATGTTGGAAAATCAAATGATTGTGAAACTGAAAAGTCGTGTCGTTTCCCCATTGATGCCGGGTCACCCCATAAATAGTTGAATCCTACTTCCGGGTTTTCAAGAAAAATGCCGGTTTTGTTTTCCAGTTTTTGTGCTTCATTTACCTTTTCGTAAGCACTCAATGTTGTATTGTTGCTTTCAATTTCGAAAAGAATATTTTCAATATCTGTCTGAGCTAATAATCCAAATGGTAGAATTAGCATCACTAATTTCATTATTATTTTACGCATTTACTTTCTTTTGATAAATTAAACTGTAAACAATTGGAACAATAAAAATATTGAGTAACGTTGATGTGAGCAGTCCTCCGAGAATTACTTTTGCCATCGGACTTTGAATCTCGTTTCCTGTTGCATCACCATTTAATGCCAGCGGAATTAGTGCCAGAGCCGCAGTTAAAGCCGTCATCAAAATTGGATTTAACCGGTCAACCGAACCTTTAATTAATGTTTCTGAAAGTGAAACTCCTTTGGCTTGTAACTGTTTGTAATGCGAAACCAGCAGAATCCCGTTTCGGGTGGCAATCCCGAACAACGTTATAAACCCAATGATTACCGGGATACTAACTATTCCTGTTGTGAAATAAATTGTGAACACGCCACCAATTAAAGCCAGCGGTAAATTCAGCAATATTATCCCCGAAAGTTTTATGTCTCTGAACTCCTGAAACAGAATCAGAAAAATTAACAGTAGCGAAATCAGAGAAGTAAAAAGCAGTGTTTTTGATGCTCGTGCTTCACTTTCGAACTGGCCGCCATACTCAATTCTATAATTTTCAGGAAGCTGAATATCGTCGTTGATTTTTTGTTTGATGTCATTTACAACGCTTAGCAAATCGCGTCCTGCAACATTTGCCGAAATCACAATTTTACGCTGTACATTTTCTCTGATTATTGAATTTGGTCCGGCAACTGAAACAATTTCAGCCACTTGATTTAGAGGAACCATTTTCCCATCGGCAGTTTGAATCAGCGCATTTTCAATACCCTCAAAACTGTTTGTATAATCTCTGTTTAACCGAAGAATCAAATCGAAACTTCGCTGTCCTTCGTAAATATCGGCAAGTTTTTCTCCGGCAAAAGCAACATCAATATACTCGTTAAATCGTGCCATTGAAATTCCATAAGCCGCCAACATTTCGCGGTTGGCACGAATCTGAATTTGCGGAATTTCGACTTGTTGTTCCACGTTCACATCCACCAATCCTTCGATTCCTGATATTGAATTTTGAACCTGTTTTCCGATGGTAAACATTTTATTGAGTTCGGTGCCAAACAGTTTAATTGCAATGTTTGCACGTGTACCGGAAAGCATGTGGTCAATGCGGTGTCCCAGCGGCTGCCCTACTGTTGCTGCAATTCCCGGAACTGATGCCAGTGTTTGACGGACATCAGCAAGAAATTCGTCGTTGTCGCGTTCATCCAAATCGTAATTTACATCAATTTCGGCACTGTTTGTAGTTTGCGAATGTTCGTCCAATTCACCACGTCCGGTTCGTCGCGTGGTACTTGTAACTTCGGGTATGTTATGAAGTTCTGCTTCAATTAAATTTCCCAGTTTATTACTCTCTTCCAACGAAATTCCTGGTTTGCTAATTGCAGAAATAGTTAGTGCGCCTTCGTTAAAATCGGGTAAAAAACTACGCCCCATTGTTGAAAGTATAAGCAGCGAAACTACAAACATTGCTCCTGTAAATATCAAAACCACTTTTTTGTGATTTAATGTCCATGTTAAAGATTTGCCATAAATAGAAAACAGATTTCTGGTGAACCACCCGGCTTTCTCTTTTTTTGCGAGGTATTTTTCTTTTGAAAGAAGCATTTTGCATAATTGCGGAGTAACGGTTAAAGCCACAATTAGCGATGCAAACAACGACACGATATAAGCAATCCCCAGCGGTTTTAACATACGGCCTTCCATTCCTGAAAGAAAAAACAGCGGCATAAAAGCAACGATAATTATTAACGTTGCATTAAAAATTGATGCCCTTATCTCTTTGGATGCCTCGAAAACTACGGTAAATGCTGAAAGCCTTTCCTCTTTTGGTTTTGCGTGATTTTCCCGAAGTCGCTTAAACACATTTTCAACATCTATAATTGCATCGTCAACCAGCGAGCCTATTGCGATGGTCATCCCTCCCAAACTCATTGTATTGATTGTAATTCCCAATAATTTGAAAACCAAAACGGCAACCAGCAACGACAATGGAATTGCGAGAACAGAAATAATTGTAGTCCTGAAACTTCCGAGGAACAGGAATAAAATAATAATTACAAAGGCCGCCCCTTCCATTAATGCACGTTGAACGTTGCTCACCGACTTCTCAATAAAATCAGCTTGCCTGAAAATCTTGGTGTCTAACCGTACGTCTTTCGGAAGGGTTTTTACAAGTTCCGCAAGATTGTCTTCAATGCGTTGTGTTAACTCCAGCGTATTTATTTTGGGCTGTTTCGAAATGGAAAGTATAACTGCCGGCGAAGCATTTTGCGAGGCATAACCCATTTTCACCGCACTGCCAACAACTACTTCTGCAACATCGTTTACCCGGACCGGATACCCATTGATTTGTTTAACAAACGAACTTCCCAATTCATCTAAATCGAAAGTACGTGCAACCCCACGAACAATATATTCGTTACCAAATTGCCGAACAACACCGCCCGTTGAATTTTGCGAAATTGCAGAACAGGTTTCTGCCAGTTCACCCAATGAAACATTGTAATATTTCATTTTTTGGGGGTCAGCTAAAACCTGATATTGTTTATAATCGCCACCAATAATTGTAACCTGCGAAACGCCTCCAGTTGCCAGCAAAACAGGTTTTATATTCCAGTCGGCAATTGTTCGCAATTTCATCATATTTGTGGAGTCGGCTTGCAGAGCAATAAATAAGATTTCGCCCATTACCGAAGATTGTGGCGCGAGAACCGGTTGACTAACTCCCAACGGCATTACTCCCGAAATAGTTATCAGCTTTTCGCTAACTACCTGGCGTGCTTTGTATATGTCAGTTCCCCAGTCAAATTCAACCCACACAAACGAAAATCCAAGTGATGAGTTTGAACGAACCCGGCGAACATCGGTGGCGCCGTTTACTGCCGTTTCGATAGGGAAAGTTACCAGCCGTTCTACTTCTTCGGCTGCCATGCCGTGTGCATCGGTCATTACGACAACTGTTGGCGCTGTTAAATCGGGAAAAACATCAACATCCATGTCGGATGCTGTGTACATTCCTCCCAGCATTAAAAGCACGGCAGTAAGTAAAACCAGCAATTTGTTTTCCAATGAAAACTTTATGATTTTATTTAGCATAACTCTAATTTTTTAATGAACGTGCCCCGCATGTGGGTCGAGACTGTTTGACACTGCCGCCAGTTTTACCAGAATTGCGCCGCGCGTTACTATACGGTCAGATTCGCTTATACCACTCAAGATTTCAGTTTTAATCCCATCGGTATTTCCAATGGTAACCTCTCGTTTTTCGAAACTTTCTGGTGTAAGTTGAACCAAAACAAAATAGTTGCTCTGTTCTTCCAAAAGTGCTGAATTTAAAACTGTCAAAGCTTTTGCATTCGATAGCGTTTTCAGATACACTTCCACAAAACTGCCGGGCACAATTCCATCCCTGTTTTCAACCTGTAGAGTAATGGGCGTTAAATAGTTTTCGTCAGAAATATTTTTGCCATAAGAAACTATTTTGCCATTTAACTCTTCCAAAGAATAAACAGTATTGTTGTGCGACGACCGAATAGTTGCAGAATTGATAAACGGCAAAGCACTCATATAACGCTGCTGAATTTCAGCTTTTAGAAACAGGTTTTTGTTTTGTGCAACCGAAATTAATGGTGC
The DNA here is from genome assembly GCA_965371855.1 of uncultured bacterium. GTDB lineage: Bacteria > Bacteroidota > Bacteroidia > Bacteroidales > Marinilabiliaceae > JAADEM01. The sequence goes on from CBDUZZ010000006.1 coordinate 5,060, forward strand.
GCCGGTTTCAACATATTGCCTGTTTGTTACATAAATGTGTTTTATGAACCCTGTTTGAGGACTAATAATATTCTGGCCACCTTCGCTAAAATTCTTTTTCAGGTTCTTGTAAATAATCCCGGTGTTTTCATATTCATTTTTTGAATTCAAAAGTTCTTTTTCAGAAACGATTTTATCTTTTGCCAATTCAGATTTACGTTTGTAATCGGCTTCAGCTTTTTCGAAATTGCTTTTTGCCTTGTTTAACCTGACTTGAGGATTGTTATCGGCAAATGCTTCTCCCGAAACATAAAGCAGTACTTTCCCCGGCGAAACCACAGTTCCTTCAGTTAAATCATTTCCCTTAAATATTACAATGCCGTTTGTTTTTGCAGTAAGAATTGTTTCATCGGTGAATGCAGATTGAACGTGTGCAGTTGTTTTTATAACCTGTCCAAATGGTTCAACTGCCGGGTTGCCTGTTGCAAAATCTACTTTCCACGATTGTTCTTTTGTAAAAGTGATTGCATTCGGATTGTCGATTACCAATTCCTCTGCTTCATGAATAGCATCGTGTTTGTCTGCAAAAATTTCAATATTTGGAATGGTGACAGAATATGTGCTGTCGGCAGTTTTAATGTCAAAAACCAACTTGCCTTTTCCTGTAAATCCGGGTTGAAGTTGAAAAAGGTAAATGCCAGTTTTTGTTGGTTTGTCTAGCGTTTGCCGGATTCCTTTAGTTCCCACAATTAAACTGGCGGTAACTGTTCTCTTTTCCAATGGTTTGAAATCGGACAATTTTGTAATATGAGCCAGGACTTCCGATATTGCTCCTTTTACAAGAGGCGTTACTTCTGCAAAAATCTCAAAATCGCAACCGTAAGCGGTGTATTTAAAGTTCACTGCATCATGAGCGTGGTCATGTGCACCGTTGTTGGTGCTGCTTTGGTTTTGGCATGAAACAAGAGTGAACAGGCCCATAACCATATAAATTATTGTTTTCATTATAAGTAATTTAGGTGGAGGGTAGAATTATACCTTTTAAATTTTGCCAATATACCTTAACGGCTAAAACCGTTTTTTTTAGGTTATTAATAATTGAAAGTGTTTTAGATGCAATACATCATCGATGCCATTTCGTCTACAAGAAGAAATTTGTTTTATAGATTTCTCACCCTTGTTCCTCAGGATTCAAAATGACAGTTATTAAATAATCATGAAAATTGCGGAGGGCCTCGAAGTAGTACATCCCTGCAATGTAGAGCAGAGATTTGTGTCGGCATATAGCAGTCTAAAACTGTCTGTCTGTTTTTTTCTACACCTGCCAATTCAATTTCAGTTGAAGGAATAAACAAATCCGACAAACTAATCGATTTCGTTAAAAGAGTTATTTCTTCAAAACTACAATGGTTGTGCGAATGTTTGTCGTGATTATTGTGAACAGAACAAGTGTTGCCAATTTCTGCCTGATGATTATGGTGATCGGAATATTCGCAGCTATGGTATGTAGCACGGGCAAAATCAGAATGATGATGATGGGGTATTATATTGTGAGCAATTACGATAGAATACACCGCAAGAATAACAACAGATATGATATTCCTAAGCTTCATTGAGTGCAAATATAGGATTTTTTATAGACCAATGAGTAACTAATTATGGTTATGCAAGAAAATGTATGAATTAATTGAAATTCTTTCCTGCACACCTCATCTCCGGCCCTTCTCAGGAGAAATGAGACAAAGGAGGTGAGGTGATACGTTAAAACTACATGATGCAATAACAGGCCTCACCGTCGGCGTGGCTTGGAGCCACACCGACGGTTTCCGAATAAACCCGACAGGTTTTAAAGACCTGGCGGGCTTAAATTTTCAACAAATCGGGGCTGCGCTCACTGCTCACTGCTTTCAGACGCTTTCAGGTTTATTAAACGCTGAAAGGTCTTTCTCCTGTTCGCTGATTACTAATTATATCAATCCCATATTCTTCATCAGATATGTGGCATTATGACTATGGGTTATACCTTTACGCAGGATATAATCAAAAATCAGTTTGCCATTATCAAATTCGACTTCGAAGCAGCTATTAATTATCCGGCCTTGATACATTTCAGATAGTTTTCCGAGCTCAAGATCATGTGTGGCAATTATACCGGCAGAGCCTAGTTTCAGTAGTTGCTCGGTTAGTGCAATAGAGCCTTTAGTTTTATCGTGGGAGTTTGTTCCTTTAAGTATCTCATCAAGAATAAAAAACACCTGTTCCCCACTTTTTATCTCATCAACAATATATTTCAGACGTTTCAGCTCTGAGAAAAAGTACGACTCATGTTTATAGAGGGAGTCTATTGCACGCATACTTGTTATCAGCCTCATAGGATTATATCTGAATGCCGATGCGCAAACCTTAGTACCTGTTGCAGCCAACACCATATTCACCCCAACAGTACGCAGAAAAGTGCTCTTCCCTGCCATGTTTGCACCTGTAACAATAACTATTCTTGTTTCCTCTGCAACAGCAAACATATTATTTATCCGCTCTTTACCCGGGATTAAAGGATGCCCCAAATCCTCTGCTTTTACAGCATCTGAATCAGAAAACTCAGGGAAAATAAAACCGGGATGATTGTAACTAAAACCTGCAAGACTGTTCAATGCATCCAGCTCATGTAAAATATTAAACCACTCTTCTATATGTACATTATTCTCTTCAAACCATCTTTTTATTGACCTTACAATGATCAGATCCCACAAGAAAAATCCATTCAGTACCGGGCCAACAAACATATTTAAACGCTGATCCAGCATATTTACGTATTTGCCCAATTGGTGTATTATTCCTGAAGCTTTATCTCCCCTGCTCTTTAATCTCTCCTGTAACTCAGTTAGTCCCGAAGCTCCAAACTCTTCACTTTCCACCAGATTAATTAGTCTTGAATAACCTGACAGAACACCGCCCAAACGAGAAAGTTGTTTGTGTATCTTAGTAACTCGCTTAAAGTAGATACCCGAGATCAACAGCCCCGCAAAGAACAGATAAACCAGTATTTTCACAGGAATAACACCCCCGGTTACGAATCCACCCGTAATAGCAACTATTACAGGAAATACAATAGTAAGGACATACTCTTTTGTTCTAAAGAAAGAAAAGTCGATATTTGAAATATTCTCTAATGCCTCTTTTTGCTGTTTTTCCTCATCCACCATTCTACCAATGGCATAAAAAGAGTGTCTGAATTTCAAATTTGAAGACAACTCCGAAATTAACTCCTGTTTATTACTTATCTGTTTCTTATTCAACAAAGGGTTCATCAGCTTTCCGGCAAGCTTATCATATCCACCCCGGGTTGCAGTACGATTTATAAACTGAAAAAGCGAGCCTTTACCAAAAATATCCAGGTCATGTGCAAAATCATGTTGTGGATCAATAAACTCATCCCCTTGGGGCAATGTTTCAACATTATTCATTAATGCATCTGTTTCAATAGAATTTATTTCAACCATATATGATGCATAACGGATATTCTCATTTACCTTCCCGGCGTATTTCACTACCCATACAAACAGAATAACAGGAATAAAAAGCGCAGTAAAGAAAAAAGGTGAGAATAGTTCAAAATAAACAAATGGAACGGTAACAGCCAAGATAAAAATAACAAGGCGTAACCACCCCAATATTTTACTTTGCTTTTTTAATTTTTGAAGAGAGAGTGCCCACTTCGCCTTAATATACAAATATACTTTTCCCGGATCTATATCTCTTTGTTCGATTCTTGCATCTCGCTCCATAGCATATCTTTTAGCTCAGTAATACCCGTATTAGCCACCGATGAAATAAACACATAAGGAGTGTCAGGTAAATCTTGTTTTATCTCCTCAATAAGCTCATCATCCAGCAAATCGGATTTTGATATTGCCAACACCCTGCGTTTATCAAGTAGTTCAGGATTAAAGCTTCCCAATTCATTCACAAGTATGCCATACTCCTTTTTTATATCATCTGTATCAGCAGGCACCAAAAAAAGCAATATTGAGTTACGTTCAATATGCCGGAGAAATCTCAACCCAAGACCTTTACCCTCGCTGGCACCTTTGATAATGCCGGGAATATCAGCCATTACAAATGATAGATTATCGCGATAACTAACCATTCCCAGATTTGGCACAAGTGTAGTGAACGGATAGTCGGCAATCTCAGGCTTTGCTGCCGAAACAACAGACAGAAGGGTGGATTTCCCTGCATTGGGGAATCCAACCAAACCAACATCACCAAGGAGTTTCAACTCCAGTATGACTGACATTTCTATACCATCCTGACCCGGCTGGGCATATCTCGGTGTTTGCCGCGTGGATGACTTAAAATGATCGTTACCCAAACCCCCTAATCCACCTTTGGTAAGTATATATTCTTCATTGTTTTTTGTTACCTCAAAAAGAAACTCATCAGTATCACCATTTTTCACCACTGTGCCTAACGGCACCTCAATAACTCTATCTTCTCCCATTGCACCTGATGATCGTTGAGCACCTCCAGACCCTCCACTTCCGGCAAAAACATGACGTTTATATTTAAGGTGAAGGAGTGTCCAGAAATTAGTATTGCCACGAATAATAATATGGCCACCTCGCCCACCATCACCTCCGTCAGGCCCTCCCATAGGGATATACTTCTCTCTGCGTAGATGGGCTGAGCCTGCCCCTCCTTTGCCTGAACGGCAAAATATTTTAACGTAATCTATAAAGTTCGATGAAGCCATATTTTTAAATGGTTCTATGGTTTAAGTGCAAAATGGTTACTTGGTTGTTTATCTGCGCTGATTTCAAATTAACATCAATACATTACCAAATAAAATCAGCCCCAAAGATAGTTACAATATATGTAAGGGCTGTTTAACAGCATATTAATTTATCTAATTCGAAAGATTCTTCAGCACAGTATCAATCTGATTGAATATTTCATCAACAGTACCGGAACCATCGATTACGCATAGCTTGTCCATGTTTTTATAAAACTCATCCACCGGCGCGGTCATCTCATGATATACTTGCAACCGTTTTTCAATTACTAATATATTATCATCCGAGCGACCGGAAACACTCTTCCTGAGCATCAAACGTTTAATCAATTCGTCATGCGCAACTTCAAGGGAAAGCATAACAGATACAGCCGTCCCCCTGGCATTCAATATCTTTTTCAACTCCCTGGCCTGATTTAAGGTTCTCGGGAAACCATCAAATATTATTCCTGGAACATCACCTAAACGGTCTAATTCCCTTTCCAGAATATCAATAATCAGGTGATCAGAAACCAATTCTCCTCTACCAATAATATCTTTTACATGATGTCCCAGCTCCGAACCGGAAGTAATTTCATGACGTAATAATTCTCCTGTCGAAATGTGTGTATAACCGTATTTTTCTATAATCATTTGGCTCTGGGTTCCTTTACCTGAACCGGGAGGTCCGAAAATAACAACATTTACCATTTCACAAATTTGTTTATACTTTTATCAAAACACTTTGCCCTCTATTCAACAACTGTATATATATTTCTAAGATTTCTGCCATAGCCGTTATAGTCAAGCCCATAACCCACAATAAAATCATTAGGTATCTCAATCCCTATATAATCCAATTTCATATCCTTTATATAAGCTTCAGGTTTAAAAAGCATTGTGGCCACCCTTACATCTTTCGGTTGAAGTTTTTTCAACTGTTCTATGGCATTAACAATCGTAATTCCCGTATCAACAATATCCTCAAGAAGAACAACATGGCGATCTTTAATATCCTCATTAAGGCCTATCAGTTCTTTCACTTTCCCGGTGGTTTGAGTTCCTGAATATGAGGAGAGTTTAACGAAGCTAATCTCACAATTAAATGACATTTCTTTCATCAAATCAGAAGCAAACATAAAAGAACCATTCAATACGCATATCAATAGTGGATCCTTATCCCTCAAATCACGGTCTATCTCATCAGATATTTTTTTTATCCCCTTTATTATATCTGATTCAGGAATTGACAGCTCGAATACTTTATCTAATAACTTTACTCTTTTCATTATCTATTTTTTATTTGAATCGGACTCAACCATTTCTAAGGTAGTTATTATAGGATAATGGTCAGACAGTTCTATCACATCACGTTTGAAGTTATAAGCTTTAAATGTCGGATCAAACAAAATGTAATCTATCCGGAAAGAGGGATATTTACCGTTGTAAGTGCCACCAAATCCTTTTCCTGATTCCACAAAAGCATCTTTCAGGTTACCACGTACTTTGCGGTAAACATAAGAAATCGGTGTATCATTAAAATCACCACAAACAATAACCGGATAAGGTGAATTAATAATATGACGACTAATATTTTGCGCCTGTTCTCCCCTGTACATAAATGCATGCCTCAATTTCCGAAACAGACCTATAAGCCCCCTTTTCCTTTCATCTTTGTCCATTGTGTTAATACCGTCAATAAAACTTAACTGCTGCTTATTAAGGCGCAATGACTGCAAATGATTATTAAATACCCGTATCGTAAGCTTATTTACCCTGATATCTGTTTGAATACTAAAATTTGTAGTGTTTTTAAACTTCAGTATCTTATTCTCTTTTATTGGAAACTTACTGAATGTTGCCAGTCCAAAGTTACTCCCGTTACTATTTTGCTGTCGATACTCAATATGCCTGTAAGGATATTGATTAAGCCTGGCAATAATATGATTCTCCGAAAAACGTTTGCTTTTATTATTGCTGTAAAACTCCTGAAAACAAACAATATCAGGATTTTCCTTCCGTATATAATCAAATATCTCCTCATGCAAATTTTCATTACCCGACCAGTTATAGAAATCCAGCATCTTTACATTGAAAGACATGATGGTAACCCTATTCTCCAGTGTGCGAATATCTTCTATCGTAGAATCTTTCCATTGAAATGTATTCTGCCATTGTGTCCACCCTATTATAATTGCCAATATCGGGATTAAAGCCTGTTTTCTAAATTTTACTCCCCAATAAATTAGGCTCAACACATTAGCTATCCACACAACAGAGAATAGATATCCCATAAATGCAAAAAAATACAACCTGCTCGGGTTAATATATGTACTAATTACAATCACCACTAACAAAATAGCGAGAATAGCCGTAATGATAGTTGCTATGGAACGGAAGAAATTTCTCAAATTAATTTTTACTTGCATCAAATAGTGTCTTTTTCTCCTGTTTGGTTAAGCTGTCATAACCACTTTTTTTAATCTTTTCCAAAATCCGGTCAAGTCCAGCCTGCTTATTCACTTTTTTAGCATTAAACTCCATATCAGTAACAGGTCGTTTATAAGAAACCGTCATCTTTGACCTTCTTTTAAAAAGCCTGACAATACTGTCAATTAATCTGTTAAAACTGCCGGTAATATCTTTACCTTTCAGTAATTGAACTGCATAGTACCAGCCAAAAGCAGCACCTCCCATATGTGCTAAGTGCCCACCTGTATTTTGAAGTGCAGCGATGCTTATCAGATCCAAAAGAAAATAAACTAAAGCTATATATTTCAGTTTCACCTGACCGAAAAACATCAGATAAACAGTAAAGTCGGGCCTGTAACGTGCTGCTGCGAAAAGTATTGCCATAATAGACGCAGAAGCTCCCATCAATAGTGATGAAGGAAAATTGGAATATAATACGGGAATAGTATTATAAGAGACAAAATAGACTACTGCACCTGCCAGACCACCCATCAGGTATACACCTACAAATTGCCGAGGTGAAAAGAAGACCATGAAAAGTTTACCAAACCAATAAAGTACAAGTATATTGAAAATGAAGTGAATAAAATCGTAATGAACGAACATATAGGTAAAAAGAGTCCATGGCCTGACAAGCAGTAACGCCGGGTCTGACGGAACTGAAATCCACCTAAGCAAAGGATAGTCCGCACCCGGGCCTCCTGAGAATGTAAAGAAAACCTGTAAAAGACGAATAGCAACAAATACACCTATATTTATGTAGATGAACCTTGTTAATGCACCTCCCTGATGGTAAGATCTCTTTATATCATCAATTATACTCATTAGTTTAGTTTATAAAGTTCAAAGTTTGTAAAGTTATAAAGTTGAATCTCGCCTTTCGGAACATCATGTCTGAGACATCCAGAAAGTAATGCTAAATGTTTAAGATGATTTACAATTAACCATTAATAAATTCCTTTCTTCTTCCAGTACCGTATCATGAAAAAACCAAATAACATACCGCCAAGGTGAGCCCAGTGTGCAACATTATCAGCTTTAAAGTTTCCTATCCCGTAAAAAAGCTCCATCACTCCGTATATCATTACAAAATATTTGGCTTTGATAGGTATCGGTGGAAACAGCAGCATTAATTGAGTATTTGGGAATAACATACCAAAAGCAAGCAATATACCAAATACTGCACCTGATGCTCCAATTGTTATAAAAGCATTAAGGTAATCAATCCTGAACTGATGTACGAAATCAAGCGACAGTGTAATTGCTCCCTGAGGATTTACACCTGCCATTTGATCATAAGAACGTGTAAAGGCCTGCATATTTTGAGCCATCTCCATAGTTGCCGGATGCAGATAGTCTCTTATCAATATCACTAGGTCTTCATGTGACGGATTATTCTTGTAAAACTCAACAGCATCCAAAAACGGCTTTAGCTCTATATATTGAACAAGCTGCTGCATAATGGCTGCTCCAATTCCTGTAACAAGGTAAAAAGTCAAAAAACGTTTGGGTCCCCATACCTGTTCCAGTACCCGGCCAAACATAAATACAGCAAACATATTGAAAAATATATGTGATAAATTGGCATGCAGAAACATATATGTTACCAACTGGGCAGGATTGAACTTTTCAGACATAAAAAAATGTAATCCGGCAATCTCATTCAAATCTATTCCTAAAGATGAATGAAGAATTGATGCAGCAAAAAACACTAAAACATTAATTATTAACAGGTTTTTTACTAACGGGGGAATATTCCCCAAAAACGATGAACGATAACTCATGATTATGAAATAATTATTTTATATACACTTTATTAACAACATTAATACCATTTTGGTTCTATGTCAATATGACATCGATTAACTGAAGTGCTTATCCAGTTCATCGTTTTCTATAATAGATACTATCAATTTCCCGGATGGAGAATAACTTGGCTCACTGCAAGCAAATAACCTGTCGAAAAGCTCATTCATTTCAATCGGCGATAATGGCTTACCATAAGGTAAAGCGGCTTTTTTTGCCATTGACCTCGATATTTGCTCCCGCACTTTCTCTCCCAGGTTTATCTCTCCCGTTTTATAATCGCTCAATATGCCATCAATTATATTTTTACCGGTAATATTCTCCAAATGACCCGGCAATCCGGAAATAACAAATTTACCCCCCTTCGCCTCTTCCATCTGCAACCCAAAAAAATTCAGGTCATCAATAATATCACGTAAAAGAGCAGCATCATCACCACCAAAATACAACTCTTCGGGAAATAGTGTTTTCTGTGATGTGTTCCTTTCCGTTGTTATAGCTTCCATAAACTGCTCAAACAATATCCGTTCTTGAGCTCGCTTCTGGTCTATCATCATTAAGCCAGATTTTACGGCTGTTAAAACATATCTGTTTTTCAACTGAAAAAACCTGCCTGACGTATGCTGTTGCTCCTTATGACCTGAAGTAAGAATTGTTTGTTGCTCCGGTTCAATATCTGTTTGCACAGGATAATTATCAGGTTCAGCATCATTCTTCCTTTCAAAGCCTGAATACAACTGCTCCCAACCTTCCACACCCTCTTTGCGAAAACCTGAACTCCCACTGCTACCCCCTGTCGAAAATTGTTTTTGTTTCTGTTCGAACGGATTAAAAGTAGGATCCACTTCAATGGCAGGTTCTATAATTTCTCCCGTTCTGCCTGCAACAGGTATTGTAATGCTATCCGTGGTGTCAAAATCAATAGACGGAACTACATTATTCTTCCCAAGACTTTCACGAATTGCAGCACTCAAAATGTGCCATATCGCCCTGTCATCTTCAAACTTTATCTCTGTTTTAGTAGGATGAATATTTACATCAATAATATCTGCATCAACCTCAAGATATAAAAAATAAGCAGGGGAAGTGCCTACAGGCAAGATATTCTCATAAGCAATCATTACAGCTTTATGAAAATAGGGATGACGCATATAACGGTTATTCACAAAGAAAAACTGGTCACCAGCCGTTTTCCTGGCAGTTTCAGGCTTGCCAATAAATCCATTAATTGAGATCAAAGGCGTTTGGGTGCTAACTGAGATAAGCTGACTATTAATCTGCTTACCCACCAAGTGAGTTATTCTTTGCCTGTAATTACTTTTAGGCAAAACAAACAGAGAAATATCACTATGAATAAGACTAAAATCAATTTGTGGGTTTGCCAGTGCAACCCTTTGAAATTCATTAATTATATGTCTTAGTTCTGTTGAGTTTCTTTTTAAGAATCTTCTCCGCGCCGGGATGTTAAAGAACAAATTTTTTACAATAATCTGTGTTCCCACAGCACATTGGACAGGTTGCTGTGTAACTACCTTTGAACCGGCAATCTCAATATGAGTACCAAGTTCCTCATCGTTAGTACGGGTTTTCATCTCTACCTGAGCTACTGCCGCTATTGATGCCAGTGCCTCCCCTCTAAATCCCATTGTTGTAATAGAAAAAAGATCGTTCGCCTCCCTTATTTTGGATGTTGCATGCCGTTCAAAAGCCATACGGGCATCTGTATCACTCATCCCATTCCCATTATCTATAATCTGTATCAGGTTCTTTCCGGCCTCCTTTACAATAACTTTTATCTCTGTACCTTCAGCATCAATGGAGTTTTCCATCAACTCTTTAACTACCGAAGCCGGCCTCTGCACCACCTCTCCGGCAGCTATCTGATTTGCTACTGAATCAGGTAATAACTGGATTAAATCTGACATACGACAAACACATATTTACTATTTTCCAAAAAGCTGAAGGTACCAATCCTGCTCTGACATAAAGAAATAATAAGCTAATAAAATCAGAATAATCAGAATGATTATCAATCTGACATTTGACTTTTTTCTTATACTTCGTCTAACCTCATAATGAGATTTTATTGTTTTACCCTTAAATCCACCCCTGATACGATTGGCATACCCCATTCTAACCTCTTCTTCTGAAAGTAACCCCAACTCCTCTTTGGCATTTTTCTCTCTTGCAGCCTGTCTCTCCTTTATTTCATCATAATAGATCGGCTCATGCTTAAAGATACGATGACGGGGAACTTTTATAAAACTAATCTTCATGTTTCTATTTTGATAATAAAAATCTTAACTCAACAAAGGTAAGAAGTAATTTTTAATGATACTGTGGGTAACATAAATATTTGAAATGAAATATTAATCATTCAATCTTTCTCCACACCGGTTGCAGTAAATGGCATCATCCTCATGGTTATCCTTCAGACAACGAGGGCAAACCTGCGTATTAGAGCTGGGTTCAGGTCTATATTGCGCCATCTCGGATGTAACAATCCCCGTAGGAACAGCAATTATAGAATAACCTATTATCATTATCACACTTGCTAAAAACTGACCAACAATTGTAACTGGAGCTATATCTCCATACCCTACTGTAGTCAGGGTTACAATAGCCCAATATATACTCTTAGGGATAGATGAAAACCCCGGATTATAAGGATTCTCAACTATATACATCACAGTTCCGAGAATGGTAATCAGAATAATTATAAAAAAAAGAAATATAGTTATCTTTTTACGGCTTGCTTTCAGTGCTTTCCACAGCATAGAAGCCTCCTGAACATAACGTGTAAGTTTAAGTATACGAAAAATCCTTAGTAATCGTAACGACCGTAATATGATAAGCATATGGGTGCCGGCAAACAGAAGTCCAAGAAAACTGGGTAATATTGCCAGCAGATCAATAATCCCATAAAAAGAGAATATATATTTCCTCGGTTTTTGAACTACCCATATTCGTAAAAAATATTCTATCGTGAATAAACCGGTTATTACCCATTCCGCATCCTGTAATACCTTGATTAATTGTTGTGAATTACCGGGAACGCTCTCTAATAAAACAATTACAATGCTGGCCAGAATTAAAAAAATCAAAGCCAGATCGAACAACTTGCCGCTTTTGGTATCGGCTTCAAATATTATATCATACAATTTTTTCTTCATCGAAACATTGTTTCTAAAATAAACCGAAATTCTAAGTAGAAATTCTTTCTAAATGTAAAAAAAAATACACTACTTTTATAATCCTGAAAAAATCAGGGTTTCTCATGACAGATACTCAGACAGGATAAAGGAAATTCACATAAAGGTAATCCATATTTTGATACAGATAATCGAGAAGATGGTTGTCTGATTTTTTAATGAGCTGGTAGAATCTTAACTTTGCAATTCTAAAATCTAAATTTTAAACACTAAATAAAATGAAACCATTAGTAAGTATAATTATGGGCAGTACATCGGATCTTCCGATAATGGAAAAAGCTGCCAAAATATTGAACGATTTTCAAATTCCTTTTGAGATTAATGCCCTATCGGCTCACCGTACTCCTGATCAGGTAATGGAGTTTGCACGCGGAGCTTATAGTCGTGGCATACGTGTAATTATTGCAGGTGCCGGAGGTGCAGCACACCTGCCGGGTGTAATAGCCGCATTTACTCCACTACCCATAATAGGGGTGCCTATTAAAGCCTCCATATCTATTGATGGCTGGGATTCTCTGTTGTCAATAGTTCAAATGCCTCCGGGAATCCCAGTTGCAACAGTAGGCCTCGATGGTGCTCAAAATGCCGGAATACTGGCAGCCCAAATACTTGGTGCCGGGAACAAAGAGATTTTTAAAACAGTAACTGAATACAAAAAATCGCTTGAAATAAAGATTACCAAAGCGAACGAAGAACTTGCGGGTGTTAAATTTGAATTTAAGACAAACTGAATCACATGATATGTATGAATAAGACGGTTTATTCATAACTTTGCAATTATTCTAAACAGACTATTATGTATATCGTTACCGGAGGTGCAGGTTTTATCGGAAGCAACCTTGTTAAGATGTTGAATGAAAAAGGGATAGATGATATCCTGATAGTTGATAATTTGGGTCATTCTCAAAAGTATTTAAACATGAACCGGCTCTCCTTTGCCGATTATATGGATAAAACCGATTTGCCGGATAATATTAGCAAACTCGGCAAAATTGAGGGGATACTGCATCAGGGTGCTTGTTCTGCAACAACAGAACAAGATGCCAACTATCTGATAAAAAACAATTACGAGTATTCAAAAAACCTATTACATTTCTGCCTGAATAACAATATTGATTTTATCTATGCTTCCAGTGCTTCGGTTTACGGTAACGGAGACGATGGATTTAAGGAAGATCCTGCTTGTGAATATCCACTTAACGGTTATGCTTTTTCAAAATTCATTTTCGATAACTATGTTCGCAAGGTGTATTCTACCAATAAACATAAAAGCAAAGTGGTAGGCCTTAGATACTTTAATGTTTACGGATATCAGGAGAATCACAAAGGTAGTATGGCCTCTGTACCTTTTCATTTTTTTAATCAGGCAAATGAAACCGGTGAGATTAAAGTTTTTGAAGGGAGTGAAAACTTTTTAAGAGATTTTATTTTTGTTGAAGATGTGGCTAAAGTTGTTAACTTTTTTATGGAAAACAGAACCGGTGGTATATTTAATTGCGGTACAGGAGAGGAGCGTTCTTTCATCGATATGGCAAACATATTCTCAGATCTTTTTGGCAACTGTTCAATAAATACTATTCCATTCCCTGACCATTTAAAGGGCAAGTATCAGGCATTTACAAAGGCTGACACTACAAAACTTTTTAATGCCGGGTTTGATAAAAAGTTTACTTCATTAGAGGAGGGTTTGAAAAAGTATTTGAATCAACTAAAAAAGAGTAATGGTTATTTTTAAACCTTTATTATGGATAGAATAACATGGCACCCTTCAAGCATTGAGCCCGGAAGTTTAAAATTCTCAATTATTATACCTACATGGAATAATCTGACATTATTAAAAACCTGCTTAGCTAGTATAAATAAGAATTCTTATTTCAAACATCAAATAGTTCTTCATGTAAATGAAGGAGATGACGGTTCGCTGGAGTGGGTGAAGGAACAGAGGCTTGATTTCACACACAGTAGTAGTAATGTGGGTGTTTGTTGGGCAGTAAATGCGTGTCGTACTTTAATAAAGACAGACTATATTGTGTATATGAATGATGACATGTATGTGCTACCGGATTGGGATCTCGAACTTTGGAAGGAGATTGAACAACTGCCGGATAAATATTTCTTTTTATCTTCAACTATGATTGAACCTATGCCAACTCCACATCCGGGCATTGTAGCACCCTATAACTATGGCAGAGAACCTGACCTCTTTGATGAAGAGCGTTTGTTAAAGGAGTATAAGTCACTGCCTGCTTTTGACTGGAATGGGGCAACGTGGCCTCCTAATATTGTACATGCTGATGTGTGGGACTTGATAGGCGGTTACAGTATTGAGTATTTTCCGGGTATGTATTCAGATCCCGATTTCAGTATGAAATTAATAAAAGCCGGTGTTACCTACTTTAAGGGGATAAAGAGTAGCATGGTATATCATTTTGGTTCAAAATCGACAGTACGTGTTAAAAAGAACAATGGGAGCAAACAATTTCTGAATAAATGGGGAATCACCTCATCAACATTAACAAAATTTATACTTAAACGCGGAACTCCGTTTTCATATCCTGTTGACCTAAAATCATTACATTCAGGTTATAAAATATCTAAATTAAGAAGCAGGCTGAAACGCATTTTATTGTCTTTTACTAAAACTGGTCAAGCAAACGAATTATGAAATTAGGAGTGATATTACCACATACGAAACTCTATGGAGGTGTTAAACGCTTTGTAGAGTTAGGAAATATATTTGTAAGCAAAGGGCATGAATTTTTCATCTATACACCGGATGGAGAACCTCCTGTTTGGGGTGATTTTAAAGGGGAGATGGGAATGTTTAACGAATTAGACAAAGAGGAGCTGGATGCTCTGTTTTTTACAGAACCCAAGTTTCTTCCTCAGATGTTAAAAGCATTGGCGAAAAGAAAAATATTCTATTTCGTCAGAGGAAATGAGAATTTAAACAAACTAAAAGTATATCCCGAGATAGAGTTTTTTGCTAATTCAACAAATATGTTAAACTTAGCAAAACAAAAATTTAAGGTAGATGCATTTAAAGCTTTTGGCGGTGTAGACATTAAATCATACAAATCTAAAACTAAGATAACACGCAATCAGGAGGAGCCTTTTATTGTTATGGTATATGGTAGAATTGCTGAGAAGTGGAAAGGAACAATGATTGTAGTAAAAGCTTGTGAGCGATTATATAGGAAGAAGAAGAATATTAAATTAATACTTTTTGATACTCCGGTGAATGAGAAGATGAAAAGTAAAATAGAAAAGTTTAATACCATAGTGCCTCATATATTTATACTTAATCATCCGGTGAATAAGAATAATGAGCTTTTTCATATGGCTGATGTTTTTGTTGCTGCAGAAAAAAGGAATAAAGCAGGGTGGTCAAACACAACAGCCGAAGCAATGGCATCGGGAATACCGGTTATTGCAACTTCTGCCGGAAACAATGATTTTTTATTTCATAATCAAACAGGCCTTATTGTGAAACGAAACAGGTTTTCAATAGCTAAAGCAATAGATAGATTAATTGATTCAGAAGACCTACGCCTTAAGTTAGCCAGTACCGGAAGAGAGAAAATAGAAGAGTTTGATTGGCGGATATTGGCAGAAAAGATTATTACAAATTTGGAAAACAGTGACTCATGAAAATCAACAGATTTCCAGTAAAAATAGATGCTATTATTATTATTTTTGAATTTAAATGGAAATTTTTATTACAACAATTAATAAGCAAATTTAAACACGCATCACATTGCGATAAATTTCTGTTTATATCGCATGAAGGAACTGTGGATTGGATATTGGGTGCAAAAGCACAAAGGCTGTCAGCAAATTTTAGTAGTGATAGTAAGGTTGTTTTTACAGATAAATTCAAAAACATACCCATTGCACCCGGTTATTTTTTTATGCATCAGAAATATTATGCCAAAGCTTTACGGTATAACCCTCATCTAAAAAAAGCGAAATGCATTGTGATGTTTACTCATGCTGAGTGGAATAAATACTTTTCTACGAGCCATGCTCTTTACGCTCTAAAGAATGCGTCTAAAATAATCTGCCTAAATCAAAACGCAGCTAAAGAACTAACAACCATTGGAATATCCCAAGAAAAAATAGTCATATATCATTTAGCTTCTAATCCTGATTTTTTTATGCCTAAGAATATCAGAAACGGAAAAACAGTAGGGTTTTGTTGTTACTATTCTGAAAGGAAAAATCCGGAATTGATTTATAATTTAGTAATGAAAATGCCAAATATTAACTTTATTTTAATTGGTCAGAATTGGGAAAATTACCCAAAATTCAATCAGTTGATTAATGCTATAAACTTCACTTATTATGGAGATAAAAAATATGATGAATACCCGGAGCTTTATCAAATTATGGATGTTTTTGTATCCCCTTCATACTTAGAGGGAGGACCCGTGCCCCTTTTAGAGGCGATGTTGAGTAATATTGTTCCGGTAGCATCAAACACTGGTTATTGCCCCGACATTATTAACCATGGAAAAAATGGATTCCTATTTGATCCACATCACGATAGTGTTGAGCATGTTATCGGTTTAATTCAAAAAGCTTTTAAGTTAGAAGGAGATATTCGTCAGTATGTGGTTTCTTTTTCATGGAAAGAATACGGAAAGAAAATTTATCAATTATAACTGAAGATATGAAAATTAATGGTTTCACAATGGTTAAAAATGCGGGGAAATTATTCTATCCGCTCAGGGAGTCTATTCTCTCTATTTTGCCGTTAGTAGATGAATATATTATTGCTGTAGGTGATAACGATAAGGACGACAATACAATAGAAATAATTGAAAGCATTGGCAGTGATAAAATAAAAATAGTACGAACGGTATGGGATAAGCAAAAATATCCTTACGGTTCCATTTTAGCTCAACAAACTGATGAAGCTAAGAAACATTGTACCGGCGACTGGCTGTTTTACCTGCAGGCTGATGAGGTAGTTCATGAAAAAGACCATGATTCAATTCGTAAGAGATGTAAAGAGTTGCTTGATGATAACGAGGTTGAAGGGCTTCTGTTTAGTTATATCCATTTTTGGGGAGATTACAATCACGCCTTTACAAATAATCATGCATGGTATCGTAACGAGTTACGTATCGTTCGTAATAATCCGGATATTCATTCATGGCGAGATGCCCAATCGTTTAGAGTAATACCTGATTTTACAAAAGAAAAATATTTGAAGAAAAAAGGAACTCGTAAACTTAATGTAGCTCGTGTTAATGCTCACATTTACCATTACGGATGGGTACGGCCACCAAAATTAATGAGCAAAAAGCAAACATACTTTGGTGATTGTTACAACGATAAAAATACTCCAACAGAAGAGTTGCAGGTTATATCAGAAATTGATTTTGGCCCTTTAGGCAATGTGCCTGTTTATGCCGAAAGCCATCCTGCTGTTATGGTTCAGTTGATAAAATCTTTCAACTGGGGAGAACAATTAAATTATAGCAGTAAAAGGGCTAAAGGCTCTAAGCCCAAATTACATGAAAAATTAAAATATCGAGTATTGACTTTTATTGAAAAAATATTTTTTAAAGACGGAATCTTTACATTTAAAAATTATCATCTCCTGAATAAATAGATTTTTTATGACAACTAAGATCCTGATTATACGTTTTAGTTCCATTGGGGATATTGTTCTTACCACTCCGGTTATTCGTAATCTGAAGCTACAGGGAGAGAGCATTGAGCTACACTATCTTACAAAAAAGCAGCATGCAGGAATATTGGAAAACAATCCGTATGTCGACAAAGTTCATATTCTGGATAAATCTTTCTCCGATTTAATACCTGAGTTACGCGCAGAACAATTCAATTATATTATTGACCTACACAAAAACCTCAGAACATTAAAAGTTAAACGGAGTTTGAAAGTTGAATCTTTTTCATTTAATAAAATTAACTGGGAAAAATGGTTGATAGTTAATTTAAAAATAAACAAGCTACCGGACATACACATTGTTGACCGCTACATGGAAACCATTAAATTGTTTGTTGAAAAAAACGATATGCAAGGCTTAGATTATTTTATTCCTGCAACGGATGAAGTGACCACCGAAAGTTTGCCGGTAAATTTTCACGCCGGATATATTGCATTTGCCATTGGTGCCCAACATACGACTAAAAGATTATCGATTAATAAAATAATTTCCATCTGCAAAAAAACAGACCTGCCGATAATTTTGCTTGGCGATAATAATGATGCTATTATTGCCAAAAAAATAGTTGCAGCTGTTGGCAACAATATTTACAACGCCTGTGGAAAATACAATCTGAATCAATCAGCATCTGTTGTAAAACAAGCAAAGATTGTGATTACACATGATACAGGACTAATGCATATAGCAGCAGCCTTTAAGAAGAAGATTATTTCAGTCTGGGGTAATACTATTCCGGAATTTGGGATGTCCCCCTATTTAGCCGGGGAAGGTTCTGAAAAAGTTGAGGTTAAAGGACTAAAATGCCGCCCCTGTTCAAAAATTGGTTTTAACCGCTGTCCTAAGAAACATTTTAAATGTATGAATGATATTGATGAAGAAAAAATTATTCTACAAGCCCAATTTCAGACAGAGATTAATTCAGAATAAAGACTATTCTATTCCACTGATAAGAATAGTTACTTTATTATCCTGACACTCTAAAACACCACCATTACATTTAAACAGGTCTTCAACACCATTTTTCCCAACAACCCGAATTTCCCCTTTTCCCAGAGATGCAATTATAGGAGCATGATGTTTAAGCAGGGTAAACTCACCACTCTCTCCAGGAACATGTATTAACCCAACAAATCCATCATAGATGATATTATCGGGAGTAACTATTTCAAGAAAAAGGTCATCGTGCTTCATGGGACAATGTGTTAATGTGTTAATGAGCGAATGCGTTAATGGTTGAAGTGCTGAATGGTCAATTTTCAACTTTCCTTAACCATTAATAATTAACTCTTTGCTTGTTTAAGCAATTTTTCTCCTTTTTCAATCGCTTGTTCTATTGTACCTACTAAGTTAAAGGCAGCTTCAGGATACTTATCTACCTCTCCGTTCATAATCATCTTAAACCCTTTGATTGTATCCTCGATACTTACATATTCACCTTTAAGTCCGGTAAACTGCTCTGCAACAAAGAATGGTTGAGAAAGGAATCTCTGAACCCTACGGGCACGGTGAACAACAAGTTTATCATCTTCCGAAAGCTCTTCCATTCCCAGAATAGCAATTATATCCAGTAATTCCTTATAGCGCTGTAATATCTGAATAACCGCCTGTGTAGTGTTGTAATGTTCGTCACCAACAATATCAGGTGCTAAAATTCGTGATGTAGAATCAAGTGGGTCAACAGCTGGATATATTCCTAATTCCGCAATCTTACGACTTAATACGGTTGTTGCATCCAGATGGGCAAATGTTGTTGCCGGAGCAGGGTCGGTAAGGTCATCAGCAGGTACATACACAGCCTGAACAGAGGTTATTGATCCATGTTTGGTAGAAGTAATACGTTCTTGAAGGTCACCCATCTCAGAGGCTAATGTAGGTTGATATCCTACCGCTGAGGGCATACGCCCTAGTAGAGCAGAGACTTCTGATCCGGCCTGAGTAAAGCGGAAAATATTATCAATAAATAAAAGGATGTCTTTTCCTTCACTTTTACCGTCACCATCTCTAAAACTTTCAGCAATAGTAAGACCCGACAGCGCAACGCGGGCGCGTGCCCCCGGTGGTTCATTCATCTGGCCGAACACCATCGTAACCTGTGAATTTTCTGCCAGAGCTTTTTTATCAACTTTACTAAGATCCCAACTTCCCTCTTCCATCGACTTCTTGAACTCTTCGCCATAGTCAACAATCCCCGATTCAATCATCTCGCGCAACAGGTCATTCCCTTCGCGGGTTCTTTCACCTACTCCGGCAAAAACTGAAAGTCCATCATGCCCTTTTGCAATATTATTGATTAACTCCTGTATCAAAACCGTTTTACCTACTCCTGCACCGCCAAAAAGGCCAATCTTTCCCCCTTTAGCATATGGTTCAATCAGGTCAATAACCTTAATACCTGTATAAAGGATTTCTGATTCAGTGGATAATTGGTCAAAATCAGGGGCATCCCTGTGAATAGGAAGTCCTCCATCATGAGTAACATTCTCCATCCCGTCAATACAATCACCAATAACATTTAGCAACCGCCCTTTAACCAAGTCTCCTTTTGGCATAGTAATTGGCGAGCCTGTATGTTTTACCGCCATTCCACGGGTAAGCCCGTCTGTAGAGTCCATTGAAATACACCGTATTGTGCTTTCACCTATATGCTGCTGACATTCAACAATAAAAGTGTCTCCATTTTCACGAGTAATTTCAAGAGCATCTAAAATGCTAGGTAATTTCTGATCACCAACAAGATCAAAGCTAACATCTACTACAGGGCCAACGATCTGTATGATTTTTCCAGTAAGATTTTCCATAATTAAAAACTAAATATGCCAAAAGATACAAAAAATATGTTTCTATCGGGCTCTGTCAATTAAATTAATAGCAAACTGTTTTAAGTCTGCTTTTAATTTATCATCAACTTTTATTTTTTCAAGAGCCACTATTGCTGTGTTAAAATAATCATTCATCAACTTTTCCGAGAGTTCCGGAATATCCAATTTATCATATAATATTCTGATAGCGTTTACTTTCTCCGTGTTGTCTCCATCCATTCTTCCCAACCACATATCCAACTCATCTTTAAACGAACCTGTTGCTTTTTGTAAAGCCTGAAGAAGTAAAAACGTTTTTTTATTATTTACAATATCACCTCCAATATTCTTTCCAAATGTAGCAGTATCACCATAAACATCGAGATAATCGTCCTGTATCTGAAACGCTATTCCAATATTTTCACCAAACTCATAAAGCAAATTCTTTTCTTCAAATGAAGCTCCTCCAATTATAGCTCCAATTTTCAGACTACCGGCTATCAAAACAGATGTCTTCAATCGTATCATTTCCAGATATTCATCAACAGTAACATCATTTCGCTCTTCAAAGTCCATATCATACTGCTGACCTTCACAAACACCTAATGCAAGTTTGTTAAATTCATCCATCACTTCTGACAGATATTCTACAGGACACATAGACATCAACTGATACGCTTTGATCATCATTGCATCTCCTGAAAGAATAGCTGTATTGTCATTCCATTTTTCATGAACAGTAGGTTGATTGCGGCGCATGTCAGCTGCATCCATTACATCATCATGCAACAGGGTAAAGTTATGAAACACCTCTAATCCCATAGCCGGATATATAATCTCACGGGATAGTTTATTTTTATTAAATAGCTGGTATGCCAAAAGGCATAGTGCAGGACGTATACGCTTCCCCCCAATAGCCAAAACATATTGTATCGGTTCATATAACCCTTTTGGTCTGTCTCCGACTTGAAGGTTATCTACCTCTTCATATATTATCTCCTGAAGCTCTTTTAGCGAATACATCTGTTAGTTTATCAAGTTAAAAGTTAATTAAGTTCGTAAAGTTAAAAGTCTGATTAATAATCTTATCATTAAATCAATTTATTAACTAATTATCTCATCACAAATCAACTGTTTTTTTCAATTTTCAGATCATCAAGTTCAATATCCTCATCTTCATCATATATTTGTAACAAAGGCTCTTTAAATGATTTGTTTGTGATGGACTTTTCTAAAGTCAGCAATAATGATGGTAATAAGATTAGGTTCGATAATAGTGCAAACAATAGTGTTATTGCAACTAATATCCCTAAAGCAACAGTGCCTCCAAATTCAGATACACTAAACACACCAAACCCAAAAAACAATATTATCGAGGTGTAGATCATACTTACACCTGTTTCTTTCAGAGCCAAAACAGTAGCAGCCCGGATACTCCAATTTGTTTCTTCAAGTTCTAATCGGTATTTAGCAAGAAAGTGAATTGTATCATCAACAGATATTCCAAAAGCAATACTAAAAACAAGAATGGTTGACGGTTTTATTGAAATACCAAAATACCCCATTAGCGCAGCAGTCATTATTAATGGTATCAGATTCGGAATTAATGAAACTATCACCATTCGTTTAGATGAAAACATCCATGCCATAAAAGATGCAATCAATAAAATAGCAAGTAGCAAACTGATGAAAAGGTTGCGTATCAAATAGTCCGTTCCTTTAAAAAACATGACACTGGATCCGGTTACTGAAGTGATATACTTTTCAGGTTTAAAAATCGAATCTATTGAAGCCCTTATTTTTTGGTCTAATTCCTCCATCCGGGTTGATCCAATATCTTCAATCCGATAACTCATACGTGTTTTTTGTTTCAATGAATCTACAAAAGATGAAACTATATCAGATTGATCTCCTTTCATTTTCCCAACATAAGAAAGGATAAAGTTACGCTCCTGATTTCCCGGCACTCCATAATACTTTTCTTTCCCATTATAGAATGCCTGTCTTGCAAACTTCACCACTTCCACCAAGGATAACGGAGATGAGATTTCCGGAAATTCTGACAATTCGTTTTGCAACTTATCCATTTTTCGCAACACTGATGATTGGATTGCTCCATTAGGTTTCTTTGTGTCAATCAGTATTTCCAGAGGCATCATTCCATTGAAATTCGCTTCGAAAAATTTAAGGTCTACATAAAGAGGGTTGTCATGTGGAATATCATCTAACATATAACCTGTTGTTTTAATCTTGGTTATGCCAATTATTCCCAGAAACAACACAAAGCCTGTGATAGAATAAACTACTGTACGATGATTTAATGATATTTTCACCAGCCTGACAATAACACCTGTAATAATTTTATTATCCAGATGTTTAATATGTTTTTCTTGCGGTACATCAAGAAAACTGAAAATAATAGGAATTAGTAATATTGATAAAAAGAAAACTACAATAATATTTATAGCAGCAACAATTCCAAACTCCACAAGAATTTTACTGCTTGTAAAAATAAAGGTAGCAAAACCGGATGCCGTAGTCAGATTCGTTAAGAATGTAGCATTACCAATTTTCCTAATCATCCGTTGTAATGATTTGATCTTATTATTATGTTTTCTGTATTCCTGGTGATACTTATTAAGGAGAAAAACGACATTCGGGATACCAATAACAATAATTAATGGCGGAATCATACCAGTTAATATGGTAATTTTATAGCCAAACAGAGCCTGTACCCCAAGAGCCCATACTACTGCTATTCCCACAACCAGCATAGAGGATAGCACCACTTTAAACGAACGAAAGAAAAGGAATATAATTAATGCAGTTACACCAAGCGCTAAAAATATAAACATATTCAATTCACCCTTTATCATCTCGGCAGTAACAATACGTAAATATGGCAGCCCCGAACAATGTAACTTATTCCCGGTGTTTTTTTCATAAACACTTCCGGCATCCTCAATTAATCTAACGAGCTTAACTCTCTTGGGGCTATGGAGTATTTTATCATCAAGAGTTATTGCCATCAAATAAACATCTGCGTCAGGATTATATATGATGTTTTTATAAAAAGGCAAATGCATAAAAGCATTATTCAAAGAATCCAGATCTGTTTGATAAATTACATTTTTCGGAAAAACAGGTTGGACTTCAAATTTCTTCTCTTTTTTGTTTTTTACCAATCTATACGACTGACTTACTGAAAATACAGACTTTACTCCGTCAATATTTTTTAAATTATCTGCAAACTCATTCCAGAAGTTAAAATGGGAAACCGTGAAGAAATCATTGTCTTTTACTCCCATAACCAATATATTTCCATCATTACCAAAATGCTCCAAAAAAGAGTGGTATTCCTTATATACAGGATCATCTTCTGGAAGTAAAGGGGCATACTGATATGACATTTGAATATTCCTGGCATTGAACCCCATAAAAACGGTAAGGAGTAAAAGTACAATAAGAATCAGGATTCTATTTTTAAGAATTATCCGTGCAATGCCGGTCCACATAATAACTTTATTGAATTAAAAAAAACTTAGCGAAAATAAAACAAAATTAAAAAGAACTTTATTATTTCTCTATTATTATATCGGCTTCTATTTCTACCAGCAAATTATTGCGACATATATCAGCTTCTACATATACAATATCCTTTACTTTCATGTTTTGTTCAACGATTTGTTTTACAGCACTGTAATTATTTCTGTTTTTCACATATACCCTTACATAATCATATGTGGGAGAATCATCACCGGTAATATCTAAGTTTTTCAGGTTTTCCTTCATGGTAAGTTCCTGAATATTCTGTATAGTTATTTTTGTTTGTGATTTTACATCATCTTCTGAAATAGTCTTTTCCCCTTTTATTGAGGCAGTACCACTAATATATACGTAATTCTTGTCAGGATAACTAACTATCTTACCTCTTTCAAACAGTGAAGGTTTTTTCCCGCTTTCAGTCGATAAAGCCTCACCTTCAAGAACTTTTTCAGTATAATTATAAGCGTTCTGTTGAACCGGGCTATTTACAGAAATAACAGATGTGTTATCTTCTGTTTGGATAGCGACAAAATCAATTGTTACACTTCCGTAGTTACATCCTATGCCTGTTGCTGCCGGATATCCGTTTTTAAATAGCTCAGGGTTATAATACAATGCACGAATATCATTAAATATTTGATAATTCTGCAATGCGTTACCTTCAAATTTATTAATAGCCAATATTGAAGGTATGTAATTCCATTGTCTGACAATATTACCAAAATTCATTTCTTCTCTTCCCAATAGTTGTTCAGCAAAATCAAATACCTTTTGACAATCAAAAATAAAAATTCTGGAATCATCAATACTGATTCCTCCGGAATATATCTCCCTGCGTTTACCATTATTACATGATACAACAACATACTTGTGTTTGCTGAATTGATGTCGTTCAATTTTTACACCTTCCCTGTCTTTTAAAACATGTCCTTCAAGCAAAATATTATTCCCCGATAATGGTGGCTGTGCAATAACAGTAAATGCCGGTATATTAGCAGAAAAAATCTTACTAATAAAATTGCCTACATCCTCTTTAATCTCAAAAAAATCAACATCACCTTCTGTCTTAAGAAAAACATTCAGCTTTACAATGTTTTCAATCTTTTGCCCTTGATCCTTTATATTCTTTTTCAATCTTATTAACGACTGCTCAATTTGATTTTCTAAAGAACCTTTAAATTGTTCATCAACAACAATAATTTCCATATAAAAACACTTCTCAAAGTAAACTCAAATAATCAATTGGCAAAACTATGAATTTTATTGAATTTATATCCCTGCTTTTCTTTATTTACTTTGAAAAACAAAATACATTAAAAAAAAGAAACAAATAAAATATAAATCCGTATCAAGCATTAAAGCGTTATTAAGTTTATATCTAAAGATTGATTATGAGAACGATGAAAAAACTAATATTTTTAATTGTTATATTGGTATTGCCACTTTCCTCTTATGGACAAGGAGAAGTATCTAAATACAAGTCTGTATTTACATTAAGTTTTATGCGATACATTGGTTGGCCGGAAGAAACCAGGCAAGGTGATTTTGTTATTGGAGTTGTTAAAAACAAAGAAGTTGCCGATTGGTTACGAAGTTTATCAAAAGATAAAAAATTCGGATATCAAAATGTGGTTATCAAAGAATTTAAATCCCCTGATGAAATCTCTGATTGTCAAGTTCTTTTTATATCTGGATATATTAATTATTCTAAGTATGCTTCTACTATTGCTGATAAACTTGGGGGCAAAAACACCTTAATCATATCTGAAAGAAGAGGTGCTACTAAATATGGATCAATGATTAACTTTGTGATAAAAGATGACAAACTTAAATTTGAGATTCATAAAGCAAATGCTTCTAAATTCGGACTTCAGATAAGCTCTAAACTTGGAGGAATGGCTAGTGCAATAACATTATAAGAAGAGTATTTATATTTAGCTTATAGTGTCCGTTGTAAGATTCAAGCATGTAAACAAATTTAAAACCGAGTACTGCATTTTATCATTCGAAAAGAATCTTAAAATCAACATACATATAGTTATTATTACGTCCAGAACAACTAAAACTAACGCATAATAAAGGAGCGAACGACCTATTGTTCCGCACGTCATTCCTTAAACGTGAGTTTGAATATTTAATGCTCCTACACTTTTATATATCGTTTTCTAAAAGACTCAAATTAATCTGTGTTGCAAAAAAAGAAACAAAAAAGAAACTATTCAAACATATATACGTACCAAGCATTAATATAACAATTTAACAAGAAAATATTTTAACATTTCATTGATAAATTAAAACACTATGAAAAAAATCATCTTAATAATTGGAGTTTTATTACTTCCCTTTTTGTCCAATGGTCAAGTTGCTAAATACAAAGCCGTTTTCACCATAAATTTCATCAGATATATTGGTTGGCCGGAAGCAGCGAAACAAGGAGACTTTGTTATTGGAGTAATAAAAAACAAAGAAGTTAGCGATTGGCTACGAAGTTTGTCAAAAGGTAAAAAATTCGGATACCAAAATGTTGTGATAAAAGAATTCAAATCACCTGCAGAAGTCACCTATTGTCAGGTGATTTATATACCGGCTAATGTAAATCTGTCAAAAAATGCTTCCACTATTATTGATAACCTTGGAGATAAAAACACGCTTGTCGTTACCGAAAAGGAGGGAGCAACAAAATTTGGTTCTATGATTAATTTTGTTGTCAGAAATAACAAACTCAAATTTGAAATCCATAAAGCAAATGCATCGAAGAACGGCCTTCAAATAAGTTCTAAACTTGGAACTATGGCATCTGCTATTAGCTTATAACAAAAATATTTATAATACGAATTCTTAAAAACTAATAATGAAAATCAAATTAAATATCGCCCAAAAACTACTGACAGGATTCGGAGTTATATTGTTTGCAATTATACTAAATGGAGTTTGGACGTATGTTACATTATCTAACAGTAAAAAACTAAACAAAACACTTACTGAAGTTTATTCTCCAACTTCAGGCAGTTTAAATAATTTGTCCCAATTAATAACCCAGTCAAAGATGTTAATAAAAAACTGGGTGTTTATAGACAACCAATCCGGAACACCGGATAAAGTGCAACTGGCAGAATTACAAGATAAAGCTTATCCTGAACTGAAAGGAAAAATTGCCGGTTTTTATGATGATTGGAAAGAAACTGACCATGAAGCGGATGTTGATAAACTTGAAAACCTTTTCAATAAAATAGACTCTTTGTTTGACATGCAGAAATATATTATGGGAAACCTTAATTCATTTGAAGCTTATGAAGACGCTATGATACTATTCGAGGTAGAACCTCAGGTACAGGAAGGAGGAGAGGTTGTTACGCTTAGTGATGAAATAATTAATGATGTTGAAAAAATAGCCAATGATTTTTCTTCACAAAGTGATTTAGGTCTGATAACGATGAATGAAAGTTTTACCAGCTTCTCCTGGATTATCATTATAATGAGCATCCTTATTGTTGCTTTTTCATCATTAATAGGATATATGCTTTACAATTCTATTGTAAAACCTCTTAGCCTTGGTGTTAAGTTTGCCCAAGCAATGGGAAGCGGGGATTTGGAAGCTCAGGTAAACATAAATCAGGAAGATGAAATTGGAGATATGGCAAAGGCATTGAGCAAAATGGCTAAAAACCTGAAAAAAATTGTTGTTTCCATTAAACGTAATGCTAACGAGCTGGTTTCTTCAGGGCATCAACTCAAAAGCAGTTCTTTACAACTATCAAAAGGTTCAGCTGAACAAGCTGCGTCTGCCGAAGAGGTTTCAACATCAATAGAAGAGATGGTTGCTAATATTGATCAGAATACTGAAAACGCAGTAAAAACAGAAAAAATCACTATCGAAACAGCAAAAGATATAAATATTGCAAATGAACTCTCTGCTGAAGCAGCAAAGGCAATGAAATTAGTTTCAGAAAAAATAACCGTTATTAGTGACATCGCTTTTCAAACCAATATTTTAGCGTTAAATGCTGCTGTTGAAGCGGCCAGGGCTGGTGAGCACGGCAGGGGATTCTCAGTAGTTGCAGCTGAAGTAAGGAAGCTGGCCGAACGTAGTAAAAGCGCTGCAGATGAAATTGTATCATTAGTAAATACCGGACTACAAGTTTCGAATGAGGCAGGTGAAAAAACAAAAATGCTTGTCCCTGACATTGAACAGACCACACAATTGATTAAAGAGATATCAGCTGCCAGTCTGGAACAAAAAACAGGTGCAGAACAAATTAACCTGGCAATGCAACAATTGAATATGATTACCCAGGAAAATGCATCCTCATCTGATGAATTAACTCAAAGTTCAAATCAACTTTCAGAACTTGCTACAGGCTTAAATCAGGCTATCAAATTCTTTAAAATGAATGAAAGCAACCTGGACTTGAACACAGAGCATACCTCATCTAAAATGTTAGAAAAGGATGATTTGCAAGTTGACTTAAAAAAATCACAAGTTGACGATGAGCCGGAAATAGAACAACAGGATCTCCCAAAATCTTCTCCAATAACAAATCTAGGAAAAGAGTTTGATCTTGATAATTATGAAAAATTTTAATTTTGCAGATAAGGGTATAACAGCTAAATAATGAGAAAAGAACCTTTCGAAATAAAGTTTAAAGATGAACCGCAACTACTGACAATTAAGTTTTCGGGAAATCTGATAATTAATCATATTGAGGAGATTATAGTAACCGTTAAGAAAGAGGTTAATATGACAAAAAGTCTTCATATTAACATTTCTAACCCGGAGAGTATTGATGTTACTTTCATTCAGTTGGTTATTTCAATGCAAAAAACGTATTTAAAAAAAGACCTTGATTTTTCTGTATCAGCCAAAATAAAAGATGAACTAAAGCTAATTTTGACTAATGCAGGTTTTAATAATTTATTTCTTAATTAACATCCATACTATACATTTTAGATTATGGCAAAAACAGTTCTTATTGTTGATGACTCAGAAAGTATTCGTGAAGTAGTAAACTTTACCCTTCAGAATGAAGGATACAATGTATTAATTGGAATTGATGGCGAAGATGCCGAACAATTCCTTGACGGTCGTACTATTGATATTGTTATTACCGATTTACACATGCCAAACATTGATGGAATAGGCTTAATTAAAAAGATCAGAGAGATTGATGCGTATAAGCATATCCCGATTCTTTTTCTTACCACAGAGTCACAAACAGCTAAAAAAATGGAAGCCAAACAGGCAGGTGCTACCGGGTGGATTATTAAACCTTTTGTTCCTGCTAAACTATTAAGTGCAATTTCCCGGGTACTGAGATGATTGAAGAAATCAGAAATTCATTTAATGAAGAAGCATTGAATAACCGAGGAATAATTCAAGTGAAAAAACTTTATCTTGAATTAAAAAGCCGTTTCCATGTGATGTAAACCAATAAAATGTTGATAAATTTATGATTGATAAATTTAAGGTGAAATTTGTTGAAGAGGCCCAAGACAACGTAAGGGATTTAGAAGAAGCCCTTTTACTTCTTGAAGAAGACCTTAGCAACCACGAAATAATTGAACGAATATTTCGTGCCATGCACTCTCTGAAGGGTGGTGGTGCAATGTTTGGCTTCAACGATTTAAGTGATTTTACCCACCACCTGGAAACAATATTCGATTTAATAAGGAACAATAAATTAAAAGCAGACCAGGACATCATTTCTCTTACCTTTAATTCTATCGATCAAATTAAATATCTTCTTAGTACCGGCAACCTGGAAACTGATGAAGATATTAAAGATCAAAATGAACTTATAAAAAATATTAAAAGATATACTTCATCCTCAACAGACCAAAAACCTGTTAAAAAGGTAACTTCTGATAATGAAGTAATAAATGATGGATCAAAAACATATTTAATAACCATTTTACCAAATGAGGAAATATTAAGGAATGGAACAAACCCACTTTTCCTTTTAGACGATCTGCATGCTTTTGGTGATGCTGTTACTATAGCATTCACTAATAATTTACCTGATTTTACGGAACTTAGTCCAATAAAAAATTATTGTTCCTGGCAGGTAATTCTTAATACCAACGAATCATTAAATGAGATAAAAGATGTTTTTATTTTTGTTGAAGATGAATGCACAACTGAGATTACTGAGATTTCAACAAATAATGTTCTTGCACATCCAAAACTAAAAGAGCTTATTGAAGCATCTAAAACAGAACAAAAACCATTAGAAAAAGAGGATATTTTAAAACTTGACTTTGAAAACCAAAAAGAGACAAGGACCTCAATAAAAAAGAAGAACCTTTTTAAAGATCATAAAATATCGAGCATAAGAGTTGCGTCAACCAAAATTGACGATTTAGTAAATCTAGTAAGTGAGATGGTAACTATACAGGCTCAACTTTCATTGTATGCAGAAAATAGTGGCGAACCATCAATTGTAGCATTAGCAGAAAATATTCAAAAAATATCACGTCAGCTTAGAGACAACGCTTTTGAAATAAGCCTTATTCCTCTACAAAACGAGTTAATGCGTTTTCAACGTTTAGTGAGAGATTTGTCTAAAGAGATGAAAAAAGAGGTTGATTTCATTATTGAAGGTGGTGATATTGAGCTCGACAAGAATATTATAGAAAATCTCACAGACCCGCTTCTTCACATTATACGTAATTCTGTTGATCATGGAATTGAATCTCCTGAAGAGCGTATAAAACAAGGGAAATCACCTAAAGGAACTATTGTTTTTAAGGCATACTATTCGGGAGCCAATGTTATAATAAAAATTCAGGACGATGGGCAGGGCATTGATACTGAAGTCATAAAACAAAAAGCTATTGAAAAAGGTCTTATCGATAAAGGTACTGAACTTACAAAAAAAGAAATTTTAGATTTGGTGTTTTTGAGTGGCTTTACAACTCGTACTGAAGTTTCCGGCATTTCAGGCAGAGGTGTTGGTATGGATGTAGTAAAACGAAAAATTAATGGCATCAGAGGTGATGTATCCATTGAATCAGAAATAGGACATGGAACAATTTTAACATTGGAGTTGCCGCTTACTCTTTCTATTATTGATGGCTTATTAGTGCAGGTGGCACAAAATCAATATGTTATTCCCATTTCAAATATAGAGAAAATCTACTCTGTCAGTGATATTGTTATAGGACAATCATTTAACAAGGTTGTTATAATTGATGATGATCAGTATTCCTATATTGATTTAAGGGAAGTATTCGAAGAGAAAGATATGATACAGAGCGACAGTCAGCTTATTATGGTAAAATATGAGGACAAGAAAATAGGAATAATTGTAGATCATGTTATTGGAGAATATCAAACAGTAGTTAAACCTCTTGGTAGATTCCTGAAAAAACAGGAAAATTTATCCGGTGCTTCTATTATGGGAGATGGAACTATTTCATTTGTAATTGATACCAACCGGTTAATTTATTATAACGATATACATAAATATAAAACCATAAAGTAGATTATCCATGATGATAGAGAAACAATTAACCTCAGTATTATCGTTCTTCATAAAGGAGGAATTGTTTGCCATTGATACTGATGCTGTACAAAACATTCTGGAATTAAGGAGAATCACAAATATTCCTAATACAAAAGATTATTTTGAGGGAGTAATAAACCTTCATGGTAAAATAATTCCGGTTGTTGACCTTCGAAAGATTATGGGAATTGACAACCCTGAAAATAATAAGGATACAGTTATAATCGTTCTCTCAATCAACGAACAAGCTGATTCCTTTATAGGAATGATAGTTAATGAGGTAAAAGAAGTATTTACTTTAAATAAAGAGGATACTTTACAGGAAACTATTACAGGCACAAATAAAAATACGTTAATAAATGTCTCATTTATTGGAACATTAAGAGTGGATAAAACATTCATTCATATAATTAACCTGGATGAATTGATGTTAGAAATTGAAGATTAAACTATAAACTAATGAATCAAAGTACTAACTCATATCTCACATTTAAAGTAAATGATAATACTTTTGGCATTCATGTAGAAAAGGTTGTTGAGATTAAGGAGTACTCTGAACCCAAAAGTATTCCGGAATCATTACCTTTTGTAACAGGAATTATTGAATACCTGGATGAGGTAATCCCACTGATCGACACTGCTGTTAAATTTAATTTAGGTGAAATAACTATTGCACCACAAACTTGTATTATAATACTTGAAATTATTAACGAACAGAAAAATTCCACATCAAAAGTTGCTATTATCGTTGATGCTGTATCTGATGTTTTTGAAACCGATCCAAAACAGATTAAAGCTTTGGAAAACGATTATAAACCAAAATACATTTCGTCTACATACAAATTGAACGATACTCTTGCTATGATTCTTGATTCTAATAAAATATTTTCTGAAAAAGATATTATTGCGTTGGATAAAATTATTGAAAAGATAAAGAAATAAACATGTTTCAAGAGAACGAACAGAAGCCGGTAATTAATAAGGACTTGAATATATTCAAGGAAGAGCTGTCTGAAAAAGATTTTCAGGTATTCAGCTCTTTTATCTATTCACAGTACGGAATTAAGATGCCTCCTGTAAAACGAATAATGCTACAGGGAAGGTTACTGAAACGTATTCGTGAATTAAACATGAATTCATATTCCGATTATAAAGATTACTTTTTCAGCAAGGAAGGACAACAAAAAGAGATTTTCAATTTCTTGAATGTAGTCACAACTAATAAAACTGATTTTTTCAGAGAACCGGTACACTTTAATTTTCTTTTAGATGTTATTTTACCTCAGCATGCAGAACAAAACTCCAACTCGTTTTTTAAAGTATGGAGTGCCGGGTGTTCAAGTGGTGAAGAACCTTATACCATTTCGATAATTTTAAATGAGTTTAAAACCTTGCATCCAAATTTTAACTTTTCAATTCAGGGAACTGACATATCGCATAATGTCCTTAATAAGGCGGCTGGTGGTATTTATGCTGCCAATAAAGTTGAACTTATGCCACTTGATTACAAAAAGAAATACTTTCTGAAAAGCAAAGATCAGGGAACCCCTACAGTAAGAGTTAATCCGGTATTGCAAAAAAACTTAACGCTAAAATATGTCAACCTGATAAATAATGCTTATGACGTTCAGGAGTCATTTGATGTGATTTATTGTCGTAATGTATTAATATATTTCGACAGAGACACACAGGAGAAGGTAATAACTAAATTATCCCATTTTCTTAAGCCGGGGGGGTATTTCTTTATTGGGCATTCCGAATCATTATCAGGAATGAATGTTCCATTAGAACATATTAAACCAACAATTTTTCAAAAATTAGTTTAAAATTAAAATATTTAATATTTCAATATCATGAGTAATTTATCTGACATACAACTTTTGAAAGAGCTGAGACACAGGCTTGACGAATCAAAAAAAGCTAAAACAGAGTTGCAGGAGCTTTCAAAGGATTATCAGGAAGTAACAAGAAAATTAAGTGAATCGGAATCTTTAAAAAGCCATTTCATTTCAAATATTTCTAACGAAATTGTTAATCCGTTTACCTCAATACTAGGGCTTTCAAAAACAATTCTATCAGTTCAAAAAAATGACTGGAAGAAAGTAGTTTCTATGGTAGCTCTAATACACAGTGAAGCTTTTAACCTTGATTTCCAACTGAAGAACATTTTCGTTGCAGCCAAAATTGAGGCCGGGGAAATTGCTCCAAATATTACAAAAGTCAATATTAAAAGTTTAGTTCAGAATGTGATTGATTCTTTTAACATTATATCACGAAAAATGGGCATCTCCATTAATTTGCAATATGATATTGATTACGGATTTGGTAAAAACTTGTATTTTAAAACTGATTCTGAAAAGTTAAGGTTAATTTTGAGTAACCTAATTAATAATGCACTAAAGTATAGCTATAAAGATAGTGATGTAATTCTAAAAGTAAATATTGAAGATGATATATTAGAAATCTCTGTTCAGGATTTCGGCACAGGTATTTCAGAAAAGAATCAAAAAATTATTTTTGAACGATTTAAAAGACTTGATTCAGGCATTAACTCTATTAACCGTGGCCATGGTTTAGGATTGTCAATTACAAAATCGTTGCTTGATGTCGTTGGTGGAAGCATATCAATAGACAGTAAGAAAGGTGAAGGCTCAACCTTTTCAATAAATTTACCTGAAGCAAAAAATATTATTGAAGGGTTTAGCGGAGAAGGAAATGACATCTTTTTTGATGACGATGACGAGATCTTTTAGAGATTAATTAAATGACTAAAAATTATTTACAATACTTTTTATACCCTTCATCTCTTTTTGTAAGTAAAGAACCTTATGTTGTTAAAACAATACTTGGCTCTTGCGTAGCAATATGTATATGGGATAAACACCTTAAAATAGGTGGAATGAACCATTATATGCTACCTAACTGGAACGGAAATGATCTGGCTTCACCAAAATATGGTAATATTGCCATTGATAAGCTTATTGGTAAGCTTATAGCATCAGGAAGCAAAAAAGAAGATCTTATTGCAAAAATTTTTGGCGGCGGTGATATGCTTGAAGGAAAACAAGGAAACAGCTATTTAATTGGAGAGCGTAATATCCGAGTTGCAAGAATATTGCTGGAAGAAAAAGATATCCCGATTGTTGCATCAAGCACAGGCGGGAAAAGAGGTAGAAAAATACTATTCTTT
Source organism: uncultured bacterium (assembly GCA_965371855.1). Lineage (GTDB taxonomy): Bacteria > Bacteroidota > Bacteroidia > Bacteroidales > Marinilabiliaceae > JAADEM01. The sequence goes on from CBDUZZ010000006.1 coordinate 40,035, forward strand.
ACCGATTCAGGGGAAGTAAGACATAAATTATTAGAGAAGAAGGTGTATTAATAGAAAGTTTTTACTAACTTATCCATTCGAAAAACAAGATAATGAAAGATAAGATTAGGGTTCTGGTAGTTGATGATTCAGCAGTTGTACGACAAAGTTTGTCTTCCATTCTGGAGTCAGACCCTGCTATATCAGTTATCGGGACAGCGGCGGATCCTATTATTGCTGTAAAAAAAATCATGAAAGAGATTCCTGATGTGATTACTCTTGATATTGAGATGCCCAGAATGGATGGATTAACTTTCTTACGAAAGATAATGTCTCAGCACCCCATTCCTGTTGTTGTTATATCTTCTCTTACCACAGCCGGTACAGAAGTAGCAATGAAAGCTCTGGAATATGGAGCTAGTGAGATTATTGGCAAGCCTGCTATGAATGCAGCACAATTTTTTAATGAATCAAAAATACTATTGTGTGATGCCGTTAAAGCAGCCTCTAAGGCTAAACTGAAAAGAAAAACAATAGTTGTTTCATCTAAGACTGTTGTACAGCCAAAATATTCAGCCGATGTAATAATTGAAAAAGCGTCTGCATATAAACGAATAATAAACACCGATAAGATTATCGTGCTTGGTGCCTCAACAGGAGGTACTGAGGCTATTCGTCATTTCCTGGCTCAAATGCCGGAAAAGTCACCCGGAATTGCCATTGTACAACACATGCCTGAAGGGTTTACAAAATCTTTTGCAAACAGCCTGAACAATATTTGCAAACTCGAAGTTAAAGAAGCTGAAAATGGTGATAGACTCTATCAGGGAAGAGTACTTGTGGCTCCCGGAAATAAACATATGTTACTCAAAAGGGATGGCAAAGAGTATAGTGTGGAAGTTAAACAAGGTCCTTTAGTAAACAGACATCGTCCTTCTGTTGATGTATTATTCCGTTCTGCTGCCAGGTATTCCGGAAGAAATGCCCTCGGAATATTACTTACAGGGATGGGTAATGACGGAGCAAAAGGGCTTCTCGAATTAAAAGAGAATGAAGCTCACACCATTGCTCAGGATGAACACAGTTCAGTGGTTTTTGGAATGCCTAAGGAAGCAATTAAGCTGGATGCTGCTGATAAAATACTCCCCCTTGATAAAATTGCTCCATACATTATCTCCAATTTGAACAAGTAATCCTCCCTCAATCCAAACCTTAATTAATTTGTGACGTATAAATTTGTGACGTATAAGATTGCAAATTATTTCTGCATTTACTGAATTATTATATTGACTATGAAAAAAGTTAAATCAAAAGCTATTCAGAAAATATATATTTTGAGAGGCTTTATTTTTGGACTGATAATACTTTTATTTACAGCTTTGTTAAGTTTAAACTCAATAAAGTTTTATGATAATCCTATTGCCATTTTAACAGATATACCGGGATTGTGGATTATTGTTTTTCTACCTTTCCTTACTGCTATTACCGGATATTTCATCGCCAAAAGGTTATCCAATACATTAAATAAACAGAACAAACAACTCAAAAAAGAGTCTAATCGTTCTAATATGATTTTATCCTTTATTGATAATCTTCGGCAAGGCAACCTGGAAAGTCCGATACCCTTAAATCAAAAAAAAGATCAGTTAGGAAAATCATTGCAACGCCTCAAAGATTATCTGATTAAGAATAGAGAGGACGAAAATCAGCGCCGGATTGAAGAAGAACAACGCACATGGGTTACTAATGGGCTTGCCCAATTTGGTGAACTGTTGCGTAATAACACCAATAACCTTGAAGACCTTGCTTATAGTATTATCCGGTATCTGATAAGTTATGTAAATATCAACCAAGCCGGTTTTTTCCTTGCGAACACACCAAAAAGTGGAGACCCATTTTTCGAACTTATAGCTTGTATAGCCTATGACCGGAAAAAGTTTACCAATAAAATTGTGCAATGGGAAGAAGGATTGATTGGGAGGTGTGCCCTGGAAAAGGAAACCATACGCTTAACCGATGTCCCCAATGAATACCTTAACATTACTTCCGGTTTAGGGAATGCAAACCCTTCAAATATTCTAATTGTCCCACTCAAAAACAATGATAAGATATTTGGTGTTATTGAACTGGCCTCCTTCCATAAACTAATGGAATTTGAGATAAAATTCATTGAAAAAATAGCCGAAAGTATTGGAGCTACTATCTCATCTGTTCAAGTAAGTATTCAAACCAATAAGCTATTAAAAGAGACACAAAACCAAGCTGAAAAGATGGCCCAGCAGGAAGAAGAACTTCGTCAAAACCTGGAAGAGATGCAGGCTACTCAGGAGGAAAGTGACAGAAGGGAAATTGAGATGAAAGGTATCTTAGAAGCGATTGATCATTCTGCCATTAGTTCTGAATTTGAAACAGACGGGACTTTAATCTCAGTCAATCATAACTTCCTTGATGCGTTCAAATACAATATAGAGGAGATAGAGAACCAAAATGTCAAAGTATTCTTTTTTAAGGATGATATATCCGAGATGGATAAAATTCTTACAGACCTGAAAAATGGTGAAAACTTTAAAGGCAGGGTACGACGTAGAACTAAAATGGGTGATGCAATTTACTTGCTTACAACGCTAACTCCGGTGATGGGTAATGATGGTGAAATAGTAAAAATACTAAGCCTCGATTATGATATTACCGAACAGGTGAAAATGGAAGAGGCACTGAAGAATAGTAAAGATGAACTTGGGATTATGCTTGAAAAAGCCAGAAACGAGGTGAAGGAGCAATTCAAAGAAATTGAAGCTGTTAAAATCAGAAATGAAAAAACCCTTGAAGGAGCGCTTGATGCTATAATTACGACTAACAAAGAGGGAGTTGTTGAATTTTTTAATGTTGCTGCTGAAAAACTGTTTGGATATGACCGCCAGGAAGTTTTAGATAAACAAGTTGCTCTGTTGTTTAGTAAAGACACATCTAAAAATAATGAATTTGTTTCTGCATTTACTTCTCCTGACAAAGAAAAAATTGTTGGTGAAAGACGAGAGGTTCCCATTTTAACCAAATTTGGTGAAGAGATACCCGTTCTGTTTTTGCTGTCAGAAGCTAAAGTTGGTGATGATCATTCTTATACAGCTTTTATCCAGAATGTTGAAGTTGAACTGTTTTGATTAATGATGACAGAAAAGATTGAGGACATAACAGAGATAAAAAGTTATTTACAGGAGTTGAAGAAACACTCCTCGTATGATTTATGTGAATATTCAGACAGTTCAATATCCCGAAGAATTAATACAGTTTTAAAGAATCATAAGCTTAGTTTAAACCAACTTATAACAAAAACTAAAACTGACACTTCGTTTGTTGAACACATAGTTCAGGAAATAACTGTAAATACAACAGAGTTTTTCAGAGATACTGAGGTTTGGAGAGAGTTATATAATAATTATTTCCCTTCTCTGAAGAGTAAAAATAGAATTAACATCTGGCATGCAGGATGTTCATCAGGACAAGAAGTATATTCAAACCTTATTCTTCTTAATGAACTGGAATTACTCGAAAAAAGTAATGTTGTAGCTACCGATCTGAACAATCAAATGTTGAGGATTGCCAAAAAAGGCAAATTCAACCATAAGCAAAATCATCAACATCTCGAAAACTTTAATGTCGTATTAAATAAAAATAAAACAGGTAAAAAGGTTCCGTTTGAGAAGTATTTCGAGGAAACAGACAATCAGAGTTCTGTAGAAGTTAAAGATCTCCTTAAAACCTCTTGCAATTTTCAACGTCACGACCTGGTTAACGGTGAAATAAACAGTTCCCTAAAGTTTGACTTAATTTTTTGCAGGAATGTACTGATATATTTTAATTCAAGCTTACAAACAAAGATATTACAACAATTTTATAATAAACTAACTAATGGAGGAATGTTAATCCTTGGTAATCATGAAGGATTAAACGGTTTCTTCAAAACTAAATTCATTAAGGATGGCCCGGTATTTATCAAAAACAATGCCTTCCATTTCCAACTTTGAAAACGGCACCAGAAATGGAGCTGGTTTTGGGATAAAAGAAATAAAAGAACTATCATCATACATGACAGACAGGATTGGTATACCCTACAACCACATGCCATTGTCTTTTATGAAACAACGACTTTCGTACATCTTCAAAAAATATAACCTGCAGAATTTAGAACAATTCAAACAGTTGTTAGGTGCCGAAGAAAACTTAGAGAATTTCTTTTCCGACTTCTCTGTAAATACAACCGAACTGTTTCGTGATCCCGGATTTTGGCGTTACCTGAGAACACTATTAAAATCATTATCCCCAAATAACAAGATTAAAGTGTGGTTCCCCGAATCAGCTACGGGAGAAGAGGTGTTCTCATTTCTGATAATTGCCGATGAACTTGGTCTTATTGATAAATTCAACATTGTTTGTCAGCATACGTCATTACAACGATTAAGAGATATTAAAGAGGGTATTTTAAACAATAAAAACCTCGAGATAAACAGCAACAACTATATCCGGATTGAAGGGAAAAAATCGCTTGATGATTACTATACAATTATTAATAACCGGTTTGTACTTAACCACTCATTACTGAAAAACATTGCCACCATACACGGACACTTTCTTACCACACCTGTTCCCAAAGAAACAGGAATTATAGTATTCCGAAATAAGATGCTGTACTATGACAAAGAGATTTCAGAGAGGTGTATTGGCAGACTTATACCTTCTCTGTTACCGGGAGGTATGATTGCTATCGGGACAAAAGAACAGATGCCTGAATCATTCGCAGAAGAACTGAAATGTCTGAATACAAAGGAAAGGACTTATAGAAAACACGGATTTGAAATTAACTGGGAAAATGAATAATAATAAATATAAAGCCATAATAATAGGAGGGTCAGCCGGCAGTTTTTCTGTCGTTTCAAGGATATTGTCCAAAATGAATCCGGATTTTCCGATACCTGTTATTGTGTGTCTGCACCGGTTAAAGCATGTGCGTTCCGGATTAGTTGAAAGTCTTAATCTAAAATCAAAAATAAAAGTTATAGAGCCCAATGACAAAGAGAAAATTATGGGCAACAGAATTTATCTGGCACCATCCAATTATCATCTGTTTATTGAGTTTGATAACACAATTCACTTGTCAACAGAAGAGACATATAACCATAGTCGCCCTTCCATCGATTATGCTTTCTCATCGGCAGCCTACGCTTACCGTGACAAAGTACTTGGAATAATACTTACCGGAGCCAATAAAGACGGGGCAAACGGATTAAAAGAGATACACGACAAAAATGGAACAACCATAATTCAGGATCCTACAAGTTGTGATATTGACACCATGACAAAAGCTGCTCTGAAACTTTTTAAGCCCGACTATATATTTACTCCCGATAAAATTGCCGAATACCTTAATCAATTGTCAATATGAAAAAAAATAAAATGACAAAAGAACAAACAAATATAATTTACCTGAGTGCTGTAATCTTTCTTTTAATACCGGGGAAATATATATTTATCCCTGTTCACCCACCGGTTTCATTTTTTATGATTGAACTTGCTTCAGTAGCAACTGTTTTATTATTGGTTTTTTATGTCGAAAGATCGATAAAAAAACTAAGTAAAACACAAGAACAATTAAACACTGAGAATCAATCATTAAACATAACGATAGAAAATTTGAAAAGTGAATTGGAAAGAAAAAGCAGCTCTTCTGTAAATAAAATAACTCCCAATAATACTTTTAAAAACATCGATAATTTATTTTCTAATCTATCACCAGTCAAAAAAAAGAATGTGTTATGCAATAATGTTCTGTCTGTTTTAGCAGATAACTTTGAAATTGTCATTGCTATTTTCTTCATTTATAATGAACAATCTCAAAAATTTTCCGTAGAAGGTAATTACGGTATTCAGAAAGATGACCCGATAACTCCATTTGTAATAGGAGAAGGGTTACATGGTGAAGCTTTGAAAGAAAAAAAAGTTATAGTTTTGGAAGATCTACCTGAAGACTATTTCTCAGGTTACAGCGGCTTAGGCGAATCAAAACCTAAGTTCCTGTATGTTTTGCCGGTTGTCAATGAAGAAAAGCCAATAGGCGTTATAGAGATAGCTTCTTTTAAATCATTAGATTTAAAAGATTCATGGGATGAAATTAATAGCAAATTAATAGAATTAATAACCGTTAGATAGACTGTTTTTATGTCAAAAGGGAAGAAAAAAATATTAACGCAGGCGAATAAGTACTTTTCTCCTTCAGTACTGAGTGAAACAGAATTGTACATGTTGCTTTTCTTTGTTTTATTTCTGTTACTGTTTTCGTGGGCAGGAGTAGCCTCTTTTACCGGTTATAATTTTTCCTTTAATTCTATCTTGCAAATTCATTCCAGATTGTTTGTATGGTTTATTGATGTAATTATTCTTTCGGTGCCTGCCGGAATACTCTTTTTCACAAACTATCACAAAATAAAAACTACAAACCTGAAGAGAGAACTCAGGAAACTTGATGAAAATTCAAAACAAAACGTTTTATTGGCGGAGAAAATCGGTCGTGGCGAATTGGATATAAACGCTAATATATCCGACAGTACATTATCAAAAGTTCTTTTTACTCTGGGTAAAAACCTAAAATATAACAATGAAAAAGAGGCTGCTCTTAATTGGGCATCAAAAGGAAAAGATCTTATCTCAGATATATTAAGAGCACACAATAATTTTGAATCGCTATCAATTGACGTACTTAAAAACATAATTGATTACACATCTGCAACACAGGGTGCTTTCTATATTTACGAAGGAAATGGCGAATTAAAAAACATTGCCACTTATGCATACGGCCGACAACGGTTTGTAAAACAGCGAATTCCTATCGGGAAAGGATTAATAGGCGAAGCGGCTTATGAAAAGAAACTGATATACAGAACCGAGATTCCGGATGATTATTTTATTCTTCAATCAGGAATATTAGGTGACCGGAAACCTAAGAGTTTATTAATCGTTCCACTATTGCAGGAAGACGAGCTGCAAGGGGTTTACGAGATTGCGTTCATTTCAGGCAAAATACCTGAAAAAGTATTAACACTTTCAGAAGCATTTAGCAAGGTTATAGGCCAAACTATTTATAGTTTAAAAATAAATACCCGAACAACACAGTTGCTCAAAGAATCGCAGAAGATGACCCTTGCTCTGAAAAAGAATGAAGACCAACTCAAGCAGAATGCAATGGAAATGCTGGAAGCTCAGGAACAACTGGAACAATCAAATAAACTTCTTGAATCCCAAATCCAGGAAGTTAAACACGGACAAACGAAATTGCAGGCATTGCTAACTAATGCATCTGAGTTTATTTCAATATATAATAAAAAACAACAGCTTGTTTTTGAAAGCCCTTCGGTAAAACGAATATTAGGATACGATGATAACGATGATGTGAGAGGAATGGATCCCGACCTGCTTACTCCTAAAGGCTATAAAACCATTAATAATCTGTTTCAATACCTTATCGAAACACCCGGAGGTCAACGGATGGAACAATATACATACCTCAGAAAAAACGGGAAGAAATTATTTCTGGAAACAAGAGGTACGAACCTTCTTCATGACCCTGCAATAAAAGGTATCATTTTTAACACAAGAGATATTACAGAGCGTAAAAGAGCTGAGAAAGAGGAACGCATGAAAAGCCGTATGCAATCTCTTTCAGAGAACTCCCCTGATATGATAATCCGCATAAATACAAGTGGAAAGTTAGTTTATGTAAATCCTGCTGTTTCTGTTTTTGTGGGGGTGCCTCCTTCTGAGCTTGTGAAAAAACGTATCTCTGATGTTAAAATAGATACACGTTTTATTCAGTTTGTAAAAGAAACTCTTATATTCATCAGAGATGAAAATCAAGAGATTATGTCTGAGATTGAAATCTCAAACCCCGAAGGAGAAAGAGTAATGCAAATTAAAGGGATCCCTGAACATAACGAAGAAAATGAGTTAGAATCTGTTTTGTTTGTTGCTCACGATATCACAAAAATAAAAATAATTGAGCAACAATTAAAAGTAAAAAATAAAAAGATATCTGACAGTATAAATTATGCGCAGAGAATTCAGTCGTCAATACTACCTGATACAAAACTATTGCAACAGTTTTTTCCCAGTTCGTTCATCTTTTACAGACCGAAAGATGTTGTTAGTGGTGATTTCCCATGGTTTTTCAAAAAAGATAACACATATTATGTTGCAGCAGTTGATTGTACAGGGCATGGCGTTCCGGGAGCTCTGTTGTCATTTATCGGATATTTCTTAATGAATAATATCGTTAGTTCAGAACACGACGATACTGCTGCAGAAATTCTTGATATGTTACACCAGGGTGTTCGAAAGAACCTCAAACAGGATCAGGAAGGAGCAAATGGCCGTGACGGAATGGATATTGCATTGTGTAAAATATCTCCTGAAAAGAATGAACTCCAGTTTGCCGGAGCTCACAGGCCTCTTTACCTTGTTCGTAACGGAGAACTCATTGATTACAAAGGTTCCCGCAAAGGTATAGGAGGAACTCCTTTACCCCGTAGGATTGAAAAAGATTTTGAAAATAATATCATCAATTATCAAAAAGGAGATAAGATATTCATTTTCTCAGACGGGCTTCCGGATCAAACCGGTGGAACTCTGGAAAAGAAAAAGAAATATCAGGCACGTCGTATTAGGGAAATCCTTGTTGAAGACCCTACATATACTATGGCCTACTACTCACGATTCTTCCCGAAAGATTTTTTCGAATGGATGGATCAGGAAAAACAAGTTGATGATGTTTTATTGATTGGTATTGAATTGTAATTATCTTTATATATTTTTAAGAAAAAATTATTATGACTAAATTAAATGAAAGTGGAGGGCATAGTTTTTTGGACTTTGCATATCAAATGTATAAGTCCATGAAAACAAATGAAATAAATCTGGTTTACGAGGGTGAAGTTACTCAGGAAATTACCAAAACATTTACCTCTCTAACAGAAAAAAGCCTTGCTAAAACAGAAGAATCAAACATGGTTCAGCGTAAAGTTTTCCATGTAATGGTTGAGTGCCTCCAAAACATTAGCAAGCATGCTGATTCCATTGATGGAGAGACAGAGAAACGTGGAATCGTTATGGTGAGCCATGGTAAAGAGAGCTATAACATTATTACCGGGAATGTTATAAAAAATGAAAAAATCCCAACTCTAAAAAAGAGTCTTGAAACTGTTAACAATCTTAATCGGGAAGACCTTTCAAATCTGTTTAAAAAACAGATGCGAGAAGGCAAGATATCAGACAAAGGAGGGGCTGGATTAGGACTTATCGATATTGCTAAAAAAACAGGCAGCAAACTCTCTTATCAGTTTAAGGAATTAAATGATGAAGTAAGCTTTTTTATTTTAACATCAACAATCAATCGTAAATAATTAAAATTAACACAATGGAAGTTATTAATATAAAAGGAACTGAAGATACTCCTAATGTAATTTTAGATAGGGAAAGTGAAATATTTGAAATTTCAGGGCGTTCACTTCCTGAAGACGTAAATATGTTTTTTGAACCTATAATGGATTGGATTGATGAATATGCAGAAGATCCATTAGACAAAACAACCTTTGATTTTAAACTGGAATATTTTAATACAGCATCTTCAAAAATTATTTTAGATATACTGTTGAAATTTGAAGAGATTGTTGAAAATGGAAAAAGTGTTCTGGTAAAATGGCATTATCATGAGGATGAAGAGGATATGCTTGAAGCCGGTGAGGAGTATGCTGACATCGTTGAAATTCAATTTGAATACGTTGTTTGCGAGGACTAATTACCTGTTATAATAAACTATGAGTGAAGAGATACTGAAAGCATTAATGCAATTATTTGGACTCATTGCCAAACAAGACGGTGGTGTTGTGTCTAATGAAACAGAATATGTAAAAACATTTCTGAAACAGCAATTAAATACAGAAGCTGTTCATGAGTACTTTTCACTTTTTTTGAAACATGCCACAATCAAAGGAAAGAAGGCCGGAGAGGATGGCAAAGTTCAGCTGACATCGATGAAGGATTCTGTCAAGGTTCTTGGTATTTGTAAAAAAATAAATAAACAACTTAATAAAGAACAGAAAGTTGTTGTTCTTGTTCGTCTATACGAATTAATTAATACTGATCGCAAATTTACAGAACAACGAATGGCCATTATTAATACAGTGGCCGATGTATTTAAATTTCCAAAAGAGGAAGTAGAAAGTATTGAAGCATTTATTATTCATGATAAGATTTCAAAGATCGACCGTGATGATATCCTTTTATTATCAGCAGATGTATATAAAACAAAGCATGCTCTGTATATTAATTCTCCGGGGCTACATGGCAATATCATTATTCTAAAAATAGAAAGTTCAAACCTTTATTTTATCAGATACACAGGTGATCAGGAGTTGTTCCTGAATGGACTTTTAATTAATAATAAACGTATCTACCTATTCCCCAAAGGTAGTTTTATCAAGTTAGCAGTAGGACCTCCTCTGTACTATACTGATGTTGTTGGACATTTTATGGCCGATTCCACATCAGCAAAAATTTCATGTCAGGTAAAAGATGTGAAATTTCAGTTTAAAACCGGTACAATCGGACTCCAAAATATAAATATTGCCGAAGAACAGGGAAAGCTCATTGGTATAATGGGAGCCAGTGGCGCCGGGAAAACAACATTATTAAATGTTTTATCAGGAATAGAAACCCCCACGGAAGGTGAGGTGCTTATCAATGGTTATAACCTGCACAAGGAAAAAGATAAGCTGGAAGGGGTTATCGGATTAATTCCGCAGGATGATCTGTTAATTGAAGAACTTACCGTTTTTGAGAACCTTTACTATAATGCCAAACTTTGTTTTAAAGACAAATCGAAGGACGAGATTACCGATATGGTTAATACTGTTCTTACGAATCTGGGATTATACGAAAGAAAATATCTAAAAGTAGGCTCTCCTCTTAACAAAATGATAAGCGGCGGACAAAGAAAAAGGTTAAATATTGCTCTTGAATTAATACGAGAACCGGCTATCCTGTTTGTTGATGAACCAACATCAGGGTTGTCATCAAGAGATTCTGAAAATGTAATGAACCTTTTGCGTGAGCTATCACTGAAAGGGAAACTTATCTTTGTTGTTATCCACCAGCCATCGTCAGACATATATAAGATGTTTGACAAAATGTATATACTTGATACCGGTGGATATCCGGTATATTATGGTAATCCAAGCGAATCACTTATTTACTTTAAAAGACTTGATGAACAGATAAACAGCGAATACGGAGAGTGTCCTACATGCGGAAATCTCAACCCTGAACTTATTTTCAATATCATTGATTCAAATGTAATTGATGAATACGGAAACTATACCAATCAACGAAAAACCAAACCTCAGGAGTGGTACACATACTATAAAGAAAATTTAAAATTACCGGAAGTTGAGGTTGTTAAAGATACTCCACCTAAATCACTTAATATTCCTTCCTGGATAAATCAGTTTAAAATATACACGTTAAGGGATTTCTTTTCTAAAATAAGTAATAAACAGTATATTCTTCTTAATATTCTAGAAGCACCGTTGTTAGGATTTATACTTGCCTATCTTATCCGTTATATCGCCGATCCGGAATCCAACATCTATATATTCAGGGAAAACGTTAATATTCCGCCATATATATTTATGGGAATTATCGTTGCTCTGTTTTTTGGTTTGATTGTTAGTGCAGAAGAGATTTTCAAAGATGCTAAAATACTTAAACGTGAAGCATTTCTGAATCTTAGCAGGTCAAGTTATTTAGTTTCCAAAGTACTTATTCTGTTTACATTATCTGCTATTCAGATGATACTGTTTGTTGTTGTTGCCAATTATATTTTAGAAATTAAAGGGATGACTTTTGAGTTTTGGTTAGCACTATTCAGCATATCCGCTTTTGCTAATATTCTGGGGCTTATTATTTCTGCATCTTTTAACTCAATAATTACAATATATATACTTATACCGCTGCTAATGATACCACAAATGGTATTAGGCGGAGCTATGTTTACTTTTGATAAACTGAACAAAGATTTTACTAGTGTTGACAAAGTACCTTTTGTTGCTGAGTGGATGCCCTCAAGATGGATTTATGAGGGGTTAATTGTGCATCAGTACAAACACAACAATTTCAAGAAAAACATTTTTAATATTGAGCTACAGGAAAGTAAAGCCGACTTTAAGCAGGTATATTACATCCCCGAACTACAAGATATATTGGAGAGCTGTAAAACTGCTCTGACAGATGAAGCCAGAATAAAAGATAAGGCCTTTATATCTAATCTTTCTCTTCTGAAAAATGAGATAGCCAAAGAAAACCAACGTGGATTTTCAACTCAATTCAATGAGGTTGAAAATCTTTCTCCCGATAAATTTAATGAAAATACTGCTATTGGACTATCTAAACATCTTAACACTTTAAAAAAGAATTACAGTAAATTGTTTTTTGCGGCAAACGGCAAGAAAGAAAAATTTATTGAGTTAAATATCCGTGCCAATAAGCAGAAATTTGAACGTATCAGAGATGAGCATTTTAACGAAAGCATATCAGATATTGTACGTAAAGTGTTTGAAAAGAATAGAATGCTGCGTGACGGTAATAAACTGGTTCAGATGGTTGACCCTATATATCAAATCCCTGAACCAAAAAACTCACTTGATTTCAGAACACACTTCTTTGCTCCTCAGAAACATATCTTCGGTAAGTTTTACGACACGTTATGGTTCAATATCTCGGTCGTTTGGATATTAACAATTCTTCTGTATGTCGTGCTATATTTCGATCTTTTAAGAAAAGGATTGACATATATGGGGGAATTTAAATTACGTAAAAGGTAACCTTTTTACTTTTTTATAGTATAATAGCATTCAGTTAAATTCAAATTTAAAATTATTTAACCATGCTAAGAAATTTTTTATACTTATTTTTAATAGTAACCGGTACAGCCTTTTTCACTAGCTGTGGCGGAAGTTCGTCCGGTAAGTCAGGACAATCATCTGATGAATTAATAAGCGCAGATTCTTTGAATTCAGATGCTCCATTAAAATTATCAGAAGAAGTAATTGGTGATGTTATTCAAAACATCTCCTCCCCTGTTGAAATGGCTTCATTAATAAAATCTACAGGTGTAGCGTTTTCTCAAAAGATTTTGAATGACCCGGATAATCTGGACAAGTACAGCACCAGTTATAAGCGAGCATTGAACCTGGGTGTTTTTGCTGCTGACCTTGGGTATATTAATATATTTGACAAAAACACTATTGTTGTATCATACCTTTTGGCAGTTAAAAATTTGGCTGAAGGAATTAAAGTTGGTCAGTTCTTTGATTTTACCGCATTAAAGCGCCTTGCAACAAACAGCAACAATCTTGATTCATTAATGGAAATATCAATTTCCAGTTTCAATAAGATGGATTCATACCTACGCGAGCAAAATAGAAGTAATGTTAGTTCTCTAATTGTTGCCGGAACATGGATTGAAGGATTATATATTTCAGCAAGAGTTATAGAAGAAACTAATAACAAAGAGTTAATTGACCGTATTGCTGAACAAAAAGATATTGTAAATATTTTACTGATAATTTTGGAGAATTATAATAAAGATGCAAATTTTGCTGAACTTTCAACTTATTTACAGGACTTAAAAACCCTCTATTCAGGTGTGAAAATAACAACTGAATTTGGTGAGCCCAAAAAGATGGAAGTTGATGGTTCTTTAATAATTATTCAAGATGAAATCAGTCATATTGAGGTTACTGCTGAGCAGATGACGGCAATTATTAATCAGATTAAAAAAACACGTGAATTTATTGTTTCGTAAATTCATATTACTTTATTTAAAGTGAAAAAGATACTAATTGAAAATTCTATACGAATGAAAAAGATATTAATCAGTTTGTTGGTGCTCTTTTCTGTGTTTTCATTAACAAGCTATGCACAATGTGGTGAAGACTTGTTAAAGCAGGCATTAAAAGAGATGGGTGATGGCCAATACATTAAAGACTTTAAGATTGAGCTTCTTAAAGCAAAAAAAGATATGAAAACAGGATATGTTAAGTTTTCCGTTGTTTTGCAAAGCAGAAGTCAATACAAATTTAATGTGGTTGATGGCCCGAGTAATTCTGAAAAAGCAATAATGCAGTTATATTTTAACGATAAACTTCTTGTAAGCAATTACGAAAAAGGGAAACGTTACAAATCCTGTCAGTTTATATGCGGTAAAACCGGTGTTTACAATTTAATATTCTCTTTTAAAGGAGGAGAAGAAGGATGTTCCAGTTCAGTATTGTCACTGGTTAAACAGTTCTCTGAAAGTGAAATGAAAAACTTCTAATTAAATAGTCTAAAAATACTAAAGGTTGTCACATAATGTGACAACCTTTTTTTTGCTATAATTTTTAAAAGAGTATTTTTGTGGAATATCCATTTAATAAATAGTTATAAAACATAAATAATAAAGTATTAAGATGATTAATCAAATTTCAAAAAGAGCAGCAGATAATATCCGCATTTTATCAGCCGCAATGGTAGAAAAGGCTAAATCAGGACATCCGGGTGGTGCAATGGGTGGTGCCGATTTTATACAGGTACTGTTTTCAGAATTCCTTAATTATGATCCTTCAGACAGGACATGGTTTAATCGCGACAGATTCTTCTTGGATCCCGGTCACATGTCTCCGATGCTATACTCCCAATTGGCTCTTACAGGCACATTCTCTATGGATGAGCTCGCGCAGTTCAGGCAATGGGGCAGCCCTACTCCCGGCCATCCGGAAAAGGATTTTAAACGCGGAATTGAAAACACATCAGGACCATTAGGCCAGGGGCATACGATAGCTGTAGGTGCTGCAATTGCAGAACGGTTTCTGTGTGCAAGATTTGGAGAATGGATGAAGCATAATATTTTTACTTTCATATCCGATGGAGGTGTTCAGGAAGAAATTTCGCAGGGAGCGGGTCGTTTGGCCGGCTATCTGGGATTGAGCAACCTTGTAATGTTCTATGATTCTAACGATATTCAACTTTCTACAGAAACAAAAGCTGTAACCATCGAAGATACAGCAAAGAAATATGAAGCATGGGGATGGGCTACAATTACAATTGACGGTAATAACCATGACCAGATTCGGAAAGCACTGAAAACTGCTGTTGCTGAAAAAGAGAAACCTTTTCTGATTATTGGTAAAACCATTATGGGTAAAGGTGCAGTTACTGAGAAGAAAGAGTCTTTCGAAGCACAAGTTTCCACTCATGGTCAGCCGTTAAGTGCAGCGGGAGCATCATTTGAAGAAACAATTAAAAATCTGGGAGGAAATACTGAAAATCCATTTGTTATTTTTGATGATGTGGCAAGTGTATATGCTGAAGTAACAAAAGAGAAACAAGCTTTTGCTGATGAAAAACGTGCAGAGCAGGCAGCATGGGAGAAAGCAAATCCTGAGCTGGCAGAGAAACTGAAAAGTTTCATCTCAGGCAAAGCTCCTGATTTTAGTTACTCTGCATTAGAGCAAAAAGCCGGTTCTGCCACACGTGCAGCAGCCTCGAGTGTTCTTGCTCATTTTGCCGGAAAAATAGAGAATCTGATAGTTATGTCGGCTGACCTGTCTAATTCGGATAAAACAGACGGATTCCTGAAGAAGACTACTGTATTCACAAAAGGTGATTTTAGCGGTTCATTCCTTCAGGTCGGTGTTGCCGAGCTAACCATGGCTACTGTTTCAAACGGTATGGCTCTTCACGGAGGTGTAATACCTGCCTGCGGAACATTCTTTGTTTTCTCTGATTATATGAAACCGGCTGTTCGTATGGCTGCACTGATGCAACTGCCGGTTAAATATATCTGGACTCATGATGCTTTTCGCGTAGGTGAAGACGGTCCTACTCACCAACCTGTTGAGCAGGAGGCACAAATACGCTTAATGGAGAAACTAAAGAATCATAAAGGAGAGAACAGCGTACTGGTCATTCGTCCTGCTGATGCAGAGGAGTCTACTGTTGCCTGGGAGATGGCAATGAATAATGTTAGTACTCCAACAGCTCTTATTCTTTCAAGGCAAAACATAACTAACTTGCCGGGTAGCACATACCAACAAGCTACTCAAGCGAAAAAAGGTGCTTATATCGTTCAGAAAGATGGAGATAAGGTTGATGTTGTTCTGTTAGCCTCCGGCTCAGAAGTAAGCTCACTTGTTGAGGGTGCAAAGTTGTTGAAAGAGGATGGTATTAAGTGTCAAATCGTATCTGTTCCATCTGAAGGATTGTTCAGAAGTCAGGACAAAAAGTATCAGGAAGAGGTAATTCCGGCGGGTATACCCGTATTTGGTCTTACTGCCGGATTGCCGGTTACTCTTGAAGGTCTTGTAGGACAACAGGGAAAAGTTTGGGGACTGGATCATTTCGGTTATTCAGCTCCTTATAAAATCCTGGATGAGAAATTCGGTTTTACTGCCGATAATGTTGCTAAACAGGTAAAAAAGTTGTTGAAATAGTTTCTTTGCAACTATAGAAAATAGACATCATAAATAAAACCGGCAGATTGAATAATCTTGCCGGTTTTTTGGTATGTTATGGGGAAATATGAAAATCCCCAATTAGAGGTAATCCTATAGTTAGAGATGGCTGCACGATGAGTGTACCATCCAAAATAGTTGACAATTTGCATTGAGCCAATAACAGCATAGCTACCTGAATATACATCCATATTACACAAGTTGGGGTTAATGCCATAAAGAATCCACTAGATGATTTTGAGTTTAAAAAATAAATTGATAGATTTGACATATACGAAATATCAGGAACTAGTTCCTGATATACATACGTTAGGGGGCATTAAAATCGTCAATAAATGAGAATCAGAGATTTGAAATATTATTTGTTAACATTCTTAATATTAATGTTTGTTTGTGCTTTCAGTCAAACGAAAAGTAAAGTATTCTGGACAGAGATTGACCATTTTGAAAATAAGCCTGACTCAAGTTTATATGAAAGAGTGGTTTATAAGAATTCCATTGAATTTAGGTACTTCTTTGATTTTGAAGACACTTCAAGTTTTCTCGATTTTGAATTATTAAAAGAAAATTTACTCGTTGTAGCTAAACAAGACACAATAGAACTTCATGATATTCAAAAATTGAAATACAAATTGGATTCTATTGAAATATTAAAATTTGAATTTCCAGATACTCCACCTGGTGGACAAGGCTGTTGGCTGTTTAGTAGGAAATTAGGAATGGTTGGAATGGGACTTTATGTGGGGGGTAAATTGATAATTTCAAAAATTAATGCCGAAACTTTTAATCCGATAGTTATATCTGAATTATTAAAAGAGAAATTAAGTGAACCGCCGCCACCACTTTTAATTCAAGAACTTATACATATTGACAAAGAAAATGAAGAATAACGCCCCCTAACAGCAACTCAAAGGGCATTAAAACGCCTTTTAGCTGCGACCGTTACCATTAATAAGAAAAAATGAAGCTTACATTAAAATACAGTATTGGAATTCTCACGATATTATTATTAGGTTGTAATCAATCAAATAAAAAGAATATTTCACAAGACAAATTAGTTGAATTTAAACATGTAGTAATTGAAACAGAAGAAAATATAGTAAAAGAACTTAATAATGTTTGGGACTCACTTAATTACATGAAAGAGAATTATATAAAATTTGATTCAGCTCTATTTTAGAATATTTAAGGAGAACTATTCAGATATCGATGCTATATATATTAAGGAAATTCGAAAGGAAATTTATGGATTTCATCCACTAATTACATTATTCAAGACATATGAATGCGATCAACCAGTTTCTTATAGAGAATTACACCTATTAGACTCTTCTCTCAATGTTTGTGGTAGAATGGCATTAGATTATAGTGTCAATTATGATTTATTTGATTGTAAATCAAAGTTCATTAATGATTCAACTATCAAAGTTGTAGAAAGTAAAGGATTAAGCTATGATAATGATTCTGTTAAGATAGATAACATTTTACTTAGATTGAATCCTAAAGGAACATTTGATACTCTATCTGTTGATTCGAAATTAGGAACTTACTAATGGTAACAAAAGCTAAATTTCATGGGCGGTGATGTGCAGTTTGAAAGTTTAATTCAATTAATAAACCCCTCGATGGTGCGCGATTGTATCGCGTTCCTTTTATATTAGTAGAAAGCTAAAGATTCTTAAAACCCACACAATCAATAGTGCAAGAGCCAGAGGTTGACAGCCTGCCCCGGCCCTTCGGGGATACCGGCCACAATTTTACTTGCTTATGCAATGATTCGTCATCAGTATAAGGTTTGATGAAGGGGGTGCTGACAATTCACTTACAATTATTATCTTTATGTGCCAATAATGTTGAAAAAAGTCCGAATTCATAAACAAATAATAATGTAAAATGTTTAATCGTATTTTAATTATTCAAACTGCATTTTTAGGGGATGTTATTCTTGTCACTCCAATAATAGAAAAACTTAAGCGGTTTTATCCTGAATCTCATATCGATATTCTAGTTAAGAAAGGTCATGAGAAGCTAATTGACAACAATCCAAACATTAACAGAGTTCTTGTTTTTGACAAAGACAATAGGAAGTATGTAAACCTTATTCATTTAATAAAAGATATCAGAAAACAGAAGTATGACTTGGTGGTAAATGCACAGAGATATGCAACAACAGGTATCATTACCGTTTTGTCCGGAGCGAAAGTTACTGTTGGCTTTGACAAGAATCCACTATCGTTTATGTTTAGCCATAGCAGCCCTCATAATATCCATCAGGAAAATAGCAAATCGGAACATGAAGTTATTAGAAACCTGAAGCTGATAGAGGAGTTTACTGATAACTCATTTGAATTACCAAAACTATATCCGTCAGCAAGTGATTATGAAAAAACAAGACCTACTAAACCATATTATTGTATAGCACCTACTTCTGTCCTATTTACTAAAGAGTTCCCGGAAGAGAAGTGGATAGAACTTATCCAGAAGTTACCATCAAATTCTACAATATATCTACTTGGAGCTCCAGGAGATAAAATAAGATGCGATAACATTATAGAAAAAAGCAGAGCCAACAATATTTCCAATCTGGCAGGTAAGTTAACTTTTCTTGAATCAGCAGCGTTGATGAAAGGTGCAAGAATGAATTTTGTGAATGATTCAGCTCCGTTACACATTGCATCATCTGTTAATGCTCCGGTAAGAGCCATTTTCTGTTCTACTACTCCTGCTTTAGGCTTTACCCCTTTATCAGATGATTCTATGGTTATAGAAACAAAAAGAAATTTGTCATGTCGCCCTTGTGGAATAACAGGAAAGAAAGCATGTCCTGAAGGTCATTTCCTCTGTTCTGATATTTCAATTGAGGATATTCTGAAAACGTTTTAAGAAAAGTTATACGAAAGAGAGAAATTGTAACAAATAACAAGAATACATTCTCAATCCCCCTATTCCAAATAGCTAATTCACATCCACTGGTGCGCGATTGTATCGCATTCCTTAACTTTATTTCCTGAGTAATAACCACACGATGCAAAGGCTGAGGGGTTCTGATGTTCAATTTAATCTGTTCCGTATTCATTGGAAAAACCGGATTAACGGCATCTGCTTATGGTAATGATATTTCTTCCGCATACGGTTTGCCAGGGGGGAGGTACTGACAGTTCACTTATAATTATTATCTTTATGTACAATAATTTGGAGTTGGCTATCAGACAATACTCTTTGGAGACTTAAAAAATATGAACATTAAAAAAATAATTATAGCAGGAATCTATTGTTTATCGGTATTTCCGGGATGGAGTCTTACCCGGGAAAAACTTCATCCAAATGTCATAATTATAATGACAGATGATCAAGGTTATGGGGATTTGGGAATTACAGGAAATCCACATATAAAAACACCTGTAATTGATGAATTCGCGAGCACCAGTATAAGGTTTAATAATTTCTATGTTTCGCCGGTATGTGCCCCAACCCGCTCAAGTCTGATGACCGGGCGTTTCTCATTACGTACCGGAATAAGAGACACATATAACGGTGGTGCTACAATGGCAGCAAATGAAATAACTATTGCTGAAATGCTGAAACAAGCTGATTACAAAACAGGTATTTTTGGCAAATGGCATTTGGGAGACAACTATCCGTCCAGGCCAAATGACCAGGGTTTTGACGAATCCCTGATACATCTTTCAGGAGGTATGGGACAAGTTGGTGATATTACTACCTATTTTAAAAGGGATAGTAGTTATTTTGATCCCGTACTTTGGCATAATGGACAGACAGAAGCTTACGAAGGTTATTGTTCTGATATTTTCACCGAACAAGCCCTTGATTTTATCGAAAAGAACCGGCACTCACCCTTTTTCTGTTACCTCTCTTTTAACGCACCACACACCCCTTTGCAGGTACCCGATAAATACTATCAACGATATAAAGACATTGATCCGTCTTCCGGTTTTGAGAATGACAATCGGCCATTTGTGAAAATGAGTGAAAAAGACAAAGAGGCTGCAAGAAAAGTGTATGCAATGGTCACAAATATTGATGATAACATTGGTAAGCTACTGCAAAAAATTGAGGAATTAAACATTGCAGACAATACATTGATAATTTTCATGACAGATAATGGACCTCAGCAAACCAGGTATGTTGGAGGAATGCGCGGACGAAAAGGCAGCGTTTTTCGTGGAGGCATAAGGGTTCCTTTTTATATGAGGTATCCTGCACTGTTTGAGGGAGAAAAAGATATTGAAACAACTGCAGCTCATATTGATATCTTGCCAACACTTTCGCAAATATGTCATGTCGATTTGCCAAATGACAGGGTGATTGATGGTAAAAGCCTTTTGCCGTTAATTGAGGGTGAACATGTTGACTGGGTAGACAGATCGTTGTTTTTTTACTGGACAAGACGTTATCCTGAACTATACAATAATATGGCACTGCAAAAAGGATCTTATAAACTGGTTGGAAATACCGATTACAATGCTGCAATTGAGGATTTTGAATTGTATAATCTTGAAACAGATCCATACGAACAGAACAATGTTGTGTTAGAAAACAGAAGTATTGCAGGAGATCTGAAATTTGAGCTTGACAAATTTTATAAAGAGTTGATAAACTCAGCTAATCTCATTAATCCACCACGGATCATAGTTGGAAACGAACATGAAAATCCAATAATTCTCAACAGAAACGATGCCGGTGGGGAGCGAGGTATTTGGGCTCAGGAAGAAATATATGGAAATTGGGAAGTAAGCATTTCGGAAGGCCATTATAATATTAAATTCAAATTTATTAAACCGGTTAAGGCAAATGGGCGAATGTATCTTGAAACAGGAACAATTATCAACCAAATGAAAAACAGGAAAATAGATACAGATATCATTGAGTTGAAAAATGTATTCCTTCCTAAAATGAATTGCGATTTTACACCTTTCTATTCAATAGGTTCAAAAAACATTTTTCCATTCTGGGTTGAAATAGAAAAGAAAGATTAAAATAAACAGTATGAAAAAACTATATTTTGTAACATTAATATTTGCCGGACTGAGTGCTGTAGTAGTTGGTTCTCCGGTACGAACACTGATAAAAAATGCCGGTGGCAGCAGTAAGTATCCAGGAGCCGGTTATGTAGTTATCTTTGATAGTGCAAAAGTAGACATGAAGGAGTCAGGTCTTAGCTATTATAACGAGCATAAACTTATTAAGATTTTGAATTCGCGGGGGGGAAAGAAGTTTAATGTTTATAAATATGACTATGATCCGTTGTCTGCCTATGCTGAAATACAGAAGGTTATTATCTATTATAAAAATGGTGAAGAGAAAGTTCTGACAGTGAAAAACGAACTTGACTATCCTGCTCCTGCCGGCACTATTTTGTGGGGAGCACGTCAGAAGATGGTTGAGCTGGGAAGGCTTGAAGCGGGCGATGCATTTGAGATATTCCTTTTCAAAAAGGGTTTTACTTATGCTCTTCTCGGAAACAATGAACATGATGATGATCGGTACATCCCACCTATGCGGGGGCATTTTTATGATATTGTTCCGTTCTGGTCCGATACTTATGTGTTGAAAAAGGTGTATCAGGTTGCTATCCCCAACAGTAAAACCGTTCAGTATAAAATTTACAATGGAGAAGTAAAAACTACAAAACATAACCTGGGTGAAAAAACTCTTTATCGCTTTGTCTTGAATAACATAAAACCATTTCAAAAAGAGTCAAATATGGTTGCTGTTTCTGATGTGGCTACAAAATTACTGCTCTCTACAGCTCCTGATTGGGAATCCAAATCAAAATGGTTTTATGGTGTAAATGAGGATTATGGCAGTTTTGAGTCTACCCCCGAAATAGACAGTAAAGTTACAGAAGTACTAATGGGAGCTCAAACGGAGATGGATTCTGTAAGCCTGCTTACGCATTGGGTAGCTGATGAGTTGAGGTATCTGGGGTTGTCGATGGGCAAAGGTGAGGGATATACACTGCATAAAGGGAGCATGAATTTCAACGATCGTTGTGGTGTGTGTAAAGATAAAGCGGGAATGCTTATCACAATGTTACGTAGTGCCGGGTTTGAGACTTATCCGGCAATGACAATGGCCGGTTCACGTATAGACCGTATTCCGGCTGACCAGTTTAACCACTCTGTTGTTGTGGTGAGGTTGTCTGACGGGGAGCTTCATTTGCTCGATCCTACATGGGTTCCGTTTGTAAGGGAGTTATGGTCAAGTGCTGAACAGCAGCAGAACTACCTGCCTGGTATTCCTGATGGTTCTGACTTGTTGGAAACACCGGTTTCTCCTGCTGAAAATCATTATGTGACAATTAGAGGTAATTCGGTTTTGAAGAGTAACGGCACATTAACGGGTGAGGTTGTTATAGAAGCGGAAGGACAGTCTGATGCTGCGCTAAGGAGGATGTTCACAAGTTCGTACAAAGCGTTATGGAAAGTAAATCTTGAAAGAGAACTTCTTACAATCTCTCCTCAGGCAAATATTTTATCAGTAGATTACGGTACCGATCCGTATAATTATATGTCAGGCCCAATCAGGTTGAAAATTACTTTTGAAATACCTGATTATGCTATTGTTTCTGATAGTGAAATTATTTTTACTCCTCTTGGTGGTTCCGGTATTTTTAAGCGAGCTTTGGGAGAACTGTATATTAACCTATCGATAGATGAAAGAAACTATCCTTTCCGCGACAGATGTTCACGTAGTGTTGATATTGAAGATAAAACAACACTTCCGGAGGGCTTTTCTCTGGCATGGAAACCGGATACAGAAAAGGTTGAAGGAGCTACAGCGTCGTTTGAGGGCAACATAGACATGGAAAACAACACACTTATACTGAAAGAGAAGTTGCTGTTCAACAAACGTATTTATCAACCGGAGGACTGGCCGGATTATAAAAAAACTGCTGAGATGCAAAAGAAAATAGTTGATAACCCGGTGATTTTAAAAGCTAAAAAATAGAAGTTATGCGCCATATATATATATTCATTCTGATAATTTCCGTTCTTTTTACCGGATGTAAATATGACCCTTCTGCCTCTGATTATCCTGATGCTGATGCAGTTTATATCAATCTGACAAAAACATTTATTCTTAACAAAGACGGTAGTATTGTTGAGAAAATCGAAAAGAAACAGAAGCTTTTTACCTATCGTGCTTTTCAAAGTATGTTTGGCGAAACAAGAATTGCATATAATCCGGATTTCCAGTCTGTTAATGTAGATAAATCCTATACTGTAATGGAAGACGGGAAAAAGGTTGAAACTCCGTCAAACGGATATAATGAGGTTCTGCCACGGTACTGCGCAAATTCAAAATCGCACAACAGGATGCGTGAGTTGGTTGTATCTCACACTGCCCTGGAGCGAAATGCTGTAATAAACTGTAAATATGAAATTGTTACCACACGGGGTATATTTCCCTTCTTAATGGGGAATGAGGTTCTTTTAAACTCCTGTCCTGTGGGAAATCTTAAAATAGAAGTACAGGTTCCTGCAGGAACTACATTAAGCTATAGCCTGTTTGGTTATGACAAAGAACCGAAAATCACTCATGAAAATGAGAATGATATTTATGTGTGGACATTTAAGGATTTGCCTCAACACATTCGCGAATCACACGAACAGAGATATAGCAAAGATATACCTAGGTTAGTTTTTTCAACCCAAGAGAGTAGAAAGGCACTAATAGATGAGTATGGAAATCAGGCAGCATTCATGCAGGATAATCTTGAAATGCCGGAATCAGTTGAAAAGGCAATTGCAGGGCTGGACTCCGATCTCAAAAAAGCTCTTAAGATTCAGCAGATCGTTGTAGATGAACTGAACTTGCTTCACGTCACTGATAAGCTCATGGGTTTCCATTTCCGTTCGGCAAAATACATATGGGAGAGCAATTCGGGAACTGCCGTTGAGAAAGCAATCTTGATGTCATCTTTGTTAACATCAGCAGAGATAACTAATATAATTTGTCTGGGCTATCCTGACCTGCTTAATGATGATAAATCTCCACTTTTACTGGTCTCTTCTCCATTAGTTATTGTTAATGTTGAAGAGAAAAATCCGGTTTATCTGTCACCTGAATTTAAAAATTCAAACTTTGCAGAGGTGGGTAAGCCTGCATTTTCATGCATTCCCATAGGTAACAAAATAGAGCAAACATTAGATTTTCAGCCTGTAAAGGGAGAGATAAGTTTTTCGGGAGAACTGTCTTTATCCGAAAGTTCTGTCTTGAGTGGTTTCTTTGTAGGCATTTTTAGAGGTAGCAGTAATCCGTACTTGAAGGTAGTAGTATCTGAAAATGCCATAAAAGGTATGATGACGGGCTGGAAAGGGAAACTTGATTCATTAAGTGAGCGTGAGCTTAAAGTGGTGTATAATGGAGAAAAAAGTAGTCCGGAAAAGACAAAAGGAGATTACTGTTTTGTGATCATTCCTTCAAGTGGAAACGGTATAATGTCGAAACATCTGTTGCCACTCAGCTTAGAACGTAAAACTGCATTTGATTTCGGACATCCGCTAAAAGAGTCTTACAACTATACTTTAACCGTTCCTGAAGCATATGTGCTCATCAATAAAAAGACATCAAAAAATATAGAAACTCCCGTAGGAATGCTGTCTGTAGACATTGAACAAAATGGCAATGCGATAAGAATTAGTAAGTCTATAGAAATCACCAAAACTATTATCCCTGTTGCTGACTATAATAGTTTTAAAAATTTGATTACGGAATGGAGTCTTAAAAAATATAATCAATTGGTATTTAGGATGAAGTAGGTATCGAGCATAAGGCATTGAATTAAGTCATGGATGAGGCTGTCCAAAAAGTCGTCATTCCGAGTGGAGCGAAGGAATCTCACAAAACTAAACTGCTGTAATTCTACAGATTGCTTCTTCGTTCCTCATCGCAATGACGTCAAGTTCTTTCTTTTTGGACAGCCTCATTCGTGGCTTAATTCCATTTTAAATCCATATTTAGATCATTCCTGACAGTGATTCTCCCTTGCATTTTATTTCTGTCTTATTAGTCAGATCTTCCTTTGATTCTCCCCTAAAAAGAAATATTATCCTAAAAAATTATTGCGTTTCCTTTAAAATGGTTGTAACTTAATTGGGTTTTAAGCAGTTAGGCGTAAAAACTATCAGCGGATAATCTGGATTATCCGTGTAACTGTTATGCAGTCTACGTTATCGGAGAATTTAAAATTTAATAAAATGGAAATAAAAAGCAATCATCTGCTGGATGGCGACAACATTACTCATCTTGATTGTCCCAAAAACAAAGTGAAATTTGCTTCAGGAGAATTAGATACAATAGTGATACACTATACAGCAGGAAGTAGTGCCGAATCTTCTGCAAACTATTTGTGTAAAGAAGGTTTGTTAGCTTCAGCCCACATTGTAATTGGCCGCGAAGGAGAAATTTATCAACTGGTTCCTTTTAATATTGTATCCTGGCATGCAGGTGAGAGTCAGTATGCAGGCAGAGAGGGACTAAATAAATATTCCATTGGTATCGAGCTGGATAATGCCGGAGAGCTTACGAAAGTAGGTTCTGAATATCAGGCCTATTTTGGAAGAAAATATCAGGTAAATGATGTTGTAACGGCTCCACACCGAAACGATACTTCCCATAAAAAAAGATATTGGCATGGTTATACCGAGAAACAGATAGAGAGATGTCGTAAGGTTTGTGAAATGCTGATCAGCAAGTATAAAATTAAAACAATTGTCGGCCATGAAGAGATATCTCCGCAACGCAAAACCGATCCGGGCCCTGCTTTTCCTTTAGATAAGTTCAGGTATAACCTTCTTTCACAAAACAGGTCTGACGAAACTGAGACTATTAAAAAAGATGGTGAAGTAGTTGCCAGTTCACTTAACATAAGAGAAGATGCAGGCGTTAATTTCAAAAAAGTTGCCAAACCTCTTTTACGAGGGAAAAAAGTGAAGGTGCTGGAAGAGCGTAACGGCTGGTATAAAGTTGAAACCACCATTGAAGGTTGGGTAAGTAAAGGGCATATTAAAATTGACTAAAATGAACAGGATTCTGTTGTTGATACTAATTGCCGGATTAACATTCCTGATTGTATTGTTTGCCGTTAAACCGGAACTGCTTGAAAGCGTATGGCTATGGCTTATCGGACTGTCAGGTGCAATTGTTAAGGCTTTTCAACTGCTCATTGAATTCTTTAAAGATAAGTTTTCCGGTGATAAAGAAACATCGGAAAAGAAGGATTCAGGAGATTCAAATCAGCCAATGGCTGAATCATCAGTAGAATCATTTAGTGGCATTACTTTAAAGCTTTTAAGATATAACAATGATGGAACAACAATGGTTGGTATGCTGTATATCGATAATACGCATTATTGTTATACTCTTGAAAATTCAAATCATAATACTGAGGTTAGTTCCGGAAAACTATTAAATGCGGGGAGTTATCCAATTCAATTCTTAAAAGAGGATACAGAGTTAACTTTAAAATACAAAGAGAAGTATTATGAATGGTTTATATGGCATTTACAGATTAAGAATGTTCCGGAGTCAGACACGGTATTAATTCATGATGCCGGTAATCATACAGATACAACCGGGTTGCTGGTATTTAATAGTTTGAACATTGGTAATAAAAAATCATTCCTTTCGAATTCAAGAGAAACATATCGCCGATTGTATGAATTTTTAAGTGAGAAACTGAATAATAATATTCCGGTAAGAATCATTATTTACGATGAAAAATGGGTAGAAAAATTAAATTAAAATATCATGGCTGAATTAAGTGCATTAGAACGGGCAATTATAAATAAAAAGCGTCGCAATCATCTGTTCTTAGGTCTCATGGGAGTTGTTATGTTGATAGTTCTTATTCCCATTGTTTGTGTTATTGTTCGAATATTTGGAGGGGGTAATGATGAATTGTATCAACTTGTAGCACTTCTTATAATGCTTGTCTGGTTTGGCGGGCTAAGTGCATATTATGCCTGGTCAATATATTTTTATAATATCAACCGGGGATTAACTGATGAAAGTTGGGCAGAGTGGCGAGAGAAGAACAAATATTCACCAGATGGATCTAACGCCTTTCCGGCTGAAAATCCTCATGCTGAGGAAACACTGGGGCTGCCAAAAGGAACAATACGAGGAACACTGGCTCTTACGCTCATGGTTGGAGGGCTGGCAATGACTATTGCAGCTTTAGGCATGGAAAACTCCATAAAAGAAGATACTTTCCTGGTGGATAATTTTGACTTCTTTAAAACGGCTTTCCTGATGATGATTGCATTCTACTTTGGAAATAAATCGTTGGAGATGATAGGGTATAAGAGCAAAAAGATATACAGTGCTAATGATGTTAACAAAGAAGCGGCTAATCAGCAATCATCCCAACAACCAATACCTGTTGCTCCATCGAATGATGGAGGGATACTAAATAATGTATTAGGGAATGGAGATTCAGGGCAGACGTTAAATGATGGTGATGAAAATAAAGATACGGTTGATAACGAATTTGATTATCCCGGTGCGGTGCAATAAAACTTAAAAACTTAACCGCAAAGGACGCAATTAATTTTTGTAACCCTTGCGGTAAAAATGAATCTTAAACGAATGAAAAAACTACTATATATATTGATTGTTTTGATGCTTTCGGGAGGCACAGGGTGCAAGAAAGCCAAGAGGCCTTTGGTGGTAAGTAAAATTAAAAGTACTGCCAAGCTGGCAACCACCGAAACCATTATCGATAAGGTTGTGGTGGGAGACAAAGAACGATTGATATTTGGATTGGTAAAGATTAGTAATGCCGAATTCGTGGCCTATTCTGAGGCAACTGTGAAAACCGGAATCGACCTTACAAAACTTAAGCGGAGTGATGTTGTAATTGATGGAGATATAATTGAGATAAAGCTGCCTCCGGTTGAAGTGCTGGACTTTGCTTATCCTTTTGAGAAATTCAAAATAGATAAAATCCTTTCAGATAATGACCTTTTAAATAGGATTGATGTGATAGATCAGGAGAATTTTTTCAGAAAAGCTGAGATTGATATCAGGAAACATTTAAAATATATGGGTATAATTGAACAGACACAGGAAAATACCCGAAAGTTAATGGAAGGAATGCTGAAAAATATGGGATACGAAGAGATCTATATCTCCTTTGTTGACTCCGCAGAACTGATACAGCAGGTTATAGTTAATTAGATATAAAACAATGAGTAAGCTGATTGGACAAGGAGCATCGCTAATACTGCAAATTATTATTGTGGTAGCTGCTGTATTGGTGTTTTCATGGTTCGATCCTTTTAACCTGTTAGCTCCAACAAGACTTACCCTTAAAAACACTCCTATTCAGGTACAGAGTATTCGTGAAATTGGTCAGCTAATCACTGCCGAATACTATGGTGAGGTAATCTCTTCATCTTTGGAGGTTAAAGCTGAAAAGGAAAAAGTAGAGGTGGCGGAATTTAACGAGAACACAGGTGACATTCATGAAGATTTTAAACAAGCTGTTTTAGATTTCTCTACAGAAGAGTTAAAAGGAAAAAGAAAGAGAACAGTATATGATGCATTTGTTTCTGCTAATCCGGATCTCGTTTTAAATCCGTTATATAATGTCTATTTATATTACATAAATGAAAAGCTTAAGGACAAAAATTATAATAGAAGAGAGATAGATAAAGGTCTTGATAAAAATAAAAAGGAAAGGCTTCTGAAAAATCTTTATCAAAATAGGCACAATTGGCGTGTTGAGTTGATGGAGATAAAAACAGATAAATTTAAAAATCTGAATGAAGAGAGTATCAAAAAGGTATATGAAAAAGTATTCCGTCGCAGCCGGCTGGTAATGATAGGTCGTGGTTGGGTGAAAGTAGGTTTTGATTTCAGAGAATTCACTAATCACAATTTCAAATATGATAAAGCCCGAAAACGAATTCATTTTATCGGCCTTAAACCCCAGATAATAAGTGCTACTATTAATCCATGGTTTATCCCTGAAGAGGGAGTAGAAGGATTTGAATTTTTGGTGGCTGAAAGGCATGCCAGGATGAATCCTGAATATACAAAGGATGTAAAAAGGCTTTGTTTGGAAAAATTGCTAAAACAGGCAATGGACAAACAGATTCTTGTAAAAGCACAGGAAAATGCAGAATCTAATTTGAAAGATTTTTTCTCATTATTGCTTGATGAAGAAATTGCAGGGGTATATTTTAATACAGATTATCTTGATTATACGCTCGATGTTATTTTGAGTGATTCGGTATTGAGGAATAATGAAATTTTCACGGTTGATTCCGCTATTTCATATTTTAATATAAGCTACAAGTCTGATGACAAGCATGAGCGAATTTCAGAATTTATATCATCTTTAAAGAAGGCTAAGCATGAGTTTTATGGAATGAACTTCACGTTGAATCCGAGATCTTCTTTATTATTCGATATGATAAAGGATCGCACTATTGACTCCACCGAGATAGATCACTTAGAAAAAGGGTATTATCTCAGTTCAACAGATGCTACATGGCATATGAGTGAGCTAAAACAGGAATACAAAAGCCGAGAAATGGAATTTGAAGTAAACATTGATTCACTTATAGATATTCGCAATACCTGGGATATGGAAATGTTTTGTAATGACCTAAACAAGTTCGTAAACAAACTGCCCGTCAATGTTGATACTCTGGTAAAAGATCAAAACAGTTTTAACATAAAAATAAATAATAGTAGTATTTGTAAGATTGTTTTTCAAAGTGATTAAGAAAACCGTGAGGTCAAAAGCGTAATAACTAAAAATATGAATCATGAGTTATAATTTTAAGAATCTTATTTTTGAAGGTGGAGGAGTTAAGGGAATTGCTTATGGGGGAGCTTTAGAGGTGTTGAATAAGATGAAAATACTTGCTGATATTGAGAGAGTAGGAGGAACCTCTGCCGGTGCAATTAATGCTGTTCTGCTTGCTTTAGGATTTACTTTTCAGGAGGTTTCAGATGTTGTTGCGGCAACTAACTTCAGCGATTTTCAGGATAAAAGTGGGTTTGTTGTTAACAATATGCTACGGATATTAAGAAAATATGGTTGGTTTAAAGGAGATGCCTTTACTGAATGGATAGGAGAAAAAATTAAGGAAAAAACAGGTACGAAGAATTTTACTTTTGGTGAACTGGAAGAATCTGTCAGGTCATCAGATACTTCTTTCAGGTTACTTTATGTAGCAGCAACTAACCTTAGTAAGCAGAAGGTTGAGATTTTTTCTCATGAAAAAACCCCTGAGATGACCATTAAGGATGCTGTGAGAATGTCGATGGGTATCCCGCTGTTTTTTAAATCTGTAATAAAAGAGAATGACATAATGGTTGATGGTGGTATCGCGTATAATTATCCGATTGACCTGTTTGATCACGAAAAGTATATGTCAAATGATGCAAACAAAGGTGATTTCTCTGCTGATGAGGATGGCTATGTGTATAATTTTGAAACACTGGGTTTCCGTTTAGATTCAAAAGCTCTGATACAGGCAAGCAGGGATAACTGGAGTAATGTTCCTATGGAGATAAAAAACATTAAAGATCATGTATTAGGGATATTAAATTTTCTTATGGATATTGCGAATAAAGGCCACTTAAGAGGAGACGATTGGAATCGTACCATCTTTATTGACACATTAAATGTTAAAACTACGCAGTTTGATCTGTCCAAAGAGAAAATCGATGCCTTAATTGAAAGTGGCAAATCAAATACAGAGAACTATTTTAAATGGCGAGATACAGACAAAGTGTGGGGGAAATATCCTAAATAGCGTCTGCAAGTAAACATGACACGAATCGTCATTGCGAGGACGATAGGACGAAGCAATCTATAGATACTCAATAGAGATTGCTTCACTCGTACCTCGTTCGCAATGACGCAAATTTCTAAAGTTGATAGTTTCTTTGCAGACACTAAAAAATAAACTGAAAGAATAGAATTGGTTTTTATTCTTTTAATTCATAGCTTAAAGGATCTTCAGAAATAGTTTTTGAGGTTTTTGCACCCAGTTTACGTATTTTTTCAGCACGCGATAATAGGTTTCCTTTGCCGGTGCTTAATTTATTTGTGGCTGCATTATAAGTTTCCTGAAGTTGGCCAATCGTTTTCCCTATTTTTTGAATGTCTTCTAACAGGCCTGCCAGTTTATCGTATAGAGCACCTCCTTGTCGGGCTATCTCTTGCGCATTGCGTGTCTGTTTTTCCTGTTTCCAAATTGAAGCTATAATTCTTAATGTGGCAAGTAGCGTAGATGGGCTTACCAGAACTATCTTGTGTTCCCAGGCAAAAGAGAATAGTTTGATGTCGCCCTCAATAGCAGCTGCAAAAGATGACTCTAAGGGTAAAAACATTAATACAAAATCCGGGGAATTAAGATTCCGGGCTGTTGTATAGTTTTTCTCAAACAATCCTTTCACATGTTTTCTCATACTCTCAACATGAGCTTTCAGGAAAGTCTCTTTTTCTTTCGGGTCATCACTGTTTACATATCGTTCATACGCTACCAGCGACAGTTTTGAGTCAATGATTATATGTTTGTTGTCAGGCAGGTAAATAACCACATCCGGTCTGATTACTTTTCCTTCTTCGTTTGTATCTACTACTTCACGTTGATATTCTCTTCCTTTGGTAAGCCCTGAATCTTCGAGGATACGTTCTAATATAACTTCGCCCCAGTTACCCATTTTTTTCACATCACCTTTAAGAGCTTTGGTCAGATTTTCTGCTTCAGTACTTATTTTATTGTTTAATTCATAAAGCTTTTTCACTTCTGCCTGAAGGCTTAATTTATCTCGCAACTCTTTTTCGTATGTGTCGGCAACTTTTTTTTCAAAAGCCTGAATATTATTTTTCAAGGGGTCTAATATGACCGCAAGATTCTGATATTGTTTTTCAGATAGCTCTTTTGATTTTTTTGTGATGATATTATTAGCGATCACTTCAAATTCGGTGGTCAAACGGCTTTGTATATTTTTTACCTCTTCAATTTTTTCTCTGTTTTGTTTTTCCAGAAATTTGTTTTCAGCCTCTAATCGAGCAAGCTGAGATGATCGTTGTTCCAGAGTTTCTCTTTCAATCGTGAGGTTTGTCTTTAGTTCATCGAGTTGTTTGTTGACAAAGGCAAGATGCTCTTTGTCTATCTTATCCGACTTAAAAATATGTGGGTATATCAGGGCGGTAATTAATCCTCCCATTATAACACCAATCGACAGGTACAGTATATCATGTAGCATAATTCTTGAAATTTAATTTTCTGTCAAAATTTATATTTTTCTTTGAGGTACTCTGTGTTATAGCTGTTTCACAAAGTTACACAAAGACCCCGACAAATCGGGGCAAAAAACACAAAGGTAGAATGATATTTTAATATTGTTTGAAAAATTTTAATAGTAAGTCGTTGCCATCAAATTCGGCATAAGAGAAAATTGTTATCCAGTCACCGAGATATATAATTTTAGAATGACTGTTTATAGGAATCTCTTTTGCAATATGTCTGTGGCCGAAAATAAAATAGTCTGTTTCGGGGTTGTCTTTCAAGTATGATTTGGCATAAAGAACCTGCCACTCTTTATCGTCGCCCCAATATGATGATTTATATGATTTTTCATTTTTGATCCTGCTTCTGACGGACCATTTCTTTGCAAAACCAATGGCAAGATCAGGATGAAGTTTTGAAAAAAGCCATTGTGCAGTATTGTTGCGAAAAAGACGTTTCATCAGCTTGTAATATCTGTCAGAACCACCAAGCTCGTCTCCATGATCAAGATGGAAATGCTTGCCGTTTATCACTGTTTGAAGGGGGTTGTGGTACACCTTAACGCCACACTCAGAAGGTAAATAGTCGAATATCCATACATCATGGTTACCGGTGAAAACATGAACCGGGATGCCGGAGTCGGTAAGCTCGGATAGCTTGCCGAGGAAACGTGTAAACCCGCGCGGAACAGAATATTTGTATTCGTACCAGAAATCAAAAATATCACCCAAAAGATAAATCTCTTCTGCACTATCTTTAATTGAATCAAGCCATGCAACAAATCTCACTTCGTGTTCCCTCTGATTATTTATGTACGGGGCTCCCAGATGCAAGTCAGATGCAAAATATATTTTCTTTCCTTTTTTCAAATCGGACATTGATTCTGCTACTAAACTTTTATTTAATAAGTTCTCTCATTTTCTCTTCTAA
The DNA here is from genome assembly GCA_965371855.1 of uncultured bacterium. Classification (GTDB taxonomy): domain Bacteria; phylum Bacteroidota; class Bacteroidia; order Bacteroidales; family Marinilabiliaceae; genus JAADEM01. The sequence continues at coordinate 73,825 of CBDUZZ010000006.1, forward strand.
CCGTTGTCCATAGAGATCTTTTCCTATTATTTCACCTTTTCTGCTAATAATGAAATTGGAAGGTATTCTTTTCACGTTGTAAACCTTTGCAGGTACAGACTCGGTATAGCGAAGGTCGCTAACATTGATCCATGGAAGATCATCTGTTTTAATGGCATTTTCCCACATCACCTTACTTCTGTCAAGAGATACCTGATAAATTTCAAGACCCTTTGTGTGGTATTTTTTATAAACGCTTTTTAATGATTTGTTGGAATTGCGGGATGCTTTATCCCAGGAAGCCCAAAATGACAGAATTACAATTTTACCCTTAAGAGAGGATAATTTAATTATATCTCCATTAATATCCTTTTCTGCAATATCAGGAGAATTACTTGTAGAAACATTTTCCAGTAATGCGTTCCATTTTTTTTCGTTCCGCTGTTCTATTTTGGCTTTTAATACGTAATTGTATAGGTGTTTTACACGTTCTGATTCAGGATAAAATATATTTAAGCTAGTTGCTACTGTTGAATAATAAATCTGATCTTTTTTGTCCATTATATTCATTACCATGGTGTTGTCATCCCATCGTTGAAATAGTGCATAATAACTGGCAAAGGAACGAGGATTATCCATAACAAATTCACCTATGAACTTTTTGTGTGCATCAATGGCTTCGTTTATTTTGTCTATAATTTTTTGTCGGTTTTGAGTATCGTCTTTTGCAATACTGTTATACTCTTCTATATAATTAGTAACACTGCTTTTTAGTTTAATTAAGCGTTCATTTAGTATTTGGATATATGCAGACTCAATGGAGTTGCGGATTTTGTATCCTGAAGCAAAATCATTAGCATCAGCAGAAACTTTTACTATTTCAATAGAATCGATAAGCAGAGTAATTACACCTGAACCGGGAAGATTTAAAAGGAAAAATGTTGGCTGGTTTAACCGATCTCCTTTGAATGTGAATTCTCCCTCTTTTGAAAGTTTTATCGAATCAATAGGATAACCTGTTGCTAATCCAAGTTTTTCAAAATATAATTGTTTTCCTTTTGCATTTTCTATTTTGCCTTCAACTTTAAATTGTTCTTTGGTAGAACATGCTGTAATTATAAAAAGAATGGGAAGCAATAATTTAATACTCTTCATGTTTGCGGCAATTAAAAATTCATCATTATCACCAATCAAATGGTGTTTGTTTTTTTTCATTCAATAGAATCTTTCCAAAGATAATTTAATAATTTATCTATTTCATTTATATCCTTATTTATGCTTCCATTTTACGGGAAATAAAAACCCCTGACCCGTAACAACAAGCATATATATTGGATAAATAAACTGCATGATGATAAACCGGGCTATTGATGTTTTAATATTGAAAAACCGGGAACCTATACTAATCAATGAGTAATCAACCACTGTTTTTGCCACAAACCAGATAGCCCATAATAACATAAATTCGGGATTTATTAACCCAAAAATAAAAAACATTAACTGGCTTAGGTTGACAATAAAAAACAGTAATGAACTAAAAATGATGGTAATATCACCATAGCCCCCGGCCTTTGATATCCATCTGGCTCGTTGATTTAAAAACTGTTTAAATGTTTCAGGCCCGGGAGTAGTGGCAATCACCTCTTGCGATTTCAGATATTCTATATCCCTGCCTTTCTGTTTCATCCATTCCAGCAAAAACATATCTTCACCGGAAGCATACTCCTCCTTTAGTTTAACATTCTCATCTATCTTCTTAAAAGCCAGATTTGCTCCGTTGCAAAGTATTGGGTTTCCTGACAATGCACTTCCGGCACCAACCATCTGTAACGCTATAAAATCAGTAACCTGAAGCTGTTGCCAAAAAGAGTATTCTCCTGTCATTACCACAGGCATAATAATCATATCGGGACTGTTTTTCTCATAAAATGAAGCGATGGCACTCAGCCAACCTGATGAAAAGTAGCAATCGGCATCTGTGGTAACTATCAAACCTTGATTGACACTGTTTATTCCTTTTATTAAGGCTGCTTTTTTGCCGAAACCCTCATTGCTAATTATTCGAAAGTTAAACCTATTTCCACAAAAACGGTTGATGACCTTAATACTTTCATCAGTTGAATTATCATTGACAAACAGTACCTCCCAACTCTCTTTCTTTAATGTCTGTTGTGTAAGTGATTGTACTAATCTGTCAATGCTTTTTTCTTCGTTATGAAAAGGAATGATAACAGATATTAAGGTGGCTGATTTATTTGCCGAAAAAGAAAAATCCGGCGTATTATTCCAATGCCGGATATATTTTAACAACACAAAAACATATACCAACAAAAGAGAGAATACTAAAACATAAACAATAGTGATTGCCATTCAAATAAATAACTTCCCGGCATCAGTTGTGCCGGATAAAAAAACGGTGGACTGTTTCTCTATTTTACGGTCAGAATCCAACTCTCCAACTTATATTGAGTCAGCATCTCTTCCTGCCTTTTCATTGCTTTAGTAAGCGATGAAAAAGAATCAATACCTACAAGATACATCCCGCCACGAGGGATGGTAACAGGAGACGTAAACCCTTTTCTTCTCATCATTTCAACATACTTTTTGGCATTTCTCTCTTCTTTGAAACTACCTGTAATGATATAATGCCTTCTTGATGTAATCGTTGTCTTCTTTACCGCCGGAGTAGTGACTTTTTCTTCTTTAACACTTTTCTTCTCTACTGTACTTTCCGGGCCGGCAACAATTCCGTCATCCACAGATTTATTTTCAGGTTTAAGAATGGGTTTTTTCTTAACAATCTCCTGTTTCGCTTTTACGGGAGTTGCTTCGTTAATATCAGTAAAAAAGAAATAGTATATACCAAATCCGATTATAGGAATTAAAATAAACAGAACTATAAACAGAACTATCGTTTCCTTTTTCTTTTTTTCCTTTTGCGAATCCTTATGTATTGTTTTTTTCGTGTAAGTTTTCTCAGGTTCAGAAACAGGAGTTTCAACAACGTCATTTGCAACAGGAGGTACTACTACCGCAGGTTCTTCGGGTTGTCCCGTTGTATCATCTTCAGTTGTAGCACTCTCAATATCCAACAATTCATCACTGTCTTTGATTTCTTCCGGGGAATCAAAAAACGTTTTGTTCAACTCTTCATCCTGAGTAAAACGCAATATTCCTGACGAGTCTTTATTAAAAACACCCAATCCCTCCAGCTGATAATTACCGGTAGTATCGAGAGTTTTATTTATTCTCTCAACAAATTTATTTACACGATCCGTTGCTTCCAGCTTGTCAACATCCTCTTTATTCATAACATGCTCAACAAGCAATCCGTCATTAAAACTTAAAAAGTTATTAAAAAGAATGGTAAAACCTTTCTCTTTAGCAACTATAAATGCTCCGAAATTAGGAATGATAACCCGGTTATTATTCCTAATCAGTTCCAGAATATATTGCTCCATATTATTGAGACTTAAGGTTAAAAAATGGATTTAAAGATAAACAGAATTATTATAAAATGTAAAGTTTATTACAAGCTTTTCAACTTATGAATATTTTTTCCCTGTTTTTTACTGTATTTGTTACTAATTAACAACAAACTTCCCCATAAAACAGGTAATGCAACATTAAAAAACCAAAGGAAAAACAGAGCAGATAAGACAGCTCCCAAATTTTCTGAAATCACACTAAAAACAAAAACTCCAACTGAGCCCCTAATTCCCAGATCAAATAGAAACATTGCAGGGATTAGAGTTATTGCGGCAAAATATAATGGTGATAACAACATGAAATTTATTCCTATATCGGGTATATTAAAAAACATAAACCAAATATAAAGTTGAAAATTATATACCATTACTCTTAACAAAGTATATAAAAAGAGTGTCATGAACTTTTTCAACCTGAAATTTTTAAAAAACCCGGTTTTTACAGCCCACCTGGTATTTCTTACCTTCTTTTTTATCTGTTTAAAAAAATAGTAGATAATAAAATAACTTGCTGCAAGAATACATAAAGCAAGAATGACATAAGAAAATGCTGAAAGATTAGAAGTAACCGAAATATCGATTAATCCTGCCGATAAGGCCAACGGGAAGATTAACAGTGTAAGCAAAAACAGAACAGCACTATTTAAATAACTGCCGTAAACTGAGGCCAATACACCTGTAGGCCTCTCCTCCTTTTTTAGAAATAGAATTTTTCCTCCAGGCTCACCTATCTTCATGGGAGAGATGCTGCCTGTAGTAAATCCCATCAACACCATTTGTACAGATTTGGAAAAATCTATCCGCGTAAAAGAACTTAACAAGTTTTGCCACCGCATAGATTCTAACCCAATATTTAACCCCCACAAAACAATTTGAACAACGCCCAGAATTAACCAGTTGTCATTTATATATCTCCCACTTACATAATCCCACTGTTCAAATGTTATCAGCTTTTTTGCCACGTAGTAAAAAGCCGCAACTGCAATAGCCAAATATATAATTTGATACCACTTACGATACTTCATCCGTTTAATATTTAACTATTTGCTGCAAGAGTTTTGTATTTGCATAAACCTTTTGCCCTAAACCTTTTGCTTGTTGGTAAGCGGAAGAATAACAAAAGCCAGAAGTCCCATAACAATGATCATTAAAGTTTGTGACCCGTGCGCTACAATGGCAAAAACCCCTGCAGTCTCCTTGTCAATATTGAATAGCACCAAAGTAGTTATAACCATAGCATGCCATGTTCCTAACCCTCCCTGAACAGGAATAAGCATCCCCAAGCTACCGGTTAAAAGAATAGTAACACCTGCTGCTATACCAAGTTGGCTGGTAGCAGCAAAACTAAAAAAGCATACATAAACCATTGCAAAATACATTATCCACATAAATATGGTATAAAACCAAAATAGTGGAGCATTCTCAACCTTACGGATAGAAGAGAAACCTTCTTTAAACTTCATCCAAAGAGATGAAACCTCACGAAATATTTTTATAGAGTGCCTGTTGCGTCTAATGAGATACAAAAAAACAATAATTGAAAAGATGACAATATAGATAACGGGGGATATAAATGCTCCTTTCATTTTATCCACATCAACGTTTTTGAACAAAAAATCACACAGGAGATCAAATTGCCATGCTAAAACTATTGCAAAAATCAACAATAGTATAAGCATATCAAACAGGCGTTCAGCCACAACCGTTCCAAATACTTTAGTAAATGATAACTTCTCATATTTACTTAAAACACCACATTTAGAAACTTCTCCCATACGTGGAACAAGCAGGTTAATGAAATATCCCGTCATCACTGCCCAAAAAGCATTTTTGAACCCGGCTTGTTCTCCGGTAGCCTTAATCAACTGTTGCCAACGTGCAGCCCGGCTCATGTGACTTAAAATACCAAAAGCAATTGACAGCAATATCCAATAGTAGTTTGTTTCATTCACCAATATCTTAAGAATATTTGATAATTCCTGATCCTTAAATAACCACCATACAATAAATATTCCCAATGCAGGGAGCAAAAAAAACTGTAAAAATTTTGTAAGCCGCTGTTTCAAACTGGAATGATTTGCAAATTTTAATTATCTTTCAATCTGTAAATAACTATTGATTGTTTACCTTTGCGCCCGTGAAAACGTGTTGCAAGATAATAATTTGTTTTGGCTTATGCTAAAACAATAATCACAACCGGCTTGTTACCCTAATTTAATACTATGCACAAGGTCAGAGCAAAAAAACACCTGGGACAGCATTTTTTAACCGACCACAATATTGCCGGTAAAATTGTTGACAGCCTCAACAATGTCACAGAGCAAGTCCTTGAGATTGGTCCCGGGATGGGTGTTCTGACCGGCTTTTTGTATGAGAAATATGACGATTCACTTTTTCTGACTGAAATAGATCCGGAATCAGTATCATATCTGAATAAGCATTTCCCAGCATTAAAAGATAATATTTCAGAAACAGATTTTCTTAAAGAGAATTTACCTGCCAGATTTTCAAAACCATTTTCAATTATAGGAAATTTCCCGTATAATATATCAAGTCAAATCTTTTTCAAAACACTTGAGAACAGGGACCTAATTCTTCAGGTAGTATGCATGATACAGAAAGAAGTTGCCGAGCGTATTGCAGCTAAACCGGGCTCTAAAACGTATGGAATACTTAGTGTGCTTCTACAGACTTTTTATGATATCGAATATCTTTTTACAGTTCATGAGCATGTATTCTCTCCACCGCCAAAAGTTAAATCGGCTGTTATCAGATTTTTGCGCAATAACCGTAACTCATTATCATGTGATGAGAAATTGTTTTTCAGAGTAGTAAAAGCAACATTTTTACATCGTCGTAAAACCATAAGGAACTCACTGAAAGTAATCCCTTATAACAGGGAGGCTTTATCAAACAATGAATATTTGAAGATGCGACCGGAACAACTGTCTGTTGAAGATTTTGAAAAACTTACACTGTTAATACAAAACAATCCACCTGAAGAAATATCTAAATAATAACCGGTAAAATATATGTGATATGGTGAATTTTGAACTTACAAGAGAATTTATTGACAATTTAAAAGATCTGATAGTCGATAAAAACAAGAAACAATTAAGTGAGACTTTAGAAGAGCTTCACCCCGCTGATATAGCAGAAATATATGACGAATTAAATATTGATGAGGCTAAGTACCTGTACTTTCTTCTGGATGATGATAAGGCTGCCGATGTTATTACAGAACTGGAGGAAGATGACAGACAGAAGTTCCTGAAAAGTTTACCTTCGGAAGTAATTGCCAAACGTTTTATTAATCATATGGAGTCTGATGATGCTGCCGACATTATCAGTGAGTTTGACGACGACAGAAAACAGGAAGTGCTGTCGCACATGGAGGATCTTAACAGTGCGGGTAATATTGTTGATCTTCTGAATTATGACGAAGGCACAGCCGGTAGTCTGATGGCTAAAGAGCTCATTCTCGTTAAGGAGGGCTGGGATGTTCCCACCTGCTTAAGAAGTATGAGAAAACAAGCCAAGGAGGTAGATGATGTTTATTATGTATATGTTATTGATAATGATGATGTTCTGAAAGGCACTCTTTCGTTAAAAAAATTGTTACTTGTTTCACCAAAGGGGAAGATAAAAGATATCTACAATTCGGATGTTATCTCTGTAAGAGCAGACACTCCTTCAGAAGAGGTAAGTAACATTATGGATAAATATGACCTGGTAGCTCTGCCTGTTATAGATCATCTGGGTAGATTGCTGGGACGTATTACTATTGATGACGTTGTTGATGTTATACGTGAAGAAGCGGAAAAGGATTACCAGTTAGCATCAGGTATCACCGAGGACGTTGAAGCATCAGATAGTATATGGCTGTTAACACGTGCTCGTTTCCCCTGGCTGGCAATCGGACTTGCTGGAGGAATACTGGGCTCACAGGTTTTAGGAGGATTTGAAACTACACTTGATAACTATCCGCAAATGGCTTTTTTCATCCCTCTGATTGCTGCCATGGGTGGAAACGTTGGAATTCAATCTTCAGCTATTGTGGTACAGTCACTTGCAAGTGGCGATATGGGAATTGACACAATCTGGACAAAGCTACTAAAAGAGCTTGGCATAGCTTTGTTTAATGCAACTGTTCTGTCTTTAATTATTTTAGGATATAACTATTTAATTGGATCTGGCATTGCTCTAACATATACCGTAGCAGTAGCTATGTTTTCCGTAATGATTTTTGCATCTCTGTTTGGAACATTTATCCCCTTAATGCTTAATAAAATAAAAGTTGACCCTGCTGTTGCAACAGGCCCATTTATAACAACACTGAATGATATAGTTGGAATGTTTATATATCTGATTATTGCTGTTTACTTCTTTAGCTGGATGGGATAGGGAATTAATGGTGTAATGATATAATGATACAATGGTGTAATGATATAATGGTATAATATTTAGCCGTTATTTTCCCCTGCGAAAATTTTAAATAGTTCAATGTCACAATTTTCAATGCATCCGTAGATGACATTATTATTCATTTTTATCAGTATTGTTCCATTATAGGGATCTTTTAAGGATGTAATACCATACTTCTGTTTCTTGCTTGATTCTGCTTTCGACTTAAGGTTATTAAAGACTTCATTGGCTTTATCATTATTTTCTGCTTCAATAATAAAAAACTTAAACTGCTTATCATCTTTTTTATACGAAGTAACATAAACCCCCGGCATAAATCCATAACCCAAAAATTCGGTAGCAATAAAAGCCTCAGAGTTAACAATTTTACCCTCCTCCGGAAATTTCAAAAACAGAGCAGGCACTTGTGTTGTTCCCTCCAGGTTATTCTCAATTAATTTTGCCAGATCCAAGAGTACCTGAGTAGTACTTTCATCCCCGTCATTACAAATAATTTTAACGTACCAAGGCCCTTTTACAAAATTCACAAGGGTATTTTCAGCATAGCCCTGAACTCCGATGTCGATAAAGCTATAATCAGGAGCACGTTCCTGTGCATACATTCCATAAGCATAAATATTGTTTCTCTGATGGTATATTTCTGCTTTGATTATTGTCTCCCCCTGTATATACTCTGCTATATGCAAGTCAACAAAATCATAATTCAGATAAGTGTATGCACCACCATTAATATACTCCCACAAGTTATCAGGATTATAAACAGGAAAGTCTGTTTTGAGTTCATACCCGCTTAAAGCAGGAAACACTACATCCTCTTTTTCACCGGCAGATATGGGAATTATATTAATTGCAAATAGAATAAAAACAGTAACAGTAATTGATATAGAATTATTTCGTGCCATAATGTTAAAATATTAAATATTGATGCCTAAAAATACAACATTAAATCCAACATGGGAAAATTCATGATGTTTTTCTCCAGAAAGGATTGTGCCTGCTTATTTGCTTACAAGGTTAACGGTAATCCCCGGTAAAAATCAAGTATTTTCATCCTTAATAGATACTCATATTTTGCCTGCAACAGATTTGACTGAGACTTCAGATAGTCTGTTTTAGCAACATTGTAATCAACGGAGTTAACCATACCCACATTAAATTTCTCCTCCGTGTAACGCAATGACTCTTTGAATGATTCAACTGCATCGTAACTTGACTGATATTTTTTATACGCACCAACTGCATCAACATATGCTTGTTGTATCTCTTTACGCAGGTTCAGTTTCTCCTGATCCAGTTTATACCGGGCATCATCTACACCCAACATAGCATTATTCACACCATTACGTACCTGAAGCTTATTAAATATTGGGATTTTCAATGAAGCCCCAATGTAGTAATTTCTTGTTGTTTCGAACTGGTCCCAAAGAGGTCTGTTATAATTATTTGGATCATCATTCAGCCAATTGGCATTTGCTCCCATGCTCAGGTTCAGGTTTAGCTGTGGATAGTAGCCCCCCTTTGCCATTTTCAGCTCATATTCAGAACTTTTAAGGGTAAACTCAGAACCTTTTATCTGTGGCATAATACCTTGAGCCATGGAATAGATAACATCCGGATCTTCCGGGAGTACTCCTTCTGTTTCAGGAATATCCGGAGACACAATATCAAAATCAGAGGTGTTTTTCAGATCAAGTAACTGAGCCAGGTTTAACAACGAGATGGAGAGGTTATTTTCCTGTATTGTAACATTAAGAGCCTCTTTTGCTGCTTGCGACTTTATCTCAAGATGTTTTCCCTTAGCCAGTTTTCCGGCATCAACAAGTTTTTCCGTTCTTTCGACCTGGAGTTTGGTTGTTCCAAGTTGCTCACGAGCTACAGTTAGAAGCTCTTTGTCAAAGAGGATCTGAAGATACTGACCGGTTATTTGTAATGAAATATCATTTTTTATCTTTTCAGTATTTTGCAGTGCAACTTGTAAATTATAATCATCCCTTTTTATTGTGTTATTCAGGTTCATACCGTTGAAAACATTTACATTACTTCCTATTCCTGTATTAAAAGATCGGGAATTTCTGTCATCGTTTTTTGCTTCCTGTTGTATCCATGTATAACCAAAATTAAAACTGTATCCCATTTGTGCATTAAGATCCGGAAGCCGGTTAAGCTTGCTTTGATTAAGTTGAGTCTCCTGATACGTGTTGTTCAGCATTTGACGTTTAATGGTAAGATTATTTTCATACGCATACGAAATGCATTTCTCAAGAGACCATAGGTTAGTGGTATCCTGAGCTGCAGAACCTGTTACATACAGTAATAATACGATGATTGTGAATATTGTTTTTTGAGCCATTACCTTTATAATTTACGATTGTCTATTGATAATTAAATATTTCAATCTTTGACTTACTCGTCCATATTTTACAACGGAACTTTAATTTTTTCATCTTCAGTTAATCCTTTCAGAACTTCAATATTTATCCCGTCAGACAAGCCTGTTTTTATATTGCGACGTTTAAAATCCTGCTCAGACTCTTGAACCTCAACAAAAGTGGTATCATTCGAAAATTGCAACACCTTTTCATTTATTGACAACACACTGTCTTTACGTTCCAATACAATGTCAGCAGTTGCGCTGTAACCTGCACGAATAAATTTATTATCCTTTAGTTTTACATCAGCTTTAATTTCAAATTGTATTGCTCCATTTTCTTCAACTCCTTTAGGTGCAATATATTCCAATACCGCCATAAAAGTATCTTCTTCCAAAGCACCTATAGTGAGTAACAGATCCATTCCTTTTTTAATCTTTCCAACTTCAGTTTCATCTACTTTCCCATTAAATATCATATCTCCCATGTTAGCAACCATAGCTACTGTTGTACCGGCGTTGAAGGTATTACTTTTTATAACCGAATTACCAACTTCTACCGGTACATCCAAAACCATACCATTAACAGTTGATTTTATGAGTGTATTTGTTTGCGAGCCCATGCTTTTTGTAACCCCTTCTTTTATAAGTTGAAGATGGTCGAAGGCTGCCTGTTTATTCTCTTTTGCTGTTTCAAATTTCAGTTTCTCTGCCAGATATTCAGATTCCGGAACTACACCGTTGTCATACAGCTCTTTTTCACGATTAAACTCAATTTGAGCATTTTTAAAATTTATTTCAGCTAACCGTAACCGCGATTCTGCATTGTTTACCTGTATCATTTCAGGAATAATCTGAATTTTTGCAATCAGGTCTCCCTTGTTTACCATATTCCCGGGTTCAACGTACAGTTCCTGAATTATCCCGGATTCCTGCGGTTTTATCTCAATCTCTTTACGCGGGACCACCGAACCGGTAGCTACTGTTTTCTCAACAATATCCCTGTATTCAGGCGTTTCTGTTTTATAAACTACCGGATCTGACTTCGATTGTTTATACAAATAGTAGAATACCCATAAGACTAGTCCTACAAAAATTATTAAAAGCGCGATTTTAAGTATCTTTTTCATATCGAATTAATTTATCAAGTTTATCAAGTTCATTAAGTCAATTAGCAGACTGTGTCTGCTGTCTAACTTTTAATCTGTTTATTATTTGAACCACATAAGTCACATAAGAAAACATAAGATATTACTATTAAGTGAACTTATCTGTCTTATGTGGTAAATTTATAATCATGTCCTGTCTGCCTTTCTCCTTATTCCTTCCACCTTCCACCTTGTACCTTGTACCTTAATTATTCATGTCTTAACGCTTCTATAGGTTTAATTTTTACTGCCTTTCTGGCAGGTATCAAACCTGCAATAATGCCTGTGATAATAAGAATAAGCAAAGCACTAACTGCTATTGGTATTCCTATCTCCGGATTTATAAAAAATACCTCCTCTTCACTTTTGCCGGCAGATTGTTCAATAGCCAAACTTACAAGACGCAATACCATAGTGCCTAACGCCAATCCAATAAATCCTGCAATAGTGGTAAGGAATACTGACTCAGAAATAATTTGACTGATAATTGTCCATGGACCGGCACCAATAGCCCTCTGTATCCCAATCTCTTTCGTTCGTTCTTTAATTATGACAAGCATTATATTGCTCACACCAACAGCACCTGCAATTAAAGTCCCTATACCAACAATCCAAATAAGTATATCGATTCCAAGAAAAACATAACTTATTGTTTTAACCTCTTTTTCCAGATTAAAGTTCCCCACGGCCTCTTCATCATCAGGTGCTATTTTATGTTGTTTTTTCAAAACTACTACCACCTTGTCAAGAACGTTAGCTACATCATACCCACTCTTTGCGGTCATTGCAAAATAGTGAACCCTATCGCCGTAATTAAATGTATGTTGCATAGTTGTAAAAGGCAGATAAATACTCTCTTTTTTGTCAGAGCCGATATTTATTTTTGGATTTTTTGACCTGAACACTCCCACAACATTAAAATAGACACCATTAATACGAATATTCTGACCAACAGGATCTTCATCCTTTTCGAACATTACTTCATATACACGTTCTCCGATAATACACACTTTTCGTCTGGCTTCAATATCATTATCGTTAATATATCTTCCATAAACCATTAAGCTCGGATCAATTTTCTGGTATGCCGGATAATCACCATTAATGCTAAAAGATGCTGATATATCCCCCCGTACTACATTCTCACCTCTACTCAGATTCCAGCCGGAAAGTCGTGGAGCTATAACATCCAACTCCGGAACCTGATCTCTTAGTTTCAAAATATCCCTATTTGTGAAACTCCAGTCACGACCTCTTTTAAAACCTTTATATGGCACTGTGGTTCTTTCACTCCAAACAAAAGCACTGTTTGTGGCAAAATCTTTAACACCTTCATAAACGCCATTTTTCAATCCGTTGCCAGAACCAATCATAACAACAAGCATGAAAATACCCCAGAAAACACCAAAAGCGGTGAGGGCACTTCGCAACTTATTCTTTTTAATTGCACTAAATATTTCCTGCCATCTGTCCCTGTCAAACACGTTTTTGATTTTTAATTTATTATTGTCTGTTTTACATTTAATCCCTGCCCGCCTACGCATTCGCGAAGGTGAACTTCAGCCATTCAATCAATTCACTCATTCAATCATTGAAAACCTACTCATCGTGTAATGCTTCAATCGGTTTTATTGCAGCAGCCCGTTTTGCAGGAACATATCCAGCGATGAGGCCGGCTAAAATCAGAACCAGTGTTGCAGATACTGCAATATTAAAATCAGCCGACGGGTGATTAAAAATATAATTCATCTGTTCTGCTCCTCCCTCTATCATTTTATTGATAATCTGATCAAGAATAAACAACACTCCCATGCCGAGCAGTAATCCAACAAAACCGGCAATCCCGGTAATTAATACCGATTCGGAAAGAATTAACCGGATTACAGAAGCAGGAGAAGCACCAATTGCCTTTCGAATACCAATCTCTTTGGTGCGTTCTTTTACCAAAATAATCATAATATTGCTAACACCTACAATCCCTGCAATTATTGTCATTATACCTATTATCCATATAAACCCTTTAATGCCGGCAAATGCTCCCTGGGCCTGTTTAAAGTGTTCAAGAGTATTGTTTACGTAAATAGCTTTTTCATCTTCTATCGAAAAACGATGACGCTGAGCCAGTATTTTTCGTAATTGGTCTTCAATGGCTTTATTTTCAGCAACTGTAGTTGCTTGTGTGGAAATTGCCAGATTCCTGATTCTGTTTCCTCCGTTAAATACCTTTTGTCCGGTAGATATGGGTATATAAACTTTTTTACTTTTGGCATCTTCAGGGTCATTAAAGACTCCAATAATTTTGAAAGGAATACTTCCAAGTTTAATATATTTACCTATCGGATCATCTTTTTCATTTTTCATCAAAATATCAATTACCGGTTGAGTTACAGCAACTACTTTACTAAATTTTCTATAATCATTTTTATTGATGAACCGCCCCTTGGTAAAATTCATTATTTCTATCTTGCCAAACTCAGGCATTACACACGTAACCTGGTAGCTACCGTATTCATTTTTATAGGTAAGGGAGATATCGTCATACAAGTACAACCTGCCGGAGATATTATCTACACCTGCAAGTTTTCGTCGTAGGAGATCGTAATCTTCATTAGTAAACTGTATTCTTCTCCCTGCTTTCAATCCGTCATAAGACTGAGATGTTTTCCCACTATATACCCAAATTGAATTTTTAACTGCTCCGGCAAAATTATGCTCCATCCCATGCTCCAGACCCTTTCCAGACCCCAATAAAATTATAAGCATAAAAATACCCCACGAAACACTAAAGCCTGTCATTATCGCACGCAGCTTGTTTTGTTTTAATGTCAAAAATATTTCTTCAAAAAAGTCGAGCATCAGTTTAGTTAAAAGTTTGTCAAGTTCATCAAGTGAAAAGTTTATCAAGTTATCTAGTAATTAACGATGAAGCCTTAATGCCATTAGTAACGTATTCGTTGGTTTCAATAATTCCGTCCTTCAACCGTATAATTCGTTGGGTAAGTTCCGCAATATCTGTTTCATGCGTTACAATAATTACAGTAATTCCTGTTTTATTAACTTCTTGCAAAATATCCAATACCTCGTACGATGTTTGTGTATCCAATGCTCCGGTTGGTTCGTCTGCCAAAATAATTTTAGGCTTTGAAATAAGTGAACGGGCAATAGCAACACGTTGTTTTTGTCCTCCTGACAGTTCAGAAGGTAAGTGGTCACTCCACTCTTTAAGACCCATTCTGTCGAGATATTCCATTGCAATTGCATTTCGCTTTTTTCTGCTTACATTCTGGTAATATAGTGGCAATGCAACATTTTCAAGAGCACTTTTAAATGATATAAGATTGAAAGACTGAAAAACAAATCCGATATACTTATTTCTAAACCATGCAGCTTTCTTCTCACTCATTTTATTTATATGAATACCGTTCAGATGATAAGCTCCGTTATTATAATCATCCAGAATTCCGAGAATGTTCAGCAACGTAGACTTGCCGGAACCTGATGACCCCATAATGGAAACCATCTCCCCGGATTTAATATCCATATCTATGCCTTTCAGAACATGCAAAGAATTTCTGCCTGTAATATAAGATTTGTGTAAATTTTCTATTCGAATAATACTATCGCTCATACTGTTCGTTTGGGATATTTATTTTATAATTCACATCAATTTTCATGCCGCATGTTTATTGTTATTGTGTATCAATGTGTTTTAAAGATAACACTTTTTATTTACACTAAAAATCCAACTCTTTTTGTGCCCATTACCGTACACTCCGTACATTGATGACATATTATTATATGACGCGCTAATAGCGGAAAAGGTTACACCCGATTCATGGCTAAATCTTATCATGCCTAAGGCAGACAAGTTTTTAAGGTGCTGACTTTAGTTTATTACTCTTTTAATACAATTTTTAAGTAAGGCGATTTGATAATTCAAAAGTGATAGATTTTTAATTGAGCCATTGCGAACCTTGCGATATCCCTTGCGACCGTTGCGGTTTTTCTTTTTGAACTCGTCTGTCTACCAACTTTAACTCATAACATCTTTTTATACGCCTTTCATTTTTGTCTTGACACAAAAACGAAACAAAAAAGTCAAGGCTTATTTCAAGTTGCACTTTCCATGTGATTAAAGATTTGTTTTTTTATAAGAATTCGTCAAATTCGTGGATGAAAAATATTCCTATTTGTGAAAATACCCAATAGAATCAACATAGAGCCATTATTTCTCGTAGCACCTCAAAATAATATTTAGCCACTAATGCAGGATAAATTATTTATCTTTGATTATTCAAACAAATAGCAATGAACAGGAAATTCCTGAAAAAATCATCACGAAAGACATCAATTATTTTTGCAATTATATTTGTAATTATTGTTACCTGGTGGTTTTCTATTCCTGCCACATTGTTTAATGTCCCACACAGCACCGTTATTACCGGCAAAAACCATAAACTGTTAGGAGCTCACATCGCCAAAGATGAACAGTGGCGTTTCCCTGCTGTCGATTCTGTTCCAAATAAATTTGCCACATCTCTTATTCTTTTTGAGGATGAATATTTCAGATATCATCCCGGAATAAACCCGGTTTCACTATTCAGGGCTTTGAAGCAAAATATAAAAGCAGGGAGAGTGGTAAGTGGCGGAAGCACTTTAACACTACAGGTTATACGGTTGTCACATCCGCGTAAACGTACTGTGTGGAGTAAGATAATCGAGATGTTTCAGGCAACACGTTTGGAAGTCAAATATTCAAAAGATGAAATACTAAAACTGTACGCTTCCAATGCACCATTCGGCGGCAATATAGTTGGACTGAACGCTGCCTCATGGCAATATTTCGGGCGGCCACCACAAGAGTTGTCATGGGCTGAATCGGCCGTTTTGGCTGTGTTACCCAATTCACCGGCATTGATACATCCCGGTAAAAACCGTCGTTTACTTATTAAAAAAAGAGACAGCCTTTTAAAAAAAATCTTAGCCAGAAAACAGATTGATAGTG
Source organism: uncultured bacterium (assembly GCA_965371855.1). GTDB lineage: Bacteria > Bacteroidota > Bacteroidia > Bacteroidales > Marinilabiliaceae > JAADEM01. Next base: position 90,238 of record CBDUZZ010000006.1, read on the forward strand.
CAGAATATACACTTGCTCTGGCTGAGCCACTGCCGTCCGTAACCAGAGGACTACCTGCAGGCAGACCGGGAGTTACTATACCTATGCCACGGTTGGCTCCCCATGTCCTGACCCGATTAATGAAAAAAAAAGAAGGGGTAATATATCAAACAACATTAAATGAAGAACTTCAAAACAATGTTAACAACATAATTGAACATTTCAACTCTCTTTACAGCCAAAATAACATTAACAATATTGCAGCCTTGATACTTGAAACTTCATCGGGGAAAGTCAGGGCTTATGTCGGAAATGCTTACGATAAGAACAGATTGTTTCAAAATGATGTGGATATAATTACTTCACCCCGCAGTACAGGCAGTATTCTGAAGCCTTTTTTGTATGCTGCTGAAATTAATGAAGGCTTGTTGTTACCTCACTCGTTAATCCCGGATATCCCAACTTACTATTCCGATTTTGCACCAAAAAACTACAATAAGAAATATGACGGAGCAGTGCCGGCAGACAAAGCTTTATCACGCTCTTTAAATGTTCCTGCAGTTCGGCTGCTTGAAGATTATGGCACAGAAAAGTTCATGAGCCTGTTGAAAGAGTTGCAGTTAACGACCATAACCCGTACGTCCTCCAATTACGGCTTATCACTTATATTAGGTGGAGCCGAAGCTACATTGTGGGATTTGGCCGGAGCTTATGCCTCACTGGCACGTTCACTAATTTATTACAATCACCACAATAGCACAAATGATGAAACCGCAATACATAAACCGACACTGCTTAAAAATGAAACCCCTGTCATAAATAACCGGGAACACCCAATCCTGTCTGTGGCATCAATATATTATGTGCTTGAAGCACTGACTAATGTAGAAAGACCTGTTACGGAAACCGGTTGGAAAGCATTTGCAACAAGCCGGAGGATAGCATGGAAAACAGGTACCAGTTTCGGGTTTCGTGATGCCTGGGCTATTGGAGTAACACCTGAATATGTTGTTGCTGTATGGGTCGGTAATGCCACAGGAGAAGGCAGACCCGGAATAATTGGTGGTTATGCTGCTGCTCCTGTTATGTTTGAACTATTCAGATTATTACCTTCTACAGGTTGGTTTGATATCCCCTATGATGATATGGAGCCGGCTGTGGTTTGCCGTAAAAGCGGATTTTTAGCAGGTCAAAATTGCAATAAAACCGACACTCTGTATTTACCCATAACAGGAAACCCGAAGCCTACATGTAAATATCATCGATTAATACATCTTTCGGCAGATGAAAATTATCGTGTTAATGCCGATTGTTATCCCGTTTCTTTGATGAAGCACAGATCATGGTTTGTCCTGCCTCCTGTCATGGAATGGTATTATAAATCGACAGACCCAACATACAAGAGATTGCCTCCCTATTTGCCGGGATGTAAAGCAAAAGATGATAATCCTATGTCGATGATATACCCACAAAAGAATACTAAAGTTTTTATTCCTGTTGATATTGACGGTAAGCTGGAGAGGCTGGTTCTCAAAGCAACACACCGCTCATCACAAGCAATAGTATACTGGTATCTTGATGATGATTATCTCGGAGAAACAGAGGAGATACACCAGATAGAAATTCTTCCTGAAAAGGGTTGGCACACCATAACTTTAACAGATAATGCAGGAAACCGATTTGTTCGCAGATTCTATTGTATGGGAAAAGGAGAGTAAGAGTATTCTACCAAAACCCCCTTTGTTCTTTTGCCGCGAATGCACGAATGAGCTTTTTGTTTTTAATCGTGAATTGCTTAATCCTATTCGTGCATTCGCGGCTTATTCTTTATTCCAATAACCTGCAAATACCATTCGCTTATACTTTATTCCAATAACCTGCAAATATTATTCGCGCATTTGCGGCTTAATTCTTCACTCCGATAACCTGAAAATACCATTCGTGCATTCGCGGCTTAATTCTTCACTCCGATAACCTGCAAATATTATTCGTGCATTCATGGCATATCTTTATTCCACAGGCTTCACCACCGTCACCCATCTTCCCGGTTTGCGGGCACTTACATCACTGTTATACATAGCCTCACAGGTAACTGCCGGAAGATAAAACCTGCCGGTATAGGCAGCATTCAACAGCACAACAAATGTTTTTGACCGGTTTGCTGCAATATTAAAATATGTGTAAACACGGTCGTCGCGAACATCACGATAATCAGGCACATCCTTTTCATGAACAGAAACAACATCCTCCATTCGTGTATTTCTAATTTCCCAACCTGACGGGAATATTTGTGCCAGAGCCATATCTTTCTGATACCCCATTGTTCCTGGATTAGCCACTGTAACAATTGCCATGAAGTCAGTCCCCTGTTGTAGCTGGATTACATTAATATCTTTCCCGTTCATATCTGCATACTTCACTGTCATCCTCAAATTATTAGCCTGTTCGGTCATGTCACCTTGCTCAGGAATACCCTCCATTATCAGGCGGGTAAATATCACCCCTTCTGATGTATTAGTAACAGTTGCTTTGCCTTCTTTTCCCTGCGGAGTAAGTGAGGTTTGATAAACCGGTTTTTGTGACCTCACCTTACTACCTTTATTGGCATCTGCCGTCCATTCAAAAGAGAGTGATGATGATGTAGTTTTTTCACCGGCAAACTTACTCATAGCCATAAGGCAGTATGCTGTGGTTTGTGTACTCATCCATCTGTTACCTGATAGTGCTTTTGAAACGGATTGCACCAAAGGAGCGGCATCGGTACGCCTGTTTAAAAGCATCAATGTTTCAATTATCATAGCCCTGTCTCTATCGGAAGAACCATAAGTATAGTGATAGTATCTCTGAATAGTAGGATTAACAGACACGTTATCGATCAACTTATTGGCCACATCGCTGTATCCGGCCAAAGCATAAGCTGCTGCCAACCGCCAACGTGCCTGTATCGATAAATCCTGAATGTTTCGCATACGATTCATGGCACTCAACTCCGACCCACCGGCAAGTAACAATGTATAGAGACGGTATGCTTGTGCCAGATCTTGTCCTCGCTTATCTTTCGAGAAAACCCACTGACGTGATTTCAACTTCTGATAATTCATCCACTTCTGTTTAAAACCAATTGGCAAATTATATCCCTGTTTTTCAGCTTCGAGCATGAAATGACCAACATACGAGGTGCACCAGTCATTCGAAGTGTTAGCTCCGGGCCAATAGCCAAATCCTCCGTCAGAGCGGATAAATCCGGAAAGTTTCTTTATGGCAGCTTTTATATTCTCTTCTGTTTTTAGTTTCAAGCTTGCCGGAACATCCATCACCTTATCAAGATAAAGCTGCGGAAAAGCGGATGAAGTAATCTGCTCGACACAACCATGAGGATACTGAATGAGGTATTTCAACCTTCTGCCAAAATCTATTGGAGGGATTGATGACACCTCTAATGTAACATGGTTTGTTCCTTCAATACCTGGTAGCGTATATTCTATCTGCGCATTTTTATCCGGTTCAATCACGTTGCTGATAACTGTTGTTAAAGGAGGATTTGGATTTTCAACATTTACTTCAATATCATCTCTTGCTGTTTCTCCGTTAGAACTCGCAACAACACCAATCTTACCAAATCCCTGTTTCTGATTTACTTTTATCTTAAACGTAACTGACTTGTCACCTGTTTGAGAGAAACTAATACTACGTGTATTGCTTCCCAATATTGTAAATAGTTTATTAACAGAGAGAGTTACGGAAACATTTTTCACGTTATCTTTCATGGCAAAAACTGCCACCGGAACGTTAACCGTCTCACCCGGACTAAGGACACGCGGAAGGGTTGTAAGCACCATAACCGGATTTCGTACAGGAACGGTTTTTTCGGCATCTCCAAACGCCTCACCGGAAGTAGCAACAACCATAACGCGCACCGAACCAACATAGCGTGGGATGCTAATAGTGTGCTTATTGGTTTTGCCGGCTTTTAGGGTGTACGGGCCTATGAACTTAACCATAGGTTTAAACCTGTTTGCCTTTGTTGTTCCCTTTTTCCCTGCGAGATCTTCATCACCACCAATACTGAACATCTGCTCTATTTTCCCACCGTAAGCACCCAACACATCATTATAGATATCCCATGAGTGAACACCAAGAGCCACCTTTGCAAAAAACTGTTGCCAGGGATTAGGCGTTTTAAACCTGGTAAGATCAAGAAGCCCTTCATCAACAACCGCCAAAGTATAACTCATCCCTTTTCCGTCCTTTTCACTGACTTTAATGATTGCTTTCTTTTCAGGCCTAAACTCATCTGATGTTTTAATTACAGGAGTGAGATGCGTTTGATGATCTTCAACCAAAAGAGGTATAACTCCATAAAGCCTGATTGGTAAATTATTTGCTGTTTGTGAATGAGGTTGCAGCAGGGTAATATGAACATATATATTTGGCGACATCTCTTTTGTGATATCAAAAGAAAACGACGAGTTACCTTTTTTCGGTTCTACCCAAATAGTTTTTAAAATTCCTGAACCGTTCTCAATACTAACGAAGGCACTGCCTATGCCGGATGATGCAAACGAAACGGTTGCTTTATCACCCACTTCATATTTTTTCTTGTCAGCACTAAAAGAGAGCATTGATGCAGCTTCAGGATCGTCACCCATTGGCTTAAGAGCCCAACCCGGCCAGTCAACAAATACGGTTTTTGCCGTTGCATGGCCATTTTGCTTGTCAATAACCCTTATTACGTAACGCCCCCATTCAGGGTATTTAATTTTAAACGGAAAGGAACCTTCTCCGTCATGCATCACAACTTTCCCTTTTTTTATAAGATTATTATTTCCGGTACCCATATAGCTTGCCAGGTTTCTGTCGTTCGACTCCCACCACCACCGGCGGTTCACCTTATATATCTGATATTCCAGAGTTCCGGTATTTACAAGCTTCCCGCCGGCATTAACAGTCACAACTTTCATGTGGTGAACCGTATCGGTAATTAATGCTCCGCGCCTGTCTCCTTTGGCAGTTTTTATTCCAACAAAAACTTTATACGGTGCGAATGGCATAACAAAACGATCAACACTAAAGTCTCCGCCTTTCTCAAACACACGAGTATTAAAAGCAGCCTTAAGCATTCCGGGAGCTCTGTCTTTCAAGTCTATGTCAAACGATATTGTTGCTATTCCATTATCATCCAGATTGCCCTCAAAACCTTTAATCTCTTCCGGATAAAACTGGCGAAACATATCATCAAAAACATAATCTTTATAACTTTTAAAACTGGTTGTTGACTGATTTAGCGTAATGCTCACATCAGCTTTGAGCCCTCGTGCAATAGCTCCATGCAGCCACTTAACACTCATTTTTGCTGAAGTACTCTTATTTATCAGCAGTTTCCTTTCCCCAAAATCGAGATCGATTTTTAGTCGATTAGGTTTCACAGTCTCTATACGTAACCCCTTCTCGAAAGTACTACCTCCAACCTTAATTCTGCATCTCCATCTTCCGGTAGGAGCATCAGGGGATGTAGCCGTTTTAAAAACGTACAACCCGTTCTTCCCGGTTGTGTTGATCTGTTTATTTAACGTTTGGCCATGAGGATTAATCAACTCAAAAATCACAGGAATATTGTCAGGCAGATTATTCCCGATACTCTTCAATATAAAAGAGATATACAGAGTATCACCCGGTCGCCACACGCCACGTTCGCCGTAAATAAATCCTATCTTTCCTTTTTGTAACACCTGCCCACTTACATCGAACCGGCTTAATGACAGTGCTGACGCTTCATCAAGGCGCAGGTAACCCCTCTGTTTTGCATTTTTTGCAATTAGCAGAAATGGCTTGTGTGCAACCTGAATTGTTACCAATCCATCAGCACCTGTTTTTGCCTGTCCTACCTGTTGATTCTGAAAGTCCAGAATAGTTATCTCAGTACCGGCAACTGGTTTAGTCGTTCGCAAATCAGTTACTGCAACAATCACATTTTTTCCTGAACCCTGTTTTGCTATTATCCCGAGGTTAGAGGCGAGGATATTACGACCAACAGACTTATACCTGTAATATGAATATGAGCATGGATTATCCCTTTCGTAATACGTATAATTGTTATTATAATCATTCCAACTGGCATAATAATATGGTTCAGGTGTTTCCCAATAATTGGCCTCTTCGTCTGTGATTTTACTCTCTTCATTAACATCAATATCTATATTGTCTGAATCATCACAAGGATAAACGGAGTACTCTTTTTTCATGCTCAGCAAAATACGATAGATAGCACCCGGCTCAGGCTTTATCAACTCTGAAAGGTCGAATGAGAAAGCATTCCATTGCAAAAGATTCCGTGTGCGGTCTTTGTCAAGTTTGATAACTTTTTTCATAATCAAACGTCCGGCACGTCTGAGTTGGTTTGAGCCATCCATCCTGTTAGTTTGCAGAAATGAAACCACATTATTCTCAAATATTTTAATAACCTTAACCTGAATAGCTTTTAAGCCAACCGTTTTAAACGGGAATATCAACCCTTTGGAATCAGGAAGAATTGTTCCTCCTCCTATAATTTTTATTTGGGGCTTGGGCGATTCGAATTCAAGTTCATACTTCTCTTCACTACTGAAAGTATAATCCAGTCCGTTTTTTATTCCCGGATAAATATTAACACTATGTATACCTGACAACCTGTTTGGCAGATAAACATTTATACTATTATTATCGATCTTAAATTTTAATCCTTGAATGTGCCCTATTGTAATTAATCCATTTAAATTCTGTGGCTGTAATAACGGATCAGAAAAAGTTATTCTTATAAACTGTTCAGGCTGCTGAACAACTTTAACATCCATCACCTTAAAGTCTTTAAGTGAAAGGATAATCACCTCAAACGTTCCTTTCCTGTCAATGCCTGCTATCGATCCATCATAATTAACTACAAGCTTGCCGGCACTACTGCGTCGCATAACACTGTTCACCTTAAAGATATGTCGGTTGTCGCTACTGTTGTGTTCCCATGTTATTTCCAACTCTTTATTATCCTGTGTGGCATTAATAATTTTCTCAACTGCATTGTCTTCAATCTTATCAGCAGTTACGATTTCACCGGTATAGATGTTTTTTTCGAAGTTCTCGTTATCTACAAGTATTAATGAGCCTTTTTCTATTCTGAAATTCTGTTCTATCGTAGAGAAGTAAAATAAGAAAGGCTCCTTCTCATTGGGGAATAGAGCAGGAAGATCTACTTCCACTTTAAATTCAGTTGAAGAAGGTAACCTGTTTTCAGACTCAAAAATAATAGTTCGACCATCCTCCCATGTCGCTGTACCTTTAATTTTAGGAGTAATATTTATTATCCCGGATGATGCTATCTCTCCCGGTTTTGAATCTTTAACTTCTTCCGAAAACTGAATCCGGATATCCGATTCATTGGATATCACTCCTGAAGAAAATGCACTTATTTTTTCAGTGTATTTAATAACTTTTGCTTCTTTATCTTCAGGAGATGAGCAACTAAACATGATTAAAACAAACATCCATAAAAACAGCAGGGGAAAACGGAAATTATACATAATAAACTTTGGTTAAAGAGTGGGTAATTAATAGAGTTATAAATATAAGTAATATTATTGAAGAGACGGTAATTTGAGGATTTGTTTATTTGATGATTTATTTCCCTCCTCGGAGTAATGGCACTAACATAAGTCATTAATTATTTATATTTTCTATATTTACCCA